>MWYY01000025.1 GCA_002050355.1 Acidobacteria bacterium 28-9
CGTCTGGTGTCAGGAAAAACCGCGTCGTCGTCCGTTTATTACGGCAGATGAGCGATTGGCGAAATCGGCGGAAAAAGCCGGATTTACCGAAATTTTGTTGACTTAAAATTTATGAAAACACTAATCAAAACGGAAGAATCGTCACGGCGGTTGACGATTTTCGCGCGGACATTTTAATCGAAGACGAGAGAGTCTCGATGATTGGCAAAACGCTTACTAACTGAGAATAAACGGATAATTAAAATATGAAAATTATTGGAACGGTCGAAAGTTTGTGGCGTTATCCGGTTAAAGGTATGAGAGGCGAGGAATTGCCCGAAGCGTTTATGGGATTTTCCGGCTTTTACGGCGACCGCTGTTATGCGATTAAAGATTCCGCCGCCCGCAAAGGTTTTCCCTACTTAAATGGTAATGTGCAGCCCGAAATGCTGCGTTGTCAACCGCATTTTCATCATTTTGAAAGGTCTTTGAAACCGCCGAACTTGAGCGAAGCGGCAAGCATCGCGCCCGGCGTAACGCCGTCAAATGCCGATACAAATGATTTTGATTTGAACATTATCACCACGTCGGGAAAAACATTTTCGATTGATGACCCGGCATTGCTTGAGATGCTTGGCGAAAATTTGCGCGGCGAACACGATTTATCACTCGCGCGTTCGGATAGAGCTTTGACCGATTGCCGCCCGGTTTCGCTAATCAGTCAGCAAACCATCAGGCAAATTGAAACGGAATTGGACATCTTGCTTGATAAGCGGCGGTTTCGGGCGAACATTTATTTCAATCTAAATTCGGACGAAGGTTTCGGTGAAGACAAATTAATTGGTCGCCGACTGCGAATCGGCGAAAAGGCGGAAATTATGGTTTTGGAACGCGACCCGCGCTGCAAAGCGATTTCGCTCGACCCCGAAACCGGCGAACACAACCCGCAAATTCTAAAAAATGTCGCTCAATTGCACGAAGCAAACGCCGGCGTTTACTGCACTGTTCTGGTCGAAGGAATTCTGACGGCTGGCGATTCTATCGAAATCCTAGGCTGAGTTTACAGTAATCTTTAAAAGATAGATTTTGAATTAAAATTATGAAAACACTAATCAAAAACGGACGAATCGTGACGGCGGTTGACGATTACCGCGCGGATATTTTAATCGAAGACGAACAGATTTCCGTCATCGGCAAAACGCTCGACATCGAAGCCGACATAACGATTGACGCGGCAAACAAACTCGTGATTCCGGGCGGCATTGACCCGCATACGCATATGGAATTGCCGTTTGGCGGGACATATTCGTCGGACGATTTTTTTACCGGAACACGCGCGGCAGCGTTTGGCGGGACGACGACGATTATTGATTTCGCCGTGCAGACCAAAGGCGAAGCGATGACGGCGGGCGTCGATGCGTGGCACAAAAAGGCGGAAGGCAAATGCGCGATTGATTACGGTTTTCACCTTATCACGACCGAATTTGAAGACTGCGACGAGCGCGAGATGTATCAATTGATGGACGAAGGCATCACGAGCTTTAAATTATTTATGGCTTATCCGGGCGTTTTTCTGGCGGATGACGCGACGATTTTTCGCGCAATGTCGGCGGCGGGAAATCGCGGCGGCTTGATTTGTATGCACGCCGAAAACGGAATTGTGATAAATGAAATTATCAAACGCGCACTCGCCGCCGGGCGAACCGCGCCGAAATATCACGCTCTGACGCGCCCGACGATTGCCGAAGCCGAAGGCGTGCATCGGGCGATTGCGATTGCGGAAATGGCTGAATCGCCCGTTTATATCGTGCATCTGTCTTGCACGGACGCTTTGAACAAAGTCCGCGAAGCCCGCGACAGAGGCATCGCCGCTTTTGCCGAAACCTGCCCGCAGTATCTTTTTCATTCAATCGAAGATTACGGCGAAGATTTCGAGGGCGCGAAATATGTGATGACACCGCCGCTTCGTGAAAAACACAATCAGGCGGAATTGTGGAAAGGTTTGAAAATGGACGACCTGCAAGTCATCTCCACCGACCATTGCCCGTTTTGTATGAAAGAACAAAAAGAATTAGGCAAAGATGATTTTTCAAAAATCCCGAACGGCGCGCCCGGCGTAGAAAATCGAATGTCGCTGATTTACAACGGCGGAGTCGTCGAAAATCGAATTTCCCTGAATCGCTTTGTCGAACTGACTTCGACCGCCGCCGCGAAGATGTTCGGGCTGTTCCCGAAAAAAGGCACAATCGCCGTCGGGTCTGATGCCGACATCGTGATTTTCGATGCGGAACGAGAACATACTTTCGGTGTTGCGAACGAGCATATGAACGTGGATTATTCTTCCTACGAAGGCTGGAAAGTAAAAGGCAAAGTCGAAACGGTTTTATCTCGCGGGCGCGTCGTGATTGAAAACGGCGAACACACCGGAAAGCAAGGAGATGGGCAATTTTTGAAACGCGGAACTTGCGTGAATGTTTGAGAAAACGAGGTGTATAAAATTATGAAAACTATTTTAATCGCAGTTTTGTTATTGGTCGCAACGCCGATTTTGGTTTTATGTCAAACAAACCAAAATGATAAAACCGCGAAGGAGCTGATGCAGCTTGAGCGCGATTGGGTGACGGCTACGTTGAAGCGCGATAAGGCTTGGCTCGAACGCTTTTTCGCGGACGAGTTTATTTCAACGCATCCGACAAGCGGCACAATTAAAAACAAAGCACGGGAAATCGCCGACACCGTTGACTCGGCACAAACGCCCGAATCTTCGACGCTCGGCGATATGAAGGTGATTGTCGCCGGAAAAACGGCGATTGTTACCGGAGCGGCATTTGAAGTTGGCGGCGCACAGCATCTCACTGACCGCAAGCGCGGTTATCTTTTCACCGATACTTTTATCCGGCGGAGCGGCAGATGGCAGCTTCTGGCTTCGCATTCTTCGCGGCTTCCCAACAAATAAAGTCAGCGCGCGAAGAACGCAACGAAAGGAGAAAATTCCGTGATTGAAAACGGGGAGCATAAGCGAGCATAAAGGAAAGGCTGGCGACGGGCAGATTTTGAAATGCGAAACGTGGGTCAACATTTAAACAGAGGCTTATTCAGATGAAACAAATTATTTTATCAATATTTAGTATTTTCCTTTTGTCATTTGTCGCCGATGCTCAAATCTTTCGCATTGCCGAAATGAATGTCGAGCAAATCAAACGGCTGAATAAAGAGAAAACTGTGGTTATTCTGCCGGGCGGAATCGTCGAAGAACACGGCTCTTTTTTGCCGACATTCACCGACGGTTATTGGAATGAACAGGTAACGCGGGAACTTGCCAAAGCGATTGCGGCAAAAAAGGGCTGGTCGGTCGTGATTTTTCCGACAATTCCTTTGGGAAACAGCGGCGCGAACGACATCGGCGGCAAATTCAATTTTCCCGGAACTTACGCCGTTCGCTTTGAAACTCTGCGCTCGGTTTTTATGGATTTGGCAACCGAATTGGGTGAGCAGAAATTCAAATGGATTTTCGTCGTTCACGGACACGGCGCGCCGAATCACGTTCGCGCGCTCGACCAAGCCGGAGATTATTTCCGCGACTCATACGGCGGGCGAATGGTCAATCTCACCGGACTTCTGCCGGTCGTTACCGCTTGGGACGGAAAGAAAACCGACGCTCAGCGCAAGGAAGACGGTTTGCCGATTCACGCCGGAATGGATGAAACGAGTATGATGCTCGCCTTGCGTCCCGACCTTGTTAATCCCGCTTACAAAAACGCCAAGCCGTTTACCAGCGACAAAATGGAAGATTTAATTCAAATAGCACAGTCGAAAGATTGGCTCGGCTATCTCGGTTCGCCGCGCCTTGCGAGTCGAGCGCAATACGCCAACGGCTGGCAAATAGCGGCGACGGAAGCAGTCAATTTCGGGCTGAAAATACTAGATGGTTTGGACGACAGGACAGTTCCGCGTTTCGGCGACGAGATGCAAAAAAGTCCGCTCGACGTTGCGCTCGATAAGGCTTCTTTGAAACACGAAACTGAAATTAAAGTCAAACAAGATGAGTGGCTGAAGAAAAAGAAGTTTAAGTAGCAAATAAATCGTTATTAAAAACGGCAGACACAAAGGAAAGCAAGGCGACGAGAAATTTTTGAAGCGCGGAACTTATGTGAATATTTAGGAAAAATTAAATGGAAACAATCCAAGCGACAAGCGAAAATCAAGCGACAGAGAAAAATAAACTTCTGCGAATTCTCGGCGTGGGTTTCGGTTTGGCGGTTGTTATCGGCGGGACAATCGGCGTTGGCATTCTTCGCACGCCGGGCGAGATTGTCGCGCTGCTCGGTTCGGTGCAACTTGTCATTTTGGTTTGGATTCTCGGCGGCGTTTATACTTTTTTCAGCGCGAATTATACGGCGGAACTCGCCACGATGCTGCCCGCAGCGGGCGGTCCGTATGTTTATGCCCGCCGCGCTTTCGGCGATTACGGCGGATTTGTCATCGGGTGGAGCGATTGGCTGGGCAACACCGCCGCGACCGCTTTTTTGTCCATCGCTTTTGCCGAATACTTAATCGAACTTGTTCCTTTTTCAATCGGTGTGAGCGGTGTCGCCGTCGCCATCGTTTTGCTGCTGGCGGTTCTCAATTGGAAAGGTTCGCAGATGGGAAGCGACGCGCAAAAATTAATGAGCCTGTTGAAGACGATTGCTTTGCTCGCGTTTGTCGTCGTTTGTTTCGCTTTCGGCGGCGGTCAACAGACGAATGCGGCGCAGACTGAAACTGCTCCGATTACTTTTTACGCGCAATTCGTCGCCGTCGTTTTAGGCTTCCAACTCGTTTTAGGCACTTACGGCGGTTGGAATACGGTCATCTATTTTGCCGAAGAAGACGAAAATCCGGCGCAAAACATTCCGCGCTCCTTGATGGGTGGAGTTTTGCTGGTCGTCGCCATTTATCTGCTCATCAATCTGGCGCTGCTTTACGTTCTGCCGATTCCGCAGCTTGCCGTTTCAAAACTGGCGGCGGCGGACGCGATGCAGCAGATTTTCGGGGCGCGAAGCGGGCAAATCGTCACCTTGCTGGCGATGCTTTCGCTGATTGCCATCGTCAACGTCTGCATCTTGCAAACGCCGCGCACGCTTTACGCGCTTGGGCGCGACGGTTTGTTTTCGGCAAAAGCCTGCGCGGTTAACAAAGGCGGAACGCCGACGGTGAGTTTAATCGTTTCGGTTTTGATGGCGATTTTGCTCGTCCTCAGCGGAACTTTTGAAACGCTGCTCGCCATCTACGCTTTCTTCGGCGTGGCGATGAACGTGCTTTTAATTATCGCGCTGTTTGTCCTGCGACGACGCGAACCGGATTTGCCGCGCCCGTTTAAGACTTGGGGTTATCCGCTCGTTCCTTTTATTTTACTGCTGATTTCAATTTTACTTTTCATCGGTTTTATCATCAGCGACGTATCAAATAGTCTTTACGCTCTAATTTTAATCGCGGCGAGCTACCCGATTTTTTGGCTGATAAAAAGGCAAATGAATCTTTCTAGAGAAAGCTAATGGAAAATATCGAAACAATCCAACACGCCGACGGGCGAATCGAGTTGCAGCCGGAAGTGTTGCAGTCAATCAAAACGTCGCCGCTTTACAACGAAGACCTCGCGCCCGTGCCGGTTGAGAAACGCAACTGGACGACGTATAACTACGCCGCGCTGTGGATTTCGATGGCGCACTGCATTCCGACTTATATGATGGCGTCGGGCTTGATTTCGGCGGGAATGAATTGGTGGCAGGCGCTTCTGACGATTTTGCTCGGCAACATCATCGTTCTCGCGCCGATTCTACTCAATTCACATCCGGGAACGAAATACGGCATTCCGTTTCCGGTTTTTGCGCGGGCGAGCTACGGCACAATTGGTTCAAATCTTCCGGCGTTGATGCGGGCGATTGTCGCCTGCGGCTGGTTCGGAATTCAGGCGTGGATTGGCGGACAGGCGATTCACATATTTTTATCTTCGATAATTCCGAATTGGCAAACGATTCTCGGCGGCGCAATTGGCGGACACACCACGACCGAATGGCTTTCGTTTTTGATTTTCTGGGCGATGAATATCTTTATTATTTATCGCGGAATGGATTTATTGCGCCACGTCGAAAATTGGGCGGCGCCGTTTGTTCTTATGATGACGGCGGTTTTACTGGCGTGGATTTTATATCAAGCGGGCGGCGTTGGTTTTCTTTTGCATGAAGAAGACAAATTCAAAACGCTCGGCGAATTTTGGACGATTTTTATTCCGTCTTTAACCGCAATGATTGGCTTTTGGGCAACGCTTTCGCTTAATATGCCGGATTTTACGCGCTTCGGAAAAAGCCAGCGTGAGCAAGTCGTCGGGCAAACCATCGCGCTGCCGACGACGATGGTTATTTTTGCCGCGATGGGAATTCTTATAACTTCGGCGGCGGTCGTCGTCTTTCCGCAGATGAAGCCAGATGAGCTTTGGGACCCTGTGAAACTGGTCGGACAATTTTCACAGCCGCTCGTGGTTGCCGTTTCGATGTTCACGATTGTCGTTGCAACTTTATCCGTCAACATCGCGGCGAATGTTGTTTCTCCGGCAAATGATTTTGCCAACGCTTTTCCGAAACTTATTTCCTTCCGAACCGGCGGTTTGATTACGGGAATCGTCGGGATTTTGATGCAGCCTTGGAAACTGCTCGCCGACCCGAACGGTTATATTTTCTCTTGGCTTTTGGGTTATTCGGGCGGTTTAGGCTCGATTGCCGGAGTTTTGATTGCCGATTACTGGATTGTCAGAAACAAAAATTTGAATCTCGGTGATTTGTATCGCACGAAAGGAGTTTACCGATATGCGAGCGGCTGGAATTGGCGAGCGGTTATGGCGACAATTTTAGGTTGCTTTTTCGCGTGGATTGGGCTGATAATTCCGACTCTCAGATTTTTGTATGATTACGCCTGGTTTGTCGGCTTCGGCGTTTCGTTTCTCGCGCATTTCGTTTTGATGAAAGTTTTTCCGCCTAATGATTTTCAAGAGGTTAATTATGAAAATTAGTTTTACAATTTTTTTCTTAGCAATGTTTTCATTCTTACTTTCTCTACAATCGGCAAATGCCTGTTCGATTTCAAGTCAACCTCTGAGAAAACAATTCAGAGAAGCCGACGCGGTATTTACCGGAAAAGTTTCAAAGATAATTGAATACACTCCCTCAGAAAAAGAAATTCTTCTTGTCCCAGAAAATTGGAGAGAGTGGAAAGTATGGTCGAAAGTAACTTTTGAAGTTACGAAAAAATACAAAGGAAATATTTCTAAAACCCAAGAATTTATTTCTGTCGCTTGGTATATTTGTGGTTGTTCAACTACGGCTAGCGAATTTAAAGAAGGACAAGATTATCTTATTTTTTCACAAGGCAAATCTTTTGTTGGTATTTGTAATTCTGAGGAAATCGCAAGCGACACTGCAAAGAAGGAAATAGAGCAAATTGATAATTTTGGTTTTAGACTTTGGTCGAGAATTTATCCTTTTTGATGCAAATAAACGCAACGTAGGAATGAGGCTTTATTTCTCGCGCATTTCGTTTTGATGAAAGCCGCGCCGCCGGAAATTGAAAGAGAAAATTTAGTCGCAGATTTGCAATGAACAAGCAGTTAGAAAAGATGAAATATGTTGCAAAAGAAGTTGATGTAATTGAACCTCGCCCAAATTCTCGGAGCGGAATAAAAGTCGGTATTTTTCGAGTTGAGAATGATAATGAAGAACAAGTTGGCGAATACGAAAGAAATTATTCAACATTATTCAATTCATTTCATTACTTCCAAAAAGACGGGAAAGATTTTGCTTTATACTCTCCCGATTATACTGTAACCAGAATAATGGAACTTCCTAATTGCAAAGACATTGGCGGCGAAGAACCGGACACTGGGGGGTTTTGTCCTGTTGATTATTTTGTTCCAACTTATATCGAACAAGAAATAATCTCGGAAACAAAAGGGGCGATGGGAACAAACAGAAAAGAAGTCAGGAAAGCGCGAATTAATAATCCTCAAGAAAACGCGCTTTCCGAATTTGTAAGTAAAACTCCTTTTACAAATTTTAATACGGGAGAAGAATGCGAAACTATCACAACTTATCGTCCTTTAACTGATTTGCTTTATTCTCCTTTCGGATTTGTTGCAGGTTGCATTTGGGGCGACGATAGCACTTATAAGATTCAATATTTAGATTTATCCGAAGCTGAAAAAGGCATTATAAAACGTGATGAAAGATTTGGATATATTGCGCTTCCCGAAAATCTTAGTTTAAAAGACGCGATTGATATGTATGATTATGGTTGGGATGAAGAAGATGAGTCCGCAAACTGTATTCGGATAAATATAATGCAAAACTTTGATTTATCAACAGGAAAAATAACTAGCTAAAAAATTATGAAGCAAAAAATTAAAATCATCGTTCTTTTCATCTTCGTTTGCGGCAGCGCGTTTGTCTTTACGCGAAGCGGTCAGATGCAGGCGAAACAAACCGACGGGAAGAAAACCGCCGCCGAAGTTTATAAAAATATACAGGTTTTCAAAAATTTGCCCGCCGAACAGTTAATCAAAACGATGGAGATTATGTCGTCGTCCTTGGGCGTAAACTGCAATTTCTGCCACGTTCAGGGCGATTTTTCAAAAGATGATAAGGAAGAAAAACAGACGGCGCGCGAGATGATTTTGATGACCGTCGGAATTAATAAAAATTATTTCGGCGGGCGCACGGAAGTTTCCTGCGCGACTTGCCACGGCGGCAAACCGCATCCGGCGTCGATGACGCCGCTTGGCGAAAATCTGTTTCGGCGTCCGAATTTTAATCAGACGAAAGACGCGATGCCGACGGTTGACCAGGTTTTGGACAAATATGTCGCAGCGCTTGGCGGCGCGGGCGCGCTTGCAAAAGTTAAAACCAGAACGATAAAAGGCACGCGCGCCGTCAATGACGCCGCGCCGATTGCCGAAGAAGTTTTCGCCAAATCGCCGGACAAAATGCTCGTCGTAACGAGCTTTCCGCAAACAAGCGTCAGCACCGCGTTTAACGGCGCGGACAGTTGGACGCTCGGCGGCAGAGGCGCGACGGCGGTTCACGAAGATGAACTCGAACAATTTAAACGCGACGCGCGATTTTTGTTTCAGCCCGCGAAACTAAAAGAAATTTACAAAGAATTGACAGTCGCGGGAGTTGATAAAATAAACGACAAAGAAGTTTTCGTCGTTCGCGCCGTATTGCCTTCGGGCGCACGCGAGCGGCTTTATTTCGACAAACAAACCGGCTTGCTTGTTCGTCGCTTCGCCGCCACGCCAACGATTATCGGCGCGTATCCTATTCAAATTGATTATGAAGATTACCGCGCCGTCGAAGCAGTGAAAATTCCATACACGACGCGCTGGTCAATTCCGGGACGCATCTGGACGCGGAAAATTACGGAAGTCAAACAAAACACGGCGATTGATGACGCGAAATTTAACGAGCCGAAGAAATAAAATTAGAGGTAAATATGCCAAGAATAATAAAATGCGGTTTGATACAAGCGGCGAATGTCGCGCCGACGGACGCGCCGATTGCGGAAATTAAAAAGGCGAATCTCGAACATCAGATGAAAATGGTCGAAGACGCGGCAAAACAAGGTGTGCAGATGCTTTGTTTTCAGGAGATTTTCACGACGCCTTATTTCTGCGCCGAACAGCAAACGCGCTGGTATGAAGCGGTTGAAAAAGTTCCCGACGGCAAAACCGTTAAATTTATGCAGGAAGTCGCCAAGCAGTATGGAATGGTTCTTATCGTTCCGGTTTACGAAGAAGAAATCACGGGCATTTATTACAACACGGCGGCGGTCATTGACGCGGACGGGAAATATCTGGGCAAATATCGCAAAAATCACATACCGCAGGTCGCGCCCGGTTTCTGGGAGAAATTTTATTTTCGCGCCGGAAATCTCGGTTATCCGACTTTTGAAACAGCACACGCGAAAATCGGAGTTTATATCTGCTACGACCGCCATTTTCCCGAAGGCGCACGCGCGCTCGGATTAAACGGCGCGGAGATTATCTTTAATCCGTCGGCAACCGTCGCCGGATTGAGCGAATATCTCTGGAAACTTGAACAGCCCGCACACGCCGTCGCCAACGGTTATTTCGTCGGCGCAATCAACCGCGTCGGTTACGAAGCGCCTTGGAACATCGGCGAATTTTACGGTCAAAGCTATTTTTGCGACCCGCGCGGACAAATCATCGCCGAAGCCTCGCGCGATAAAGACGAACTAGTTGTTGCAGATTTGGATATGGACAAAATCCGCGAAGTCCGTAATACGTGGCAGTTCTTCCGCGACCGACGACCGGACACTTACGATGTTCTGGTTGCCGATTAAGAAGTTTCAACTTTGATTTGTAAAGATTTTACTTTATGGATACAACGCGCATTCGCCCAATTGCCATTTGCCTATTTCGCAACGGAAACCGAATTTTGGTTTCAGAAGGTTTCGACACGGTAAAGCAAAATTATTATTACCGTCCTTTGGGCGGCGGAATCGAATATGGCGAAAGCAGTAAAGCAGCGGTTGCGCGAGAGATTGGGGAAGAACTCGGCGTTAAAATCGAGAACGTTCAATTGCTCGACGTGCTGGAAAATATTTTCATTTACGAAGGGCAGCAGGGACACGAAATCGTTTTTGTTTTCGACGCGGATTTTGCGGACAAATCGTTGTATAAACTCGACGAAATTGACGGTTACGAACAGGAAGCGAATGTCAGATTCAAAGCAATATGGAAATCATTAAATGAAATTGAAAAAAGCGGCGGCAGGTTAGTGCCGGAGAGTTTGGAAAAGTTGTTGAATTCATAATTGCCTGCGTCGACGGTTTCACCCGCGTCAATTCAGTCCTTCGGATACTTACAGCGTTCTTGTCGACGATTAAGAACTTATGAACGATGCTAGAAAATTTTGCGTCATTTCAACCGGGCTTAGTTTTGCTTTTGGGATTCTTTTATTAATTTATTTTAATTATTTGGAATATCAGGCAAGACAAGACTTGCCGCCTGAAATGAGAACGCCCGAAGCGCTTCAATCTTATTACGACGGCTCTGTTTGTCTCGGCTGTGATGTTGCAGGAATAAGTCTGTTGTTTTTATTTTGTGGACTAGGAAGTTTTTTTGCTCTCATTTGCTCTCATTTGGGGAATTTATGAAACATTTCAGACTAAGCAAAAATCTTTTAAGTAATTACGCCTACTAAATTATTCAATTCTAATATATGTCATTAATACACGATTCGCCGCTGAACATCGAACAAATCGAACGCAATTTCCGCGATATCGCGCCCGCTTTGAATGAAGCCGAAGCGGTTCTCGAATCGAATCGCTGCATTTATTGCTACGACGCGCCTTGTACACGCGCTTGTCCGACGCATATTGACGTGCCTTCGTTTATCAAAAAAATTGCGAGCGGAAATCTTTTAGGTTCAGCGCGTGTGATTTTCGACGCAAATCCGATTGGCGCGACTTGCGCCCGCGTTTGTCCGGTTGAAGTCTTGTGTGAAGGCGCATGCGTTGAGAAAACTTTGATGGACAAGCCGATTGAGATTGGACGGCTTCAGCGTTACGCCACGGATTTTGTGATGCAAAACGAGCGCGGTGTTTTGACGGCGGGAACTCCGAACGGAAAATCCGTCGGCATTATCGGTTCGGGTCCCGCAGGTTTAAGTTGCGCGGCTTATTTAGCGCGGCTCGGTTATGCGATAACGATTTACGATAAAAAACCTTTGCCCGGCGGACTCGACACATACGGAATGGCGGAATATAAAATGTCGCAAATCGTTTCGGTTGACGAAGCCAGACAGATTGAGCGGTTGGGCGTGAAATTTCGTCTAAATACAGAAATCATTTCAAACACAAAGACCGAAGACCGAAAGCCAAAGACCGAAAACCAAGTTTCGTTTGAAGATTTACAATCGCGGCACGACGCGATTTTTCTCGCTATCGGTTTGGGCGCGACGAATAAATTAAACATCGAAGGCGAGAATTTAAACGGCGTAATTGACGCTCTTGATTTTATCGAACGAATAAAAACGCGCGATTGGAAAAGCATTCCGCTTGGTCGCATAGTTGCGATAATCGGCGCGGGAAACACGGCGGTTGATGCCGTAACGCAGGCGAAAAGATTGGGCGCGGAACGAGTTTTTATGGTGTATCGAAAAACCGCGAAAGAAATGCCCGCTTACGAATACGAATATGAACTCGCTAAAAAAGACGGCGTTGAATTTGTCTGGCAAGCGGCGCCCATTGCGATTTTGTCAGGCGAAAACGGTTTGTCTTTGCGGTGCGAGAAAACGGACGGTTCAAATCAAGTTATCGAAATTGCGTGCGACATGATTATCAAAGCCATCGGACAACAAAAACAACATTCGTTTTTGTCACAAATTCCCGATGTTAGACTCGACGAAAAAGGACGCATCATCGTCAATACCGAAACGATGCAGACGACAAACCCGCGTATTTTCGCGGGCGGCGATTGCGTCAACGGCGGGCGCGAAGCGGTCGATGCGGCGCAAACCGGAAAGCTCGCGGCGCAAGGAATTCATTTTAATTTAATGGGTGAACAGGTTGAATTTGCGGGCGCGAAAATTCCGTTCATTGAAAAAATTCACGGCGAGATGCCTGCAATCACGCCTGCCGCTTTTGACGAACCGGCAATTCCGGCGGAAGATTTAGGAGTGAAATCGTATGGCTGATTTAAGCGTAAATTTTGCGGGAATAAAATCGCCGAATCCTTTTTGGCTGGCGAGCGCGCCGCCGACGAATATGGGTTCGATGGTCGAACGCGCTTTCGAGGCGGGTTGGGGCGGCGCGGTTTGGAAGACTTTGGGCGAGCCGATTGTTAACGTCTGTTCGCGGCTGGCTTCTTTGGATAACGGCGCGAATCGGATGATTGGTTTGAACAATATCGAATTGATTACCGACCGACCGCTTGACGTGAATTTGAAAGAAATTTACGAGTGTAAAAAGAAATATCCGAACAATGCCGTAATTGTTTCCTTGATGGTCGAATCAAAACGCGAGGCTTGGCACGAGATTGTGAAAAAAGCGCAGGATACGGGCGCGGACGGTTTTGAATTAAATTTCGGCTGCCCGCACGGAATGAGCGAGCGCGGAATGGGCGCCGCGATGGGGCAAGTTCCCGAATATACTTGTATGGTTACCGAATGGGTCAAGGAAGTTTCTAATTTGCCGGTGATTGTGAAATTGACGCCGAACGTAACGAACATCGTTCCGCCCGGACGCGCGGCGGCAAAAGGCGGCGCGGACGCGGTTTCTTTGATAAACACGATAAATTCGGTAATGGGCGTCGATATTGATTCGATGATTCCGTATCCGAACGTCAACGGAATGGCTGCGCACGGCGGTTATTGCGGAACTGCCGTTAAACCGATTGCGCTGAATATGGTTTCGGAACTTGCGCGAGACGCGGAAATAAATATTCCGATTTCCGGCATCGGCGGAATTAACACTTGGCGCGACGCGGTTGAATTTTTACTGCTCGGCGCGTCGAACGTCCAAGTTTGCACAGCCGTAATGCACTACGGGTATCGAATCATCGAAGATATGATTGACGGCTTGAATAATTATCTGGACGAAAAAGGTTTTGCGTCGGTCAATGATATTGTCGGATTGAGCGTTCCGCGCGTAACTGATTGGGGCGCGCTCGATTTGAATTACAAAACCGTCGCCCGCGTCAATTTTGAAAATTGTATTCGCTGCAATTTGTGTCACATCGCCTGTGAAGACGGCGCGCATCAATGTATTGATTTTACCGAAGTAAACGGCTTGCGTTATCCGATTGTTGACGAGCAGGAATGCGTCGGCTGTAATTTGTGTTATCTTGTTTGTCCCGCACCGGGAGCGATTTCGATGGTCAGATTAGACGACGGCAGTAATCCGACGACTTGGCGCGATTTAACAAGCCGTCCGCCGGAAACAATGACCGGAGATTAAAAATCAAACAAATCCCAACACAGCTGCTCACAAATTTATAATAACAATTTCCAATTTTAATCTGTATTTTTCTGTGTTAACCTCAAAGTTTATTTTTTGCGGAAAGATTTTATTTGTAAATTATGTTGGACACTCTGGGAAATTTGGAACGTACGCATACTTGCGGCGAACTGCGCACGTCGAATGTCGGCGAAGCGGTTGTTTTGATGGGCTGGACGGCTAAAAAGCGTGATTTCGGTATTTTCACTTTTATAGATTTGCGCGACCGCTACGGTTTAACGCAAATCGTCGTCAGCGAAGAAACAGCTAATCAAGCGCACGAGAAGGCGAAAAACGTGCGCGGCGAATTTGTGATTGCCGTCAAAGGAACGGTCGTTGCCAGAACGCCGGAAACAATCAATAAAAAATTGCCGACCGGCGAGATTGAAGTGCAGGCGAGCGAGATTTTGATTTTGAACGATGCGAAAGTTCCGCCGTTTCAACTTGAAGTTGTCGGTTCGGAAAATCTGGCTTCGGAAGATTTGCGCCTCAAATATCGTTATCTCGATTTGCGCCGCTCGCAATTACAGAACAATATCCGAATGCGTGCAAAAACCATTGCAAAAATCCGCGAGTTTATGGAAATGCGGGATTTTATCGAAATCGAAACGCCGATTCTTCTGAAATCAACGCCCGAAGGCGCGAGAGATTTTATCGTGCCGTCGCGCATACACACCGGGAAATTTTTCGCGCTGCCGCAATCGCCGCAGATTTTGAAACAGCTTTCGATGATTGCCGGTTTCGACCGCTATTTTCAAATAGCGCGCTGTTTTAGAGACGAAGATTTGCGCGCCGACCGCCAGCCGGAATTCACGCAGCTCGACATCGAAATGAGTTTTGCCAATCAGGAAATGGTTTTCCGCACGCTCGAAGGCGTGATGCGCGAAGTTTTTGCGTTGATTGATGCTGATTTTGAAACACCCTTTCCGCGAATGACTTACGCGGACGCGATGCGAAGATTTGGAAGCGACAAACCCGATTTGCGTTTTAAGATGGAACTGGCTGATTTGTCGGAAGATTTGCGTGAAACGGATTTTGTGCCGTTTGCAACGGTTCTGGAAAACAAAGGCGAGATAAAATGCGTCGTCGCGCGCGGCAAAGCTGATTATTCGCGCAAACAATTAGACGAATTGCAGGAATTCGTCAAACGCTACGGCGCGGGCGCGCTTGCCTGGATAAAAATCGGCGACGAGCTGACTTCCTCGCTTTTGAAAGTTCTCGGACAGGAAAAGATTGAGCAATTAGCGAAAACCGCAAACGCCGAAAAGGGCGACGCGGTTTTGATTGTCGCGGGCAAAAAGAGCGTCGTTGCGGCAAGTCTTGGCGCGTTGCGCGTCGAGGTTGCAAAGCGCGAAAATCTGATTGCGAAAAATCTCTACAAACCACTCTGGGTAACGGAGTTTCCGATGTTTGAATACAATGAAGACACCGGAAATTACGACGCGATGCATCATCCGTTCACGTCTCTAATGGATGAAGACGTGCCGTTATTTAAACGCGCCATTGAAGACGGCGAAACTGAATTATTGGGCAAAATCCGCGCCCGCGCTTACGATATTGTCATCAACGGCTACGAAATCGGCAGCGGCTCGATTCGCATTCACCAGCGCGAAATCCAGAATCTGATTTTCAAAGCACTCGGCTTAACACCCGAAAAAGCCAGAGAACGCTTCGGATTTTTTCTCGAAGCTCTCGAATACGGCACGCCGCCGCACGGCGGATTTGCCGCCGGAATCGAGCGCATCGTAATGATTCTGCAAGGCACGGACAACATCCGCGACGTCGTCGCCTTCCCGAAAACCGCGTCGGCGCAGGATTTGATGATGGATTCGCCCGGCGTTGTGGACGACGCGCAACTCAAGGAATTGGGAATAAAAATCGTTGAATAAAATTAAATCAAGCATTATTCTTGTCCTGATTTTTACGAAAGTATGAAACAAAATTCCGCAATAATGTTGATGATAATTGCTATAGCATTTTGTTGTTTTGGGCTTTCAATCTATACAGCAAACGGATTCAAAGATGCGCTGAATGGACATAGAGACTGTCGCGGTCTTGATGGTATCAGTCTTGATGGTAGTTGTGCCGATTCGATTACTATCGGGAATCTTGAGGTGCTTGAATTCAAAAGTAAAGTATTCTTCTATTGCGGATTTGTCTTTCTTTCCGTTCCTTTTGGTCTCTTCATACTAACAAAATTGCGAAAAGCAAAATCTCGTAGAGATGAAATTAGCGCGATTAAACTTTTTCCGAACCAAACCGAATAAAATATCGTAGAAAAACAAACGATGCGCAAAAAGAAATACGATACAAATCCGCTCGACCCGGAATTTCCGCAGCGAGCAAAAGAGGCGCAAGCCGCTGAAACTACGTTTCTTACGGATGCGGAAACGCGGCAATTTCCGAATGCCGCACCGACCGAAGAACAGACGCGCCGATTTAACACTGCAAATTTTTCATCATATTCTTCGCCTTTCAACGGTCAGAATGTTCCAGCTAATTTTCAAACTGACAAACTCAACACTGATTCGGAAACTTCTTCAAAACGCAAAGTTGCAAACGTCGGCTTGCCGGAAAACGTAATGATTGCTTTGCCTTATCTGCCTTTTTGGATTGGGTTGATTGCCAGCATTGTCGAACTTTTGCTTGTTCCCAAAAGCGAAACAAAAGTGCGTTTTCACGCCGCGCAAGGTCTTGCCGCGCATATCGGTATTTTGATTGTCACGTCAATTTTGAGCGGCGTCGGTCACGTTACCGATTTGGCTGATTTGGGCAAAAATATTTTTTCGGTCGTTGCGACTGTGATGTTGATTATTTGGACAATTAAAGCGTGGCAGGGCAAACCCATCCACATCGAATTGGTCGATTCTCTGACCGAATGGTTCGAAGAAAAAATTAAGCCGCGAAATTAGCTTTTTTGAAGGAGATAGCGAGATGTATTGTCAAACCTGCGGAAGTTTAGTCAACGACGAATTAAATTACTGTAATCGGTGCGGCAATCGCGTTTCCAAAAATGAATTGGCGACGCAATCGGATGCGACCGTTTCGGTTTTGAAAAGTCTCTCGGTTTCTACGGGTTGGGTCGGAGTCGCCGGATTGGGCGGTTTCATTGCATTGATAGCGATACTTATTGGCAATCATACTGACCCGACGGTTATTGCTATTCTTGCATTATTGTTTGCGGCGACCGCTTTCGGCATCTGCTTTTTGCTGACTCGTCAAATCTCGCGCTTGACCGAAATATCGCTTACGTCAAATCAAAAATCCGAACCCGAACAGCTAAATCCAGCCGTCACGGGACAAATCGAATCACCGCGCGAACTTTTTATCAGCGTAACGGAAAACACGACGCGAACGCTTGACGAAGTTTTGGCAAAAAGAAATTAAAAATTTAGCGCAAGAACGGCGCAAGCAAACTCAGCATCACAATAATCACGATTGCGCCGAAAATATCGAGCAGAATTCCGTAACGCACCATTTTCATCAAAGGAACATAACCCGAACCATAGACAATCGCGTTGCACGGCGTCGAAACCGGCAGCATAAAACCGAGACTTGCGCCGAAAGTCGCGCCGAGTGCCGGAATCAAAGGGTCTGCGCCCTGTGCTTTGGCAATTGCAATCACCACCGGAACAACCATATTTGCAGAAGCCGTGTTTGAAGTCGTTTCTGAAATTAAAACCGCGACGATAACTGACGCGATAAGAAGTCCGAAGTCTCCGCTGGGCGGTAAAACGGCGGTAAAACTTCTGCCCATCGCTTCGGCTAAACCGGTTTGAAACGACAGAACGCCGAGCGCGAATCCGCCGCCGTAAAGAAGAATTACGCCCCAATCGATTTTTACCGCTTCGTTCCACGTTATCGCCCGCTCGCCTTGACGGTTTCCCGGCAGCAGAAAAAGTAAAACCGCGCCGACGATTGCGCCGACGGCTTCGGGCAGGCGCGTGTTTATCGCTTTGTAAATCTCGCTCTGGTCGCCGACGAAAAGCGCAATTAAGCCGGAAAAAACCCAGAACGAAACAGCGACGGCGAAAGCGATAACGGTTGATTTCTGAGCGCGCGTCCACGCGCCTAATTTCTCTTTTTCGCGCCGAATCATCTCCGCGCTTCCCGCGATTTCCTTTACTCCGGCGGGCGCTAGATAATTCAGATAAAAATAAAGAAAAATGTAAAGAACAATAACCACCGGCACGCCAATCAACATCCATTTGAAAAACGAAATTTCCGTTCCCGTTAGCTGCCTGATAAAACCCAAACCGATGACGTTCGGGGGTGTTCCGATGGGCGTTGCCAAGCCGCCGACGGATGCGGCAAAGGATGTTATCAGCATCAATGCCGTCGCGTAATTGCGATTGATTTTTACGCCTGTTTCTTTTTCCTGCGCGAGCAGAAAATTGATGATGGAAATTCCGATGGCGAACATCATCGCGGTTGTCGCTGTGTTAGAAATCCACGCCGAAATAAACGCCGTAACCGCGCCGAACGCAAACAAAATCCGCGAAGGTCGCGCTCCAATCCATTTCAGAGACAGCACGCCGTAAGCGAATCGCTTGTCCAAATCGTGCAGAAAAATCGCCCGCGCCAGAATAAACGAACCGATAAACAAAAATATCAGCGGGTCGGCATACGGCGCGAAAACTTCCTTGGCAGGCGCGACTCTCAAAAGAACGCAAAGCGCCGCGCCGATTAAAGCCGTAACCGGCATCGGCAGACTTTCGCAAATCCACAAAACGATAACAGCCGCGATAACAGCCGCCAAACTGTGCGCTTCGGGTTTGAGATTCAAAGGCGAAAAATAAATCAACAGAAAAACAAACGGCGCGAGAAAAAATCCCGCCCGGTTGCGCCATCGCTCAAACCTGGCTTCGGCAGGGCTGATTACTTCTTCGGCTTCAATAATTTCTTCAAAATCGGGCATATTTTTTTAATTTTAATGCGTAAGAAATTAACCGCAGATAACCGCGGATAAACGCAGATTTTTTTAGGATAAATACAAAATCATTTTTGCATTCTCATCTTTTCAATCATTTCTAATCTGTGTTTATCCGCGTGCATCTGCGGTTAATTTTCTCTTACATTTTTACGGTTCAAATACTTTCAATCGCTAACGAGCCTTTGCCTTTCTCGATTCTTATTTTCAAAATCGCCGTAACAACTAAATAAATCGCGAGCAAAATCAAAGCGAGCGAAGCAGAACCATTGACGAATTTTATATCGAAGCCGTTCGCCGCGCGGAAGTTTCCGAGGACCAGACCGCCCAAAGCCCAGAGCGTTATCACCAGCACGAAAAGCATTGGAAGCAAAGTAAAAGCGATGCGCTGACGTGCTTCGTAAAGCCAAGCCGTGATTGAAAGAAGCGTCAGAGCAGCGAGCAGTTGATTCGACGCGCCGAACAAAGTCCAAAAATCGTTCCAGCTTCCTTTCGGCGCAATCAACACACAAATAAAAGGCACAAGAATTGTTGCGAGCGTTCCGATTATCGCGCCAATTCTTCCTTTTAACCCGAACAATTCCTGCACGATATAACGTCCGAGCCTCAAGGAAACATCGAGAGTGTCAAAAACAAATGTCGAAAACGCCATCGCACCGAACGTAATCGCAAACGGCAAATTTTCCTTTCCAATTAGCAATGTCAAAAAATTGCCGATGCCGTTGCCGTAAATTTTCCCTGCCGGAACGCCTTTTGCCGCTTCCGAAGTGATAATCATAATGGTTACGAGCGCGATAAAAGCGACGAAACCTTCGGCGAGCATCGCGCCGTAACCGACCGATTTGGTGTGCGATTCCTTATCAATCTGTTTTGAGGTTGTGCCGGAACAAACCAGCCCGTGAAAACCCGAACACGCGCCGCAGGCAATTGTTACAAACAAAAACGGAAAAAGCGTTCCGGTCATTCCGCCGATGTCAAACGATTTAAACGCGGGCTGCGCGATTTCGTAACTGCCGAAGAAAACGCCCAAAACGCCGACCGCAATCGCCGCGTACAAAACAAAACCGCCCAGATAACCGCGGGGCTGAAGCAGCGCCCAAACCGGAACTAAGGAGGCAACGCAACAGTAAATTAAAATCAAAATCGCCCACGTCGTGTGGTCTAAAATCAAAACAGTCGAAAGTTTCGTTCCTAAATATGAGAGCGAAAAAGTCAACGGCACAAAAATGATGGTTGTCAACCAGAGCGGCGGTTTCAAAAATCTTTCGACCAAACCCAAAACAATCGAAAGCCCCAAATACATCACCGAAGCAATCGCCACCGCGCCGCCCGGATTAAAGCGATTTTCGCCGATTAAAGATTCGTCGCCAGAAACAAAAGTTCCCGCCGTGATGTCTGTAAACGCGACAATCACATAAATTAAAGCAATCCAGATAAACGCCATCATCGCGCGTCCCGCGCCGTTGCCGAGTTTTTCTCTGGTAATTTCCGCAATCGAAGACGCGCCGTGCCTAACGCTCGAAGCCAGCGCGGAAAAATCGTGAACCGCGCCGATTAAAACCACGCCGAGCGCAATCCACAGCAGACACGGCAGCCAGCCGAAACTTTGACAAGCGATAATCGGACCAGCAATCGGACCTGCCGCCGCGATTGCCGAAAAATGCTGACCGAAAAGATAGAACTGTTTTGTCGGCACAAAATCTTCGCCGTCATTAATTTTATTCGCAGGCGTTTCGCGTTCGTCACTTAATTTAAATTGTCGTGCAATCCAACGCCCGTATGCAAAATAACCGAAGACGAGCCAGACTAAAAAGACAATTGCCAGTACCGTCAGCATAAAATTTCTCCACTAATTTTTGAAAGTTTTGAGGTGTTTTGCTTTGAGATTCTAACATAGGTTTATTAAACAAAAACAAGTGATTTATAAATTCAAATGTTTTATCATCGAGTTCTGAGCAAAGGATATTTTTAAGATAAATTATGGAGATGCGGTGGCGATAGCGTAAAAATAAGTATTTGGAATCATCGAGACGGCAACGGCGAATTTAGACCGCTTCAGACTTATGACCCGATTGAAGAATTTGATATTACGATTAATGACGAGAAGATTACTGTTTATTTCAATAAATCAAAATCATCTGTTGATTATTATTACCTAAAGTTTGATGAATTGTGGCATTGGACAACAGACGGAAATATCAAAAACTATACTCAATACACAACCTAAATTATTATGAACAACGAAAAATCTCTCCAAGAAACATATTCCTCAAACGGCGTCTGCTTCGGTTGCGGCACGGCAAACGAAAAAGGTTTGCGAATAAAAAGTTTTCTGAACGGCGAAGAAACGATTTGCGAATGGCACGCCGAGTCGCATCATCAAGCGTTTCCCGGAATGCTTTCGGGCGGCATTGTCGGAACGCTGTTAGACTGTCATTCAAACTGGACGGCGGCGCATTTTTTGATGAAACAAAACGGCAAAGACGCGCCCGACTGCACCGTAACGGCAAATTATTCGGTCAAATTATTGCGCCCGACACCGTTTGACGCGCCGATAAAATTAGTCGCTCGTGTCGTTGATTCAACTGAAGACCGCGCAACGGTTGAAGCCGAATTGATTGCAAACGATAAAGTCTGCGCGACGTGCAAAGGTTTGTTCGTCATCGTCAAAGAAGGTCATCCGGCATATCATCGCTGGTAAAATTTTCGGTCAAAAATAATTGATATGAAAACCAGTCAAGACGCTTACGGCAAGACGCTTCTAGCGCAATACAAACATCAAACAGCGACGGCTGAAATCATCGAAAGAGACGACGATTATATCGACACCGGCTCGGATGCCGGTTTGTATTTCACCGAATACGCCCAATGGTCGCCGCTCGAACGCCGCGCCGTCGAATTTGCAAAGGGCAGAACTTTAGACATCGGTTGCGGCGCGGGACGACACGCCATTTATTTGCAGGAAAAAGGTTTCGACGTAACCGGAATAGACAATTCGCCCGGCGCAATCAAAGTCTGCAAGTTGCGAGGTTTGAAAAAAGCGTTGATCAGACCGATTGAAGACGTTGATAAATTCAAAACAAATTCTTTCGACACAATCCAAATGTTAGGCAACAACTTCGGCTTGTTCGGAAATTTTGACAACGCACGCCTGATTCTCAAAAAGTTTTCCCGAATTACCACGCCCGACGCGCAAATCATCGCCGAAACGCGCAACCCTTATCTCACAAACGAGCCGGAACATCTCACCTATCACCGCTTAAACAAACGGCGCAGCAGAATGGGCGGACAACTCAGAATGCGCGTCCGCTTCGGCAAATCCATCGGCGAATGGTTCGATTATCTTTTCGTTTCGCCTGAAGAGATGCAAAACATTTTCGAAAACACTGATTGGCAAATCAAAGAATTTATCGAACCGGAAGCGGCAAGCTACTTTGCGATTATTTGTAAGAAATAAAAAGATATTTATCTTAGGAGAAATTTGGTGCGAATCTTAAAACATATACAAATTTTACGCGCCGATAATAATCAGACTGTCGACGCACAAGTTGTCACGCTGACAGCAGATTTAGCGCGAAAAATGATTGACGGTATTTGGTGGAATGATTCAGGATTATCCGCTGCTTCCCAAATGGAGCGTGATTCACATTGGATTTGGGAAGATATTGTAATGGATTACAGCAATAATAATCTGCACGAATGTATAGCTATTTTGTCTCAGGAACAATATTTGGAAGGCGCAATGGCGTATCGGCTAGATGCGAAATCAAAAATTGAAATTGGTAAAGGAAGTGTTTATGTTGGCTGGTTAGCGACTGCACCGCGAAACCGGAATTGGCTAACAAATAATCCTTTTCATAAAGGTATAGGAACTGTGCTATTATACTCGGCAGTTATAGAAAGTTATCAGTCAGGGCTTGGAGGGCGAATTTCATTACAATCTTTGCCGACTTCAAGCACCGTTCAATTCTACGAAAATAAAGGGTTTGTTCGCACCGATTGGACACAAGCAACTACAGGTTTAATTGATTACGAATTACCCAAATCAGCCGCTATTACATGGCTTAAAAAACAAGGAGATTTGCCATGACAGAAGAAAACGAAATTTTTGATGGAGTTATTGGCGGAAAAGATTTACCAAGAAAAAACATTAGAGAAGATATTTCCACGCCCGAGGATTTAATCGTTTCAAGTGCGCTTGATAGACGTTTAGCAAAACTGTTATCACTTCATCCAGAATTAAAAGTTAAATTTAGAAATAATAATTTAGCCAGCCTTAATGCTGAAACCAAAGAAGCATTGCTCCAAGATATGCAAGACATTCTTGGCATAACTCCTCTACGCAATGGCTAGAATTACAATCGCATACGCATTAGAATTTGCCGAACAAAACTTTCCTAAAGCGCCTGAAAAACTTGCTGAGTTTCTTAAAATTGAGGTTTGGCGAAGTCCGTTGAATTGTGATGGCTGGTGTCTTCAGACTAGCAATCACTCAATTATCAGGATTAACAGTAATGCTCCAGAAGTAAGACAGCGCTTTACTCTTGCACACGAACTCGGACATTTGATTTTTGGTATTCCCACGGTTGTAGGTGAATCAATGCTCGAACTACAAAGTTCGACAAATGAAGAGGAAAAAATGGTAAATTCTTTTGCTGCCAAAATTCTTCTTCCGCAGAAAATTGCCAAAACTTACATTCCAGAAATTCCTATTACATCGGCTGTAATCAAAAGAATTGCTAAGAAGGCAAAAGTATCCGAATTATTTGTCGCTAGAAGGCTGGCATCTCTCGCGCCTAATTTAGGACTGAAAGATGGTTTAGTAATTTTTTACAAGAACAGTAATTTTGAATGGCAATGGTCAAAAACAGTTTGGATGAATCCTAAGTTTGCACAAGAATTATTAGCTGAATGTTTAAGAGTTAATCCAAATCCCGCAAGAGTTCGTCGTGAAGAGCAAAATGATGTAGTAGTTGCTTCCATACTGGAGAATCCTTATTCAGATACAATAACAATTTTTCTGCAAATTGTTCAGGAAGAAGTTGGACTCAAAAAATTAAATGAAGAGGTCATGTAACAAAAGAGATGCTGGTGGAATTCATCTGATGAATATAAAGTTTAACCACCGCTTCGAACATTTTCTTGGTCTTTGAAAAACAAATCGTTCTTCGCTGCAATCTTTTTAAGTGAGTGC
>MWYY01000064.1 GCA_002050355.1 Acidobacteria bacterium 28-9
GACAAAAGCGGAAAAGTCGTTACTGACTTAAAGCATGAGGAAATTGAGATTTACGAAAACGGCGAAAAACAAAACATCACAAATTTCTCGTTTATTTCAAACATCCGGGCGCAAACGGAAACGTCCGTCGCCAGAACAACTGATAAAATCGCCGTTCCTGTTCCTCCGACGCAATTGCGTCCCGAACAAGTCCGGCGCACGATTGCGCTCGTCGTCGACGATTTAACGCTGTCTTTTGAAAGCGTTCATTACGTGCGCCGCGCTTTGAAAAAATTCGTCGACGAGCAAATGCGGGACGGCGACCTGGTGGCGATTATTCGCACGGGCAGCGGCGTCGGCGCGCTCCAGCAGTTTACTTCCGACCGGCGACAACTTTACGCGGCGATTGAAAAGGTGCGCTGGAATTTAACTGGAAACGGGAAAATCGGAGCATTTGCGCCGATTGAAGCTACTCCGCTCCAGCAAGCAAAAGCAAACGGCGCGGATATAAGCGACGAACAACTCGAAGCGGAACGAAACAGAGACCAAAGTTTCAGTGATTTTCAGGGAAGCGTTTTTGCCACTGGAACGCTCGGCGCGTTGGATTTTATCATTCGCGGAATGCAGGAACTGCCCGGACGCAAAAGCGTGATGCTGCTCTCGGACGGTTTCAAACTTTTTACAAAGGACGAAAGCGGATTTACCGAAAGTTCGAGGATTTTACAATCTCTACGGCGTTTAACGGATTTGGCAAATCGCGCTTCGGTCGTCGTTTATACAATGGATCCGCGAGGTTTGCAAACCCTTGCATTGACGGCGGAAGACAATACAGGCGGGCTTTCCGGCGAGCAAACCGAGCAAAAACTTTCCGACCGCCGCAACGAACTTTTTGATACGCAGGAAGGTCTTGTTTATCTGGCGCGGCAAACGGGCGGTTTTCCGATTATAAATAATAACGATTTGAGCGGTGGAATCCGCAAAATTCTCGACGACCAGAGTTATTATCTAGTCGGTTATCAGCCGGACGCCGATACGTTCGACCCGAAAACACGACGGTTTAATAAACTGCAAATCAAAGTTAATCGAAAAGACGTAAGAGTGCGGTACCGGAGCGGATTTTTCGGCGTCAGCGACGAGCAAATAAAAAAACCGAGTAATCAAACACCGCGCCAGCAAATTTTGAATGCCTTGACTTCGCCGTTTGCCGTCAACGGTATCGCTCTGCGTCTTAATGCGCTTTTCGGAAATGACGCTAAGGACGGTTCTTTCGTGCGCTTTCTTTTGCACGTCGACGCCAAAGATTTGAAATTTACAGACGAAGCAGACGATGGTAAAAAAGCCGTATTTGATGTTATTGCCGTCATTTACGGTGACAACGGAACGGTTGCCGACCAAATCGGTATGTCTTACACGCTAACGGCAAAAGCCGAAAGATATCAAAAAATCTTAAACGAAGGTTTTGTTTATCACTTTCCGTTTCCAATAAAAAAACCGGGCGCGTATCAACTTCGCGTGGCAATTCGAGACGCGCAGGCAGAAAAGGTCGGCTCGGCAAATCAATTTATTGAAGTTCCGAATTTGAAAAAAGCTCGACTGACCGTTTCCGGAATTGTGCTGGAAAATTTGACGCTAAGGCAATGGAACAAATTGCAGCAAACCAACACGACCGGTTCAAACGGCGCAACGGAAAAGGCGGATGCCGACCAAAGCAATCCAATGACCGACACTTCTCTGCGACGCTTCAAACACGGAACTATTCTGCGCTACGGTTCGGAGATTTATAACGCCAGAGTTGAAGGCGCGCAAAAATCCAGGCTGACGACGCAAGTCAGAATTTTTCGCGACAGCAAACTCATTCTCAACGGTAAACCAATCGCGCTCGACCCGGTTGGACAAACCGATTTGCAAAGAATAAAATTTGTCGGCGCGCTAAATTTGGGGACGGAAATGCAAGCGGGCGATTACGTTTTGCAGATTGTAGTAACTGACAATCTGGCGAAAGAAAAGCAAAAAATCACCACGCAATTCGTGCAGTTTGAGATTGTCGAATAAAGAATCAAAAGCGTATGACGCCGGTTGTGCAAAATTTTGCGGATAATTACCTTAAATAGTCTGTGCCTTAACTTTGTCGTCTCAACAAAAAAGTCGTTTGATAAAATGTCAAACGACTTTTTTGTAAATTTTATTTCAACAATTACATCAAAAGAAAATTATTTTTGTTGAAATGAGTTTTCTAAACTAAGCGGCAACTACTTCGATTTCCGAATCAATCTCGTCTTTTATCATATTTTCAATTGCCATCAGCGTTCCGGTCAGAGAACTCGGACAACTTCCGCACGCGCCCTGGTAGCGAATCTTTAAGGTTTTATCTTCCAAATCGAGGATTTCCAGCCAGCCGCCGTCGCTTGCCAGAAACGGGCGAATTCTTTCGTCAAGCAATTCATTAATTTGAGCAATTACCGGATTATCGCCATTTACCGCAGCGCCGATTGCTCCACCTACGGCTGCTGCCGCCGCTTTTCCGTTCGCCGAACTTGCTGCAACTGATTCCGCCGCCCGAATCGGAACAGCCAGCGTGGGCAAAATCTCGTCCCAATCGGCTTCGTCCGCTTTCTCAACCGTTATCATTTTATCCATATAAAAAACGGAAACAACATCGCCAACCTCAAAAAGAGAAGCGGCAAGTTTGTCATCTTTCGCTTTGTCGCTCGAGTCGAATGAATGCGAAGTGCCAAAGCTGACCGGTTCTTTTAAGATAAACTTTACGGCGTTTGGATTCGGTGTTTCTTGAATATCTGCAATTTTCGGCATCTGTTTTTCAACCTTTTTTGTTAATTCTAAAATATAAAATTCTATAATCTTTATATTTTTGTCAACATTATATCGTATCCGCAAAACTTTTTCATTTTCGGTAAATTGTTTAGATGCACGAAACCTTAAAAAAGAGCTTTGCAAATAAAAATTTGCAGAAATGTTAACTAAGCTCAATTTGCTTGTTTAAAGAAGTTTTGGCATTTTTTCGGAGTTGGAAAAGGAAAGGAAATTTGTAAAAACTTAATACAATTCTGAAACGCAAATTAACTTTATCTGCGCCTTTGGTTTTGCGGTAATAGGATAATTTCCGGCAGGCGGTAATTTGAAATTCAATTTCAGATTTTTTGAAAAGATTTTATCGCCTGCCGGAAATCTGAGCGGAAAATTCTTATTCGGTAACGTGAATATCTTCGTGCTGATTAACTCTGCCGAACATAAACAGTCCGCCTAAAACTATATTTTATCCATATAAAAAACGGAAACAACATCGCCAACCTCAAAAAGAGAAGCGGCAAGTTTGTCATCTTTCGCTTTGTCGCTCGAGTCGAATGAATGCGAAGTGCCAAAGCTGACCGGTTCTTTTAAGATAAACTTTACGGCGTTTGGATTCGGTGTTTCTTGAATATCTGCAATTTTCGGCATCTGTTTTTCAACCTTTTTTGTTAATTCTAAAATATAAAATTCTATAATCTTTATATTTTTGTCAACATTATATCGTATCCGCAAAACTTTTTCATTTTCGGTAAATTGTTTAGATGCACGAAACCTTAAAAAAGAGCTTTGCAAATAAAAATTTGCAGAAATGTTAACTAAGCTCAATTTGCTTGTTTAAAGAAGTTTTGGCATTTTTTCGGAGTTGGAAAAGGAAAGGAAATTTGTAAAAACTTAATACAATTCTGAAACGCAAATTAACTTTATCTGCGCCTTTGGTTTTGCGGTAATAGGATAATTTCCGGCAGGCGGTAATTTGAAATTCAATTTCAGATTTTTTGAAAAGATTTTATCGCCTGCCGGAAATCTGAGCGGAAAATTCTTATTCGGTAACGTGAATATCTTCGTGCTGATTAACTCTGCCGAACATAAACAGTCCGCCTAAAACTATCGCTGCCAGAGCGAAAAGAATCCCGATAAGAAGAGAAGTCTGATCGTCGTAGTGTTGAAATTTGTATAAAAAGTATGCTGCCAATCCGGCAGAAACTAATCCTAAAAGCGCATACAGAATGTCTCTCATAATAGATAACCTCCGTCTGTGGTTCAAAGAGTAAAACCTTTTTTGCTTCTGTGTACTTTTGCCTTGAATATCAAGGAAAGTCTGAAAGTCTGAAAAGTAATCGGAAACTTTCAAACTGTCTATTTTGAAATGCAGCTAATATTAACTCCATTCTCCATAAAAACGCAAGGGTTTTTTTGCTGTCTGCGATAGCTTAGATGATGATGTTTTAATCGCTGATTTAGGCAGCAGTTTCAAAAAGAGCCAAAATTTGTTTGCCTTCGCCCGATCGCGGGTCAATCGTACGGAGATGCTTTCGTCCCTGCATTTCCCAAATTGCGGTTACGTTCCCGTCTTTTTCAACCGCGTGGTAGGAAACGTCTTCTGTATTTGCAGTGCTTTCATCTGCGGCAGAATCGTTATTTTTCGCCTCGGCGTTTAAAGAATTATTTTCTCCCGCATTTGTGGCGTCGGCGGTTAGGGAATTATTTTCCTCTTCGGTCGCCGTTACAGTTCCATTCTCTGACATTCGTTTAAAAAATCTCCTTTAGCTAAATTGTATTGTTCAATAATTATTTTACGATAAATGAATTTTGCCACACCAAGACGACGCAGGCAAGTAAAACAGGAGGAACAATCGGCTGTGAAGAAAATATCCGAAACCCTCGGCGAAGGCAAACCTTTTTAAATCAATTGGCGTATAAAGTTTACTTTCCTCATTTTCGACTCAAGAGAAACTTTATGAAAAATATATTTAAGCCTTTGATACAGCGGCTTGGTGCTGTAATTTTCCTGTCAATCTCCGCATTTAATTTTGTTGCCGCACAAACTACAAAGGAAAGTAGTCCGCAAATTCGGCAAAAAACCTTTGAGAAAGTTTGGCAGACGGTCAATGAAAAATACTTTGACGCAAACTTCGGTGGAGTTGACTGGAGACAGGTTCACGAACGTTATGCTCCGCAAGCAGCGAAGGTGAAGACCAACGCGGAGCTACATCAATTGCTGAACAAAATGCTCGGCGAACTCAAAGTTTCGCATATGGGAATTCTCACGCCTGAAACACTCGAAAAGTTAAAACAGCCGCCGACAGTGACCGGATTGAGTTTGCGCGAAATCGAAAATCAAATTGTCGTTACACGCTTAATCGAAGATTCGTCGGCGTTACAGGCGGGAATAAGACGCGGATTCGTCGTCAAAAAAATTGACGGCGAACCGATTAAAACGCTCGAAGATGCACTGCTAAAACTTTCAGGCGCGCCGAACACAACGCTTCGACTTTCGTATTTGAACGAGAAAGACGAGTTGCGCGAAGCCATTTTAGAACGCCGCACGCTCGCCAACACCGACAAAAGCAAAATCGTGAGCGGAGTTTCTTTTCACGCTTTGTTTGAAGCGAAACGCCTGGCTGAAAACATCGGCTATATTCGTTTCAGCAATTTTATCGCCGCACTTAATCCGAAGATCGAATCGACGATTTATTCGATGAAAGACGCGTCCGGAATCATCATTGATTTGCGCGGCAACGGCGGCGGCGATGACGACGTGGCGATAAAAATGGCAGGCTTTTTATTCGACAGGGAAACACAATTGATGATAACAAAAACGCGCCGAGGCGACGATTTTTATTACAAAGCGAAACCGCAGAAAAATCCGTATCTCGGCAAAATCGCAATTCTGGTTGATGAGTTGAGCGGCTCGGCGAGCGAGCAATTCGCGGCGGGAATGCAGGAAGCAAAACGCGCCGTCGTCATCGGCAAGCAAACCGAAGGCGATGATTTGGACGCCGACTTGGTGAAACTTCCAAACGGCGCATATTTAATTTACGCTGCGGGCGAGCCGCGAACGCCGAAAGGCATCGTTATCGAAGGTCGCGGCGTCATTCCCGATATGCAGGTGAACTTAACGCGAAAAGATTTGCTTGCCGGACGAGACGCGCAACTCGAAGCTGCGATTGAATATATCAAAAAAGACAACCGGTAAATCTAAGGGAACTTGAATTCGGCGGCGGCAAAAGTTTAAAATACTTTCATGGAAAATAAAAATTTAGAAACAGTAACTTTAGGTGCAGGTTGTTTTTGGTGCGTGGAAGCGGTTTTCGACGATTTGCAAGGCGTCGAATTGGTCGAATCGGGTTATTCGGGAGGACATACGGAAAATCCAACCTACAAAGAAGTTTGTTCGGAGACGACCGGACACGCCGAAGTAGTGCAGGTGAAATTTAACCCTGAAGAGATTTCATTAAAGGAAATTTTGCAGGTTTTCTTTACCGTCCACGACCCGACGCAGTTGAACCGGCAGGGCAATGACATCGGCACATCTTATCGCTCGGCAATTTTTTATCATTCGGACGAGCAAAAGCGCGTTGCCGAAGAAACAATTCGGGAAATCGAAGCAGAAGGCATCTATGACGACAAAATCGTAACGGAAGTTACGCCGTTCGATAAATTTTATATCGCCGAAAATTACCACCAGGAATACTTTGCAAATAATCCGAACCAACCTTATTGCGCGGCAGTCGTTGCGCCGAAAGTCTCTAAGTTTCGACAAAAATATGTTACGAGATTGAAAAGATAAATTTTGAAAGGGTTGAAGAAAGACTCGATAAACAACTATAACGAAACACACAAATAACTCCGTCAAACCTCACTTTCACGGACAATACTTCAAATCTCATTTTATTTTAATTACTCATAGTTATAGATGTTTTGTATCTGCGTTGACTGTCAACGCAGATACAAAATGATAAAAGTATTTTAACGAGAAAAGAAATTAAAACACGGCAAACGCGATTTGTATCTTGATTTCTCCCCGCCGGTAAAAAATCGCGAAACGCAAAAGCAAACTTGGCGCGAACGTCGTTTTTCATGCGTTAATGATTGAAGCTGTAATTCAATAGTTTAATAAAGAATGTGAGAACTGCACTCAATAGTCGCTAAAAAGGATAAATCAAGATAATTAAATACCCATAGAAAGGAGGATAGCCAAGGGAAGAATAATGTAGGATTCTATTAATATTAACATTAAAAAGGCGATTTTAGCAGGTGTTTGTTATGAAACTTTTACAAGCGTTTCTGAAAACGTTTCTCGTTATTTTGCGCGGCGAAATAAACGCAACTTGCGACCACTGCCGAGGAATCATCGCGATTGATCTAGAGCGCGGGTGTGTGCTGCATTCGTGCGCGGCTAATAAAAGTTATCGGGTTGGAAGCATCTTGCCGTATAGCGAAGTAGAACGCCGTAGATAGGCAATTTATTTCAAAACACTATTTGTTATGGTAGAAAAAACTAAATTTCTGTTTTATTACGTCAAGTTGCGATTAACCACTCAATTAGGTGTTCACAAAACTTCTAATCCTGTAGATAGGCAGTGGCGGTGGAAGCATTGGAATAACATAAAGGCAGCGCAACAGCGCAGACGGTTATAGAAAACCTTTTAATCAACCTTTTTAAATTTCATTTGGCAGATTCTTGCGACTGGCGAGGAAAACAATTAAGAAAATTAAAGCAATTAAAAGTTGAAAATAAATGATTTAATAATACTTTTTTTTAAAAGATAAAAATAAAAACACGGTGAACTTTAATTCGGTTCGCCGTGTTTTTATTGAACTGACAATTGCAAAGCTAGTCTCCGCCGATTTCCACGCCGTGTTTTTTCGCCGCCTGCATGATGCGAGTTTTTATTGTCTCGACTTCGCTATCGTCATATTTTGCGGCGTTATCTATGTGATTGATGTAATTCCAGGCGGCGCGAACGTGTTCGGGCGTATCAATCGGATATTTGTTATTCGTCATGTCGGCAAATTTTACGTCGCCGTATTTACGCTCGCCTTCTTCGGCATTAACGTCATCTCGCTTGTCTATTTTGCGGATTGATTGCTCACAATTACCTCACGATTTTCTCAATTCTGTTTGTCCATATTTTCCGCCGTTTCGCGCTCTTTGCCCCAAATGTGGTCGGCAACTCCGGTAACGCCCGCTTGTTTTGCGCAGTTGGCGCCGCAGAAAAAGTTTTCCTTGGCTTCGACGCCGTGACCGATAACTTTGCAGCCGCAATGAGCGCAGACGGGCGCTAATTTGTGAATCGCACATTCGAAACAATCGAAAACGTGACGGTTTCCCGCCGTTATGACTTCAAAAGCCAAGTAATAATCGTTGCCGCAAACCTCACACAGTGCCATTTTGTCTCCTATTTCATCATTCTGTCTTTTATGCCTTTAATCATATCGAGATGCGATTGAAGCGTCGGCAAAGTTTTTGCTGCAAATGCCTTCACATCCGGGTCGGTTCCACTTTGCGCCTGCGCTGTAAATTCCTTAACGTCTTTCTCGTGGTCGTCAACCATCGCCTCTACATATCGCTTATCAAAATCCGCGCCGGAAAGTTTTGACAGCTTTTCCACCGTTGATTTCTGCTGGTCGTTAATATCGGTCGGAAGCGCAACGCTTTTTTTCGCCGCAACATTCTTCAAATCGTTGTTTGCCTTTGTGTGGTCGGTTACCATGTGTTGAGCGAACTCTTTGACATCAGCGCTCTGGGCTTTTGCCAAAGCCAGATTACCGAGCTGCACTTCAGCCATTCCGCCCTGCGCTGCTTTCGTCGTAAAGCTGCTCGAATCGGTCGCCTCATTGTTACACCCGAATAAACTAAACACGGCAAATACTGCTAATATACCGAGAATAAATGTTCTTCTCATAAATTTTACCTCCTAGAAACGATAAATAGATTGGTGAGGTGATTTATTGCCTTTACTTTCCAGTTTGTAAACTCAAAAAGGCGACAGTGCATTCTTTACATATCGTCTTTCGACTTACCGTCCATTTTGTGGTTCATCATTTTGTCGCCAGTCATTTTGCCATTCATACTCTGCGCCATCGTTAAATGCGACTGCAGAGTCGGCAAAGTTTTTGCCGCAAATGCTTTTGCATCCGAATCTTTTCCGCTGCTGGCTTCTTTTTGAAACATTTTAACGGCTTTTTCGTGGTCTTTGACCATCATTTTCACATATTCTTTATCAAAAGCTGCGCCCGACATAGTCGATAATTTAGTCATCGCCGCTTTATGTTTAGCGTCGGCGTCGGTCGGAAGCGTAGCATTTTTGCTCATCGTCACCATTTTCAGTTCTTCGCTGGCTTTCGTATGGTCGTCAACCATCATTTGCGCCAACCTTTTAACGTCGTCGCTGGATGATTTCTCCAGAGCTATATTGGCTGAGTCCAATCTCGTTCATATCGCTCGTCGCCGCCATCATCATAAACTTAGCGTCCGAATTCATCTTGCCGCTCATTTTCGCATTGCTGTTCGAATTCATCCCTGTCTGCTGGGCGAATACATTCGATACGAAAATCGCCAGTGCCAACATTACTCCTACAGAAAATATCCGTTTCATATTTAACTCTCCTTTGTCCAAATTATTTCAAAATTTAAAAACACAGAGATTTTTGCTACTCTTCACAATTCTTTGTAAAAAACAAATTACTATACTTGTAAAATTTTCATACAAAAATCTTTGTTTTGAGCGGGCTATTGCAAGACTGATGCCACGAAAGCGTGTTTCTAATGTCAAAAGTTTTGTAAGAGTTTGGCTAAGATAAAAGCGTTAATTTTGAAGAAACGCAAAATCGAAACTACCGGAATGACGACACAGTTATTTGGTGCGGTTGCCGCAACAGCTTTCTTCGCTCTTAACCGAGCGAATAATTTTTCAACCTCGACAAGTGCCGGTTTATAAACTACACAATGAAAACAACAAAAGTCGTTACGACTGGCAACCGTAACGACTTAAAAAGATAAATTATTATCAACGCGCCTTTTTGCGCCGCGCATTTTTCTGCGGAAATCTTATTTCATTTTTCCGTTTAATTTGCGAGCCATTTCAAGGTGCATCTTCAAAGCAGGCAAAGTCTTGGCGGCAAACGCTTTGGCATCGGCATCCGTTCCGCCGTCAGCCTGTCCTTGAAACAAAGCGACGGTTTTTTCGTGGTCTGTTACCTGCCCGTTCATATATTCTCTGTCGAATTCATCGCCGGACAACTTGGACATATTTTCCGCCATTGCTTTGTGCGCCGCGTCTAAATCGGTCGGAAGTGCAGCGCTTTTCTTGGCGGCAAGTTGTTTCAGTTCATTATTGGCTCTTGTATGCTCGGCAATCATTTGCTGGGCAAATTGTTTGACCTCAGCATTTTTCGTTTTTGAGACTGCCATTTTGCCCGCTTCGACTTCCGCCATTCCGCTATACGCCGCTCCGGTCATAAAACCGTTTGGCGTAATCGCGTCGCCCATCGTATTCGCCATATTGCCCATCGAATTGGTCATATTGGCATTTGATGAATTGGTGACCGCCGTGTTTGAGTTAAATATACCGGCATTATTTGAAACACCCGTGTTGGTTCTCAAATTACCATTGTTGTTTGCATTGCCTGGACAACCCGTCAAACCCAAAACCGCTGCACCCAATAAAATCGTCAAAGAAAAAATTTTCATAATCTTCCTCCTGAAGTTTGATAAAATTTGAATAGCCGCACGAAATTTTTGTTTGATTCGGTTCTTCTGCGTTTTTCAGTAAGCTGCCTTCTTCATCAGCAAACAGACTTTATCGAAACAACATAATTTACAAAAATTTTTCGTGTGAACTGAGTATAAGTAGATTCGGTTCACATTTCAATCGTTTTTTAGAAATCTCAAGACTTAATTTTTGTTTTGTATAAGGAAATACTTTTTAACCGAAACGATTCGCTCGCGTTATATTTGATTTTGCCCGCCGAAAACTTTTTCAATCACAACGCGCATTCTTTTTGTGTGCGAGCCTTCCCAATAAACTTTGCCGCATTTCGGGCAGCAATAAAACGTTTTCACATTTTCCCGAACCTTCTGCGGCGTATTTGCCCGAACTTCTTCCGCATTCGCTCGCCTCAAAACCGCATTGCAAATCAGACAGCGCGTGAAAAGTTCTTTCGGCTTTTTAATTTCAAAGCGTCTGACAACTTCACGAAACTGCTCAAACGGTTTTTCGCTTTCAAGAAGCAAAACATTATCCGCGCTCCACTCTCTCGTCAATTTTTTATCAAGCGTCAAATTGTTCCGATGCGAAACATTAACCCTAAAAACTTAATGCGGATAATACTGACGGGCATTAGATTATTTGCTGATCCTTTTTTGTTTTGGGTAAGAGAATGGCGCGGCGAATCGCTTTGTCGCGTTCGGCGAGAGAAAAAGCAATCCGCATCTTTTCGCCGAAAGGTAAATCGCGTTGATATCGGCGAAACGCTTCTTTTTCGATTTAATCGAATCGTTGATTTGTTGGACGCCGGTTGACGATTCTTTTTTCATATTTGAAATTTGTTGATGTTTTCCCGCCATTTTTCGGCTAAACCGTGTTCGTTTAAGATGCGTTGTAATTCTTCCAAATTGACGACTTCGTGTTGCAGGAAAAAGCCGATTCGCAAGAAATCTTTAACCCGTCCGGTGTCGAGTATAATTGCTACGAGATATTCTGGAGTTATCACTCTGACAATCGTGCCGCCTAACGCATAATTTTCAATCACGCCCTCGAAGGTCATTTGATTGATAACGGCAATAGTTTTTTCGATGTCGTTCATTTGTCTTTTGAATTTTAAGTGAGATTCGGCGGTTTGTTAAGTTTGATTGTCTTGGCGATTGAGGTTTTGTGTGATTTGTTAAAGAATATAGCAAGCAAAAGTTTTCAGGGGAGCAAAAAGCTGAGAGTTGTTCCGCGCGGAACATTACCCTAAAAACCTGATGCGGATAATACCGACGAAGGGAGAAAAACAATGAATGAAAATAACGAAATAAAAGAAAAGACCAGCACGGAAGTAAAACTGCCGAGTTCGCAGAAAATTTACGTTGAAACTAACGGCAATACAATCAATCAATCAAAACAAAACTTGCGCGTTCCGTTTCGGGAAATCGCTTTGAGTCCGTCCAGAAATATGAAAGACGAACTCGAAGTGAATCCGCCCGTGCGCGTGTATGATACAAGCGGCGTTTGGACTGACCCGAACGAGCGTTGCGATGTGCGCGAAGGTTTGCCGACGTTAAGACGCGAATGGATTTTACAGCGCGGCGATGTCGAAGAATATATTGGGCGCGAAATTTTGCCGCAGGACAACGGCTATTTGACGAAAGGCGCGGAACAAGTTGCGAAGATTAAGGAAAACGGAAAGCTCGAAGAATTTCCCGGTTTGAAACGCGCGCCTTTGCGGGCAAAAGCGGGCGAATGCGTCACGCAGATTCATTACGCCAGACGCGGAATCATCACGCCGGAAATGGAATACGTCGCCATTCGTGAAAATCTCGGCAGGCAAATCGCGTTTGAAACTTTGGCGAACGGCGAGCAGAACGAAAGAGATTCGCTTTATCATCAACACGCGGGCGAATCGTTCGGCGCAAGCGTTCCAAAATTCGTTACGCCGGAATTCGTCCGTGAAGAAGTCGCTCGCGGGCGGGCGATTATTCCCGCTAACATCAATCATCCCGAATCTGAGCCAATGGCGATTGGCAGAAATTTTTTGGTAAAGATAAACGCTAATATCGGAAATTCGGCGATTGCTTCTTCGATTGAAGAAGAAGTCGAAAAGATGCGCTGGGCGACTTTGTGGGGCGCTGATACGGTAATGGATTTGTCAACGGGCAAGAACATTCACGCGACGCGCGAATGGATTTTGCGAAACTCGCCCGTGCCGATTGGGACTGTGCCGATTTATCAAGCATTAGAAAAGGTGAACGGCAAAGCCGAAGATTTGACGTGGGAAATTTACCGTGACACTTTGATTGAACAAGCCGAACAGGGCGTTGATTATTTTACGATTCACGCCGGAGTTCGCTTGCCCTATATTCGTCTTACCGCAAAACGCACGACGGGAATCGTTTCGCGCGGCGGTTCGATTATGGCGAAATGGTGTCTATCGCATCACGAAGAAAGTTTTCTCTACACACGCTTTCGAGAGATTTGCGAGATTATGCGAGCGTATGATGTTTCGTTTTCTCTCGGCGACGGCTTGCGTCCCGGCTCGATTGCCGACGCGAACGACGAGGCGCAGTTTGCCGAACTTGAAACGCTCGGCGAATTGACAAAAATCGCCTGGGAAATGGATTGTCAGACGATGATTGAAGGTCCCGGACACGTGCCGATGCACTTGATAAAAGAAAATATGGACAAGCAGTTGGAAGTCTGCGGCGAAGCGCCTTTTTACACGCTTGGACCTTTAACAACTGACATCGCGCCGGGCTATGACCATATCACATCGGGCATTGGCGCGGCGATGATCGGCTGGTTCGGCTGCGCGATGCTGTGTTATGTAACGCCGAAAGAACATCTCGGACTGCCGAACAAAAAAGATGTCAAAGAAGGCGTGATAACTTACAAACTGGCGGCGCACGCGGCTGATTTGGCAAAAGGTAATCCGGCGGCGCAAATGCGCGATAATGCGCTCTCGAAAGCGCGTTTCGAATTTCGCTGGGAAGACCAATTCAATTTAGCTTTAGACCCGGAAGTCGCCCGCGAATACCACGACGAAACTTTACCTGCCGAAGGCGCAAAACTCGCGCATTTCTGCTCAATGTGCGGACCGCATTTCTGTTCGATGAAAATCACGCAGGAAGTCAGAGAATATGCGGCGGCAAATGCGGTAGAAGAGGAAAAAGCGTTAGCCGTCGGAATGGCGGAAAAGTCGAAGGAATTTGCGGCGACGGGCGGCAAAATTTATCACGGCAATTTATCTGAAAACGCGAAAGAGCATCAATAATTATACGTTTTGCAAGTTTCGGCTTTTGTTTTGTTCTATAACCAAAGAGGTAAAAAGATACGAAAAATTTTTTTGGACTGATTATTTTATCTTTGTCAATTTTGTTGGTCGGAACACAGACAGCCGGAGCTTGCACTTGCAGCGGTCGCCCGCAAGGTGTAAAAGGCATTCAAACCTGTAGTGCCTACTGGTATTCCGAAGCAGTTTTTATCGGCTTGGCAGAAAAAATTACGATTGAAGACGGTCGAATGAAAGTTAATTTTTCAATCGAAAAACCAATTAGCGGCGTCGCGGATAAGACAATCGAAATTTTTACGAGCACAAGCACGGCAAGCTGCGGTTATCCATTCAAAGAAGGCGAACGGTATTTTGCTTATTCGCGGCGCGGACAAGACGGAAGGCTGAGAGAAGGTTTGTGCGGTCCGACAACTTTGCTAAAAAATGCCGAAGACGACCTAGAATATGTCAAAGAGTTGGAATCGGGCAAATCGGGTTCGCGGATTTTCGGAACTGTTTCTGAGGACAAGCAAAGAAGCTACAACGATAAACGCGCTTTTGAAAAACTTGCGGGAATCGAAGTTACGATAAAAAGCAGCACCGGCAAAAAGTATAAATCCAAAACTAAAACCGACGAAAACGGTTTTTACATTTTTAAGGAAATTCCGCCCGACGGCTATCGAGTGACGGCAGAGTTTCCCGAAGGTTTGAGAGAAATTGTTACTAGAGAAGATTTAATCTATCATTATGCCGGTGTTAACAAAGACGGCGTTCGCTGCGACAGCGAGAATTTTGTCGCAACCCGTCAAGGTTCGATTCGCGGAAAAGTTACCGGAAGCGACGGGCAAATTTCGCCTCAACAAAAACTCTCGCTTTTCCCGCTTGATGAAAACGGTAATGTAATGCCGTATCGCGAAGGCGAAGAAAAATGGGCGGATAAAGTAAATAACGAATTCTTTTTTAACGTCGTTCCGGCAGGAAAATATCTGCTCTCAATAAATCCAAATAATTGCCCTTACCCGACAGACGGATTCCCGACAATGTATTTTCCGGGAGTTGCCAGTAAATCCAATTCAAAAATTATTACCGTCAATGATGGCGAAAATTTAAGGCTTGAAGATTTTCGCATTTTACCGATGCTCAAAGAAAGATGGTTTTCGGGCGTGGTTTTATCGGCTGATAAAACTCCGGTTGCCGATGCGACGGTTTCATTGATTGATGCGGACAGAAGTCAGTGCGGAAATTTTCACAGTGAAATGACAACTGATGAATCCGGTCGTTTTCGCCTGAAAGGTTATGAAAGCTATCGTTATCAAATCCGGGCTTACACGGGAACGAAAAATCAGGGAAGACAAATTCCGAGATTTTATTCAAAATCATTTGCAATACCTCTGAACGGTGGAAATGAAACCATAGAACTAATCGTTGATTCAACTTATTAATTACATTTTCACCGCAACGCGGAAATCCATCACGGCAATTTGCCCGAAGGCGTAAAGCACGACCATTAACAAAATTCAAAAAATCCGAATGGCGAGTAATTTGAAAATAGTCAGCGAAAATGAATGAACAGTCTTACGATAAAATTGCCGAATGGTTTGTGAACTACCGAAAGAGTTCGGAAGTTGACAGCTACATTTTGTGGTTTATCGAAAGAATAAAGAAAGGTGGAAAAATCTTCGACGCCGGTTGCGGCGGCGGCGTTCCGAATGCCAGGTTTTAGTTGAAAAAGGATTTGATGTTACCGGAATTGATTTTTCGGAACAGATGGTCAGATTGGCAAAAGCCAATGTTCCCGCCGCAAAATTTTACAAATCAGACATTTGCTCTTTTGAAACCAACGAAAAATACGAAGGAATTGTCGCTTGGGATTCTTTATTTCATCTGGAATACGACAAGAATAAATTTGCGTTTGAAAAATTGTTCGAAATGTTAAAAGACAATGGATATATGGTTTTCTCGCACGGCGGCGGTCAAGGAGAAATTACCGGCACGATGAACGGCGAGAACTTTTCTTACAGCAGCCTCGGACCTGAATTAACATTGGAAACTTTGCAGGAAATAGGATTTAAAATTGTGAAATATGAAGTTGATTATTCGGAATCGCACGGTTATATGAAGGCTATCGTGAGGAAATAAATTTGTAAGTTTTCGGTTAGGAAAAAATATTCTTTAAAGTTTTGCCAAAGCGGGAAACTCAAAATCTATTCTTTTTCGTCTTTTGTTTCCTGATTTTTCTTTGAAAAAAACATATCAATAATCAGCAAACCCGCGCCTACACAAATTGCCGCGTCCGCTATATTAAATGTCGGATAATGCCAGTTGCCGAACTGAACGTCTATAAAATCAATGACAAAACCGAGTCTTATGCGGTCGGTTACGTTGCCCACAATTCCCGCCAGCAGCAAAGCCAACGCGCCGAGAAGCTTGTCTTCGGTGCGCGGAACTCGCCAGAAATAATACAACACCAAAACCGCCGCTACACCTGCGACAACTGAAAGTCCCCAACGTCCCGTGTTGCCGCCGTCATTCAAAAAGCTGAAGGCAACGCCTGTGTTTTCGGCATACGCGAAATTTAAAAAGCCCGGAATAATTTCTTTATCGCCGCCAAAACGCAAGCGTCGAATCGCCCACGCCTTTGTCATTTGGTCGATGAGAAAGACGCCGCCTGCCGTTACGAGATACGCGATTTTCCAAAATACGTCGGTTTTTTTTAACATTTTATTTCAAGTATTTACTAGGTTGCCTCAATTGCCTGCAATGCAGCAACGCATCTTTCGCATACGGTCGGATATTTTTCCGACTCGCCGACTTGAAGCGAATAATTCCAGCAGCGCTCGCATTTCGCGCCGTTGGCTTTTGTAATAACAATACCTTTTACTACACCACCTGTTTGCGATTGTATTTCAAAAATTTTACCTTCAATATTTTTCTTAACGAAATCGTGTCCTTCGCTACTTGGTAAAGAACTACTGCCTTCGTGAACTTCCACCTGCGAAACAATGAAAATATAACGCAAATCTTCAAAATAGTTGAGCAGAAAATATGTCGTGTCTTTATCAACAGTCAAGATAAGTTTTGCTTCCAGAGACGAACCAATTAACTTTTCGTTTCGCGCTTCTTCAAGTTTTTTCAAAACTTCGTCGCGGATTGAAAAAATGCGTTCCCAATCCAACAAAAGCTGCGTGTTGTCCGCGCCGGAAACTTTCGGAAATTCCGCCAGGTGAACCGACGGAACAGTTTGATTCGGCAAATTTTCAAATGCTTCGTCAGCCGTAAATGCCAGAATCGGCGCGAGCAGACGGCAGAGTTTGTCTGTAATTTCGTAAAGCGCGGTTTGCGCCGAACGACGCTCGACGCTTTTCGGCGCGAAAATGTACAGACGGTCTTTAATAATGTCGAAATATCTCGCCGAAAGCGTTACATTGACGAAATTATAAAGCGTCTGATTAACTGTTTGAAAATTATAATTTTCATAACCGCTGACAACCTTTTCAATCGTTTCGTCGAGACTCGCCAAAGCCCAGCGGTCAATTTCGAGCATTTCAGAAGCGGAAACTTTGTCCGTTTCAGGATTGAAACCCTCAAGATTTCCCAAAGCGTAACGCAAAGTGTTGCGAAATTTGCGGTAAGCGTCAGTTACGCGCGACAAAATTTCATCCGAACAGCGCACGTCTTCCGTTATATCCATTGCCGAAGCCCAAAGGCGAATTATTTCCGCGCCGCTCTTTTTGACGACTTCGTTTGGCGAAATCGCATTGCCGCCGGATTTGTGCATTTGCTTGCCTTCACCGTCAACAACCCAGCCGTAAGTAACGACTTGTTTATAGGGCGCGTTGTCGTGCGCGGCAAGTCCGCACATCAAACTCGAATTAAACCAGCCGCGAAATTGGTCGCCGCCTTCAAAATAAACGTCCGCCGGAAACTGCAAATTGTCGCGCGTTTCGAGAACAGCAACACAACTTGAGCCGGAATCAAACCAAACATCTAAAATATCGGTTTCTTTCGTAAAATCCGCCGCGCCGCATTTCGGACATTTGAAATTTTCCGGCAGCAAATCTTTCGCTACGCGGTTATACCAGGCGTCCGCCGTTTCCGCTTGAAAAATGTCGGCGACGTGATTGACAATTTCCGCGTCGGCAACCGCTTCGTCGCAGCCTTTACAGTAAAAAACCGGAATCGGAACGCCCCACGAACGCTGGCGCGAGACGCACCAATCCGGTCTGCCTTTCAGCATATTTCGCATCCGTCCTTCGCCCCAATTCGGATGCCAGTTTACTTTTTCAACTTCGCTCAAAGCATTTTCGCGCAGAGAGATTTTCTCACCGTTTTGCGCTTCGCTGTCCATTGAAATAAACCATTGCGGCGTGGCGCGAAAAATCACCGGATTTTTACAGCGCCAGCAATGCGGATAACGATGATTGTAATTCTCCGAATAAAGCAGCGCGCCTGATTCTCTAAGAAATTCAACGATTTTCGGATTCGCTTGAAATATGTTTTCGCCTGCAAAGCGTTCGACTTCAGCCGTAAATTTTCCTGCATTATCAACCGGACAATAAACATCCAAGCCATAAAATTTGCCGATAACAAAATCGTCGTGTCCGTGTCCGGGCGCGGTGTGAACGCAGCCAGTTCCCGATTTCGACGAAGTTTTACTTTCAAATTTCACGTCGAGTTCCGTTTCGGCGTCGGCTTCGCCCAAAGTTACGTGGTCGCCGTTCATCAAAAGGGAAGTTCGGTCGAGCCAGGCGTGTTTAGCTTCGAGCCGGTCGAGTTTTGAGCCTTTGAAACGCGCGATTTCTTTTGCGTCTGTTAGATTGCAGGTTTCGGCAAAAGATTTTGCGAGTTCCGACGCAACAATATAAACTTCGCCATTTGTTTCGACCGCTGAATAATCAAAATCAGGATGCACCGTAATTCCCAAATTAGCGGGCAAAGTCCAAGGCGTTGTCGTCCAGATAACCACAAAAACATTTTTGTCTTCTAAGTTTTCGTCAATCAATCCCGCGTCCGACTTCAAAGGAAATTTGACATAAATCGACGGTGAAGTGTGTTCTTTATATTCGACTTCGGCTTCAGCAAGCGCGGTCTGGTCGTGAAGGCACCAATAAACGGGGCGCAAGCCTTTATAAACGTAGCCGCGCCTCAGAAATTTCCCGAAAAGCCGCGCCGTTTCCGCTTCGTAGTCGTTCGACATTGTAAGATACGGATTCGCCCATTCGCCCAAAACTCCAAGCCGCGAAAAATCGCGCGTTTGTCCGTCCATTGCATTTGCGGCGTGTTCGCGGCACAACCGTCGAAAAGTCGAAACAGGCAAATCGTTCTTATTCTTGCCCTTTTCCGCGAGTTTTTTCTCGACGTAAGTTTCAATCGGCAAGCCGTGGCAATCATAGCCGGGAACATACGGCGAATCGAAACCCATCATCGTGCGCGATTTGACGACGAAATCTTTCAAGATTTTGTTGAGCGCAGTTCCAAGATGAATGTCGGAATTCGCATACGGCGGACCGTCGTGCAGGATGAATTTCTCCGCGCCGCGTCTGGCTTCACGAATCATTTCGTAGAGTTTCGCATCCGTCCATTTTTGAAGGCGCGCCGGTTCTGATTGTCCCAAATTTGCCTTTTGCGCGAAGTTTGTTTTGGGTAAATTAACGGTTTTTTTTAATTCTAAAGTTTCGGTCATACATTTATCATTTAACATTAACCATTTATCATTCAATATTTGCCGGATGGTAAATGTTAAATGATAAATGTCAAAATGAAAAAGTTCCAAGCCTTTTTGTTAAGACTTGGAACTTTTGTTTCGAGCAAAGAATTACCTTTGGCTTCGGCTCTTTATAGAGCAAAGTCCCTTTGAGTAATAATGCTGATTATATTGAAATTGAACCTCATAAATTTTCTCGCCGTTTCATTTATGCCAAGAATTTTGAGTTTAGTCAAGAATAGAAACAAAACCGAAAATTTCCGGCAAACTTGAAATAGTTTTGAAATTTACCAAATTTTGCAAAAATCGGCTCTGACCATCTTGTTGCCTTGTTTGCAGGAAAACGCTTCGGCAAATTGCGGCAAATTCGACAGCGGTCCGTTGACGCGGTAACGCGCGTTTGAATGCGAGTCGGTCAAAACCTGCTGGCGTTCAAATTCCTGCGTTGCCTTCGTTGACCAAACCTGCGCGTAGCCTAAGAAAAACCTTTGTTCCGGCGTAAAACCGTCAATGTTTGCCGGACGCGGTTTGCCTTCCAGAGATTTTTGATATGCGTTGTAAGCCATCGTCAAGCCGCCCAAATCGGCGATGTTTTCCCCCAAGGTCAATTTGCCGTTGATGTTTAATCCTTCCTGAATTTGATAACCGCTAAATTGATTTGCCACGCAGTCTGCTTTTTCTTCAAACCGCTTGCGGTCTTCAGGCGTCCACCACGATTTTAAGTTTCCTTCCGCGTCAAATTGACTTCCCGAATCGTCAAAACCGTGCGTGATTTCGTGACCGATAACAGCGCCGATAGCACCGTAATTTATCGGGTCGTCGGCGTTTTGGTTGAAAAACGGCGGCTGAAGAATTCCCGCCGGAAAAACGATTTCGTTATAGCTCGCATTGTAATAAGCGTTTACCGTAGGCGGCGTCATTCCCCAGCGCGTTTTATCGACCTTTTGTCCAACGTCTTTCAAATTTCTGGCGATTTCAAACTGAGCAACGCTGCGGCTGTTTTCAAAAAATGATTTGCGGTCTATTTTCAATCCTGCATAGCCGCGCGGATTCGTATTAAATCCGATTTTACGCTGATAAGTATTAAGTTTCGCCAGCGCTTTCTGGCGCGTTTCAGGCGTCATCCAGTCGAGTTGCGCCAGGCGTTCGCGATAAGCGGCAAACAAATTATCAATCAATTCACCCATTCGTTTTTGCGCGGCGGGTGTGAATGCTTTTTTGACATATTCTGCGCCGAGCGCTTCGCCGACTGCCTGGTCGGTTGCGCCGACACAGCGTCGCCATCGCGGTTGCTGTTCTTTCGTGCCGGTTAAGTATTTGCTGTAAAAATTAAAATTTTCATCAACAAACGCTTTTGAAAGACGAGTTGCGGCGGAGTTTATCGTCATCCAGCGCAAGTATGTTTTCCAATCGGAAACAGAAACGTCAGTCATCATTTTATTAACTTCAGTGAAAAAGTCAGGTTGACCAATATTGATTTCCGTAACCGGCGCAACGCCGCGCGTCTGCATATATTCAGTCCACGAAAAATTCGGCGTCATTTCAGACAACTGTGCCAGCGTTCTTTTATTGTAGCGTTTTTGCGGGTCGCGCAATTCAACCGGCGCTTTTGAGGCGCTCGCCAGACGAGTTTGAATCGCCATTACGGTCTTTGCATTCATTGCCGCTTTGTCAGCGTCGTCGCCGAGAAGTTTGAACATATTTGTCATATACTCGACAAATTTCGCGCGGGTTTCGACCGATTTTGCGTCCGTTTTTGTATAAAAATCGCGGTTCGGCAGACTCAACCCGCCTTGACTCGCGTTAGCAATGTTCATTGAACTGTTTTTCGCGTCCGCGCCCGCACCGAAACCAAACAGAACGGAAATTCCCATACTGTGCATCATTCCAATTTGGCGCTGTAAATCTTTTGTGTCTTTAAGTTTATCAATTTGTATAAAGTAAGATTTGAGCGGTTCTGCGCCCGCCTTTTCGATTGCAGCTTCATCCATACACGAAGCGTAAAAATCGCCGATAAGCTGCTCGCTGCTGTCCGGCGCTGCTTTGGTTTTGGTGTTTGCTTCTAAAATTCCTTTCAAAGCGTTGTTGTTATTTTCTGCCAGGATGTTAAAACTTCCCCAGCGCGAATATGCGGCGGGAATTTCGGTTTTCTTTACCCAACCGCCGTTGGCGTATTGGAAAAAATCGGTGCAAGCCTCAACCGAAGTGTCCATGCGGGTTGTGTCAAAGGCGATGGTTTGCGCCGTCGCCGATGAATAAACGGACACGAGAATCGTCAAAGCAGTTACAAAACGTATGCTAAATTTAGACATTTATTTACTCCTTAATTTTTTTGCAAGATTAGATATTTGTTGTTACGCACGCGGTGTGAAAAATGTTTTGCCAACAAAAAAGCAACTCGGCTTCAATTGAAAACATTAAATGCTTTAGGTCGAATAATTTGTTTTTATAAACCAAGGCTCCCGTTTTTAAATTTTCGGTTTCATTATAAAACCGGAGCGAATTTCTCTAAAATCTTCTGCTGCAAAGCCTTTGCCAACTCTTTGCGATTATTATTTAATATCGGCTCGGCGCCAAAATTGACGATCGCCGTAAATTCTCGAAGCCGGAAAAGCCGGAAAAGATGCGCGCCGAAACTTATATCTTCCCACCAGCAAACCGTATCGCTCGCTTTCGGCTCGTTGTCCGGCGTCGTGTAGCTGACTGAAACGTATGAAACGGGCAAATCGTTGCGCGCGGCAAATTCCAGAAACGAAGAATTAAACGGCAGAACCGTTTCGCCTTTTGTGCTTGTGCCTTCGGGGAAAACAATCACGCCTTCGCCCGCATTTAATCTTTCTATAATTTCGCTGCCGGCGCGCGGAATATCGCGGCGGTTTTGGCGGTTGATAAAAATCGTTCCCATATCGCGCACGATTCTTCCCGCCATAAACCAGTTTTCAATTTCGCCCTTAGCAACGAAAATGCCTTTAGCGACGGCGCACAGCACGGGAACATCCATATAGCTCAAATGATTGGAAACAAGAAAAAAAGGCGGGCGTGGTGGCTCGCCGACGACCTTGATTTTCATATTTGAAATTCTGATAAACGCCCGCGCCCAAGCCATAAAAGCTGTCTGTCGCCAATACTGTTTGTTTGGAACAAAAAACGCGCCGACGAACCAAACGCCGTAAAGTCCGAACGTCGAGACGACGAACAAAACGAATCGAAAACTTGCGCGCAGATATTTCATTGCCGAATTCCAAACTTCAAAATTTTATAGTGCTTGATTCATTATCTTAAAAGCAAAAAACGTTTTAATGAAATGCCGGCGACGAAAAAGCCGAAGCCGTATAAATTTACGACTCCGGCTGTGTGACAAAAGCAAAATCAATTTCGAAATTGCCGATTTCTAAAAGAGTGAAGGCACAAAGAATTTCGATTAAAATCCGTCGTGCTTTCAACTTTTTAATCGTTCAAACTACGGCACATAAGCACTCGGCACGGGTATGTCGCCGCTTGCGCCGAACTGAACTGCATAAAAGCCCTGCGAGCTTCTCATCTGATACCAGTTTCCACCGTCTGGTCTAAATACAGCAACGTCGGTTTTGCCATCACCGTCATAATCACCCGGTGTGGGAATGTCGCCCGCACTGCCGAATTGAATGACACCGAAACCCTGCGTGCTTCGCAGCAAATACCAGTTATTTTCCGAAGGTCGGAAGATGGCAACATCGGATTTACCG
>MWYY01000060.1 GCA_002050355.1 Acidobacteria bacterium 28-9
GTTCGGGAACTCCCGGACAATATCAGTTGACCGTCTCGCAAAGCGACGCGACACTTTGGGAGATGCTCGTCATCCGACCTTCAGCTTCGCCGTCAAAAAGTCTTTCTAAAACTCCCGCATCCAACATTTATAATTTCTTTCTGCCAGCTTGATTTACTTTTCAGCTTTTGGGCAAACGCGCTAAAGGTTATTCGTAGAAATAGAAAATCGAAAACACCGATTTTTTCACAAGCAAGGATTTTCTCACTTTTCTCAGGAATTGCAAAGGTTGAAGCGGTTTTTAGGCATACTTTATAAAACGGAAAAGCAACAAAAATAGTCTGTAACGTTAATAAATAAAACAATTATTACACATAAAAGAAAAAGACGAGTTCGCCTTTAGAATTCGTCTTTTTCCTCGTGTGTAAATGCAAAATTTTTACCAGCGCACCGGGCGAAGGTTTGGACCGACGACGTGGTCACCGTCTATCACAGCACTTCCGCTGCGTTCTGGACTCAGCAGACTTTCGCCGTCGCGGGAATGGACATAACGCGCTGTATACCAGACAACAACGTCTTGATTAACCAGCGATTCATTATTGACCCACGGCGCGAGATTTGCCGGAACGTCAAGTTTCGGGTCGCCCGTGTTGCTGTTCGGGTCGTCAATCTCGGTCGGTTCACCGTCTGTTTCGGCGTGATATTTCAAAAACCAAAAATCGCCGCCGCTGAACGCATCGCTTACACCGTCCGAAAGATTCGGCACAAGCAGGTATCCTTCATCCGAGTTTGAATTTTGGATCAAGTAGCTCCGATTGGTCGCATAATTTCTAAGACGCGCAGTTTCATTTGTAACCAGCTGCAAAAACCTGCGTCCGCGCTCGACCTGTAAAATCTTATTCGTCGGGCTGACTATATCGAAATCAAAACGCCAGTAAACGTGGTGCGTGTGCGTGGCGCAAACGCAGGAACTGTTTGTCGCGCTGAAACCGTAACGCGGGCGAATCGTGCCGTCCGGCGCAAACCGCCATTCCATAATGTAGCGATACCAGCCGGCTTCCATTTCCGAAACCAGCACGATTTCGTCACCTAAGCCGACGTTTTGCGTATAAACAGCTATGCCGCGAAAATTTCCGCGGTCAACGCCGCTGTCGACAGCCGTCTGAGCAATCTGACCGGCGGCTAAAATGCGAATGCCGGATGCCGGTTCGGTTGCGCCTTCTTCGGGAGCGTTAAAAAAACTTTCGGAGTATTGAAAATCTCTATATGGACCGCAAAAATCACCTTCATACTGAACGTTCAAAATCGGCGCGTGTCCTCGTTTGAGAACCGATTTTCCTTTGTATTTTACGTCACGGATTTCAATGCCGGAGCGTTCGTCGGCGTTACCGGACGAAGCTGAAGGTCGGATGACGAGCATCTCCCAAAGTGTCGCGTCGCTTTGCGAGACGGTCAACTGATATTGTCCGGGAGTTCCCGAACTGGTCGTTCCCTGATTAGCCGCAGTGATGCCGCACGATTCAGGTGAAGCTCTTGAAGTAAGCGGCGCGCTGCCCTTATATTCAACGATCTTATTGTTCTTAAAACTGACCCCGACTACTCGGTTTTCGCCGGTCTTCAAAAATGCTATCCCGATATTTACCAATCTTTCGCCGTTGACGTATGATGTCGGCGGCATTGCCGCAAAGGTTTTTATTTCATTATTTGAATATAAAACACCGAATTCGGAGTCGTTTTTTATCAAGTCGTAGGCTGACTGAACTTCTTCGCTGCTTACGCCCGGCTCGAAATCCGCTTCGCGCACGGTGATTTCTTCCTTGCCTGCAAAATCGCCTGCGGCAACAACAGTTCGATCATTTGTGTAATCATAAAAAACGACCTGAAACTGGGTCGGCACCTGTGCCGGTCGGGTTTTAATTTCGCTTCCGATTGTATCGAACGAAATCAAGCGATATTTTGTATCTTCAAGCGCGTTTTGCACCACTCTGCTTTGCTCGACGCGCAATTTTACCGCATCAACTTCGGTTTGCGTTCGTCCCCAAGGCGTAACTTTTATCTGTAAAGATTTTTCGATTTTGTTTGCAGCTTGCGGCGTGTTTTCGCCCGACGCCGTGTTGCCTACAAACAAAACAAGCGCAAAAGTCAAACAAAATAAAATACAAGTTAATTTTTTCATCAATTTTTTTCAGATGCTTTAAAACGCTTTTTCGATGCGAAGACTATTAAATTTAGACTTAACATGTATAACTTTTGAAATCAAGTTTTTCAGCAGATAGCAAAAACTCAAATCTTAAAATAAGTTTTCGCGCATTATTTTTCTAAATCTAAAAATTGAGGGTTATCAAAATTGGGGAACCAACAATCTTTTCAGCAACTAAAAATCGCATTTGTTTGCAAATGTCAGCGCAGTTAGCTCGGCGTTACACCGGTTTTGCGGCGGAAGTGATGGGTGAAATGCGCGGGCGTGGAAAATCCCAGCAGATAAGCTATTTCGGTAACGGTCATATCTGTTTTTTGCAGTAATTCCTTCGCGCGTTCGATGCGTTGATTGATGATGTATTGATGCGGCGTAACGCCGGTTGATTGCTTGAACATTCGGAGAAAATGATATTCGCTGAGTCCGGCGGCATTTGCCAGAATTGAAAGTGAAAGATCTTCGGACAAATCGCTTTCTATTAAATCCAAAACCCGCGCAAGTTTTTTGTTTGTCAAACCATTTACATACAGCTTTTCGGCAGGCATTTTGTGCGATGAATACTCGCGGAGAAGCTGGACGGCAAGTAGAGTTGCTAAAGAGTCGGCGTAAAGATTACTGCCAGTCGCTTCCGTGTTTCTTTGCAGTTCGTCAAATGCCATTCGCGCCATCGATTCGATGATGGGACTTCTGGTTTCGAGTGAAGTGATGATTTCAGTCTGGTCGGGATTCAAATCCGCACCGGCGGCAACTGATTTTATAAACGGGTCGAACAACCGATTTAGGGGTGTTCAATTCGGTCAAACGGGCGACATTCCTGCGGTTGCCGATTACAATGGTGACGGAAAGGATGATTTAGCCGTGTTCCGACCGTCAGACGGCGCTTGGTATCAATATTTAACAACGCCAAATGGAAGTTATACATTTGCGGCGACGCAGTTCGGGCAAAACGGCGATGAGCCGGTTGCGGCAGATTACGACGGCGACGGCAAAGCAGATGTTGCCGTGCGACGACAAGGCGTCTGGCATTTGTTAATGTCAGGGCAAGGTTATACGGGCGTGTCGTTCGGCGTTGTCAACGCTCAGGCAATTGCCGCCCTGCAAAGAGATGTTAGGTATGACGACGGCGGCATATACTATTCGCTAAAATAGCGCGGTGTTACCTCATAGATGGGTGATGACAATTTTCACCCTCTATGGTTTTAATCTTATTGTCTTGTCGTAACTAGTCTCTTAACCTGTCTACTTTAATTGAATAAATAGAATAGCCTTGGAATTAGTTACTAATTCCAAGGCTAAACTCGTGTATATACTTTTGTTTATAAAGCAGACAGCCGCAAATACTTCAGCGACATTTTGAATAACCGCAATCGCGGCAGAAATCACAGCCTGAAGCATGTTCGAGCTGACCTTTGCATTCGGGACATTCGCCGATTAAAGTTCCCATTTTCGATTTGTTTTCGGAAACGGGAACAAGTTCTTCAATTGTCGCGGCTTTGCCGATTTGACGCTCTGACGCAGGCAGATTTCGCAGACGCCGGTCAGTTAACAATAAACACTCGGCAATTGCTTGTTCCGGCGACGTTAAAAGGCGCTCGTTAAACCAGACGGCGTGCGTCCCGGTAACCTTGTTTAAGCTGCGCGAAACCTCTTTAACGTCGAATCCGCCGCGCAGCATACGCGATGCCAGCAGACCGACACCTTCGGAAATAGGTCCGGTTGCAAAAACTTCCAACACATTTTGTCCGTTGTGGTTAACCGTAACGTAAAGATTTACATTGTCGAACGGAATTCGCCACGTCGAGCCTTGTAGTTCGCGCGGGCGGTCAATATGCGTGGTTTTTTCAATTTCCGCTTGCGCCGCACGGTTATTCGTTTGCGCAATGGTTTCGAGCATCGTCAATTCGTTGCATTCGTCAACAACGATTTTTTCCGTATCGGTCGGTTCGTCCGCTTTCTTTTCTTCGGTTTTCATCGAAGTCAAAACCTGACCTTCGCGCGAGCCGTCGCGGTAGTACGACACGCACTTGCAGCCCAAATCACGCGCCAGACGGTAAAGTTCGTCAACTGATTCGATTGTGTCGTCTTTTGCGCCGTTGCAGGTTTTCGACACGGAATTATCAACGTTGCGCTGCGCCGCCGCGAGAACCTGAACGTGCTGTTTCGACGTTATACTCATCGCCGAGATAAAATAACCGGGAAGTTCGCTTTCGTGTTCGACGACGTATTGGGCGGCGCGTTTGATAGATTCTTCGTCGGTTTGGTCAACTTCAATTCCTAACGCTTCCGCTGCCAAAGTATGAACATAAGTGCGCGTTCCGATTGTGTCCTGGCGAACATAAGCCCAGGAAAAATTCGGCTCGCAGCCCGAAGATGTTTCGGCGACAAGGGAAATTGTTCCCGTCGGCGCAATCGTCGTTGTTTCGTAATTGCGCGGCGTCAAGGGCGTATCGCGCGAAATTCCGATTTCGTCATACAAAAATTTCTCATACGCTTCGCGGTTCGCTTCAAATTCGGGAAACGCGCCTTTTTCCGCGCCGATCTCGAGCGACGCTCTCCAGGCTTCTTTGCGGACAAATCCCATTACTCTGTCCATCAAATCGATTGATTCGGGCGAGCCGTAAGTGATTTTTAATTTCAGACATAAATCGGCGAAACCCATAATTCCGAGTCCGACAGGACGAGTTCTTTTAACGACATCATTAATGTCTTCAAGCGGAAAATCTCCGGCGTCAATCACGTTGTCCAAAAACTGCGTGCTGAGATGCGTAACTTTCGCCAGTCTTTCCCACTCAATATTTTCCTCAACACTCGTGCCGTCGCCTTGTTTCCTATAAAATCTAGATAAATCAATGCTTCCAAGATTACATGAGTTGGAAAAGTGCAAAAATTGTTCGCCGCAAGGATTGCTTGCGTAAATCGGACCCATTGATTTCATCATATGGTTGTGACGATTTACCTGGTCAATAAAAGCAATTCCGGGTTCGGCGTATTTGTGCGCCGAAGCGATAATTCTGTTCCAGATGTCGGGCGCAAAAACCATTCCGGGCTGCGGCGGTTGTTCGATTGTGCAATCAGAAAGGTCTGCGTTTTCAAAAGCAAATTTATCGGCAAACGTAACGGTTTCACCATTGGGGCGACGATAAACCACGTAGTCATTTCCGGTTACAGGGTCAAAAACGGCTTGCGTCCAATTCTTGCCGCCAAATTCAGTATGAAACCATTCTTTTTTATCTATTGCTTCCAAAAATTTGTCGGTAACGTTGACGGAGATATTAAAATTGGTCAAAGAGTGCTGATCATTTTTAGCGTGAATAAAACGAAGCAGATCAGGATGCGTGCATCGCATCATACCCATATTCGCGCCGCGTCGGACGCCGCCTTGTTTGACGACTTCGGTCATCGTGTTGACGATGTTCATAAACGAAACCGGACCGCTTGCGACGCCGCGCGTGGAATTGACCATCGCGCCCATCGGACGTATGAATTCATAGGTCATACCTGTTCCGCCACCGGTTTGATGAATAATTGCGGCAGCTTGCGCGTGTTCCATAATGCCTTCGATTGAGTCGGGAACATTCAGAACGAAACAAGCGGCAAGTTGTCCTTTCGGTTTTCCCGCATTAACCAGGCAAGGCGTGTTCGGTATAAATTCGCGGTTGAGCATCACCTCAAGCATCGAATTATAAAAATAATCGCGCATTATCGGGTCTTGTTCGGCGGTCGAAACATGTCCGACGACGCGCCGCACAATGTCATCCCAAGTTTCAATTGCTTCGCCGTTCGCGTCTTTCAGTGAGTAGCGTTTGCCGACGACTTTCTGACCGTTCAGACCAATCGGTTTGATTTCGCGTTTAGCGGCTTTTGCTCCATTTCCGTTTGTTTTTTCGTTTGTTGCGACAAAATTACCGGAGACGATTGGTTCAAAGACTGTACTCATTTTTTATCTTTCCTTTTCGACCTTTTCCAAGAAAATGCTTTCTTTTATTCTAATTTTTTAATTCGTTTTTTGCATTACAAATGTGGGTGTTGATGAACTGCTTTTAACTTCTACGCGGGTTAGTTGAGTTAGATTTCCTTCCCGAGTGAAGAGTAATATACAAGAAGTTATTTTCGCTTGTCAACAAAAAAAGCACAATATATTGTGTCGGCAATATAATTTTCATCAAAATAGCGCGTAACTTAAAGTAAATTATTAAGTTATGTCCATAAATATTTTTTCCTCTTTATTTTGAAATTTCGATAAATTTGACTTTCCGGGTAAAATTTGTCGAAACTATTCTGATGGACAAATTAGTTTACGGAACAGCCGTCGATGGAACAGTCCGTGTTATGGCTGCAATTACTACCGATATTGTTGCCGAAGCGATGCGCAGACACGAAACTTCGCCGACTGTTTCCGCTGCTTTCGGTCGCGTTTTGACGGTAACGCTTATGCTTGGCGCAAGTCTCAAGGAATTTGACCGATTAACGGTAAAAATCGAATGTGACGGCGCGGTCGGCGGTCTTGTCGCCGAAGCCAGTAATCAGGGTACGGTGCGCGGTTACGTCAAAAATCCGCACGCTGAATTGCCGCCGAAAGCAAACGGAAAATTCGACGTCAGCGGAATTGTCGGAAATGGTACGTTATATGTTATCCGCGAATCGGGTTATGACATCGGGCTTTATCGTGAACCTTACGTCGGTTCTGTCCCACTCGTTTCAGGCGAAATTGCCGAAGATTTTGCATATTATATGGCAAAATCAGAACAAATTCCGTCTGCCGTTCTGTTAGGAGTTCTGCTGCAAAACACAGAGCCTTTCGTTACGGCTTCGGGCGGCGTGATGATTCAAATGATGCCGGGCGCAAACGAACATATCGCCACGATGATTGAAGACACAATCGGACACGCCCCACACCTGACAACCGTTATCACTCAAGGCGCAACGCCGCGAGACCTTCTGAACCTCGTTTTAGGTGTGATTGATTTTGAAATTTTGGAAGAGAGAGCAGTAGTGTTTTCCTGCAATTGCTCGTTTGAGCGCGCCGTTTCTCTGATTTCTTCCCTTGGTAGAACCGAGGTTGCATCAATGCTTGAAGAAGACAAAGGTGCGAAGATGACTTGCGGATTTTGCAACGAAATCTATACGCTCGGCGAGCCGGATTTGCAGAAAATGCTTGCTTCGGAAATAGTGTAAAATCATTGGTATAACGAAACCGTTTCTGAAGCGAAAAATGATTTTATGGAAAGGGAAGATTACGCAGGTTTGATTTACGTTCTCAGCAATATTGTGTCAGTGTTAGTTTTTTCGGCGGGTTTAATTATTTTTCTGATTTATAAAGAAATAAATATTTATCTGGTTGCAGTCGGATTATTGATGCTCCTGACCGGCTTTATTGCTAAAAAATTTCTTTACGAACCGGAAAAAAAGTAAAATCACGAAGCGAAGTTTTAACTGTTGCCGTTTGAATTTTTTATTTCTGTGTAATTTCCGTGAAAATAAACGAGCGGCTCGCCATCGGCGGAAGCGTGCGATTTTTCAACTTGACCGACAAAAATCGTATGGTCGCCCGCTTCGTAAGAATATTTCAAAACACATTCCAGATTTGCGAGGGTGTTTTCCAAAATTGGCAAATCTTCAATTCCACGGCGGTAAGAAACTCCTTCGAACTTATCCGGCAGACGCGAAGCAAAACGCTCGGAAAGATACTGCTGGTTTGAACCCAGCAGATTAACGACAAAAGCTGTGCTTTCCGCAAGCGCGCGATGGCTTCCCGTATTCTTTTCAATACATACCAGAATTAGCGGCGGTACCAGAGACACGGAACAAAAAGCGCTAACTGTGATGCCGTGTAATCTTCCCCCCGTATCTTTAGTGGTTACAACCGTTACACCGCTAGCAAAACGACTGAGCGCATACCGAAATTCGTTTCTTGAGATTGGCATCAATTATACCGAAAAGTTTGAATGAATCATTGAAATAATCTTTAGAAAAACATGAATTTAATAGTGTTTTTCTAAGGATTAACCAGTTTATAAAAAAAATTGTTCAAAAACTAATGAATTGGTAAATTAGTTTCAGTTTGTAATAAAAAAATCTCTGCAAATTTTATCATTTGCAGAGATTTTAAATTAAATTTAATTTAGAGTTTAAGCCGAAGCATTTTCTGGTTCAGCTTTCCTTTCACGCTTCAACCCGCCGATTTGCACGAGACTTTCGCCTTTGATGTTGTTTTTCTCCATTACCATTTGCTGATAAAGTTTTCGCATCATCTGCATTTCTTCGGCAGCAGTTTTCGGTCCTTCCATTTCCGGTTTGTCCGGGCGCGAAAGGTCAACTTCATTCAAAATAAGATTGTGCGTCGGATCGTCTAGACCAACCTCTTTGCCGCGAGCGAAAACTTCGTGGCGACCATGTTCTTTATACCACTGAGCAACAGTTGCATTTTGATGCATATGCTCAATGATATTTCTCCAGCCGATTCCTGTGTTATAAGCGCAAAATGAAATCTCGCCTTCCTGCGTGCCGTATGGAATAATGCACATTTCGGTACGGCGGAAATCGTAATTAAAGAGGTCTTGAAACCACATTCCAGCGATGAACAGGAAGTTCCAGGGGTCTTTGCGGCGTTTTTCAATGTCTTCCGCCGTACGCGTGCCGTCAACCTTTCCGTAGTTTTTGCCGGTCAAGCCAAACGACTTATCAAATTTCGCAAAGATTCCGCCGAGCGTTAGGCTGTGCGGCGCTCCGTATGGATTGTAGTTTTTAAGCAGCGCCAAACCCATCATCATATTTGAAAACCATTTACCGCGATTCGTGTCGGTAATGTGTTTCATATCTTCGACGAGATTTGGAATGTTCAGAAACTGCGGAACAGGCGCCATTTCTTTGGTTTCTTTATTAATCATCACGGCGGTTCCGACGCCGCAGTTCGGATGGCAGCCGCAGGAAACTTGTCCCCAATCGGCTTCCGGTCCGTGAACCAAATCGGCGAAATCGGCAAACGCCCCCATCAAGCTGAGCGGAAACCAATCGCGCGTCGGTTCTGTAATTCCAACTTGCTTTTGAACATCCTGTGCAAGATGCGAAAGAGTATAACGCTGTTGCAGGCGACGTTGCTCAGTTATGTGTTCGTCGCGCCCAGTGAATGAAACGGGCTGAAATGACACAAACGAAATCTTTTTCGGATTTTCCAAAGCAAAACGAACAATCGTTCCAACCTGGTCGTTGTTCACGCCGTTAACAAGAGTGGTAACGAGAACAATGTCAACGCCAGCTTCGTGTAAATTGTTGATGGCGCGAAGTTTCACGTCAAACAAGTTACCAATTTGACGATGTGAGTTAGCGTCGTTACCGATTCCGTCAAACTGCAAATAAACAAATCGCAACCCGGCTTCCGCGGATTCGCGGCAAAATTCTTTCGATTTCGCAAACTCGATTCCGTTGGTCGCGGCTTGCACCGAGTTGTAACCAACTTTGCGCGCATAACGGATTGATTCGAGAAAATGCGGTGAAAGCGTCGGCTCGCCGCCTGAATACTGAACTGACATTTGACGACGCGGTTTAATTGAAATTGCATTGTCGAGAATTTCCTGAACGTCTTCCATCGAAAGTTCATGAACGAAACCGACTTGATTAGCATCCATAAAACACGGGTCGCACATCATATTGCAGCGATTTGTCAGGTCAACGGTTAAAACCGCGCCACGTCCGTATTTGATTGTAGAGGAACCATGATTGTGAAGTTTTTCGTCGTTGTGCGATTGGATGTCGCGCCCCGGAAAGTTTGCTTCAATGTGCTGCAAAAATTTCGAGTCAATAGCCATTAAATCTTCAAAATGCCCGTGCGTCGCACAATCTTTTATCATCCAGATTTGACCGTCGCGTTCGATTATTTGAGCTTTTATTTCGCCAACTTTTTCGTTAACGAGCAGCGAAACATCCTGCTTACCACTTAAAATGTCTTCCCGCGCTTCGATAACACAGTTAGGACAAAGCGAGTCGGTCGTTCGCGGAAAACCAAGCGTTGGTTTTGTTTTCTGCCAAGACTTAAGCAGCGGTTTATCCGACCATTTCGGAGTAAATGAAGGATTAGGTTTGTGTTGGTTAACAGATTTGATTGCTTTGAAAACTCCGCTTGCAACATATGTCAAACTTTTCTCAAGGTGTTTTATAGGTCTCATGATTTTTCTCCAAGTAAATAATACTTTGAAAAATATCTTTCTGGATTGTTTTCAAAGTTTTCTTAAAAAATACAGCTATCTCTGCGTGTTTAATGGTAGATATAGGATTTGTGTAATAAACAATTAATAATTCTCTTACAAATCATTTGTTATTGAATAGCAAAAAATGTGCCACTTAGCCTTTTTTGTTAATTAACTCATAATAAAGGTTTTATTAATTAAAAGTTCAAAAGCCCAATGCAAGTAATTTGTATTATTTTGCCCCAAATTAAATAATTTCTGCTCAATAGGAGATTATGACACATTAAAATTCCGGTTTTTTGTGCATCAAAAATTAGCTCTCAGTTTTTACTTTAAACCAACGCTTAACAAATTTTCACAGATTAAACTATAATCTAAAAAGATAACCAAGGATTATCGGATAAATAAAGTGCAAATTAATTATTCGGATTTTAGTTCACTATTTGTTCACATTTAAGCACTTACCTTATTGGTTACTTTAAGCAAATTCTGTAAACCTGGTAAATAAAGACGTTAAAGAACAAAAAAAGATCTTTACACAATTTTTTTACTTATGCTAAAGTCAATCTCACCTTATGACAAGAAATTATAAATAATTTCAATTTGTCATTTCTGACTCATATATTACGAAGTTTTAGAACTTAGAGCTTTATAAAGACTTTATTAATTGTAAAAGTCAAAATTTTCCTTCCTTTATTTGCTTATATGTCTATTCGCTTCGGAACGTCGGGTTGGAGGGCAATTATCGCTGACGAGTTTAATTTTGTAAACGTCAGACTTGTAACTGAAGGAATTTGTAGTTATTTGAATCAGATTTTATGTGATAACCCAGCGACTTTAATCATCGGACATGATTCGCGGTTTATGGGTGAGAAATTTGCCGGAATCGCCGCTGAAATTGCTAAACAAAAGGGTTTTCGCGTTTTGCTTTGTCAAAACCCGACGCCGACGCCGACGATTTCGCATGCTATCAGAATTGAAAAAGCCTTGGGCGGAATAAATTTTACCGCATCGCATAATCCGCCAGAATATCAAGGCATTAAATTCTCGACGGCAGATGGTGCGCCGGCATTGCCGGAAGTAACAGAACAAATAGAAGAATTTGTTCAAAACAAATCGAAAGCTGCAGAAAAAGACGGTGGTTCGATTGAAGAGTATGATGCGCGTCCGAACTATTTGGACGATTTGAAAACTAAAATTCGCTTTGACCAAATCGCTGCTGCAAAAGGCAGATATGCTTACGACGCACTTTGGGGAACCGGTCGCGGTTATCTTGATAAAATCTTGCGCGACAATGGCTTGCAAGTTAAAACTATACATGATTGGCGTGACGTAACTTTCGGCGGACGCTCACCCGAGCCAGGCGAGGAACATCTTGACGAACTTCGTCAGGCGGTTACCTCAAAAGGTTTGTCGCTCGGACTTACAACAGACGGTGATGGCGACAGGTTCGGAGTAATTGACAGCAACGGCGCGTTTATCTCGCCAAACGAATTGATTGCCCTGCTTTCGGATTATTTAGCTGAAAGCCGAGGATGGACGCAAGGCATTGCACGGAGCGTCGCAACAACGCATCTGGTTGACAGAGTTGCCGAAAATCGCGGTTTGAAATTGTATGAGACGCCGGTTGGTTTTAAGTTTATCGGCGAGTTGATAAATAAGGGCGAGATTATTTTAGGCGGTGAAGAATCGGCGGGTCTTTCCATCAAAGGACATTACCCCGAAAAAGACGGCATTTTAGCTTGTCTTTTGGCGGCGGAAGCAGTTGCCGCACGCGGTAAAAGTTTGACTGAACAGTTAAACGAACTTTACAGCCGCGTCGGAAAACTCGAATCAGGTCGTATCGGGGTCAAATTAACCGATGAAGTCGCAAAAAATTTGAAAGAAAAGCTCGCGCAAGAACCGTCGGAAATCGCGGGTCGAAAAATTGAAAAGATAAATCGGATAGATGGTGTGAAGTTTATTTTTGCAGACGGCAGCTGGATGCTGATGCGCCCATCAGGAACAGAACCGTTGGTTAGAATTTACGCAGAAAGCGAAAACACGAATGATTTGGAGGTGTTACTTGAGCAAGGTCGCAGTTACTTATTGGCATAATACACAAACGATTTCGATGCCCGTCAGAGATCGAGTCGAAACCGCTGTAAAAGGCGGCGAGAGCGTAACCCCGCAGTGGTTAGTGTTTGCCGTTATCACATCGATGACGCTGATGCTCTGTATAGCGATAAATCTTCGTGCTTATTCGATAATGAACACTGAAGCGCAGCAGAATGAACGCTTAAACACGGAAATTGAACAAATGACCAATGAAAATTTGGCAATTCAAGAAGAGATACATAATTTGAAAACCGACTCGCGCGCCATTGAGCGCGAAGCCAGAAAAATCGGTATGAGTCGTCCGAATAAAAAAGATTTTGTGCCGGTCAATTAACTTGCGGAGAGTTTTCACCGACACAATTTGCCTGTCCCCTGATAATCCGCCTTTCGCCTATCAGTTCCGTTTTGCCTACAGTTTAGCCTTCCGCCAAAACCGCGGCTTGTGTTTCCCGAACACAAGCCGCACTTCTTTTTAAGTTACGAATCAAGCCCAATATTTACCATTTATCATTCATCAATTACCATTGAGTAAATGAGCAGTTACAGAATATTTTATTCGCCTTATTATTACGCTGACATTGGCGAAGGACACGTTTTTCCGATAAAAAAATTTGAACTTGTCAGAGATAAATTATTGGCGGAAGAAACATTGTCTTCATCTGAAATTGTCGAACCGCAGCCTGCAGAAATCGAAGACGTTTTGCTCATTCACACCAAAGATTACGTATCACGGCTTCGCGGCGGAACTTTGACGGCGAAAGAAGTCCGCAAACTCGGTCTGCCCTGGTCGCAATCGCTCGTGAGACGCTCGTTTCTTGCAACTTCCGGCACAATCAATGCGGCAAAACACGCTTTAGAGACGGGCGTTTCTTCAAATCTCGCCGGAGGCACGCATCATGCTTTTCCCGACCGAGGCGAAGGTTTTTGCGTTTTAAATGATGTCGCTGTTGCTGTTCGAGTTTTGCAGAGAGAAAATTTAGCCGAAAAGTTTCTAATCGTTGATTGCGACGTACATCAAGGCAACGGCACGGCTTTTATCTTTAAAGACGACCAGAGCGTTTTTACTTTTTCGATACACGGCGCGAAAAATTATCCGCTTTTCAAAGAAATTTCCAATCTCGACATTGAATTGCCGGATAAAACATCAGACAAAGAATACCTAGAAACATTAAACGAAGCGTTGCCGCGCGTTTTTCTGCACAATCCCGACATCGTTTTTTATCTCGGCGGCGCAGACCCGTTTGAGCAAGACAAACTCGGACGGCTCGGTTTGACGATTGAAGGATTGCGCGCAAGAGACAAAACTGTTTTGAAATTTGCCAAACAGCGCGAAGTTCCGATTGTAACCGTGATGAGCGGCGGTTACGCTCTGGATATAAATGATACGGTTGAAATTCACTGCAACACGATTCGCGCGGTGAAAGAGATTTTTGCAGAATCGCAAACACAAAACGCATTTGCTTAGATTTATCAGAAATTTTTCAGGAAATTGGAAAACCGTTTTTCGATAATTCCGAAATTAGTTTGACTGCTTTTTCAACTACGTTTTTTTCACTCTTAAAAGCCAGAATTCTTAAGGCTTCGTCCGTCTTTACCCAACGTGCTTCGGCAACTTCAAAATCGTGATCTGCGACATTGCCGCTCGTATAACGCAGCAGGAAAAAGTGTACGAGTTTGTGAAACCGTACGCGCTCGCCGCGATTGTCGCCGACATACCAATACTCAATTGTTTCAATTTCAGACAACAGTTCGGTTTCGATTCCGGCTTCTTCGCGCACTTCGCGCAGCGCGGCGATTTCCGGCGTTTCACCTTTATCAATGATTCCTTTCGGCAATTGCCAGCGCAAACCGGGTTTTGCCGAAATTATAGCAACTTCAAAATCAGAACCGCTTTGACGAAAAGCCACGCCGCCAGCAGAAATTTGTTCGACCGTCCGAAGTTTTGCAGATTTATTTGGTTTCTCGTCGTTCATTGATTTACGGCTTGCTCGATTGTTTTGTCTAAATCGTATTTCGTTTTCAAATCAAAACCCACGAATTTACGAAGAAGTTTGCCGTCGCGGTCAAAAACGGCAGTTTGCGGAATATCATTGCGGTCGGCAAAAATGAAACGCATCAATTCGTCTTCTGGCGAAGCAAGCGAATAATTTATTTTCAAACGCTCGGCAAAAGCGGGAACTTTCAGACGGTCTTCGTCGTCGCCGACGTGCAGCCCGACGATTTGCAGATTTTTCGCGCCGTGTTTGGTTTGCAGCTCGTTCAAATGCGGAATTTCTTCCAGACACGGCGGGCAATATGTCGCCCAAAAATCCAGAACGATAACCTTTCCTTTCAATTCGCCGAGTTTTTGCGGTTCACCGTCGAAACTCGTCCAAGTCATTTCCGCTAAAGGTTTTGACGGCGGCAAATTTTTTTGCCGAACGTCGTTTATCGAAACTGGTTTATTGGAAACCGAAACCGGCGCGGCTGCGGGGCGACACGCTAAGCCAAGTAATAAATAAAAGGTAAAGAGTAAAAAGTAAAAAAACTTCATAAAAAGTAAATGGTAAATGGTTAATCGCTAATTGTAAAAGAAACTTTTCCGGCATTTACCATTTACCATTTACCATTTACCATTTACGGGTGAAATTTTATCCCGCGAAAATCAACGAAAAATTCGAGCGTCCGCAAAATATCGGTGAAGCGGCGAGCGCAAATGCTGTCGGGGCAAGCGCGAGCTTCGCTTGCGGCACGTTTGTCAAACTTTTTTTGCGGATTGAAAAAGACTCGAAACAAATCGTCGAAGCCAAATTCAAGACAAGCGGCTGCGGTTTTATGATTGCGGCAGCTGAAACTCTGTGCGAGAAAATCAAGGGCAGAAAACTTGTCGAGCTACACGGTTTAGACAAAAGCGTTTTGCAGAGGGAAATTGAAATTGAATTGGACGAATTTCCGGCGCATCGGGCGCATTGTTTAAAAGTTTGTCTCGAAGCATTGCAGACGGCATTCTTGAATTTTCGTACTGCGCAAATTGAAGAATTTGCAGGCGAAAAGGCTTTAATCTGCACTTGTTTCGGTATCTCGGAAGAGACAGTTGAAATTTTGGTTAAAGATAAATTACTCGAAACCGTCGAAGAAGTTTCCGACGCATGTCGTGCGGGCAGAGGCTGTGGTTCGTGTCAGCCGCTGATTCAGGATATTATTGATGTCGTTTGGCGTGAACGAATTTGAAAAGTTTTTTACCGAACAAATTAAAGTGATATAATTCTGAAGTCGGATTTTAAGACATAGATTTTTTTACAAAAACAACGGCAATAAAAAATGGACGCCTCCTTTAGTAATATCTTATTTTTTTTCGCAACCGAACCCGCAACCGCTCTAGAACCGGAATCCTGGCTTTCAATCGCTCTCAAAATTTTTTCAGTAATCGTGTTGGTTTTCATAAACGGTTTTTTCGTCGCGGCGGAATTTGCCTTTGTCGGTGTGCGCCGCTCGCGCGTCGAAGCGCTTGCCGAAGAAGGAAACAAAAGCGCGAAACGTCTTCTTGGCTTGCTCGATAATCTCAACGCTTATCTTTCGGCTTCGCAGCTCGGCATCACGCTCGCCTCGCTCGGTTTAGGCGCGCTCGGCGAGCCGGTCGTCGAAGCCATTCTCGGTGATGCGTTAAACAGTTTGCCCGAATCGATGCGGCACTTCGTTTCATACGGTATCGCGTTTGCCATAGTTACAACTCTACATATTGTCTTAGGCGAACAAGCTCCGAAACTCGTCGGCTTGTCGATTGCCGAAAAAGTGGCGATGGCGACTGCTCTGCCGATGCAGATTTTCTATAAAATTTTCAAACCCTTTATTCATGTGCTCGATTGGGCAAGCGCGAAAACGGTCAATCTTTTCGGTTTCCACGCGACGAGCGAACACGCTTCTATATACACGGAAGAAGAAATCCGCCAACTGATAAAAGTTTCTGAAGAAAGCGGACACCTTAACAAAGAGGAGCGGCGGCTTATCAATCAGGTTTTCGAGTTTTCGGAGACAACTGTCAAAGAAGCGATGATTCCGCGCACGGAAATCGTCGGTATTCAGGCAACTTCGACGCTCGAAGAAATTGCTCTTGCTTTTCACCAGCACGGTTATTCGCGTCTTCCGGTTTATCGCGGCTCGCTCGATGAAATTGCGGGCGTTATCCACAGCAAAGATGTGATGAGTTATCTGCTGCGCCCTAAATCTTTCCGCCTTGAGAAAGTTTTGCAAAAGCCGATTTATATTGTCGATACAGCGCGGCTCGACGACGTTTTGCGCCAGATGCAGCGCGGCAAAGCACATTTCGGTTTTGTCGTTGACGAACACGGCGGCGTCGAAGGAATTATCACGCTCGAAGACCTTTTGGAGGAAATCGTCGGCGACATTTCCGACGAACACGACGAAGAAGTCAACGAACAAATCAAACCCGAACCGGACGGAAGTTTCACGCTTGATGGAAATCTCGCCGTGCGCGACCTCAATCGCCGTCTGAGTTTGAATTTGCCGGTTTCAGAAGGTTATACAACCGTTGCCGGATTTTTGATGAGCGAGTCGGGACAAATTTTGAACGAAGGCGAAACAGTAGCTTTTAACGGACATATTTTCCAAATTAAAAAAGTCGATAAACGCCGTATTTTGAAAGTGCGTATGGAAAATTCGTAAGAAAACGCCTATTTTTGAATTGTTTTGTTGAGGTAAAAGAAAAATAAAATGTCGAAAGCTCTAAATTTAATCGCCCTTTGTTTAATCGCTCTTGTTGTTACGGCGAGCGCGCAAAACAAGACGCCAGACAAACAGGCGAAAACACCGACAGCCGCGCCGCAGACTTTGAAGAAATCCAATAAGCGTCCTGTAGCAGGCGTTAAATCACCGCCGTCCGAACCGTTTGAAAAAGCTACGGTCGAAAAAATGGCGGCGCAGTGCGTCCGGTTCGACACCGAAGCGGGCGTTATCGAGCTTGAAATGTTTCCCGAAAGCGCGCCTGAAACGGTGCGTAGTTTTCTCAATCTTGCCGCCACACGCGCGTTTGATACGACCACTTTCAGCCGCATTGTTCCGGGTTTTATTGTGCAGGGCGGCAATCTCGGCACGCACGAAAAGTTTACACACGAACTCGCCGCGCGAGCTAATCGACCTGTTCCCGATGAGTCGAACTTAATCAAACACGAGCGGGGCATTATCTCGATGGCGCGTTCCAATGCTCCGAACAGCGCGACGACCAACTTCTTTATCCTCGTCGGCGCTGCGCCTCATCTCGACAAAACTTTCGCCGCCTTCGGGCGCGTCGTGAGCGGAATGGAAGCAGTCGATGCAATAAACAAAATGCCGGTCGAAGCTGAAAAACCGACGAAACCCATCCATATCAAACGCGCAACGGTTGCAGTTTGCCCGGCTCAACCGAAGCCTTAACACATCTTTCGTCAATAAAATAGGTTTATTCAATTTTTATATCCTTATATTTAAGCGTGATTTCTAGTCAGTGGGATTTTTGTTTTTTACGGTTTCACGTTAAGTTAACTGTGCAGTTATTCAAATTTTTTTTACCGGAGTTTTATACGCAATGAGTTTAATCGAAGAAGTTTGGGCGCGTGAAATTTTGGATTCGCGCGGCAATCCGACTGTTGAGGCTGAAGTTATATTGGAAGACGGCACGCAGGGTCGCGCGGCTGTTCCGTCGGGCGCGTCAACCGGCGAAAACGAAGCGGTCGAGTTGCGTGATGGCAACGATTCGAGATATTTGGGCAAAGGAGTTTCAAACGCAGTTGAAAACGTCAACGAAAAAATCAGCCCCGAACTCGAAGGAATGGACGCGCTTGACCAGACGGCGATTGACGAAGCGTTGATTGCGCTCGACGGCACGGACAACAAATCAAATCTGGGCGCAAACGCGCTGTTGGCGGTTTCAATGGCAAACGCGCGCGCCGCCGCTGCATTTCTCGAACTTCCGCTTTATCGTTACCTCGGCGGAGTCAACGCAAAAACTTTGCCCGTGCCGATGATGAATATCGTCAACGGCGGCGCGCACGCCGACAACAACGTGGATTTTCAGGAATTTATGGTAATGCCGGTCGGCGCGGAAACTTTTTCCGACGCTTTACGAGCGGGCGCGGAAATCTTCCACAATCTGAAAGCGGTTTTGAAAAAACGCGGTTATTCGACGGCAGTCGGTGATGAAGGCGGTTTTGCTCCGAATCTGAAATCGAATGAAGAAGCGATTGAAACTATTTTAGAAGCGATTGAAAGCGCCGGTTACGCGGCGGGCGACGACGTGATGATTGCGCTCGACCCGGCGGCGAGCGAGTTTTTTGACGGCACTAATTATGTTTTCAAAAAGAGTGACAAACGCACCGTTTCATCCGATGAAATGATTGCATACTGGGCTGACTGGTGCGAAAAATATCCGATTATTTCCATCGAAGACGGTTTGGCGGAAAGCGATTGGGACGGCTGGAAGAAAATTACCGAACAGCTCGGCAAAAAAATTCAGCTTGTCGGAGATGATTTGTTTGTAACAAACGTGAAATTTCTGCAAAAGGGAATTGAAACCGGCGCGGCAAATTCAATTTTGATAAAAGTCAATCAAATCGGCACTTTGACAGAAACTTTAGACGCCATCGAACTTGCCAAAACGAATAATATGACGGCGGTTATTTCACATCGTTCCGGCGAAACCGAAGACAATTTTATCGCCGATTTAGCGGTCGCAACCAACGCCGGACAAATCAAAACCGGCTCGCTTTCACGTTCCGACCGCATCGCAAAATACAATCAATTGCTTAGAATCGAAGAAGATTTGGGAAGCGGCGCGAAATATTTGGGACGCAAAGCGTTTTATCAAATCAAACAATAGCGAAAGAAAATCGTTAACTCGACGTGATGAAAAGGATTTTAGTTATCGGTTCGTCCGGCGCGGGCAAATCAACTTTTGCCGGAAGACTTGGCGAAGCGACCGGTTTGAAAATCGTTCATCTTGACCAACTTTTTTGGAAACCGAATTGGGTCGAGCCGACAAAAGAAGAATGGCGCGAAACGGTTGAAGAAATTTTGCAGAGTGAAGCGTGGATTATTGACGGAAATTACAGCGGAATGCTTGATTTACGGATTCAACGCGCCGACACGGTGATTTTCCTCGACTTTCCGCGCGCTGTCTGCGTTTGGCGCGTGTTGAAAAGAGTCGCCTTGTATCGCAAAGGCAAGCGCCCCGATATGGCGGCGGGTTGCGACGAAAGATTCAATTGGGATTTTGTCAAATTGACCTGGAATTACCCGAAACGTTCAAAGCCGAAAATCGAATCGCTGCTCGAAAGCTATCAAGACAAATTAAAGGTAATTCGCCTTGCATCAAACAAAGAAGTTGAACACTTCTTTGTGAATTTGAAATTAAATCGAGTAAAATACTTGTAAAAAAATATGTTTCTCATCATCGGCACAAAATTTATCACCTGGGGTTCGCAGAAAACGAACGAAACAATTCGTTGCAGCAACTGCGGCACACTCGCGCAATTTACCGAAAAAACCGGAATGAATTTTATTTCACTATTTTTCCTCGTTCCCGTAATTCCGGTTAGCGGCAAGAAGAATCTTATAGAGTGCCCGAATTGCAAGGCGCGTTTTCAAACCGAATGAATTATGGAGTGGCAAAGCGGCGAGTTTACAATCAGCACAGACCGAAGCCGTCTGCAAATTAAACGGATTCACAAATTCTTGAGTGAAGAATCTTACTGGGCGACCGAGCGAACGCTTGAGCAAACCGAAAAGGCAATAAAAAATTCATTGCCTTTTGGCGTTTACAAAGGCGTAAACCAAATCGGTTTTGCGCGCGTTGTAACCGATTACGCGACGTTTGCTTATCTTGGCGACGTTTTTATTTTAGAAGAATTTCGCGGGCAGTATTTGAGTAAATGGCTGATGGAAACCGTTCTCGCGCATCCTGATTTACAAAACTTTCGGCGCTGGATTTTAGCGACAAGAGACGCGCACACGCTTTACGCGAAATTCGGTTTTACAGCGCTTAAATTTCCCGAACGCTGGATGGAGAAAACCGCACCGAACGCCTATTAGAATTAGAAGTTAAAAATGTAAAATCCTTGAGCTTCAACCCGCAAAATATTTTAGTCATCAATTTCGGACAGCTTGGCGACGTTGTTTTGAGCCTTCCGGCTTGGAAAATTATCAGAGAAAAATTTCCCGGTGCGAAAATCACGGCTTTGGTCGGAAAGACAAGCGCCGAGATAATCGAAATCAGCGGCTTTGCTGATGAACGAATCGTCGTTGACCGCGTTCGGCTGCGCGACAGCGGAAAAGTTTGGTCAATCGGGAAGATTTACAAACTTGCCCGAGAGATTCGAGGCAAAAATTTTGATTTTATAGTTGACCTCCACAGCCTTTACGAAACAAATCTGCTTGGTTTCCTCTCCGGCGCAAAATACCGACTTTACGCCAACCGGGAAAACCGCTCGCTTGATTTTCTCAACAATTTCGAGCCGAAACCGCCGCGCGAGGACAAAACAAAACATCTGACCGAACATTATTTGAGCGTTCTCGAACCGCTTGGCGGAGTCGAAAAAGCGAAACGGTTTGTTAAGCTGCGCCCGCGTTCGGCAGACGTTGAAACGATCAAACATCTTTTACAAAATTACAACGCTGCCGGGAAAAAACTCGTCGCGCTTTTTCCCGGCGCCGGACACCGGAGCCGTCGCTGGAGTTTGGAAAATTTTGCACGATTGGCGAAACTTTTATCGGCAGATAAAAACTTACAGCCGATTGTTTTTCTCGGACCGGAAGAAAAAAATCTCCGTGCGGAAGTCAAAGAAAAATTTCCTGCAAAAACGATTATTTTCGACCGTCTAACCGTTCCGCAATTTGCGGCGGCGTTATCGCTCTCCCGCGTTTTAATCAGCAACGATACGGGCGCAATTCACATCGGAGCAGTCGTCGGAATTTCAATCGTTTTAATTTTGGACAAGCGCGCGCCGACAACTTACCTGCCGCCGACCGAAAAACTCAGAGTCATTCGCAGCGGAGCGCTCGTTGAAATCGGCGTCGAAGAAGTTTACAGAGCGACGCGGGAAATTTTGAAGAACGAGGAAACAAGGGGTTAATGAAATCAGCACTTATAAATCTCAAACAAAATAAACGAAACGCGCAAAAATTCTTTCTTTTTTTATCTCTCCTGTCGCTTGTGTTTTTCTCTTCGTGCCGCGCGGCAAATCAGGCAAAAGGCGGCGAAAATATCGGAGAACAACAACAGCCGCAACAACCTGACCAAACTGTTGCGAGTTTTCCGGTTCCGCCACCGGATGTCAATCTTGCTAAACCTTTGCAGGTTTCAACACAACCGGAAGATATCGCGCTGTGTGGAAAAATCAATCAAACAATCGAGCAGAGCGAGTATGCAAATTCACGTTGGGGCGTGTTTGTTTTGAGTCTCAAAGACGCTCGCATTGCCTGCGCGCGCGACGCACGGCAGCTTTTTAATCCGGCTTCAATTGAAAAGGTAATCACCGCAATCGTCGCCCTCGACAAACTCGGCGCGGATTTTCGCTTCAAAACTTCCGTTTTTGGCTCGAATCAAATCCAACCCGACGGAATTTTGGATGGCGATTTAATCATTTATGGAACGGGCGCGCCGGATTTTGATAACGAGGGTTTGGACAATTTAATCAATCAATTACAGGCGAAAGGTTTAAAGACGGTCAAAGGAAATGTCGTCGGCGACGACAGTTATTTCAAAGGCGCGAGCATCGGCGACGGCTGGACTTGGAACGATATTCAATGGCATTACGGCGCGGAAGCCAGCGCGCTTTCGTTCAAGGAAAATCAAGCCGGTATTTATATGGGCGCAGACCATAAACCGGCGGTTTCAACCGATTTTTTACAGATTCGCGGCGAATTGAAACCGACCGAGAACGGTCAAACCGAAGCGTTTGGAGTCGAACGCGGTCTTCAAGACAATCAACTCTATGTTTGGGGCAATGGCAACAAGGCATACGGTAAAATTTCCGTTCACAATCCGGCACTTTGGACGGCGAAAACTTTGAAGGAAACTTTGCAGAAGAAGGGAATTATCGTTGGCGGCGAAGCCAAGTCAATCGATTGGAAAACCGAAAATAAATTGGATGTCGCGGGTGCGGTCGAACTCGCTTCGGTTGAAAGCAAAACTTTGGCGGAACTCGTCCAACCGATGAACAAACGTTCGATAAATCTTTACGGTGAACTGCTTTTGCGGATAATCGGCAAAAAGTTCGGCGACACGGCACCGGACGAAAGCCGCGAAATTCATGAGCTGCGCGGCGACGATTCGGCGGGTGCGGCGGTTGTCAAAAAATGGCTGCGCGAGAAAAACGTCGCGGTCGAAGACATTCAAATCCATGACGGTTCGGGTTTGTCGCGCCTCGATTTTCTAACACCCGAAGCGTTCGGACGCGCTCTGGTTTACGCGGCGAAATCAAACTTTGCCGCTGCTTTTGTCAATTCGCTGCCAATTTCAGGGACGGACGGAACGCTCGGCGGACGGCTCGGAACGGTGAAAAGCAAAATTTTGGCGAAAACCGGCTCAATAACTTTCGTTAATTCTCTGTCGGGCTATGCGCAGGCTGACGATGAAGTTTTCGCTTTTGCCATTATCGCAAACAACGTTACGCGCAAAAGCGACAGTTCGAGAATTATCGACAAAATCGCGGCAAGTCTGGTTGAAAATGACATTAAAGATATGGAAAATGAAGACAAAACATCGAATGTCGGAAATTAGGGTTGAGTCTTCAACAGACAAAACTTGAAACTTATTATCTAAAACTTATCTTATAAAAAAACTTATAAAGAAAAACATCCAGAACAAAATCACCAGGAAAAGCGGCGCGATCGTCATCAGCAGACAACCCAAACTCGCCCACGATTCCTGGTTCCAGGTGTAAGGCGCGGGACAATGCGGGCAGAATTCATCGTTTGCCATAAACGGACGCTTGCATTGAGGGCAGAGTTTTATCCGCATGATCGCTCAAAAATTATCCGCAGATATAAACACAGATTATCATAAACGTTAGTAAAATTTTAACTAATTTTTCTCGCTATGTTCTCTGTATCTGTGTATTAAAAACGCTTTTGTCGCTCGCATTGTTTTGTGTTAATCTTGGCGTTTTCACATTGCACAAAAAGGGAAATTTTTAACTAAAAAATGGTTGAAGAATTTGTTTTCGACAATACGGAAGAACGCCGCAAACATCGCAAAAACGGTGCGGGTTGGGTTGAAGTAATTGTCGGCTCGATGTTTTCGGGCAAATCCGAAGAATTGATCAGGCGTCTGAAGCGCGCGCAGATTGCGCGTCAAAAAGTGCAGGTTTTCAAACCAAAACTCGATGACCGTTATTCGGTCGAGGAAATTGCTTCGCATTCGGGAATGACCCACGTTTCAAATCCGGTGATGACCGCTCAAGAATTGCTTGACCGGATAAAAGACGATACTGAAGTTGTCGGTATCGATGAAGGACAATTTTTTGACATCGGAATAGTTAATGCGGTAAATCAGTTGGCAAACGACGGCAAACGCGTTATCATCGCCGGTCTCGACCAAGACTACACCGGAAAACCGTTCGAGCCAATGCCGCAGCTTCTCTCAATCGCCGAATTTATCACAAAAACTCACGCCATCTGCGTCAGATGCGGAGAAACGGCGAATTACTCGCAGCGCACGTTTGAATCCGAAGCACTCGTCGAAGTCGGCGCAAGCGGCAAATACGAAGCTCGCTGCCGCCGCTGCTTCGTGCCGCATTCGGACGCGCCGACGGTTCTTTAGATTGTTTTAAAGCTCAAAATCTTTTCCGCCAGTGTTATAGTAAACGGCATTCTGATTCAACAATTTTCGACTAAATATTTTGGTAACAATCAACCCAGGCAAAACCGGCATTCGAGCTATCGCCATCTACGAAGTCGTCAAAGGCGCGCTCGTTTTAGCGGCTGGTATTGGACTGTTATCGTTGATAAACAAAGATTTGCAGGACTTTGCCGAAAATTTGGTAGAAACTCTGCACTTGAATCCGGCGAATCAATACGTCGCAAAAGCTGTCGAAACCGTCGGAAATTTAACGACGACAAATATCAAATTCATCGCCATTTTCTCCGTCGTTTATGCCGCCGTTCGCTTTGCCGAAGCCTACGGTTTGTGGAAGCTGCAAGCGTGGGCAGAATGGTTTGCGATAATTTCCGGCGCGCTTTATATTCCCGTCGAAATCTACGAACTCATTCACAAACCAACCTTCACGCGCGCCGCCATTTTGATTATCAACATTATCGTCGTCATCTATTTATACTCGTTTCGCAAAGCACAAAAACACGAAAAAGAAGTTCACCTCAGCCAAGTTTAATAAACGAAGCCGAACTGAAAACTATTCGGCACGTTTTTTATGCTTTTATAAATATGAAAATCTTTTTTATATCAATTCTGATTTTGTGTAACACGGTTGCATTTGCGCAAACAAAAAAGTTTCGCTGGGGAACCGAACTTTGTTTGTTTGAAAGCGCTTATGACACAAAGAAATATACCGAAGCGCAGTTAAAAGACACGGTAAAATTGTTTCATCTGGATTTTTTTCCGAACACGATTAATGCCGCGCCGTTTAAATATGCAGACATCGAAAAACTAAACGTCGCCACGCTCGATAAGGAATATGAAGCGCGGGTTAAGGCTCTAAAACGGCTCAATATTGTCAAAGCCAAATACTGGGAAATGCTTCAAAGAAAACAATTGAAAGAATTGGAACAAGTTTATCAGCTTTCGCGGGCGACAATACTCGGTTACGCAAATCCAGGGCGTCTGAGAGACATAACTTTTGCCGCTGCGTGCGTGCAAAAATATGTTAATCCGCTGATTAACGGCGGCGATGATTTACTCGCAGTTTGGCGTGAGGTTAACGAGAAAATTCGGGAAGGACACAGCATCCCGGAGCATGTCAAAAAAGAGTTTGAGGAAGAGCTAAATTCGCCGGAAAAATTTCAATATGCGCAAGTAGAAGTAATGGGGTTTGGTTGGTGGAACTGCGCAAACGCGCTGATTGACCGCGAAGACAAGTCTGACGAAAATCAAAAAGAATTCAAAAAACTATTTAAGAAAACCAGAACCGTCGAATGCGACGAGCCTTAATTTGAATGTTCTGCAAACATTCTTTGCTTCTCAAAATGCTCAAAAACTTCACGCGCCGTTTTCGCGCCGACAAACGGCGAAAGTTCCTCAATTGATGCCTTCGCAATTCTTTCAATCGAGCCGAGATTTCGTAAAAGCCGTAGTTTCCTTTTCTCGCCGACGCCCGCGATTGCTGATAAATCCGACGTAAAATCGCGCGTTTCGCGGCGTTTGCGGTGAAATTGAATTGCCGTGCGGTGTGTTTCGTCCCGGATTTGTTGAACGAGTCGAAAGGCTTGCGAACCGGCGTCAAAATAAACGGGCTTGTCTTCGTGACCGAAACGCAAAAGATGCGAAATTTCGTTGTGTCGTTTTGGCGGTTTGACGAGACCGACAATCGGAATTGCTTCGAGATCGAGCGTTTGCATTGCCGCCGCAGCCGCCGAGATTTGACCTTTGCCGCCGTCTATGAAAATCAATTGCGGAAGCGGTTTTTCTTCATTCAACATTCTTCGATAACGGCGAAAAACGGCTTCGTTCATTGAAGCGAAATCATTTGCGCCTTCGACGGTTCTGATGATAAAGCGGCGATATTCGGCGCGGTTCGGCTTGCCGTTTTCATAGACGACGATTCCGGCGACGTTTTCCGCGCCGGAAATATTTGAAATATCAAAACTTTCGATGCGTTCGGGAAAATAGGGTAGTTCTAAAATTTCCTGCAAATCTTCCAAAACTTTTTGCGTGTTGGCTTTCAGGACTCTGAATCTTTGTTCAAAGGCGATTTTCGCGTTGTTTTCGACAAGGGTAATAAGCTCGCGTTTTTGTCCGCGTTTCGGTTCAAAAATGTGAACTCTTCGCCCGCGTCTGGTTGTTAAAACTTTTTCTAGAATTTCGCGGTCTTCAAAATCTACGGGAACATGAATTTCGAGCGGCACATAATCGGTCGAATAATACTGCGCTAAAACTTCGCTCAAAAATTCCGAAGCGTTGAAATTTTCCGCGTCCAAATCTTCCCAGAAAAATTCGCGCCGTCCGACGATTTTGCCTTCGCGCATCGTAAATAATTGCAGCGCGAGACGGACACCTTCTTGATAAAAACCTAAAATATCAACGTCGCGCTCGGCGGTCATCGCCATTTTCTGCTGCTCGCCGAGCGCGACGACGGTTTTGCGTAAATCGCGGAATTTGGCGGCGAGTTCGTAGTTGCCGTTTTCGGAAAAATGCCACATTCTTTTTTCCAAATCGTCGGCAAGTTCTTTATTTTTACCTTCGAGCAGAAGTTTCACGTCGCTCGTCGCCTGCGCGTATTCATCGGGTTTGCAAAGCTCTTTGACGCACGGCGCAAGACATCTTTTTAAATGATATTCCAAACAAGGACGCGGTAGTTTGCCATCAATTTCGATGTCGCAAGTTCGCATCTGAAACGTGCGATTGATTAAATCCAGAGTTTTTCTGGCTAGACTTGCGGGTAAAAAAGGTCCGTAATAACTCGCACCGTCGCGCAGGATTTTTCTCGTAATGACGACTTTCGGAAACGGTTCGTTTGTCATTTTTAGATGCGGATATTGCTTGTCGTCTTTGAGTAAAACGTTGAAACGCGGTTTGTGTTTTTTGATAAGATTCGATTCTAAAACGAGAGCTTCGACTTCGTTATCAACGACGATAAATTCAAAATCTGCAATTCTTTTAACCAATTCACGAGTTTTGCGGTCGTGTCCGCGTCCCGATTGGAAATACGAGCGCACGCGATTTTTCAAGTTTTTCGCTTTGCCGACATAAATAATTTTGCCTTCGTCGTTTTTGTGTATATAAACGCCTGGTGCGGTCGGCAGAATTTTAAGTTTTTCGTCTAAAGTCATTTATTCTAATTTTAACGTAAACAGACACGAAACGGAAAATTTAACCGCAGATAAATGCAGGTAAGAAAATGATGGGTGATCAATGGTGAATGATGAATGTTAGAAATTTGCCGCTTATCATTCATTATTTCAATTCATCTGCGGTTAATTTAACTGTTTGCCTTTGCGTTGTTTGCGTCTTTGCGGGAAACTTTTTCTTTTGCGATGAAAACTATTTTAACAACTTCACCAGTCGAAGCTGCCGGGTTTATAAAACGCGGCGGCATTGCAGCCTTTCCGACCGAAACGGTTTACGGTTTGGGCGCGAATATTTTCGATGCGAAGGCGATTGCGAATATTTTTGAAGCGAAACAGCGTCCCGATGATAATCCGCTTATCGCGCACGTCGGCAGAATCGAAGATATTGATTTGCTGGTCAAAGAAATTACTGAAACGGCGCAAAAATTTATTGCCGCGTTTTTCCCGGCGCCTTTGACTATTGTTTTGCCGAAAGCGAGCCGAGTTCCTTTAATAGCAACCGCAAATCTCGAAACAATCGGCGTGCGAATGCCGAAAAACGGTTTTGCTCTGGAGTTTTTGCGCGCGTGCGAAACACCTGTCGCTGCACCTTCGGCAAATCTTTCAGGCAAACCAAGCCCCACAACCTGGCAAGCGGTTTATGAAGATTTGAGCGGCAGAATTGATTGCATTCTGCAAGGCGAGACAACTCAAATCGGATTAGAATCAACAGTTGTCGATTGCACTTCAGCCATTCCGCTTGTTTTGCGTCCAGGTGCGGTAACGCTCGAACAGCTTCAAAAAATTGTTTCTGAAACACGAGCTTATCAAACGAAAAACAACGCACAGCCGCGAAGTCCGGGTTTGCGACATCGTCATTATTCACCGCGCGCAAAAGTAGTTTTGGTAAATCCAAAATCCAAAATCCAAAATCCCAATCAGAGTGCGTTTATCGGTTTGGATTTGCCGGACGAAGAATTTGATTTTGTAAAAATTTGCCCGTCGGTCAAAGACTACGCTCATTCGATTTTTGATTTTTTTCGGCAGTGTGACCGACAGGGAATTGAGAAAATTTTTTGCGAGAGGGTTGAAGAAAGTGGAATCGGCTTGGCTTTGATGGACAGGTTGAAACGCGCGGCTGAAAGTTAAAAAGAAACTATAACCTAAATAAACTGATTGAGAAAATTGCGGTTGAGAACACAAAAAAAGGATAAAGAACGTAAATCTTTATCCTTTTCGCTTTTTGATCGAAAGTTTTCAGCTGAAATTGCTCACTGCCTCGCTTTCACTGTCGTAAACGTCGAAAACGGTCAAGAGTTTTGTAATTGCCAGAAGGTCTTGGATTTTCTGCGTCAGATTAAGAAGTTTCAGCGAACCGCTTTCTCTGTTGACAGCGGAAAAACTCGACACGAGTTCGCCGATGCCGCTCGAATCAACGTAGCCGACTTGTCCCAAATTAAGCAGAATTTTCTTTTTTCCTTCGCCCAGCAGACGGCGAATCGTGTTGCGCAGCGCGACGCTGCCTTCACCTATTGTTACCTTGCCGCTCAAATCCAGAATCGTGATATCACCCGATTGTCGTTCCGTTATATTAAGTTCAGCCATTTTTTTCTCCTGTTTGTGATTTATAGAAATGCTTTGATTGCCGATTTTAGACCAATTTTATTTAAAAAGTCCAAGAAAGAAAAACGATTCAATGCCTTTTTAACATTTTTACAATCATACCGCCTTCCTTGTGAATTGACCATTCGACCTCATCCATAAACGAACGCATGAACAAAATGCCGCGTCCCGAAGCCTTCAAAAGATTTTCCGAATTGGTCGGGTCGGGAATTTCTTCAACCGCAAAGCCCTCGCCGAAATCCCGAACCGTAATCCAGAAGCCTTCCTCCCGATTCTCAAACGTAATTTCAACCAATTTTGTTTCATCTTCGCGGTTTCCGTGTTTGACAGCGTTTGCCGCAACTTCGCGCATCGCCATATCTATGGCGAAGAGCGCGTCGGCGTCGAATCCTGATTTTGAAGCGAAATCCACTGCCGCCTGCGTTGCCGTTTCTACCGATTCAATTCGGCTCGGTAAGTTGATTTCTTTTTTTTCCTTTATCACAAATTTATCTTTGTAAGTTATATGCTTTTAGCGATTTATGTCAAGAAACGGATTGCTCTGCGCGCTGCCTATGAGATTGTCATACGCGCCAAATATTTCTCGTCAATTTGTGAAGGAAAAAGCGAAAGATACTCCGCCGAACTTTCGGCTTAAGCGGCGATGATTGCTAATCGTTTTTCCAGCCGTGTTCACCAATCAGCGGCACAAAGGCGCACGCTCCGAAATCTTCGGTTTGGAAATCGTTTGCCGCCGAGCGCGTTATGCGAGTCAGCTTTTGCGTTTTTTGGTCTTCTCCGATTGGGATAACCAGTTTTCCGCCTTGTCTTAATTGTTTAAGAAGTGGTTCGGGCAGACTCGGACTGCCCGCTGCAACAAGAATTCCGTCAAACGGCGCGTGATTTTCCCAGCCGTTTGTGCCATCGGCGCAGCGCAGCGAAACATTTTGAACGTTGAATTTTTGCAGACGCTCCCGCGCTTCTTCAGCAAGTTGCGGAACGCGCTCAACGGCGTAAATTTCTCGTGCAAGAAACGCTAAAATCGCTGTTTGATAACCCGAACCTGCGCCGATTTCTAAAATTTTCGATTGATTGTTTAATTCTAAAAGCTCCGTCATTCGGGCGACGATGAACGGCTGTGAAATGGTTTGATTTGAAGCAATCGGCAGCGCGTTGTCTTTGTAGGCTTGAGCTTTCAACGCTTCAGGAACGAAAAAATGACGCGGAACTGCCGTCATCGCGTCTAAAACTCTTTCGTCTTGAATTTTGTAATGTTCGCGCAAATGCTGAATCATTCGCTCGCGCGCAATTTGATATTCGTCCATAACCGATTTTGAGTTTGAGATTTTGGTTTAGGAAACCGCAAAATTAAAACTTAAAACTGTCGTTCCAATCTTTTAAAGTTTTAATCGCCGGATGATTCGTTAAATCGCTTCGCATCGGCGTAACCGAGACGAAACCTTCGTCAACGGCTTCAAAATCCGTTCCGCCTTCGGCGTGAAAACCGTTTCGTTCTTCCCCAATCCAGTAATACAGTTTGCCGCGCGGGTCGCGGTGTTCGCTGATTACTGGACGGGCATTTTTAAAGCCTTGTTTTGTTATGCGAATGCCTTTCGGTTTGCCTTTCGGAACGTTGACATTTAAAAGCGTGTCTTTCGGTAATCCGTTTTTTATAGCTTTGGCGACGAGTTGTTCGGCGATTTTTGCCGATTCGGTAAAATCGTAACTTCTGCCGGCAACTAAACTAAAGGCAAGTCCGGGAACGCCTAAAATCGTTGATTCCAACGCGCCCGCGACCGTTCCTGAATATGTCGCGTCGTCGCCCAGATTTTCGCCGTGATTGATGCCGGAAGCGCACAAATGCGGATGCAGTTCGGGCGGCAAGATTCGGTTAATCGCGAGTGTTACGCAATCGGTCGGCGTGCCGTCAACCGTCCAGTGTCGCTCGTCAATCTGCCGAATGCGAAGCGGGCGCGACAAAGTTAAGCTATGCGACGCGCCGCTCATTTCCGAGACGGGCGCGACGACGAAAACATCGCCCACATCGCGCAGAGCTTTCTCCAGCGCAACGATACCTTCCGAATGAATTCCGTCATCATTTGTTAAAAGAATACGCGGTTTTTCCACGTTCATACAAAAAATAAAATGATGCGCCGAAAGCGGCGAGTTTTCCAAAGAAAATCTTCTCGCTTTCCGCGCATCACGAATTTAAAACATCACAATCAGCTATCTGTTTTGGTTCTGACTCGGACCGGAATTTTGATTGGAATTTTGGTTCTGATTAAACGAGCGCACCGGGCGAAAACGCTTACGATTACGCTTGCGGGCGTTTACCGATTTGAGTTTTGCTTTTTGTCCGGGCGGAATGAAATGCGCGTGTTTTTTCAAATCTTTGATAATTTCTTCGGTTATCACTTTGCGCTTGAAGCGGCGCAGCGCACTTTCGATATTTTCGTTGTTGTTGACAGATATAAAAGCCATTCGAGTAAATTTCCACTCTCCTCTAGTTTCTTATTTCGCTCGCAGAGCAAACTACCATTAAATACTTTTTTACCGGCATTGGCAAGTTTTCAGACGATTGTTAATCGTATTTGTCTGGGGCGAAACGGAAAAGCTAAATAAAAGCCCGACTAAATTCAGCGCAGATACGAATCATTGCACAACATATTTTCGGGTTTTACAAGATATTTAGATACCGAGAACATCAATTAATTCCTGCACCGCGCCTGCCGATTTTTGCAAAGCCGCGCGCTCGTCGTTAGTCAAAGAGATTTCAATAATTTGTTCGACGCCGTTTTTGCCGAGTTTGACCGGAACGCCGACAAATAAATTGTTGACGCCGTATTCGCCTTCGAGGTAAACAGCGCAAGGCAAAATTTTCTTTTTATCTTTCAAGATCGCTTCCGCCATTTCGACAGCGCCTAAACTGGGCGCGTAATAAGCCGAGCCGGTTTTCAGCAGTCCGACGATTTCCGCGCCGCCGTTTGCCGTGCGTTTTAAAATCTCGTCAAGTTGGTCTTTTGGAAGGAGTTCAGTTACGGGAATGCCCGCGCAGGTCGAATATCTGGGCAGCGGCACCATCGTATCGCCATGTCCGCCGAGAACGAATGCCGTTACGTTTTCAACCGAAACGTCTAACGCTTCGGCTAAAAAGCAGCGCATCCTCGCTGAATCAAGGACGCCAGCCATTCCCATCACGCGGTTTTTCGGAAAACCGGAACGCTTGAAAGCGACTTGCGCCATCGCGTCCAATGGATTTGAAACGACGATGATAAAGGCGTTCGGCGAGTACTTCGCCACTTCATCCGTAACTTTTCCGACAATATCCGCGTTTGTCTTCAGCAAATCATCACGGCTCATTCCGGGTTTTCTGGGAAGCCCGGCGGTTATAATCACAACGTCGGAATCTTTCGATTCTTCATAAGAATTTGCGCCGACGAGTTTCACATCGAAACCGTCAATCGGCGCAGCTTGCGCCAAATCCAGCGATTTTCCCTGCGGCGTGCCTTCGACAATATCAACCAAAACAACATCCGCTAGTTCCTTCGAAGCAATCCAGTGCGCGGCGGTGGCGCCGACGTTTCCCGCGCCGACGACCGTAACTTTATTTCGTCCAATCATTTATATTCCTCTCCGGTTAAATAATAATTTTGAAAGCCCAATTAAAAGTTTTATTCTATGACGGCTTTTTAATAACGGCAAATCGGACAAGTTATATTTACGATTACACGGGTAAGGCTTTTTAACACACTTTACGTGGCACATTTTTAAATTTATCTAATAAAATTAGTCATTTATAAAAAATAAAAAACCCGATGCGCTCTCCCCTTCGCATCGGGTTTTTACATGGTCAAAAGCAAATTGCCAGCGACCAAAACGGTTAATTTTTTAATAATCCTGTGCCGGTAAAATGACGTTTTTTGTCAGTCGTATCTCGAATTTTTCATCGGCTTTGATGCTCACATCTTTACCTTTTTGCAGCAAAGCAACGGCGGTTCCTGCGCCTGCTCCGATTCCCACACCAATCAGCGCTCCGTTTTCTGTTTTGGAAAGTGCGCCGACAATTCCGCCGATTGCAGTGCCGCCGATAATGGTCAGCAATTTTAATTTTTGCGATGAAACGGCTTCCAATTCTTTATCCAGAACACCTTCTATTTCGCGTTTTGCGCTGTCCGCAAGCCGAAGTGTTTCAAAAGAAACAGTCAAACTTCCGTCTTTTCCGCCAGCCGACGCGCGATTAACTTTTGTTACTCTTCCTTCGATTACCGCTCCGACAGGTAGAACAACGACTTCACGAATAATAAGCGGTTCGGCAAGCGTCGTCGTAAAAGTGTCGTTCACGCTGGCAACTTTGGAATTGATTTCATTATCCATCTGAACCAGAATTTTTGTGCCGGCTTGAATGTTGTAAACGCTCGTTGGGCTGATTTCGGTCTGGGAATTTGCCTGAATAAAAAATGCAAAGAGCAAAGAAAAAAACGCAAAGACTTTGGTTCTAATTCGCCAAAGGTTCATATCCAACCTCCGTCTTCGCGGATTTTTCAAACTACGACATCCGCGAAGTGTAAAAGCAATGTTTGTGCCATTATCTAAAAATAAATTAAAACCTTGCTGTTAGCGCGGTTTTCCCGCATTTTACACGCAGGCGAAGAGAAATGTCTATCTTTTTGCTGTTACAATATCGTTTAGCCGTTGCACGATATAGGATAAATATTCCGGATTTTGAGATTTATTCAGCATTTGGTTTCAAATTCAAAATTGAACTTTTAGAATGCGAACAATCTGGATTTGGAATTTGAAATCTATTGCAGAATCGGATGTCCGCCGCCTTTGCTGTGGTCGGCGGTTTTATTATAAAATTTGCGGTCGTTATGATAAAGAATCAGATGCTCGCCTTCGTAACGCACCACTTCGGAAACACGCTCGAGATTTTTTGTATGCTCGCCGATAACAAACGCGCACGGATTAAACGCTAAAACCATCCCCGCCGCGTAAATGTAACCGCCTTTGTCATAAATCGTTCCGGCGTATTGTGCCGCTCCGACCGCAATATCCGGCGAATATTTCCCCTCAAAATCCTTCAAACGGTCGGGCTTGGCGATGAAAATCGTGTAATCGGAATACTTTGTTCGGTTCGTGTAATTATGTCTTGCTGTAACCGCAAAAAGGTCTTTCAAACCCTGGTCAATCGCATCGAGCATTTTGGAATTAGCTTTATTAACCGAATAAACACGCGCGCCTTTCGGTGTGTTGGTAAATGAAGAAAATTCGTCGCCCGTTATCCTCATCGCTTCGTTTATTAGAATTTTATCAACACGGCTTTGCGCCTGTGTGATTCGGAAAAGTAAAAAAGCGAAAGCAAATATCGAAACGGTTTGAAGCAGAAGATTGTGTTTTTTCATAATGTTTCTCCGTCAAAACAAAACGAAACAACGGCAAGCCTTGTGCCATCAGCTCTAACGAAGCCCGCGCCGCAGTTATCGAGGATGGCTGAAGGGCTTGGAAATTTTCTGGAACGAACGCAGAATTAAATTTAATTGTTTTGGACGCGGATGCTCAAAAGCAAGTCTTTAAAGTAAATCAATAGGTATAAAACTAAGAAAAAATCAGCCATGAATTTATAATGATTTTCCTTATTCAAACCGCAAAAGCCGCAGGCTATTTAAGATTACTAAAATCGTCACGCCGACATCGGCGAAAATCGCCAACGCCAAACTGCTCAAACCGAAAATCGCTAAGGTAACAAAAACGATTTTCGTAGCGATGGCGAGCGTCGTGTTGATTTTGATGGTTGAAATAGTTCTTCTTCCCAAGCGGACAAGATATGGAATTAGTTCTAAGCGGTCGTTCAAGATGGCGATTGAAGCCGCCTCAATCGCCGTATCGCTGCCTGCCGCGCCCATTGCTACGCCGACCGAAGATAAAGCCAACGCAGGCGCGTCGTTCACGCCGTCGCCAACCATTGCTGTCGCGCCGTATTTTTGCAAAAGCTCGCGCACGGCGTCGGCTTTGTGTTCGGGCAGCATTTCGGCTTTGACTTCCGAGATACCGACTTCTTTGGCAACCAGCATTGCGGGAGCGTGATTATCGCCAGTCATCATTACAATTTCGATGCCTAATTGACGAAGTTCGGCAACCGCCGCTTTGCTTTCCGTTTTGATTTCGTCGGTCAGCGCGATAATGCCTTCTACGCCGCCGTTGCTGCTGACGACAATCGAGGTTTTGCCCTGCGCTTGCAGCTCTTCGACTTTTTGCACAACTTCGGTTTGAACGTGGTGTTCTTCGGAAATAAACGGAAGTTTTCCGATGCAGTGATGTTTGTCGTAACAGACGACGCAATCGGCTTTCGCGCCTTTGCCCATCACGGCTTGAAAATTTTTCGCCGCGTGGATGGAGAGTTTTTCCGATTCAGCCGCGCTGACGATTGCCGCCGCGAGCGGATGTTCCGAATAGCTCTCGATTCCGGCGGCGCACGCCAGCAGATGCTCGCGCGTCGCGTCGCCGAACGGAATTACGTCAGTAACTTTCGGTTTGCCGTAAGTCAAAGTTCGGGTTTTGTCCATTGCGACGGCTTTAATCTGTCCGATAGCTTCGATGTATTTGCCGCCTTTCACCAATGCGCCTTTGGCAGAAGCATTGCCGATTGCCGAATAAATCGAAATCGGCGTGCTGATAACCAGAGCGCACGGACAAGCAATGACTAAAATCGTAATCGCTTGCTCGAACCAAGCGTTAAAAGGCTGGGCAAAAATCAGCGTCGGAACGACGACGAGCAAAGTGGCGATAACGATAATTGACGGAGTGTAATAACTCGCAAAAGTTTCGATGAATTTTTGCGTTTCCGCTTTTGTTTTCGTGGCGGCGAAAGTCGTTTCGATAATTTTCGCCAGCGTCGTGTCCTTCGCCGTTTTCAAAACTTTCGCTTCTAAATAGCCTTGCATATTTAGCGTTCCGGCGAAAACTTTATCGCCCGCGTGTTTGTCCTTCGGCAACGGCTCGCCCGTAATCGTTGATTCGTCAACCGAAGACACGCCAGCCAGAACTTCCGCGTCGAGCGGAATCATATCCGAAGGCTTAATAACGAGAACGTCGCCGACTTTTATTTCTTCGAGTTTCAATTCCTGCTCTTGATTTTCACGCTTGATTAAAGCGGTTTTCGGCGTGCGGTCAACCAGCGCCTGCAAAGCCGATTTACTCGACTGGATGCCGAATGCTTCGAGCCTTTCGCCTAAGCTAAAAAGCACAATAACAACCGCCGCTTCTTCATATTCGCCCAAATAGAACGCGCCGACGACGGCAATCGTCATCAGCAGATTGATGCTCCGAAAATTGAGTTTCAACAACGCTTTCAGTCCGTTCCAAAGCGTATGCCAGCCGACCGCCAAAATCAGCGCGGCGAAAAAAGGCAGAGCGATGTCGCGCCGCAATTTGTATTCGTCGCCCATCAGCGAGAGAAACTCGAAAACGGCGACGAGCGCGACGCTGGCAATCAGCCACAAAAATTTGCGGTCTTGCCACAAACCGGATTTTTTCGGCTCGATTTTTACTTGTTCACTCATAATTTCAGACGCTTCGGTTTTTCAAGTCATTACTTTTTTAATTCTTCGTCAATCAGAGATTTCAAATCAGATTCGTTAAGATTTATCAATTTTCTGCCGTTGACGAAAAGCGTCGGTGTCTGCCGAACGCCGATGCTTTGCCCGTCTTTTTTATCGCGCTCGAGTTTTGCGGCGTATTTGTTTTGGGCAAACGCGCTATCCATTTTGTTCGTATCAAGCCCAAGTTCCATCGCGTATTTCCTAAAAAGTGCGTTGATGTCGGCTGGCGCGCCCGCTTGCGCTCCGTGTTTTGTTCCCCATTCGGGTTGTTTTTGAAAAAGCATTTCCTGCGCCTGCCAGTATTTTCCCTGTTCGCCCGCCGCTTCCGTAAAAGTCGCCGCCGAGAGCGAGTTCGGATGAAGCGGCATATATCTGACAACGAGCCGGACTTTGCCGTCATAGTCTTTAAGAATTTTTTTGACCTTCGGATTAAACGCCCGGCAGGATTCGCATTCCGGGTCAAGAAATTCGACGATTGTCACGGGCGCGTCCGCCGCGCCGAGCGTCGGGCTGTCTTCCCGAACGAGCGAGCTGCTGGCTACCCTCGTCGGGTTGCGCTCGATTGGAATTGAATTCCGGTAGTAATTTGCGCCGACAATCGCGGCAATAATGACGACAATCGCAATCGCGCCTAAAATTTTAATTTCTTTTCTCATATTATTTTTGTTTAGGTTTTTTATATAAAATCAGGCATAAAGCCACGCCAACGAACGCGGTCAATGCCATCAACGGAATTGTAATAAAACCGAGCCATTCGATTTGTCTCGAAGTGCAGGAAACGCCTTCCGTGCAAGGCGTGATGCTTTCGGGAATCAACCCGTAATAAAGCAAATTATGATAAATCGAGATTGCAAGCCCGATGAGACACAGCGGCAAGGCGTAATGTTTTACGCGAGCGTCGCGCAAAATGATTCCCGTTCCAATTATCAAGACGAGCGGATACATCGCAATGCGCTGATACCAGCACAAAACGCACGGGGGCAACTGCATCACCTCGCTAAAAAAAAGACTGCCGACAGTCGCAACCAGAGCGATAATCCACGCCGCATACGGCAAAGCGTCGTTTAGATTTTTTTCGCGCGAATTTCCGATTTGTTCAATGTTCATTGTTATTTCTTAATTTGAAAATGAGCGTAGAGAAAACTTTGCGTGTTTTTGTTTATCCATAATTGTTATTTTTAGGGAATCGGTAGCGTCATACTGTCGGAAACATTAAATCAAACTTATCTTTTGCGCCATTTCAACACGCCGATTCACTTCTTCCCAATTCACATTTTGCATAAACGCATCAACATATTTTGCCGCTGCCGCGCCGTAATCCATATGATAGGAATGTTCATACATATCAAGCAACAAGAGCGGAACGCTGAACGGCGCGTTGTGCGCGTGGTCTGCCGCCCAGTAATTGTGTAGTTCTTTGGTATGCAGGCTGAACGCCATAATCACCCAGCCCGAACCGCCGCCGAGCGCGTTGCCAGTTTTCTTAAACTCCGTTTCCCAATTCTCATAGCTTCCGAACCATTGCTCAATCATTTTTAACGCCGTGCCGTCGGCTTTACCGTTCCCGCCGAGATTGGCAAAGTATTTTTCGTGCAGAACAACCGAACCCGTCCGAATAAGTTCTTCGCGTTTCAAATCGCCATACAGATATGCGGGCAAGTCCTTTTCTTTGAGTAGAGCCGCCAGCCGCTGCTCAACCACGTTCAATGCCTTGACCGAGCCGCCGTAATTATTTTCCCAGTGCGATTTGACGATCTTTTCAGAAATTCCTTTGAGCTTCGCAGCATCAAACGGCAAAGGTTTTATCTGATGCGTGCCGCGAAAAGCCATCGCCGCGTTTTGCTGTTCAGGGCTTGCCAAACCGTTCGCGGACAAAGTTACAACTCCGGCGGTTGCGCCGATAATTCCGGTAATCGCCTCTCGGCGTGAAATCTTATTCATATAATTTTCTCCTCAAGTTTTTTAACTAACCGACTAATAATTTGAATGCCAACCCGATTGCGCCGCCAATCAAGACGACCCATAAAACATCCGTTTTGAAACGATATAAAGCGACGAATGCGGCAACGCTCATGACAGCGGCGAACCAGTTTGCGCCGCCTGAAAAACCGTTTGGAAAAATCACCGCCGCGCCGAAGACCAGTACTAAATTTAAGATAACCCCGACAACTGCCGCCGTGATGCCGGAAAGCGCGCCCGTTAGATTTTTGTTGCCGCGCAAAAACTCGATGTATGGCGCGCCCGCAAAGATAAACAGAAACGAAGGCAAAAAAGTTGTGTAGGTGGTGATGATCGCGCCCAAGACTGCACTTGCCGTCTGGCTCATATCAGCCGGAACATTGTTCCAGCCCGCCATAAAGCCGACAAATTGCAAAACCATAATCAGCGGTCCGGGCGTGGTTTCCGCCAACGCCAGACCGTCAACGGCTTGCGTTCCGGTCAGCCAGTTGTAAGGCGCGGCGGTAACGGCTTGCGTCACCAGCCCGCCATAAAGCCGACAAATTGCAAAACCATAATCAGCGGTCCGGGCGTGGTTTCCGCCAACGCCAGACCGTCAACGGCTTGCGTTCCGGTCAGCCAGTTGTAAGGCGCGGCGGTAACGGCTTGCGTCACATAAGCGAGAACGGCGTAAGCCCCGCCGAAAGTAACAAGAGCCGATTGCGTGAAAAACCGATATTCTTCCGCGTGCAGACTGTTCCAGTCGCGCCAACTGACGAGCGCGACAAACGGCAGCAGCCACAAAACAAATCCGACGGCGAGCGTTTTCAAAAGTCGAGCGCGTGAAGGCTCGGTGTGCGCGGGCGGCGCGGCGTAATCGTCAATCACCAGCGGCAGCAAATCGTTGCCTTGATTGTCTTTCGTTTCAATTTTCTTTTCCGGCGGCGCGAAAGTTTGCGGCAAATATCTGACGCCGATTAGCCCGACGACACCCGCCGCCAAAACGATGAGCGGAAACGGAACGTGTAGAAAATAAATGCTGACGAAAGCCGCCGCCGCGATTGCATAATGAGCTCGCCGCTTTAAAGCTCGACCGCCTATTTTCAAAAGCGCTTCGACGACAATCGCCACGACGACCGGCTTAAATCCTTCGAGAACTCCCGCTACCGCCGGAACATTGCCGTAAGCGGCATAAACGTAAGAGAGAATCAGCAGAATAAAAATCGAAGGAAAAACAAAGAAAAAACCGGCGACGATGCCGCCCCAAGTGCGGTGCATCAACCAGCCGATATAGACGGCGAGCTGCTGCGCTTCGGGTCCGGGCAGCAGCATACAATAGTTGAGCGCGTGCAGAAATCTTTCCTCGCCAAGCCACCGACGTTTTTCCACCAACTCCTTGTGCATAATGGCGATTTGACCCGCCGGACCGCCGAACGAGATAAAACCGAGTTTCACCCAGAAACGAAATGCCTCGCTGAAGGAAACTCTGCGCGGCGAATCGCTCGATTGCTTTTGGGTTTTAATTATCTTTTCGCCCATCCGTTCATTATGCCACTAACTGCTCATCAAAAGTGTCCTGATGCGGATTACTAAAAGCCTACTTCACCAATTCTTTTACGTCGGACACTTTTGTGATTCGACTCATTACTATTTATCTATCCTTGTTTTTGTTCGGGAACGAATTAAAATCCGAATTCGTGCCGGATAAACTCCTTCACACCTTCGCGACCGCGCAAATTCAGCCAGAGCGAACCGTTTTCGCGTTCCGCAATCATTTCTAAATCAAAGAACGGACAGCAGAGACGCTCGCAGCCGATAAATTCGGCGATGTCCGAAATCGTTTGCATTTTCGGCTCGAATCGAATCGCGTAACCGTCATTTAATTCCCGCACTTCTTGGCGGATTTGCATCAATTCTTTGGTCAAAATACCGTAACCCTGTCTTTGCACATCATCCATCGCTTTAATGTTGCAGGCAAAAGCGGTTTCCATAATCTTTACTCTTTTACGTTCAAAAATATCTCTTTCACTCAAATCAAAACCGCTTCTTCAATCGGCAAAACAACAATTATTCCATTGCCTTTTTTGCCCGTGCAGATGGTTTTTATTGCGACAGCCTAATTTTAAGCTATAAATGAGTTTCATGTTCGGCGTATCCTTTGCATTCGGTCTGCACCGTGACGTGCGAAATTTTGAACTCTTTCGTGCAAAGCTCGTGAACCCGTTTCGTCACCGCGTCGTGTTCATTGTCATTGGTTAAAACCGTGTGGACGCTCATCGCGTTGACGCCCGATCCGAGTAATTAACAAAAATTTGACTCGCCAATACTCTTTGCCTCGCTGTAATTTCAGCTTCACGCAAAGTGATTTCCGCGGTTGCCAAATCAATCCGTCGCCGACGTTGATTGTAAACGTCTATCGGTATGGCAACACCGACGCTCAGCGCGCCGTTGCCGGAAGAGCCGACCAGACGACCGGAAGTTTGTTCGACTTCGAGCGTTGGATTCGCTCGCAATCCAGCTTGCGTCAGACGCGCACGCTCTACTTCGAGCCGGGCGATTTTTATATCGCCGTTATTTTCAAAGGCTCGTCTTACTATTTCCGCCAGCGTGATGCCTTCGGTCTGGTTGTAATAATTCGGCAGAACCGAAACGACAAGCGGCTTGACCGATTCGGTGATGACCGCTCCGGCAACTTGTTTTTCTTCGTTTAATTTATTAACCGCAATTTCGGTTTGGGCTTGTAAATTGAAAGGCAAGCCGCCGACTAGAAATATCAATGCGGAAAAATACACTTTTCGCAAAGCGTTTCCATGCCGTATAAAATACATTGCTAAATCCTCTTTTAATTAAAAAGAAATGAATAAACATCGGCTGCGCGACGAATTTATGATTTATCGGCTACGCAAATAATTTGGTTGTGTGATTGTAAAAAGGACTAAGCGAATTTTGGCGGTTGATAGAGTTGCGGCAGATGAGAGTCCGACTTCAAACGATTCTCGGAAAAATTTGATTCCGATTGTTTTGCAAATGAAATTACGCGCACGACTGATTTGATTGGATTAAAGCCGAGAGTTGTGTGTGAACAACAGAAGAAACATTCTTCATCAGAAGCAGGTAATTCCGGCGTTTGCTCTTCTTGAGATGGTTGAGAACCAATATAAACAATTTGCGAATCAATAGTTTTATCAACCTTTCGATTCATCGCTTGAATTTGCTGGGCGTAAGACGGAATGCCGAGCGTTTCGTTGCCGCAGTATTCTTGCAGAACAGTTACGTCAGCGAGCGCATACAACACGAAAAAACAGCGAGAATTTGTGTTACTCGATGTTTCCAATTTAGAGTGAATTTTTTATCTTTCTCTCTCATTAAATCAAACCAAAAATTTTACACAATTGTTGTCTGTCAGTCAAAAGTAATTTCATTAACTACGATTCATTTAAACAATGCCGTTTGTTTCTACTTTTTAATTAAGTGCGGATATTAACTTTTTGGCGGGAATTCGGGCATCTTCGATTTCCTCTCGGCGTGTGCGGGGGCTGGCTCGCGCGTCAGCGTCGAGGGCTCGTGAGATATTTTAATCAATTTTAATTTTTGCGAACGGACTTTTATCAACTTCTCTTTGAAACTTACCTTTGTTAATTTCTTAGAACAAATTAAATCTTTGAAATCGAAATACAGCCTTGTGCAAAGCGGCGTTTTATTCCCGAAAGATTTAATCTTGCTTGAAGGAAACGAAATCGAATACGACGCGGAAAATAATCGTTTTCCTTTTGACAAGTGAAGCTTGCACAAATGCGACGCAACCAGTCAACTGCGTTGGACGGGATTGATTGTCAGCTATTCTTTATGAAACCCGGCGTGAAATTGGAAAGATTCTTTATTAAATTCGTCTCCAAACCGAGTCCAAAAATATCCGTTTTGGGACGTTTGGCTCGATTATCCGTTCAATTGAAAATTCAATATGAGTCATTATTTACCGAAAGTTCAATGTTTTCCGAGTTTTCAAAAAAATCAAATGGTGCTTAGGGCGGGAATCGAACCCGCACGTCCACAAGGGACACAGGATTTTCTTACCAGCTACGGCTTTCGCCGCCTGTAAAATACAGTTTGTGGTCTGGACTTTACCTTCACCTTTTACTATTTTCTTAGCAGTCAGGCGGGAACCGTCAAGTCTCTACACTTTTTTGAATTTATATGAAACTAAGAAAATACAGCGAGATGCAATTAAGAAATGCCGTTAAAAGAGTCTTACTCTTTTGCTCAAACGTTAAAAGCACTCAATCTAGTTCCTTATGGTGGTAACTGTCTTGTATTAAAAAGAGCAATCTCTCATTTTAATTTAGATGTTTCCCACTTTGCCTTTCAACTTTGGAATAAAGGCAAAGAAGTCGGGGCGAGAGTTCCTATAGAAAAACACTTAAATAATGAAAATAGTATTTCTTCAAACAAACTGAAAAAACGATTGATAAAGGAAATTTCTTAACTTCAAAATGTTCAGGCTGTAATCTTACGGAATGGCTTGGAAAACCGATTCCGCTCGAACTTGACCATATTGATGGAAATCCTTTAGATAATCGTCTAGAAAATTTGCGCTTACTCTGTCCGAACTGCCATGCTCTTACGCCAACATATCGGGGCAAAAACAAAAAATCCAAACTTAGCTCGGTATTGCCATTTTAAAGGTTTCACCGAATTTGATTCCATTCATACGGAAGATTTCGCTTCCGATGCTCAAAGATCTAAGTCCTGTGCGTCTACCAATTCCGCCACCCAAGCACGAAAAGAAGATTATCACGATTTGAAAACAACTTCAAAGCTGACGAATTGAAAATTTAATTTAATGACAATTGATAGGAAACTTGACATACTGAAAGCAAAATGTTTCTAAACTTTTGTTTTCCGGCGTTTTTGAAGTAGAAATATGGAAGAATATGCGTGGATTTTGTGGACTGTTTTGGGCGTGGTTTTGATTATCGCCGAAGTTTTTACGTTTGGCTTTGTGCTGTTCTGGTTCGGCATCGGCGCGTTGCTCGCGGCTCTTGCGGGCTGGCTCGGTTTGGGTTTCGGCGGGCAGTTTTTGATTTTTGCCGTCGTCTCGATTGCTCTGACGATTATGTCGCGGACAATTTTCGCCAATTTATACCAAAATAAAAACGAAAACGCTTTAAAAACCGGAATGGACAGTTTGCCCGGACAAATCGGCACGGTAACTTCGGCGAGTCGCGGCGCGCTCCAGGAAGGCGCGGTGAAAGTTTTCGGCTCGACATGGACGGCGTTTCCGGTTGACGACAAAAACCCTCTGCAAGAAGGCGAAAAAGTACAGGTTGTAGAGATAAAAGGTTCTTCCATCTACGTTCAGCGCGTTGGCGAATTACCCGGATGGCGAGAAGATAATTAAGGCAAAAGTAAAAAGGTAAGAGGTCAATATAGAAAGCGAAAAACAAAAAATTTATAGAAGCTAAAAAGGCAAAAGATATGGATTTTACACTCCATTTTTGCCTTTTCACTTTTTGTTCTGGTCAGCCGTATCGTGAATATTTGCGAAATCCAAAACTTCTAATGTCGGTGTTTCGTCGGTTTTTTCCGGCAAATCACTTCCAGTCAATTTGGCTAAAATCAATGTAATATTGTCTTCGCCGCCGCGTTCGTTGGCTAATTTAACCATTTCGATGCAAGCCTGGTGTAATTGTTTGACGTTTTTCGTAATAATTCGTTGCATATCCGCGCTGCCGATTTTGTTTGATAAGCCGTCGCTGCATAACAGCAAAATATCATCGCGCTGCGGCATCAAACGCGCCGGAACCGGATAAATTTCGTTTTGCGCGCCGAGCGCCTGCAAAATAACGTTTTTAAGCGTGTGCGTTTCGGCTTCTTCGGGTGAGATTTGTTTGGCGTCAATCAGTTGCTGAACCAGCGATTGATCTTTTGTCAACTGATGAATTTTGTCTTTGCGGACAAGATAAGCGCGACTATCGCCGACTTGAACAAAACAAACCGTTTCGCCCGAGATACCGACGGCGGTAAATGTCGCGCCCATTCCGCTATACTGCGGGTTTGAGCGTCCCTGTCGGTGGATTAAATGGTTGGCATAAACAGTTGCATTATGAAGTTTTTCGACGAAAGAATCGTCTGGATTATCCGGCAAAGTTGTTTTGCCCGATTTGTCATCTAAAAATTGTTGACTGACGGTTTCAACCGCCATTTTGCTGGCGACTTCACCTGCGAGCGCGCCGCCCATTCCGTCGGATACGGCTAAAACAATACTGTTGTCGCCAACCTCGAATTTCTGGGTTTCAATAATAGATTCAGCAGGTTCCTGCGGATTCGTCCAAATTTTCTCACTGGAGATGTCGAGCAAAAGATAATTATCCTCATTACCTTTGCGAACGCGCCCGATGTGCGATGTAGCGTATGTTTCAACAATCATAAATTAATGGTGAATGGTGAATGGTGAATGGTCAATGAAAAACCTTCTTTCATCGTTTATCATTCACCATTCATCATTAAAGAAGGGCTTGGTCTAAGTCCGCGATTATATCTTCGATGTCTTCGATGCCGACCGATATGCGAATTAAACCGTCGGAAATTCCCAGCGTTTGTCGTTTTTCGAGCGGAATGGAAGCGTGCGTCATTGTCGCCGGGTGTGAAATCAAACTCTCTACGCCGCCTAAACTTTCTGCCAGAGTGCAGAGTTTGACCGATTCCAAAACTTTTTTCGCATTCTCGAGCGAGCCGGTTTCAAAGGCGACCATTCCGCCGAAACCTCGCTGCTGGCGGCTGGCTATCTCAAACTGCGGGTGCGATTGCAAGCCCGGATAATAAACTCGCTGGACGCGCGGATGTTCGGCAAGAAAAGCGGCGACGGCTCGCCCGTTGCGGTCGTGCGCTTCCATTCTGACAGCGAGCGTTTTTGTGCCTCGCAAAACCAGAAATGAATCGAACGGCGACAAAATCGCGCCGATACTGTTTTGGATAAATCCAATCCATTCGGCGTCGGTTTCGTCATTGAGCGCGACAAATCCACCGATGCTGTCTGAATGTCCGTTCAAATACTTCGTTGTCGAATGGACAACAATATCCACGCCGAAATCCATCGGACGCTGCAAATACGGCGACATAAACGTATTGTCGCAGACAACGCGCGAGCCGTGGGCGTGTGCGATTTCAGAAACCGCCCGCAAATCCGTAACGCTCATTACCGGATTTGTCGGCGTTTCGACAAAAACCATTTTCGTATTCGGTTTAAACGCACGTTCGATATTTACCGCATCCGTCGTATCTACCAAATCAAACTCGACGCCGTAATCTACCAGCACGCGGCTGAACAGACGGTAAGTTCCGCCGTAAGTGTTGTCGCCTAAAATAACGTGGTCGCCGGCTTTGACGAGTTTTAAAACGGCATCGGTCGCAGACATTCCCGAAGCGAAAGCGAAACCGAATTTTGCGCCTTCGAGCGCGGCAATGTTTTTTTCGAGAGCAAGCCGCGTCGGATTGTGCGTTCGCGCATATTCAAAACCTTTATGTTTTCCCAAACCTTCCTGCGCGTATGTCGAAGTCTGGTAAATCGGCACGCTGACCGCGCCGGTTGCGCTGTCCGGCTCATTACCGGCGTGGATTGCAATTGTCGAAAAACCCATAAAAAGTAAAGAAGATATAAATGGAAAAGTCTGACTGTTTTTTATTTGATTTTAGTGTATTATCTCAATAAAATCATCGTTTTAATGAGGTTTCATGGTAACTTGGCGTCGGGAAAATTGCAACAGTCAAGTCTTGAAATTACAAATTCGACAATATACTTAAAATAATTCTTCCAATCGCGCAAAAAATGTTTAGAATGATTGAGAAGTTTTCACCAAACCAAAAAGAGGTTAATAATGTTACCAAACGAAAAAGATGAAGTGTTTTCGCCTGCGGAAAGACGGCAGTCAGAGCGTAAGAAACTGATTGTCAACGTTGATTACGAAGGCGGCGACGGAACGGGCATTGCTAACACGCGAGACATCAGCATCGGCGGGTTGTATATGCTGACGAGTTCGCCCTTTGAAATCGGAACGCCGCTTTTTATGCGAATGACCATCGGCGGCGAAGAAATCGGTTTGGACGGCGTGGTAACTTATACCGACCCCGAACACGGCGTCGGCGTACGGTTTGAAGCGATGTCGGAAAAAAACGAGGAAATACTGAAAAAAGAATTGCACCTGGAATAATGGTGAATGGTAAATGATGAATGAAAAACAATTCTTTCATTAACCATTCACCGTTCACCATTCACCATTAAAAATCTATGTTTGAACAATTTACGCTCGGAATAGAAGAGGAATTTCAAATCGTTGACCCGCAGACGCGCCAATTAAAATCGCACGTTTCTGAAATTCTGGAAGAAGGCAAATTGCTTTTGGGTGAAAAAATAAAACCCGAAATGATTCAGTCTATGATTGAAGTCGGCACGGGCGTCTGCGCCAATATCGGGGAAGCGCGCGAAGATATTACAAAGCTGCGCTGTATTATCTCCTGGCTGGCGCGAAAAAAAGGTATGGAAATCGTCGCTGCCTCGACGCATCCGTTTTCCAAATGGTCAGACCAGGAGATTTTCGACGACGAACGTTATCAATTTTTGGTCGAAGAACTGCAAATGGTCGCGCGCAGTCTGCTGATTTTCGGTCTTCACGTCCACGTCGGCATCAAAGATTTAGACCGACGCATTCACATAATGAACGCCGCGCGCTATTTTCTGCCGCACGTTTTAGCGATGACGACTTCCAGCCCGTTTTGGCTCGGTCATCACACGGGTTTGAAATCTTACCGTTCGGAAGTTTTCAAAAAATTTCCGCGCACGGATATTCCCGACCATTTCGATTCCTACGCCGGATATGAGCGTTACGTCAGTTTGCTGGTCAGTATGAATTGCATCGACAACGCGAAAAAGATTTACTGGGATTTGCGCCCGCATCCGTTTTTTCCGACCATCGAGTTTCGCGTCTGCGACATTCCGACGCGCGTTGACGATACGGTTGCCGTCGCCGCGCTTTTCCAAGCCATTGTCGCTAAATTAAACGTGCTGATGGATAAAAACTTAGGCTTTCGACTTTACCACCGCAGATTGATTCAAGAAAATAAATGGCGCGCCGTGCGCTGGGGTTTGCAGGGCAAAATGCTCGATTTAGGCAAGCAAAAAGAAGTTCCGGCAACGGATTTGATACGCGAGCTGCTTGATTTTGTTGACGATGTTTTAGACGATTTAGACTCCCGCAAAGAAGTCGAACATATCCACACTATTCTCGAACGCGGAACATCCGCCGACGAGCAGTTAAAAGTCTGGGAAGACAACGACCAGAACTTCGCTCCGGTGGTCGATATGCTGATAAAAAATACGATGGAAAGTGTGCCGGAAAATTGTTTCGATTGAGCTACCGTTCATAACGCTTGAGATGACGTGGGGCGAAACCGCCACCAAGCCTGTTAAGGTTTAACGGACAACTTCGATAACAAAGTCGCTGTTTCGCCCTCACGTCCATTGATTTGTTATGCCTCTTTCTTTAGTTTTTTTGTGCGCTTTATCCACTTACCCTTAATAAGTTTTCTTGTATCAAGAAATTTGTCGTCTCCAATAAAATACTCTATTTCTTTCTGGGTTAACACAGGTTTGTTGTTTAGCAGTTTGTATGTTTCCGTTTCATGATAGCAGCAGCCGGATTTGGAAAAAGTTACAAGACGTCTCTTTTTCGGTTCTGTAAAAAAGAGTCCAAGATAAACGCCTTCGGTCAATTCCGACAATTTTCGGTTTAGAGTAAATTTGCCCGACTTGTAGAGGTAAATATTGTAAGAAGGTCCTGTATACCCGCCGTTGTTGCCATTCCAGATTGCTAAATCTTCGTAACCGTCAAAATTGAAATCTTCAAACACGAAACTATAAGTCTCCGCATAAAGCCCGCGAGGTTTGGTGTTTATTTTAGGATTGAAAGCTGTGTTTTCTTTTGAAACTATAATGTTCCGCAACCGCAAAATTTGAAACGGGTGCTTTTTGCCTTTTCTGTAAAGATTGATTCGTGCTGAGCCTTTCACGTAACCCTGCAATCTGTCTTGCGCGTCATTTTCAACAACTCGAACAAACAAATCGTATTTTTTCGACGCATTTTGAATTTTGAACGTCTCTTGCGCGAACAATGTTTGTCCAGCGAAAAACACCAAAACTAAAAGTAAGAATTTCATAAACGTCTCATTGCACAAGGTAGAGGCATAACATCAGAGTTGAGCGGCGCGTTTTTCGCGTCCGCTCCAACGACATGTTTGGCAGAGAGACGATGCTGCGAGCGAAAGACGAGGGCGACAACCGCGAAGGACGGTTACGCTCGTGAGCTTTCCGTCTCCAACGCGGTTGAGCGGAAGCTCACGAGCGTAACATGTATGTCAAGATGTTGGCGACCCGTCGGGCGCTCAAAAGTTGCATCGGCTGTCTGACCAAACTTTGTATTCTGCCGAATTATTTACGTATTATATAGAATTTTTTATACTTCATGCTAAAAGCTAAAGTCAACAAAAAATTGATTTTCTCGGATTTCTACACCTGATTTTTCTTCAAAATATAATTCTGCATAAAAAATTAGGCGGAATTGGAAAAAGCTATACTGAAAAACTGTTCGTAAATCGGCATAGCTCTTTGACTAGAGGTTAAAATCTTATCTAAAGTTATTTGTGCTTGAGAGCCAATTTTAAGAAGTTCTCGAACAGAATGCGCCCGTCGCGCGATTCGTTCGGGTGTTCCCAGCGCGTCGGGTTTTTCGACCAATCTTCAAACGATTTTTCCAGGTGAAACTGCACCGTGTAAATTAATTGTCCATTGCTTCTTTTAACCATCATCTGGTTTTTACAAAGGTAAGCTGTCGCTATTTGTTTGAAACCTTCGGGAAAACCTTCGACCTGTAAACCGTGATTTTGCCAGACGCGCAGAATATCGTCTTCAATCGTATAATCCTGCCAGACATTGCTTTCCCTGCTTCCGTCGTCTGCTGCCGCGCCCGCAAAAATCGGGTCGCTCTCGTCGGTGATTTTAACGAAACGGTATTGGTGTTCGACCACACGGTTCGCGCGCTTCGACGCCGGTTCGAGATTGTCTAAAGTCGTAAGGCGCGCGCCGAAACTCATTCCGATAAGCTGGTGCGCGCCGCAAATGCCGAGAACCGGAATCTTTGTTGTCGTAATAAATTTACGAAATTTTTCTAAGTGAGCCGGATTGTAATAATCAAAATCCGAAAGCGTTCCGCTCATCACAATCGCGTCGGGCGCGAAACTTTTCGCCGCTTCGCCGACTTCCGACAAATGCACGGTCAAAGTCTTCGGATTTTTTACAAGGCGTAAAACATTTTTCGCAATGTTATCGCACGCCAGACCGGAAATCTTGCGCTCGAAACGCAGCTTGCTTTCCTTCGTACCGTTCCATTCCTTGCGCGCCAAATCCGACAAATCGTCTTCGTAACGCAGCAAATCATTGACGATTAAAACTTTCGCGTGCGCGACCTTTTTTTCAATCGGTTCATAGCGGCAAAACGGGCGATTGTTGTAAGGAAACGGAAGTTCCTTCGGCTCTAATTGGGCTTTTACTGAAACGGGCATCACATCTAACATAAGTTTTAACAGTTCTTAAAAAATTAACATAAAGTTAGATAGTAAAACATTCTTGTGAGATGCTCAAAATAACCGATAACGGAAAGTGGTGAACGGATAGTTGAAGAGTGTTCTTACACTATCCGCTTCTTTGCTTCGTGCTTTGTTTGAATTCAGGCATCAGGGAACCGGCACCGATTTCTTCAATTTCTTCGCGCATTTCTCTTATCAAACTCGAACGCATACGACCTTTGACCGACGCCGTTTTACCTCGCGCGGCTTCGTCCAAAAGCAGCAAACTTTTCTGCCAGGCAGATTCGAGTTCGTCGGCGAGAGTCGAGATTTTTGTTATGTCGTAAGGAACGGCGATTTCGAGGCAGCCGACGCGGGCGAAAATCTGCAAATATCTGGCGGTTGATAAATCAGGGCAGGAAAAACGTTGATTTCCAACTTTTAGTTCGACACCTAAAAGGGTGTGCTGAACGGTTGCACGATTTTCGCGCCTGGCGATTTCATCAAGCCGGTAAGAACGCGTTCGCTGCGTTCTTACCTTTTCGCGGTAAATCGCCGGAAGCCATTCGGCGCTTAATTTTTCTTTGATTTCACCAGCAATATCCATTTCTTAAATCGTAAACAGAAAGTCGTGAATAGTAAATAGCTTTTTGCTCTATTTACTATTCACGACTTATTGTTTACAAATTTATTTTTCGGCTTTAACCACAGCACGCGGCGGAGATTGCGAAAATCTTTCAATTATCCGGTCGCTGAAAATTCCGAAATAAAACACGCCCGAAATCGTAATCAGCAATGCCGCCGCAAGCGGCAACGAAATTCGCGGCGCAAGCCATTCGGTCGTGCGCTCGCGGAAAAACATCACGACAACAAGACGCAGATAATAATAAGCAGAAATCGCCGTGTTAACCACTGCAACAACAACGAGAATCGTCAACAGAGAATTTCCCGCTTCGAGCGCCGGACGAAAAACAAGAACTTTGCCCATAAAGCCCGCCGTCAAAGGCAAACCCAAAAGCGAAAGCATAAACAGCGACAGCGCAAACGACAACACGGGCGAGCGAAAACCGATGCCGTTGTAATCTTCAAATTCAGTGCGGCGGTCGTTTTTCTGCGCCAGCAATGTAACGATTGCAAACGCGCCAAGGTTCGTTACGGCGTAAGTGAGCATATAAAACGCAACGGACGCAATTGCCGCGTCTCGCTTATCCGCCGTCGCCGCCACACCCGCGCCGATAAAACCGACGAGCGCGTAACCGGCGTGCGCGATTGACGAGTAAGCGAGCATACGTTTGACGTTATTTTGTACAATCGCTGCGATGTTACCGACTGTCATTGTCAGCATCGCCATCACGGTCAAAGCCGTAACCCAGGTTTCATGCAGCGCAACCGAAGCCGTCGCGCCTGCGACGAGCGGAAAACCGAGGACGAAAACGCGCATAAACGACGCAAACGCGGCAGCTTTCGGTCCGGCAGCCATAAACCCTGTAATCGGCGTCGGCGCGCCTTCATAAACGTCCGGCGTCCAGACGTGAAACGGAACGGTCGCCGCTTTAAATCCGAAACCGATAACAAGCATCGCCGCACCAATTAAAAGAAGAGCAGGGAAGTTTGGATTAGCGACGGCAAGTGCGATTTCCGTGATATTCGTCGAACCGGTCGCGCCATAAATCAAAGCCATTCCGTAAAGCAGAAATCCGGTCGAAAACGAACCCAGAATAAAGTATTTCATCGCTGATTCGTTCGAGCGCAAATCGGATTTTCTCAAACCCGCCATCACGTAAGTCGCAATCGAGAGCGTCTCCAAACCGAGAAATAAAATCACCATATCATTGCCCGACGCCATAAACAGCATCCCGACTGTCGCAAACATCAACAGCGAATGATACTCGCCGACCGGAACATTCTCGCGTTCAGTCCAAACGGTAGAAATCAAAATCGTTACCGCCGATACAAACAGTGCAACAAACGAAAAACTGAGCCGCAGATTATCGTTAGCAATCATCCCGCCCCAGGCGTTCGCCGGAATGTCTGCATTTCCCCACATCGTATAAAGCACAAACGCGGAAATGAGAAGCCCGACAAGCGAAATCGCGCCGGTAACAACGCGCTGTTTCGGCGCAAAGCTGTCGTAAAGCATCACGATTGTTCCGGCAATAGCGACAATCATTTCAGGCAAAATCGCCGACAAGCTGGTGTTCGGATTTACTAAATCTGCTAAAAATACTGTGTTCATCGTAAAATAAAATCAGACGTAATCTGAGCGAATGAAAAATTATCTGTGTTCATTCGTGCTGGTCTGCGGTTGCAGACTGGTTTCAACCTTTTCAATTTCTCCGCCCGCTTCCTGCCTGGTCAATCTGTTTTCGATTGCAACAACCGATTCACGCGAACGGTTCAAAAACGGCGACGGATAAACGCCCATAAAAACCATCAAAAATACGAGCGGCGCAATAAGACCAATTTCGCGCCAATTCAAATCAGTCAATGTTTTATTGCTCGGATTTGTAACTTTACCGAAGAAGACACGCTGCACCATCCACAATAAATAAACAGCCGCAAAAATCACGCCTGTTCCGGCAAGCATCGTCGCCACATAATTCCAATTAACGCCGCCGGTTATCGGAAGGGCGGTCGATGTCCACATTCCGAGCATCGTCAGAAACTCGCCGACAAAACCGTTTAGAAAAGGCAAGCCGATTGAAGCCATCGTCGTGATAACGAAAATCGTCGTGTAAATCGGCATTACGTTTGCGATTCCCCCAAAATCCGAGATAGCGCGCGTGTGTCGTCTTTCGTAAATAAATCCAACGAGCAAAAACAGCGCACCCGTTGCGATGCCGTGATTGAGCATTTGGTAAAGCGCGCCCTGCATTCCCATTTCGGTGAACGAAAACATTCCCAGGATTACAAAACCCATATGCGCGACCGACGAATACGCGACTAATCTTTTAACGTCCGGCTGAACCATTGCGACGAGCGCGCCGTAGATGATTCCGATAAATACGAGCGGCGCAATAAGACCAATTTCGCGCCAATTCAAATCAGTCAATGTTTTATTGCTCGGATTTGTAACTTTACCGAAGAAGACACGCTGCACCATCCACAATAAATAAACAGCCGCAAAAATCACGCCTGTTCCGGCAAGCATCGTCGCCACATAATTCCAATTAACGCCGCCGGTTATCGGAAGGGCGGTCGATGTCCACATTCCGAGCATCGTCAGAAACTCGCCGACAAAACCGTTTAGAAAAGGCAAGCCGATTGAAGCCATCGTCGTGATAACGAAAATCGTCGTGTAAATCGGCATTACGTTTGCGATTCCCCCAAAATCCGAGATAGCGCGCGTGTGTCGTCTTTCGTAAATAAATCCAACGAGCAAAAACAGCGCACCCGTTGCGATGCCGTGATTGAGCATTTGGTAAAGCGCGCCCTGCATTCCCATTTCGGTGAACGAAAACATTCCCAGGATTACAAAACCCATATGCGCGACCGACGAATACGCGACTAATCTTTTAACGTCCGGCTGAACCATTGCGACGAGCGCGCCGTAGATGATTCCGATAATCGCTAGGACAATGAATATTCCTGCAAACTCGCGCGACGCTTCTGGGAATAAACCAAAATTGAAACGCATCAAACCGTAAGTTCCCATTTTCAACATTACGGCGGCGAGAATGACCGAGCCGGCAGTCGGCGCTTCGGTGTGCGCGTCCGGCAGCCACGTATGAAACGGAAAAACCGGAACTTTTATCATAAACGCTAATGCAAATGCCCAGAAAAGCAGTGTTGCGGTCGGTCCGACGAACGCTAAATTTCCTGCTTTGAGCGAACTCAAAAGCGTAACGTAATCAAATGTTCCGACGCCTGTCGCCTGCGCGTGCAGGTAATACAAACCGATAATCGCAACCAGCATCAGTAAACTGCCCAAAGCAGTATAAACAAAAAACTTAACCGCCGCGTAGACGCGGTTTTGTCCACCCCAAATACCGATGAGAAAAAACATCGGAACCAGAGAGGCTTCAAAGAAAAGATAAAAAACCAGTAAATCTAACGACACAAAAACGCCGAGCATCGCGCTTTCCAGCAAAAGCAGAAAAACGTAAAAAGCCGCCGCGCGTTTTTCAACCGCACGCCAGGTAGAAACAACTGCAATCGGCATTATAAACGTCGTCAAAATCACCAGCCAAATCGAAAGACCGTCAACGCCGACGTGGTAATTCGTGTTTATTGCCCGAATCCAGGAAACGTTTTTCTCAAAGAAAAATCCGTTTACCGAAGCTGTGCTTTTATCAAACAGCAAAAAGAGGGAAACTAAAAAGTTCAAAACGGTAAAGCCAAGCGTTATCCATTTCAAACCGCCTTCCTGCTTCCAAAAAAGGGCGTGTCCAATCGTTGCCAACGCCCCGAAAACCGGAAGCAAAATTAGAATCGTTAAAAGATTTTCTCCAATTAAATCCATAAAAGTTATTTTTTCGTCTGAATAGTTTCCCAACCAAAAACATTCGGAGAATGGTCGAGTAATTTATCGCCGCTTTCGTTTTCGTAAAATGATGCCAGCGCGTCTTCATCAATCGTTACGGACAGATCACCATGCAGAATTTCGTAATCGTCGAAAACTCCGTCGCCGTGATAAACGCGAAAAAGGAATTTTTCAGGCGAAGGCGTCCGAAGCAACATTCCCTTTACGCCGCTTGCGCTTGTTTCATGCAGAATCTTTCCACCGGAAGTTTTTATCGTTTGACTCATTTCCACTTTATATAATCAATTTGAAACCGTAGTATATGAAATACCCAATCACAATCAGCGCGCCAAACAGCATAAATGCGGCGTAACTTCTAACGAAACCGACTTGAATGCCGCGCGCAACTCCGCCGAGCGCGGCTACAAAATGTCCGATACCGTTGACAATGCCGTCAATGACGCCGACATCGAAACCTTTCCACAAACCCTCATGCGAAAGATTTGTCAGCGGATTAACGATTGCACCGTTGTAAAGCTCGTCAACGCGCCATTTGTCTTCCAAAATCTTAGGCATACGCTTGAGCGGGTTTTTCTTGAAATAAAGAAATCCGCCGATTAAACCCAAAGCCGCGAGAACGACCGACAAACCGGCAAGTAATCTTTCCGTTTGAATTTCTTCTGCCGAATGTTCGGCGTGCTTTGTCGCGTGTCCTGTCGCAGCGTGTGGTTCAGTCTGTACGGTTTCAACCGGTGCATTGTGTCCGCTTGCAGAATGTTGATCGGCGGCTGGCGCGTGCGCGGTACCTGTCGCGCCTTGTTCGGTAGCGGCAGTTTCATGATTTGTCGCCGTCGCGTGTTTCGGCTCGACCCGTTCGATAATCGGTTCAAGCGTTCGCTCGAAATAATTCGGAACGGCGCCGCCGCTCAGTGCATACGGTACGCCGACAAGTCCGCCAAGGGTTGAAAGAATTGCCAAAATAATTAACGGAACAGTCATTGTCCAGGGCGATTCGTGCGGCTTGAAATCCGGCGCGAGCGCGTGATGTTCGTCATCGTCGTGGTCGTCTATATGCGCCGTGTCTTCGTCCGCGTGCGCTTGTGCGTGCGCGTCGCCGTGCGGAACTTTCGCGTCGTGCGCGTCGCCCGCTGCAAAAGCGTTTTCTTCGGCGCGCGACGCTTGGGTCGGATTCTGCATAACCGGCAATTCTTCGTGAAATCTCTCCGCGCCCCAGAACGTCATCACCATCATTCTGGTCATATAAACGGCGGTCAAAACAGCCGTGAGAAGTCCAATGCCCCACAAAATAAAATTCCACGACGGCGGCAGATTTGGAGCGGCGAAAGTCTTATAAAGAACTTCGTCCTTCGAGAAAAATCCGGCGAAAATCGGAATACCGGAAATCGCCAGCCAGCCGGTAATCATTGTGGCAAACGTAATCGGCATATATTTTTTCAAATTGCCCATCCGCCGCATATCCTGTTCGTGATGCATTCCGTGAATAACCGAACCCGAACCGAGAAACAGCAGAGCTTTGAAAAATGCGTGCGTCATCACGTGGAAAATCGCCGCGCCGAACGCGCCGACACCGCACGCCAAAAACATATAACCGAGCTGCGAAACGGTCGAATAAGCGAGAACTTTTTTGATGTCGTTTTGCGCCAGCCCGATTGTCGCCGCAAAAATCGCCGTCGCGCCGCCGATGATAGCGACGATAAACATCGCCGTCGGCGCGTTTTGGTAAATCGCGTTACAGCGCACGACCATATAAACGCCCGCCGTAACCATCGTCGCCGCGTGAATCAAAGCCGAAACCGGCGTCGGTCCAGCCATCGCGTCCGGCAGCCACGTAAAAAGCGGAATCTGCGCTGATTTTCCGGTCGCGCCGATAAATAATAAAACGGCAATCGAAGTAATTCCGCCCGCCACAATCGCGCCCGCCGTGAACGGCTCCTGCGCCATTTGTCCGAGCAAAGTCAGCGAACTGTTGACCTGCTCGCCGTCAATAACTTTGTCGTAAAACGAAATCGAACCGGTCAGCGTGTAAATCAGGAACATTCCCATCAACACGCCCCAATCGCCAATGCGGTTCATCACAAAAGCCTTTTTCGCCGCGCGTCTGGCTTCGTCGCGTTTTATGTAATAGCCGATAAGCAGATACGAACACAGCCCGACGCCTTCCCAACCGACGAACATCAGCAGAAAATTATCTGCCAGAATCAGCGTCAGCATGGAGAACATAAACAAATTCAGATATGCAAAAAAGCGATAAAAACCTTTATCGCCGTGCATATAACCCGTCGCAAAAATATGAATCAGCAAACCGACAAACGTAACAAAGCAAACATAAATGCCGCTCAATCTATCAACACCCAAACCGAAATCGGCTCGAAAACCGCCGACCTGAATCCAGGTCCAAAGCTGGTCAAGCACCGGCTTTTCGGCAAAAAGCGCGCCTTCGTGCGGCGTCCCGATGCCGAACGAAACCATAAACGCCACAATGGTAGAAATCCCGATTGTCGTACAGGCAACCGCACCGCTAAAAAGCTCACTGTTCGCCCGTTTGCCAAACAGCCAATTGATAATCGCGCCTGCGAGCGGTGCGAAAATAATTAGACTTAAAAAATTGTTTTCAGTCATTGGTTGTGATAATAAGCCACGAAATTTCACGAAAGAATACGAACAAAGGAATAAATTTTCGTGTAGATTTGTATATGTTCGCGGCTCAAAACTAATTCTTCAAAATATTCGCGTCGTCAACATCGATGGAAATACGGTTGCGGAAAAAGGCGATGAAAATGCCCAAGCCGACTGCCGCTTCCGCCGCGGCGACCGACATTACCATAAAGACGAAAAGCTGTCCGGTAACGTCGGCGTAATAGCGTGAAAAGGCGACGAACGTTAGGTTCACGGCGTTGAGCATCAGCTCGATGCACATAAACATTCCGAGCGCGTTGCGTTTGAAAATCACGCCCGTTGCGCCAATGGTAAATAAAATTCCTGAAAGTGCTAAATATGTCGCTAAACTCGGTTCCATAAGTTAAAGTTCAAGGTTTAATGTTCAAAATTTGTTCTGCGACGGACAAAGGACAAAATTAAAGTCTAATTCTGAATTCGTCTTTTATTTCGCTTTCGTTGCGTCTTTCTAATTCATTGTCGACGACGATTTCGAGTTGCGGATATTCCAGACGGCGCGCCAAAATTACTGCGCCGACGATTGACATTAACAGCAAAATGCCGACAATCTCGACCGGCAAAAGATATTCGGTGTACATTCCCGCGCCGATGCTCAAGGTTTTTCCGACCGTTTCGTCCGTGTTGACAGCTTGTTTCGGCGCGCGGTGAACGGCGTAGAAAATAAAAAACGTTTGAGCCAGCAAAACTAAACCCAAAATTCCGCCGATGGCATACAAATGCGGCAAACGGTTGACAACCGGTTTATCCTCGTCCAGATTCAAAAGCATAATGACGAAAACGACGAGAACCATAATCGCGCCCGCATAAATCAAAATCTGCACGGCGGCGATAAACGGCGCGGCGAGCGTTACATAAATACACGCCAGCGAAATTAAAACGCCGACCAGCGAAATAGCGCTATAAAGCGGATTTTTGTGATACACGAGCGAAATCGCGCAGGCGATGGCGAGTCCGGCAAAAAGGAAAAATATAACGGAAGTAATCATTGCAAAAGTTGTCAGATGTCAGATGTCAGATGTTAGACATCAGAATCTTCCTGACATCTAGAATCTAATATCTGACATCTTCGATTAGCTGTTCAAAAAATAAACCAAAATTATTGTAAAAATCACGTTAGCCAGTGCGACGGGCAAAAGAAATTTCCAGCCGAAATTCATCAGTTGGTCAAAGCGAAAGCGCGGCAGAGTTCCGCGAACCCAAATGTAAAAAAACAGAAACGCGCTTATTTTTATCAAAAATCCGACGACGCTGAAAACTGCGTAAAGAAGCGAGCCGACCGGAAACAAGTGGCTCAAGCCGGGAACATACCAGCCGCCCAAAAAAAGCGTCGCGCACATCACCGAGACCGTGAACATATTGACGTATTCGCCCATAAAAAAGAGCGCAAATTTCAACGCTGAATACTCCGTGTGAAAACCTGCAACGAGTTCGGTTTCGGCTTCGGGCAAATCGAACGGAACGCGGTTTGTTTCGGCAAACGCGGCAATCAAAAAGACCACAAAGCCGACGAATTGCGGAATAATAAACCAGCGCGAATACCAAGGCGAAGACATTTGCGCGTAAATAATGCCGTTTAGGTCGAGTGTTCCGGCAAGGATAACAACGCCGATAATCGATGCGCCCATTGCCAGCTCGTAAGAAATCAACTGTGCCGACGAGCGAAGTCCGCCCATCAAACTATATTTGTTGTTTGACGACCAGCCGGCGAGGGCGATGCCGTAAACTCCGACCGAAGTAATACCCAAAACAAACAAAACGCCGACATCAATCTGGGCGACTGTCAAAGGAATTTGCTTGATGCCGTCGCCCAAACCATATGGCAAAAAACTCAAATCTATATTCGTTATCGCCGGACCGAAAGGATAGACAACCATCGGCATCAGCGCGCAGGTTACAGCGACAATCGGCGCGAGGAAATAAACGAATTTCGTTGATTTGTCGGGAACAATGTCTTCTTTGAAAATGAATTTCAGAAGGTCTGCAAACGGCTGCATCATTCCCCACGGTCCGACGCGGTTCGGTCCGATGCGTCCTTGAATCCAGCCTAGAACTTTGCGCTCGGCTAAAACCGTATATGCAACAATCATCATCACCACGCCAAACGCAACAGTTGCCGCTCCGAAAAGAACGGCAATCGGAAAAATTGATTTTATGATAGCTTCCATTTGGAATATTCGCGTGTCGTTAAAAAATCGTTATTTTATCAAGGCTTGTCTAAAAAACAAATAAAAAAAACAGTTTTTGACAGGTTTCTTCGCTTAGTTATTTGAATGCAAATTCCAGCCGCTCGTTTAATTACTTGGGAATTATTTTGTGCAAAACGTTTTCCTTGTCTTCAATTTTGTCGCCGATGCCGGTCGCCGCCGCTGCTTGAGCCAATGTGTCGGTGCGTGGTGTGCCGTCTAAGTTAAACTGCACAAGGGGCGACACGAGCAAATTGTCCGGTTTTGGATTGCCGTGAGCGAGAAGATGAAACTGCGGCGTTTTTTCGGTCATTGTCGTAAGTCGAAATAATTTATGTCCGGTTTTCGGCTTTACTATATTTTTTCCGCCTTCATCCGGCATTGATTCAACTCTGCGGCGTAAGCCATTGATTACATTCGACAAATCGCGTTTTTCTGCAATTGCGTGTTTTACTTTCGCGGGTTTCGATTCGTCTTTCAAATGCGGATAACGCAAACCCGCGTAAGCCGGAATTGTGTCGGCAAGCGCTTTGAAAACGGCGGTCGCGGCAAAATTATAACCGAAATCGACACCCATTTCCCTGGCAATCATCGAGGTAATTGCCCAATCCGCTCTTGCTTGATTTAGCGGCTCGATTGCCTGTCGAACTCTTTGAACAAAACCTGTATTGTTCGTATAAGTTCCATCGACTTCGGCAAAACTCGCGGCAGGCAAAACGACATCTGCATATTCGGTTGTCGCAGTTTCAAATAATTCCTGAACAACTACGAAATCTTTGTTCGCAAGCAATTTCGCGTCGTCTTCATAGAGACTGCCGCCGATTAAAAGCGATTTGGAATTTTGTAGAACTTCCCGCAGAGATTTTCTGCCAGCCGTCATATCATTTGCGCCGACCGAGTTGTTGTAAAGCGGTAACAGATGAAGCAACACGCGTCGTTTTTCTGAAGCGAAATTTGCGGCTGCATTTGCAATCACGGCTTGCGCTTCGGGTGACAAATCCCTGCCGAGCATGATGACGAAATCGCCTTCGGTTTCGCCGATTGTTCTCAATAAATCGTCAAACTCGCTTTGAGCAGCACCGATTTTCTTTAAAATCGTTTCGTCCGTACGGTCGGCAAAGCCGAGCGCAAAAGCGTCGAACGAATTTTTGTTGATGTGTATAAACTGTGTCGCCTGTTCGGTCATCCGAATCGCAGTGTCGTGAATGACGATGAATTTCGCGCCGTCATTTCTGACCGCTTGACGAATTTGTTTGCCCGTAAAAGTTTGCTCTTCTTCCGGCTCACCGCCGATAAGAAGAATCGTTTTGGCGCGCCGAATTTCCTTATGCGTGCAAAGCGAAACGCTCAAATTGTCGAAAACCGGCGCGAGGTCGTAAGCGTCGGAAACAGCGTAATTGTCGGAGTTTGCAACTTCCGTCGCAAATCTTTTTAAAGTAAAAATCGATTCATTTGTCAGACGCGCCGTCGCAATAACGCCGATGTTGTTTCCGTTTTCCTTAAATTTATTGGCGACAAAATAAATCGCTTCGTCCCACGTTGTCGGAATTAATTTTCCGCCTTTCGTATAGCGAATCAGCGGCGTCTTTAAGCGGTCTTCGTGGTTGATAAAACCGTGCCCGAAGCGCGATTTGACATCAAGAAATTCGCCGTTCAATCCGTCAACGTACCGGTCGCGGGCGACAATTCGGTGTATCTTTCCGCCGCGCGCGCCGAGGCTGAACTGCATTCCGTCTGAACTGTACGGGTCTGTGCTAACGGTTTGTTCTAATTCCCACGGTCTGGTTTCGTGGCGGTAAGTTCCGTCGAGCAAAGTTCCGGTCGGGCAAACTTCGATACAGTTGCCGCACTCGGAACAACCGAGCCAGCCGCCGTAAGTTCCGATAACCGTGTTAACGCCGCGATTTCCGGCTTCGATGGCGTCTTCGCCCATCCATTCATCGCACACGCGCGTGCAGCGTTTGCACAAAATACAGCGCTGCGGGTCGTTGGCAACAATCGGCGAGAGAAATTTTTCCGGCTGCGCGTTTTTCGGTTCAATAAAACGCTCTTCGACATCTCCCCAATCCATTACCATTTCCTGGAGTTCACACTCGCCGCCGCGGTCGCAAACCGGGCAATCGAGCGGATGATTGGCAAGCAGAAATTCCAGCATCGCGCGTTGCGCCTTTTCGATTTCTTCGCTCTGCGTCGTAACAATCATTCCGTCCGTGCAAGTGATTGTGCAGGAAGTTTGCAGCTTCGGCATCTTCTCGATGCGCACCAGACACATCCGGCACGACGCCTGCAAAGCAAGGTCTTCGTAGTAACAGAACGACGGTATGTTAAAGGCGTTCTCCCGACAAACATCAATCAGCCGCGCTCCTTTATCGACGGAAAATTCCTGACCGTTAATCGTAACTTTAATTTGTTCTTCTGTTGCCATTTTAACTAAAAACTGCTGTTAAATTTACTTTTTCGTTTCGGCTTTGCTCTCCGCATTCGCCGCCGTGTTTTTTTTCTTTCCTTTCGGACGAGTTTTACCAAAACTGCCGGCAAAAATCTTTCCGCGTCTCGTTCTTTTATCGCCTTTTCCCATATCTTTTACCTCTTAATTAATTTTTAAAATTTCTGCGCTTCGGCTTCAACCGGAGCAACGTCTTGCCGCAGAAGATATTTTTTGAAATCTTCAGGAAAACGTTTTACAGCGCTCTGAATAGGCCACGCTGCTGCGTCTCCCAACGGACAAAAAGATTTGCCTTCAATGTTGTCGCAAATATCGAGCAACAATTGCGCATCTTCGGGTTGTCCGCCGCCGCTTGCCACGCGGTTGAAGATTTTCAAAAGCCAATCAGTTCCTTCGCGGCACGGCGTACACCACCCACATGATTCGTGTTTGTAAAATTCGGTCAGATTTTTGGTCGATTCCATTATGTCAACCGTTTCATCCATCACGATAAAACCACCCGAACCGACCATAGAACCGCCGACGACCAATCCTTCGTAATCCAATAAAACTTTTTTCCCGATGATTTGTTCGGCGTTCATAATATAAACGCTCGAACCGCCGGGAATTACGGCTTTCAATTTCTTATCGTCGCGCAGCATTCCGCCGCAGTCTTCCAATATGAATTTCTCCATATCGTCATAACCCATTGGAAGCTCATAGACGCCGGGCTTTTTGACGTGTCCGGAAACCGACCAGAGTTTTGTGCCGCCGCTTTTTTCCGTTCCCAGATTGCGCCACGTTTCACCGCCCATTTCGATAATTTGCGGAACTGCCGTGAGAGTTTCGACGTTGTTGACGACCGTCGGCGAAGCGTATAAACCTTCGATTGCCGGAAACGGCGGCTTCATTCGCGGGTGTCCGCGATACCCTTCGAGCGAAGACAAAAGCGCTGTTTCTTCGCCGCAGATATACGCGCCCGCGCCGGTGTGCGTGTATATTTCGTGCGAAAAATCCGAACCTAAAATATTTTTGCCCAAAAAGCCCGCCGAACGCGCTTCGTCAAGGGCTTTGTCCATTATGTCAATCAGATATTTGTATTCACCGCGCGTATAAATGTAACCGGTTTCCGAGCCGAGCGCGAACGCCGCAATCAACATTCCCTCTATCAGCGCGTGTGGGTCGCGCTCCATCAAATAACGGTCTTTAAACGTCCCAGGCTCACTTTCATCGGCATTGCAGACAACATATTTCTGCTTCGGTGAATCCTTCGGCACAAACGACCATTTCATTCCGGTCGGAAAACCAGCGCCGCCGCGCCCGCGCAAAGCCGAGGCTTTGACTTCGTTAATAATCTCGTCGCGCGTCATCCCCAACGCCTTTCTCAAACTAGCGTAACCGCCGTTTTCTTGATAAACCTTGAGCGTGTGCGAATTCTCTAAATGAACTCGCTTTAGTTGTAACGGTTCGCAACCGATTGCTTTGATTTCCATAATCGGGAATTAAAAAGTTTATTCTAATGAATCCAATAATTTATCAACTTTTTCCGGCGTCAAATCTTCATGATAATCAAAACCAATCTGCATCATCGGCGCAGTTCCGCAGCTTCCCAAGCATTCAACCAATGAAACCGTGAATCTTTCGTCCGGTGTGGTTTCGCCGACGTGAATTCCTAGACGATTGCAAATATGTTCGGTGATTTGCGGCTCGCCCATAACTCTGCACGACAGCGTTTTACAGATTTGAATATGATGCCGACCGACCGGACGCATATTGAACATCGAATAAAACGTCGCCGTTTCCCAAACGTCCGTAACTTCGAGTTCGAGTTTCTGTGCCAAAAAATTCACACCCGCGTTGTCAATGTAGCCACGCTCGCGCTGAACGACCAAAAGTAACAAAGGAATCAAAGCCGAACGCTTTCTATCCGGCGGATATTTTGCAATATGCGCGTCCATTTCCGCCAAAACTTCGGGCGAAAAACTCGCTGCTTCTTCAGAGTATAAAACCCGATTTGTATAATCGGTTGGAACTGCTGCCGTTGACATACTTTATGCAAACACCTTTTCTTTCAATCTTTTAACGTTTAAGTCTATTGATGCCGTTTTACTTCAAGGATTTTACTAATCAAACTCTGTCTATTTTTAATTAGGTCTGACTTTCAATTACTTCTAAAGTTATAAAATACAAGCGCCCTGATTTTTGCTGCCCTACCTTTTAATTTTGTCTGGGCGAATTCGGATCTCCTAATGGCTTCTTCCGATGCCAGCCGTAGCAATGGATGCCCTCTCAAGGCTCGCACCGCGATTACTTTGCCCTATTCGTCAATTGTAACTAACGCTTCAACTACGCCCGATGCGCGAACGGCGCGCGCTGCCGGCGGATAATCAGAGTCTTTCAGTTTTAAAGCCAAATCGTTGAACGGCACTTTTTCGGAAACTTTATTATAATCTTCGTCTTCAATTACATGAATCGTTTCTTTCGCATTGCCTTTCCACAACGATACTCGTTTTGTAACCAATCCGTCCTTATTTGCCAAACTGCAATCCAGGTAAATTCTTCTGACGGATTTTCTATACCCGTCTTCAATAACTTCCGCACTATATATTCCCGGTTTCAAGGCGGCGAAAAAAGAAACATTGTCTTTGCCGGTTGCTTTAATTTTTTTCCGGTCTTTACCGAAAGAATAAACTATCGCCGTTGCATTGTTAATTTTTAATTCGTCTCCATTATTTTGATACTCGAATACTTGCAACTGTAAATCGCATTTATTTTCCTGTGTAAAAACATTTAGGCAAAAAGCAATACAAATGCAAAAAGCAAGAAACGTAAGACTCGATAAATCTTTTATAGAAATCACCATTATTAACGGTCAATCTCTCCCAACACAATATCGAGCGAACCGATAATGGCTACAACATCAGCAACCATTTCGCCTTCACTCATTACGGGCAAAGCCGATAAATTTATAAAACTTGGTCCGCGAAAATGAACGCGCGAAGGTTTCGGCGTGCCGTCGGCTTTCATATAAACACCGAGTTCACCTTTCGAGCCTTCGATGGCGTGATAAACTTCGCCTTCGGGAATCGAAAAGCCTTCGGCAACAATCAAAAAATGGTGAATCAGCGAATCCATATGCTTTCGCATATCGTCGCGGTCGGGGAGAACGACTTTCGGCGCGTCAGCTTTAATCGGTCCTGGTTTTAATCGTTCAACGGCTTGTCTAACAATCTTATAGGATTCGTAAAGCTCGCGCATTCTTACGCGGAAGCGCGCCCAAACGTCGCCGTCCGGCTCGACCGGAACTTCAAAATCGTAAGTTTCGTAACCCGAATACGGATTGTCGCGCCGCAAATCCAAATCGACGTTGCTGCCGCGCAGGCACGGTCCCGTTAAACCCCAGTCGATTGCTTCTTCAGCCGTAATTACGCCGATGCCTTTCGTCCGGCTCTGCCAAAGTGTATTGCCTGTAACGAGCGTTTCAAACATCTCCATTGCGGCGGGGAAATCTTCCAAAAACTGCTTGACGCGACGGTCAAATCCCGCAGGCAAATCCATCATCAAACCGCCGATACGAAAATAGCTCGGAGTCATTCGCCCACCGCTTGCCGCTTCAATCAAATTCAAAATCTTTTCGCGCTGGCGGAAGCAGTAAAAGAAAACGCTCATCGCGCCGATGTCAAGCGCGTGCGTTCCGAGCCAAACCATGTGCGACGCGATACGTTGAAGCTCGCAGAACATTACACGGATAACCTGCGCACGTTCGGGAATTTCCAAATCAAGCAGTTTTTCCGCCGCCATCACGTAAGCCAAATTGTTTCCTAATGGATTCAAATAATCCATTCGGTCGGTGATAACTATGCCCTGCTGATATTTTTTATACTCGAAAAGTTTCTCCATTCCCGTATGCAGATAACCTATGTCGGCAACGGTTTTGACGACCATTTCGCCGTCAAGCTGAAGTTCGAGCCGGAGAACGCCGTGCGTCGAAGGATGTTGCGGTCCCATCGAAAGCGTCATCTGCGATTCCAGCGGCTGGTCTAAAACTTCAAATTGGCTCGGTATATTTTCTACTGCAACGCTCATAAATAATAACCACTAGGTTAGTGTCAGTAATCAGTTAGGAAAGCAAAACCTACAGAGCAGCCAAACTGCTGACATTTAATTAAGTTAAACTGTAAGGCTCGTAGCCGCGAAGCGGATAATCTTTCCTCAGCGCATGTCCGTCGAAATCCGACGGCAATAAAATTCTTTTTAAATCCGGATGTCCGTCGAAAATCACGCCGAACATATCGTAAGTTTCGCGCTCGTGCCAGTTCGCCGTCTTCCAGACGGTAACAACGGTCGGCACATTCGGCTCGTCTTCGCTCAAAAGAACTTTGAGGCGCAAACGACTAAAATGCTTTGTCGAAAACAAATGATAATTGACTTCAAAACGCGGGTCTTCTTCCGGTCCGCGGTCTGCGCCGCACAAATCCGCCAACATATCGAAATCGTGTTTTGTTTTTAAAACCCAGCAAACGTCAACAATCGCCTCGCGCGGAACAAATGCGGTTATTTCACTGCGCGCGTCTTTTAGATCAGTAATCCACGCCGGATTTTCCGCTTTTAGTTTTTCGACAAACTCCAGTATTTTTTCAGACATAAACGAGAAAATTTGCGGTCGGTCATTTGAACAAACAATTTATCGCTAAACAAGAAGCTGTTATCATTTACGAAGACTTCCGGCGTTCGTGACGCGAGGCGATTGTATAAGGGCGCGTCGTGACGGTTTTTGCAGCCGTTTCAGATTCGCTGCCCATTGTAACCGGCAGAGTTCCGGGAACAATCGAAACGCGCGATTCCGGTTCGAAAGTGTCACGGCGGTCTTTAGACGATTCATTCATAATTTTTTCCTGCAACATCATAATCGCGTGAATCAACATTTCCGGTCGAGGCGGGCAACCGGGAACGTAAACATCAACCGGCACGATTTTATCGACGCCCTGCACAATCGCATAATTATCAAAAACGCCGCCGGAGGTAGCGCATGCGCCCATCGAAATTACCCATTTCGGTTCGGGCATCTGGTCATAAATCCGGCGCAGAACCGGCGCCATTTTACGCGAAACTCTTCCCGAAACAATCATAACGTCAGCTTGGCGCGGGCTGGCGCGAAATGTTTCCGCGCCGAAACGCGAAAGGTCATTGCGCGATGAAACCGTGTTCATCATTTCAATTGCGCAGCAAGCCAACCCGAACGTAGCAGGCCACAATGATGACTTTCTTGCCCAATTAACAACCGCATCGAGTTTTACCGTTAAAACGTCGGGCAGCGATTCAAAAAGTGTATTTTCTAAACCCATAACTTTTTTAGTTTGGAGTTCAGAGAGTCGTGAGTCAATACAAATTCTGGCTCTCTAAACTCTCCAAACTCGATAGACTCTCCGACTTTCTAAGCGGCGCGTTTTAATTGCTGAATACGCTGTTTTTTCTTGTTAAGCAATTCGTGTGCTTCGGCGCGAGCCTCGACCCGAGCCTGCACGCCCCAATCAAAAGTACCTTTTCTCCAAACATAAATGTATCCGACAATCAGTGTTGCGATAAAAACCAGAATTTCTACAAACGCGATTGTTCCGTAACCGATGCCGAGACGGTTTTCTTCGCCTAGCAAATACTTAAAAGCGACCGCGAACGGAATCATAAACAAAACTTCAATATCGAACAGCAAAAAGATAACCGCGACCGTGTAAAATTTTATCGAAAATCTATCGCGCGCCGACCCGATCGGGTCTTTGCCGCATTCATACGGCATCAGTTTGACGGCGGTTCTTTTACGCGGACCGATAAGCTGCGTAACAAGTATCTGACTCGCCGCAAAACCGAGCGCCACGATAAACATTACGCCGATTGGCGCATAATCAAAAAGATTAAATCCAGACATATTCAAATTGCTCGCTTCCTCATCTAAAACTAATCGTAACAAAAAAACAATAGAATTCGCAGCTTGAAGATTGAGAATTATGGTACAAACTCAATCGTAAGTTAAGCCAGATTGAGTGTCAAGGTAATCAAGTAAGGAGAATTCACAGAACTTTGAGAGTGTTAGATAAAGCAAAATTTCAATTTTCAAAAACACAATATTTCCGTAACTTTTTATTCGTTGACCCTCGTCAAAAGCCTGTGCTAGTTTGATAATTAAAAAGAAAACGGTGGTTATGATTTTCGGTAGACAGACAGAGGAAATCTACAATTTCCGCCGTTATCAAAATGCGTGCTGCACAACATTAATTTTATGAAAATTTTTATCAACGGTGAAATTAGAGACATTCCCGAAGTAATAAATCTGTTTGAACTTCTTGCTCATCTGTCGCTGCCGCAACAGCGCATCGCCGTCGAATTAAACGAATCAGTTGTGCGCCGTAAAGATTGGCACATTACAAAAATCAACGACACCGATAAAATCGAGATAATCCATTTTGTCGGCGGCGGATGATTCGATTGCGAATTAACGGTTACAAATTACGAGTTGCGGATTGAAAACATTTTCAGTCCGCATTTCTTTTGCTCGTTTTTTTGTTAGAATTTAATTTGTTTGAGAAAAAATTCTTAGCGCGCTTTGCGCCTCTGTGGGAAATTATTTTTTATAAAATTAAGATTGCAGAGCAAAACTTTCTTCGACTTTGAATATTACACTTCGAACCAATACATATGATTGATACATTCAAAATTGCCGGAAAAACTTTTACTTCGCGCCTCATTATCGGGACGGGAAAATATCGCTCACACGCGGAAATGCAAGCCGCTCACAAGGCATCGGGCGCGGAGATGGTTACGGTCGCCGTCAATCGCCATTCATACGGCATCAGTTTGACGGCGGTTCTTTTACGAGGACCGATAAGCTGCGTAACAAGTATCTGACTCGCCGCAAAACCGAGCGCCACGATAAACATTACGCCGATTGGCGCATAATCAAAAAGATTAAATCCAGACATATTCAAATTGCTCGCTTCCTCATCTAAAACTAATCGTAACAAAAAAACAATAGAATTCGCAGCTTGAAGATTGAGAATTATGGTACAAACTCAATCGTAAGTTAAGCCAGATTGAGTGTCAAGGTAATCAAGTATGGAGAATTCACGGAAGTTTGAGAGTATCAAATAAAGCAAAATTTCGATTTTCAAAAATACCGGCTTTCCGTAACTTTTTATTCGTTGACCCTTGTCAAAAGCCTGTGCTAGTTTGATAATTAAAAAGAAAACGGTGGTTATGATTTTCGGTAGACAGACAGAGGAAATCTACAATTTCCGCCGTTATCAAAATGCGTGCTGCACAACATTAATTTATGAAAGTTTTTATCAACGGCGAAACCAAAGACATTCCCGAAGAAATTAATTTGATTAAACTTCTCGCACATCTGTCGCTGCCGCAGCAGCGCATAGCCGTCGAACTGAACGAATCAGTTGTGCGCCGTAAAGATTGGGACACTACAAAAATCAACGCCGCCGATAATATCGAGATAATCCACTTTGTCGGCGGCGGCTGAAATCAATTGCGAATTAACGGTTACAAATTACGAGTTGCGGATTGAAAACAATTTCAGTCCGCATTTCTTTTGTATGTTTTTTTGTTAGAATTTAATTTGTTTGAGAAAAAATTCTTAGCGCGCTTTGCGCCTCTGTGGGAAATTATTTTTTATAAAATTAAGATTGCAGAGCAAAACTTTCTTCGACTTTGAATATTACACTTCGAACCAATACATATGATTGATACATTCAAAATTGCCGGAAAAACTTTTACTTCGCGCCTCATTATCGGAACGGGAAAGTATCGCTCGTATGCGGAAATGAAAGCGGCACATACGGCATCGGGCACAGAAATGGTTACGGTTGCCGTCAATCGCGTTCCGCTCGACCATCAGAGCGAATCGTTTCTCGACTTTCTTGCGCCTGAGATGCAGATTTTGCCTAACACAGCCGGGTGCTACGATGCTGAACACGCAATCAGAACGGCGCGTCTCGCCCGCGAAGCGCTCGAAACCGATTGGATAAAGCTCGAAGTCATCGGCGATAAAGTTACGCTTCTGCCCGACAATGAGCAAACCCTCGAAGCGGCGCGAATTCTCGTCCGAGAAGGTTTTATCGTTTTGCCGTATTTCTCCGACGATTTGATTATGGCGAAAAAATTATTGGACATCGGCTGTCCCGCCGTGATGCCGCTTGCCGCGCCGATTGGTTCGGGAATGGGCGTGCAAAACCCTTCAAATTTAAGGATTATGCGCGAGCAATTGCCGGAGGCGACGATTATCGTTGACGCGGGAGTCGGCGTGCCGAGTGATGCCGCAATCGCAATGGAACTTGGCGCGGACGCGATTTTAATGAACACGGCAATCGCCGAAGCGCAAGATGCGGCGCAGATGGCAACCGCGATGAAACTTGCTGTTCAAGCCGGAAGACTTGCGTATCTTTCGGGTAGAATGCCGAAACGCCTTTACGCCAGCGCATCAAGTCCGATGGAAGGCGTGATAAAATGAGAGGAAAGAAAAATTTAAGTTTTAAATGTTTCAATTGAAATTTCTCATCATTTTTTTGTTCTTCACTTTTGGTTTGGCGGCGTGTGTGGAAACGCAGTCGAAACGCAGTGAATTTAACATTGCCGAAAGCAAATCTTACGAAGCATCTTCGTTTCGCCAAAACTGCGCGATTTGTCACGGGCAAGAGGCAAACGGCAAAGAAATTGACGGCAAACTGATTCCTTCTCTGCGTTACGGCAACGCGGCGACAAAATCTGAAGACGAAATCTACCAACAAATAAAAGAAGGAAAACTCCCGATGCCCGCGTTCAAAAATCAACTTTCCGAAAAAGAAATTCGTCAAATGGTGCGATTTATTCAGCACGATTTGCAGGGAAAGCAGGAAACGGAAAAATGAAAATGGAGAACGAAAAAAATAATTGTTCAAATTGTGATTTGCTGAAATATGAAGGTTCAAGCTTTTATTATGGACGTATAGGAAATGTGAACAGGTAAATCCTATTCATGCATATTTAATACCTATGAAAATTTTAATCTCCGGCGCAAGCGGTCTTGTCGGCACTAATTTGATTCCGACTTTGAATGCGCACGAAGTTTATAAACTTGTGCGAAAAACGCCGAATAGTTCTGATGAAATTCAATGGGACGCGGAAAAGGGTTTTGGCGAAACGGAACAAGTCAGGCTCGAAAACTTCGATGCAGTTGTGCATCTCGCGGGCGATAACGTCGCGTCGGAAAATTGGTCGGACGAGAAGAAAAGCAAAATAAAAGAAAGCCGAACCGTCGGAACGCGCGTTTTAGTTGAAGCGCTCAAACAATTAGCAAATCCGCCGAAATATTTTATTTCCGCGTCGGCTATCGGTTTTTATGGCGACAGACAGGACGAAGTTTTGACTGAAGACAGTGCAAAAGGCGTGGGATTTTTGCCCGAAGTTTGCGACGCCTGGGAACGAGAGGCGCAAAAAGCGGAAAGTTTTGCGCGCGTCGTATGTATGCGAATCGGTGTTGTTTTGGCGAAAGACGGCGGCGCGCTTGAGAAAATGCTGACTCCTTTTAAGTTCGGCGTCGGCGGAACAATCGGCAGCGGCAAACAATATATGAGCTGGATTGCAATAGACGACATTGTTGCAATCGTTCATTTCCTTTTGGAAAATCCCGAACTAAAAGGCTCGTTCAACTTAACCGCGCCGAATCCGGTTACTAATAAAGAATTTACAAACACGCTCGGTAAAATCCTGAATCGTCCGACCATTTTGCCGCTTCCCGAATTTGCGGTAAAGCTAATATTCGGCGAAATGGGCGAAACTTTATTGCTGCAAGGCGCGCGCGTTCTGCCAAAACGTTTGCAGGAAGCCGGTTATCAATTTAAATACACAGATTTGGACGAAGCGATGAAGGGCGTTTTGGAAAATTAGCCACGAACAAACACGAAAGGACACGAAAAAGGAGTTAAAATTTCGGCTCGTTGCAGATGAGTCACTGAATGAACTTAAAGAATACGCCGAAATTTTCTAATCTCGACGCCTCGATTCGATACAAATTTTTATTTAATTTTGCTGTCTCCTCGCCTGAAAATCCTCAAAGCCTTTCTATTTCCGCCACTTTAAATTTCGTGTAAACGCAGGCACGCTGTTTGCTCGAAAATTGTTTAAATTTTATCAAAGGAGAATTTAATCAAAATGCAAGACATACAGAACATTCCAAATCCTGATGTGAATTCAGGCAGCGGAGACGACGGTGATTTCGGCGATAATTCTGAAGGTATTTCCGACGCACCGAACACGGATGTCGAACAACCTAAAAAAGAAAATCCGACGCCAAACGACAGAATACCAAGTGCGCCAATCGAAGAACCGCCAGCCGACGAAGATGCCGCCGAGCCGAAACGATACGCTTAACAAAATTATAAAGCGGGAAATCGAATGTTGAATTCACTAATTCAACATTCGATTTCCTATTATTTGTTTATTTATGACGGAATTTATTGGTTGGGTTAGCTCGATTATTTTGATTATAACCATTGCAAAGCAAGTTTATAAACAATGGAAAGAAGGCAAAAGTGAAGGCGTTTCGATTTGGCTTTTCGCCGGGCAGATTGCCGCCTCAATCGGTTTTGCCGTTTACAGCTATTTGGTTTGGAATCCGGTTTTTATCTTTACGAATTCGTTGATGGTCTTAAACGGCATCGCCGGTTTATTAATCAATATTCACCTGAAAAAGCGCGAGGGGAAAAGAGAGATGGAACGCGGCTGAAAACCGAATCGAAACGAATTGGCAAAGATTTATCTTTTAGATTCCTCCATTTTCATCTGTGCTTTTTCCGCAAAAATCTGTGTTCCGCTTCTTCTTTTGTAATTTTTGATTGTAGAGATTTCCGCCAAATCCTTCTGACTTGACAGAAGGTTTATTTGTAACTAAACTTGTTACAGTTATGGCAGCTAACAGCCGATTTTCAATTGCGGTTCACGTGCTGACGATGCTTGCAAAAAATTGCGACGGGCGCGTTAAATCGGACTTTATCGCCGAGAGCGTCAATACAAATCCGGTCGTTATCCGCCGTCTCTTGTGCAGCTTACAGGAAGCGAATCTGGTTGTTTCGCAAGTCGGTGCATCAGGCGGCACTTGTCTGGCGCGACAGCCCAAAAAAATTACGCTTTCGGAAATCTACAATGCGGTTTCGCACGGCGAAATTTTTTCTCCGCATCCGAAGACGCCGAATCAGGATTGTCCGGTCGGAAAAAATATCGAAGCAATTTTGTGTCGTTTGCAAAAAGAGATTGATAAGACCGTCGAGCAGAAACTGGCGCAATACACTTTGCAAAACGTAATTGAAATGGTCGAGCGGGAAAAAGTATAAATTTTTTTGAGAACAATTGTAGCAGCTAAAGTTACAAAATAATAAAATATCAAAAGAGGAAACGAAAATGGGAAGAAACGGAATTTCAAATGAAACAATTTTGGAACAGTTAAATTGGCGTTATGCGGTTAAAAAATTCGATGCGGCAAGAAAGGTTTCCGACGAAGATTGGAATACGCTTGAGCAATCTTTGATTCTCGCGCCGTCAAGTTACGGACTTCAGCCATATAAGTTTGTCGTCGTTACGGACGAAAAATTGAAAGCGGAATTGACGCCTGCGGCTTACGGGCAAACTCAGATTGTCGATTGCTCGCATCTGGTTGTCGTCGCGTATAAAAAAGTTTTGACCGACGCCGACATCGAGCATTTCGTCGAGCGCAATATGGAAGTTCGCAATCAGCCGCACGAACAGCTTGCCGATTATGAAAACACAATGAAAGGCTCGGCGAAAAAAGCGGTTTCAGAAAACACAATCGAAACCTGGAATTCGCGGCAGGCATATCTGGCGCTCGGATTTCTGCTTGAAACAGCAGCAATTTTAGGCATTGACGCTTGCCCGATGGAAGGTTTCAACCCGGCGGAGGTTAACCGTATTTTGGGCTTGGAAGATTATTCGGCGGTCACTTTGTGCGCGGTCGGTTACCGTGATGCGGAAAACGATTGGCTGGCGAATCTGCCGAAAGTGCGCTTTCCGAAAGAAGAATTGATTGACAGAAGATAAAAGAACAAACACAAAAAGCACGGACGTTAAAATAAATAAATTTTCCCGTCTTTTCGTGTTTGTCCGCGGCTAAAAATTAGTATGAAATCATATATTGAAAAATCAATGACGTTTGCCGAGTATTTAAAGCTGATTGACGATTTGCTTTTGGAAGGCAAGACGACGGGCGAAAATCAATCCGAACAGATGTTCGGTTTCGGAAAATTGAATCGTCAACGGATGAAGCGGCTCGATAAAACGGTTAAACTGAACAACTCTTTGATAGAAAAAGCGCAGAACGTAAAAGCAGATTGGATTTGGTTGATTATAACCGAAGCCTGGTGCGGCGACGCGGCGCAGAATATTCCGATTATCGAAAAAATCGCGGCGGAAAATCCAAACATCGAAACCAGATATTTACTGCGCGATGAGAATCTCGATTTGATGGACAGGTATTTGACCGACGGCGGGCGCGCCATTCCGAAATTGATTTGTCTGGACGCGGAAACTTTTCGGGAAATTGGAACCTGGGGTTCGCGCCCTAAAATTGCCGATGCTTACTTTCACGAAATGAAGGCGCAGGGTTTGGAAAAACCGATAATGATGGAAAAAATGCAGCGCTGGTATTTGGCGGACGCGAATCAATCATTGCAAAACGAGTTTGAAAAGTTGTTGGAAAATTGGTCAGAGGAATTTTCGAGCGCAAAGGTTTGATTGAAATAAACAGGTTAAACGGATTGGAAAATTTACCGAAAACGCAAGAGAAAATGCCTGTTTTATTCATAGGACACTGTAGCCCGCTGAACGGCATCGAGCATTTATGACTTCGGTTAAAATTGGTAATTAAAGATGAAAGCATACGAAATACAACAATTCGGAATAGAAAATTTAGCCTTGACTGAGCGCAGCGAGCCGAAAGTGCAGACAAATGAAGTTTTAGTGAAATTTCACGCCGCGTCTTTGAATTACCGCGATTTGTTGATGGTCAAAGGCGTTTACAATCCGAAATTGAAAACGCCTTTAGTTCCATTCTCGGACGGTGCGGGTGAAGTTGTTGCAACTGGCGAAAACGTTACGAAATGGAAGGAAGGTGACAGAGTTTGCCCGATTTTTATGCAAAGCTGGATTGACGGCAATATTGATTTTCAGAAAGCTAAAACTACGCTCGGCGGCGATTTGGATGGCTGTTTGAGGGAATTTGGAGCGTTTGACGAAAATAGTTTGGTGCGAATTCCAGACCATTTAAGCTATGAAGAAGCGGCTACTTTGCCGTGCGCGGCAGTAACGGCGCATAACGCGCTGATGGTTTCCGGCAATATCAAGCCTGACCACACGATTTTGCTGCAAGGTACGGGAGGCGTTTCGATTTTCGCCCTGCAATTTGCCAGCGTTTTGGGTTGTCGAACGATTATTACATCTTCGAGCAATGAAAAATTGCAGCGGGCGAAAGAAGTCGGCGCTGACGATTTAATAAATTATAAAGAACGTGAGGATTGGGACAAAGCGGTTTTGGAATTAACCGAAAAGTTTGGCGTTGACCAAATTGTCGAAGTGGGCGGCGCCGGAACGATGCAGAAATCCCTGAACGCCGTGAAAATGGGCGGACATATCGCGGTTATCGGCGTTTTGGCGGGTAATGGCGATTTTGATTTGCGCTCGGTTTTGATGAAATCGGTAGAAATGCAGGGAATTTTCGTCGGCTCGCGGCAGATGTTTGAAGATATGAATCGCCTGATTTGCCAGCACAATTTGAAGCCTGTTGTTGATAAAACTTTTGCGTTCGACGAAGTGAAAGAGGCGCTCGAATATATGGAAAGCGGTTCGCATTTCGGGAAAATTGTCGTCAGGATTCAATAAAAGGAGAAAATTTATGAGCAAAATGATTGAACCAAACAACTGGGAAAAATTTTTACAGGAATTTTCCGAACGCAACCGCGAACGGCGGGCGCGTTTTAATATCTTTTTTAGTTCGGGCGAAACGGTTGAAGAAGCCGAAGAAGGACATCTTAAAAACGTTTCGCTTAGTAAAAACGGTGGTAAAACGCAGGTTATTGTCGAACGCACTGACCGCAGCGAAAAGGACGAAAAAACGATGACCGACCCGATTGACAACGTGCGCGGAATCGCCGTGCAGTATGAAACCGACGGCAGCGAAAACATTCTGGAAATCACGGACGACAAAAATACTCTGCTGAGTTTGCGCCTTGAATCGAAACTTGACGGCAATTCCTAAGCGAACATTTTCATGCACATCGTTTCAACGGAAATCCAGGATTACGCAGAGAACTATACGTCCTTTGAGAGCAAAATTTTAACCGAACTGCGCGAAAAAACATTTGCCGAGCGCGATGATAAATCAATGCTTTCGGGCTTTTATCAAGGTCGCTTGCTCGCAATGTTCAGCAAAATGATTCAGCCGAAACGCATCCTGGAAATCGGAACTTATATGGGTTATTCGGCAATGTGTCTGGCGGAAGGTTTAACCGAAAACGGCGAAATTATTACGCTCGACGTAAATGAAGAATTTAATAAAACGGCGAAAAGTTTTTGGGCAAAATCGGCACACGCGGACAAAATAAAATCTTTCGTCGGCAATGCTCTGGAAATTATTCCGACGCTCGATAAAACTTTCGACCTTGTTTTTATTGATGCTGACAAACCGAGTTATTTGAATTATTACAATCTGGTTTTTCCGAAACTCAGAATCGGCGGAATTGTTATTGCCGACAATATTTTGTGGAGCGGAAAGGTTTGGAAGCCGAAAACAACGGCGCGGAAATTGACCCGAACACGAAAAGCCTGCACGAATTTAATCAAAAAATTCAGGCGGATGAGCGCGTCAGCAATGTTCTGTTGGCAGTGCGCGACGGTTTGATGATTGTGCGAAAAGAAAAAAATTAAAAGGAAAAAGGCAAAGAGAAGAAATTGTTTGTTATGGAGAAAAGAAAATTTGGCAAAACAGATTTGGAGTTTTCGGTGCTTGGGTTTGGAGGCGCGGAAATCGGCTTTAACCCGAATCAGACACAGGCGGACGTAACCGAATTGCTCAATTCCGCGCTTGATGCGGGATTGAATCTGGTTGACACGGCGGCAGCTTATAAAACTTCGGAAAAAATGATTGGAGAAGCCGTCGGCAAGCGGCGCAGGGAATTTTATTTGATTACAAAATGCGGCGCGTTAGATGGTTTTATCCGTTTTGATTGGTCGAAAAAGGGAATTTTGGAAACGATTGAACAAAGTTTGCGGAATCTTAAAACGGATTATTTAGACATCGCGCAATTGCATAGCTGCGACGCTGATGAACTGCGTCGCGGCGATGCTATCGAAGGCTTGCAGCGCGCGGTTGAAAAAGGCTACACGCGATATATCGGTTATTCGGGCGATAATGAAGACGCGCGGATGGCGATTGAAATGGATGTTTTCGATTCGTTTCAAACTTCTGTGAACATTGCCGACCAGACGCCGATTGACGGAAACGTTGCGCTTGCCGCGTCAAAAAATCTCGGCGTGATTGCCAAACGTCCGATTGCCAACGCCGTCTGGAGGCACAAGGAAAAGCCGAGCGAATCGTATCATCACGAATACTGGGACAGAATTCAAAAACTGCAATATGATTTTTTGAAAAAATCTCAGGAAGAAGCGACGGCGACCGCCTTAAGATTTACGCTTTCGATTCCGGGCGTTTCAACCGCGATTGTCGGCACGACGCGCCCGAATCGCTGGCAGGAAAACGCGGGTTATGTAGCGGAAGGAAAATTATCGAACGAAGAATTTGAAGCGATTCGCAATCGCTGGCGCGAAGTCGCCGGTGAAGATTGGATTGGAATGACTTAAAACAGTGATGAACGGTGAGTTGTAAGGGAAGGCAAATTGGATTTTACTTGAAAAGTTGATTTACAAAGACTTACCACTCACAAAAGACAGGATATTAAAATTATGAAAAAACGAACACTGGGAAAAGATTTGGAAGTTTCAGCCGTCGGGCTGGGCTGTATGGGAATGTCGGATTTTTATTCGGGGCGCGACGACGATGAATCGATTAAAACAATTCACCGCGCTTTGGAACTCGGTGTTAATTTTCTCGACACGGCGGATATGTATGGCTACGGCGACAACGAAGAACTCGTCGGCAAAGCGATAAAAGGCAAACGCGACGAATTTGTGATTGCGACTAAGTTTGCAATCGAGCGTGACAAAAACGACCCAAATGTTCGCGGCATTAACGGCAAACCCGAATACGTCAAAAAAGCCGTCGAAGCGAGTTTGAAACGTTTGGGAATTGATACGATTGACCTTTATTACCAGCATCGCGTTGACCCGGAAACTCCGATTGAAGATACGGTCGGTGCGATGGCGAAACTCGTTGAAGAAGGAAAAGTAAAATATCTGGGTTTGTCCGAAGCGAGCGCGGAAACTTTGAAAAGGGCAAACGCGACTCATCAAATCACAGCTTTGCAAAGCGAGTATTCGCTTTGGACGCGAGACGTTGAAGACAACGACGTGCTTAAAACGTGCCGCGAACTCGGCATCGGATTCGTTCCGTATTCGCCTTTAGGACGTGGCTTTCTTTCAGGTGAAATCAAACGGTTTGAAGATTTGGCGGAAGAAGATTATCGTCGTCAAAGCCCCCGTTTTCAAGGTGAAAATTTTGATAAAAATATGCACCTTGTTGAAGAAGTCGAGAAAATTGCTAATGAAAAAGGAATCACGACATCGCAGCTCGCGCTTGCCTGGGTTTTGGCGCAAGGTCAGGACATCGTTCCGATTCCGGGAACGAAACGCCGAAAATATCTGGAGCAAAACGCAGCATCGACCGAAGTGATTTTAAGTCAGGAAGATTTGGCGCGCATCGAAGACATTTTTCCGAAAAACGCGGCGAGCGGACTTCGTTATCCCGAAGCGATGATGGCGAGCGTTAATAAATAATAAATTAAAGTGACTACGGACAAAAAAAATCGTGCTTTTTGCGCGGTTGAAAGTGAAAAAGGGAACTGAAGGCGAAGCAAAACGCGCCGCGCTTTCGATTATCGAGAAATCGCGTGCCGAAAGCGGTTGTTTGAATTATGATTTTCATCAAGTGATTGACGATGCGGCAGTTTTTCTCTGGCACGAGACTTGGGAAAATGAAACGGCGATTGATGCGCACGCAAATTCTTTGCACTTTAAGGAATTCAGCCAGGCGATCGAAAACATTACGGACGAGCCTTTGCAGATAACTTTGACGCGAATGGTTAGCGAAAAGGCATAAACATTAACTTATAAAAAGGAGAAATTAAATGAATTTTACAAGACGAGCGAACGCCGATTGGAACGGCGGAATTATGGACGGAAAGGGAACGGTTAAATTAGGAAGCGGCGCGTTTGAAGGCGCGTATTCCTTTAAATCACGTTTCAGCGAAGATGAAGAGCAAAAAGCCACGAATCCCGAAGAATTAATCGCGGCGGCGCACGCCGGTTGTTACACGATGGCTCTGTCGGGAAATTTGGGCAAAGCCGGTTACGCGCCGAAAAACATTCATACGACGGCGAACGTGAAAATCGAAAAGCAAGGCGACGGTTTTGTTATTCCTAACATCGATTTGCAGACGACGGCAGATGTCGATGGAATTTCAGACGACGAATTTCAAAAAATTGCTGAAGAAACAAAGAAAACCTGTCCGGTGTCGCAAGTATTAAGCGGCGCGGAAATTAGTTTGAAAGCGGAATTAACGAAAGCATCGGCGGCTTAAATTTGAATCAGTGCATTGAGTGAAAAATTCGGTGCGGCAAAATTATAAGGAGGGTTTTTTCAACCTGTCCTTATAATTTTGAAAACGTAAATTGTTGATAAAATTTATTGACGATTTACTATTTGGAATCTGTGCCGCGTCCGGTTTTTTGCTGTAATTCTTCGATGCGCTTGGAAGCCTCAGCCTTTGTGAGATTTTCGTCAAATTCTTCTTTGGCTTCCTCGCTCAAAGTCGTCAAATAAGAACGCTGCGCACCGGTCATCGGCTCGTCGCCGGTCGTCCAATTGTCCGGGTCTTTAATAGTGTTGCTTTCATCGGCGTGGTCTTGTGTTTTTTTGTCAGACATAAAAATTCTCCTTGTGTTCGATTTTGTTTCAGTGATTAAACATCAAATCACAGTTTGCACAAATCATGCCAAAAGGAAATTTGAAGTCGGAGACTTATGAAACAGTAATTTAGAAGAACAGTTGGCAAACGAGTTGTCGGCAAGTTAATATATATTCAAACATTTGCGAGAAATTTATTTAAATTGGAAATAACTTTTGTATCGCAACGATCAAAATTTACAAGGAGACGAGAAAATGGGAAATTTTACAAAAGAAGCGACGGATACAAATTTTGAAAAGGACGTTTTGGGTTCGGACAAAGCCGTTTTAGTCGATTTCTGGGCGGAATGGTGCGGACCGTGTCGTATGATTGCGCCTTCGGTCGAAGCGATTGCCGAAGAATATGGTGACAAAGCGGGCGTTTTCAAGATGAACGTGGACGAAAATATGAACGTACCACAGCGTTTCGGGATTCGCGGCATTCCGACTTTGATTGTTTTTAAAGGCGGACAAGAGCAGGAACGCATCGTCGGTGCGGTTTCGCGTGAAGCGATTGCGAAAGTCATTGACAAATACGTTTAATAATTGTGAGTTATAAGTAGAAAAGTGAGAGCGGCAAAACCATTATGCTGCTCTCACTTTTTATTATCCAAACCTTTTATTTTGACCTTTCATTATCTGTCTTTAATCGGCAACTCATAACTCTTAACTGGCATAATGATTGCACTGTTGTCTCGACACAAGAGCCGGATGTATCAAAAACATTCTTTCAAATTATCGAAAGGAATCGGTTTGCAGATAATTATAAACAAAAGAGAAAGGGAGAAATTATGAACGCATTGGAATTATTAAAAGCTGATCACGATAAAGTCGACAAACTTTTCAAACGGGCGGAAGCAACCGAAGACGAAAGCAAAAAACACGAGCTTTTCGAACAGATAAAGCTCGAACTTCTAACACACGCGCACATCGAAGAAACAATTTTCTACCCGACAATTATGGTCAATGAAGAAATCAAAGACATCGTTCTCGAAGGACTGGAAGAACACAAACAGGCGAAAACGCTTTTGCGTGAAATTCCGCGCCTTGCCGACGGCAGCGAAAAATTTGAAGCCAAATTCAAAGTTTTAATGGAAGACATCGAACACCACGTCGAAGAAGAAGAAAGCGATATGTTCAAGAAAGTGAGAGCCGCTTTCGATAGCGCGCAGCTCGAAGAAATGGGCGCGCAGATGGAAACCGAAAAACTTGTGTTTCAAAAATCTTACAATGCGAGCGCGTAAGATTTTGAATTAAATTTTTACAAAAAAGCCGCAGATTATTTTAATCTGCGGCTTTTTTATTTTAAGCGGCGACGTTTTCGCTTTTCGCGGAAAATTCCGGCAGCGCTTCAAAAACCGAAAGCGCATATTTTACGTTTCCAAACGGCGCTGAAACCTGCACGCCTTGTACTAAATCCGCAACTTCCGTCAGAGATTCGCGGGCGATTCTAATACCTTCGTCGCGCGCTTCTTCCTTACTTTTGTCCGATGCTTTTCGCATTCTTTCCAAAATTTCCGGCGTTACATTCACGCCGGGAACTTCGTTGTGCATAAACTCGGCGTTGCGAATGCTGACGAGCGGGAAAATTCCGGCGACAATCGGAATGCGGACGTGAGAAATTCGTTTCAGAAAATCCCGCAGTTGTTTCGTGTCGTAAACCGGCTGCGTTATCGCGTATTCCGCGCCGGCTTCGACTTTCCATTCAAAGCGTTTGATTTCTTCGTCTAAATTTATCGCGCCCGGATTGACCCCGACTCCGATTGAAAACGCCGTCGGGCAGCCGATTGGATTATTGCCTAAATCCAAACCGTGATTAAGTTTGTTGACCATATTCGTCAAACCGATTGAGTCAATATCAAAAACGGCTGTCGCGTCCGGGTAAGAACCCATTTTCGGCGGGTCGCCCGTGATTATCAACAAATTATGCAAGCCTAAAGCCGCTGCACCCAGAAGGTCGGACATCATTCCCAGAAGATTTCGGTCGCGGCAGCAATAATGCAAAACCGTTTCGATGCCTAAGTTTTGTTCGACCAAAATCGCTGTCGCCTGCGCGCTCATTCTGGTTTGCGCTCTCGGTCCGTCGGGAATATTTACGGCGTCAACGCCATTTGCTTTGAGTAATTTGATTGAATCTAAAGTTTTTGCCGCATCGCAGCCTTTCGGCGGCAGAACTTCGACGCTCGTTACAAATTCGCCGCGCGCGATTTTCCCAGACCAATTCGAGCGCATCTCAGCCGGAACAACCTGCACATCAATCGGCTTTAAATCAATAACTTTAACCGGTGCGGCGGTTGGTTTGACGGCAGCTTTCATTTGGCGCGGGCTAATGGCGCGAACCGCGTCGGAAATCAGCTTTATATGTTGCGGCGTCGTGCCGCAGCAGCCGCCGACAAAATTTGCTCCGGCTTTGATAAAACGCTTGGCAAACTTCGACATATATTCGGGCGAACACATATAAAACTGCCGTCCCTGCACGTCTCTCGGAAGCCCGGCGTTTGGCTGTGCGGAAAGTTTTTTTGTCGTAACGCGGCGCATTTTTTCGAGCGCGCTTAAAATATGCGTCGGACCGACGCCGCAATTTACGCCGATAACGTCCGCGCCCCAAGTCTCGAGCCTGCTCGTAAAAATTTCGGGCGTTGCGCCGAAAACGGTTTTGCCGTCGGTTTGGACGGTCATCTGCGCGATTATCGGCAAATCACACAATTGTTTAACTGCTTTGATAGCTTGTTGAATTTCCGATAAATCCGAAAAGGTTTCAAGAAGAAATAAATCTACGCCGCCTTCCAAAAGCGCGTAAACCTGTTCGGCAAACATTTCCCTGGCTTCGTCGAACGAAGTCGGTCCGTAGGGCTCGATTCGCAAATCGAGCGGTCCGATTGCTCCGGCGACAAAAACGTCTTCGCCCGCCGCTTGACGCGCTAATTTTACGCCGGCGACGTTAATTTCCTTTAACTTGTTTTCAAGGCTGTATTGCTGGAGTTTGTGGCGCGTCGCACCGAAAGTATTGGTTTCGATAATATCAGCTCCGACGCGCACATACTCGTCGTGAACTTCGCGCACCAGGTCAGGCGCAGTCAAGTTTAATTCGTCGTAAGAGCGATTGATATAAACGCCTTTATCGTAAAACCTCGTGCCGATTGCGCCGTCGAAAACGAAAATGCCGTCGCTGTTTAATATATCTCTAAAGTTTTTCATAAGTAGCCGGTTATCAACAGTCAGCAATCAGCAGAAAACCGACTGTGCGGGATTCTGCCGACTTATGTCTTCTGACCTCTCAAAACAAAAAGCCTCGGCTAAACAGCGCGAGACTTTAAAATAATCTTTTTTTGACGCTGTTTAGCAGTTTATTTTACGTGGTCGCAAGTCGCTATAACTCACCACGAAAGATTAAAAATAAATGATGCGATTTTAGACGCTGAGTGTCAAGCGGCGATAAATTTGTTCGTCGGTTTTCTAAAGCATTATTTGTCCCAAATAATCGGAAACAGAGTTCCGGCTTTTTCCGGCGAAATATCTACTCCGAGCTGTTTAGCGGCATAAGACAAAACCGGGTCCTTTCCCTCGGCTAAATCCTTTCCCGTCGGCAAAACAATTTCGTCCGGCGTCACGCCGACTTTCTCCAAACTCGCACCGTCCGGCATAATAACGTCGGCAACCGTAATGCTCGCGCCATAGAAGATGATATTTCCCGTGCCGATTTCCATCGGATAAAACTCCGATTCCATAACGGCGCCGGCGGTTTTGTCGCCGATGAGTTTTCCGAATTTATTGAGCTGAACCGTGCGCGCAAAAATCTCCGAAGCCGAGCCGGAGTCGTGGTCAATCAAAACTATTAAATTGCCTTTAAACAGATTGTTTCCACGCGGTTTGGCAATCATCGGTTTGGTTTCCCTTTTCCTTTTTTCGTCGGCTATTTTCAAATCCTGGTCGGTAAAATAACCGACCAGACGTTTCAAAATAGAAACCGCGCCGCCGCCGTTTCCTCTCAAATCAAGAATAAAAGATTTTGCGCCGTTCGCTTTCCTCAGCATATCGTCGATATGCTGGTCGGAAGTTGAAAAAGTAGTCATCTTCCAAATAAAAAGATTTTTGCCTGCTTCGACGTAACGGTCGGCTTCTGTGTCCCAACCTTTTTTGATTATTCTATTTATAATGTCTTCTATTTTTACGGCATTCGAGGTTTTCGTTATTTTGGTTTGCACATCTACAACGCGCGGTTTCGCTTCGTCCGGATTCTGAACCGTAAAGCGAACCGCGCCGATCGGAATAATCGAATAATAACGGTAATACATTTGCCAAAGATTTTCGCGCGTCGGTTTGTAGCCATTGATCAGCAGAACTCTGTCTCCGATTTTCATTCCTTTTGCTTCGGCGTCGCTTTTCGGCTTGACGCCGGTCACGTAACAATTTTTCCCGACCATCGAAACGCGCCATCCGTAATCTACGTCAGCCGAGCGCGAAGGCGGGTAAAAATTCGTATGCGAATCGTTAAGCGTCAATATTACCTGCGCCAAAATCATCATCAATTCATCGCGCGTTTGCGCATTTTCCTGGCTTCGTCGAACGAAGTCGGTCCGTAGGGCTCGATTCGCAAATCGAGCGGTCCGATTGCTCCGGCGACAAAAACGTCTTCGCCCGCCGCTTGACGCGCTAATTTTACGCCGGCGACGTTAATTTCCTTTAACTTGTTTTCAAGGCTGTATTGCTGGAGTTTGTGGCGCGTCGCACCGAAAGTATTGGTTTCGATAATATCAGCTCCGACGCGCACATACTCGTCGTGAACTTCGCGCACCAGGTCAGGCGCAGTCAAGTTTAATTCGTCGTAAGAGCGATTGATATAAACGCCTGTATCGTAAAACCTCGTGCCGATTGCGCCGTCGAAAACGAAAATGCCGTCGCTGTTTAATATATCTCTAAAGTTTTTCATAAGTAGCCGGTTATCAACAGTCAGCAATCAGCAGAAAACCGACTGTGCGGGATTCTGCCGACTTATGTCTTCTGACCTCTCAAAACAAAAAGCCTCGGCTAAACAGCGCGAGACTTTAAAATAATCTTTTTTTGACGCTGTTTAGCAGTTTATTTTACGTGGTCGCAAGTCGCTATAACTCACCACGAAAGATTAAAAATAAATGATGCGATTTTAGACGCTGAGTGTCAAGCGGCGATAAATTTGTTCGTCGGTTTTCTAAAGCATTATTTGTCCCAAATAATCGGAAACAGAGTTCCGGCTTTTTCCGGCGAAATATCTACTCCGAGCTGTTTAGCGGCATAAGACAAAACCGGGTCCTTTCCCTCGGCTAAATCCTTTCCCGTCGGCAAAACAATTTCGTCCGGCGTCACGCCGACTTTCTCCAAACTCGCACCGTCCGGCATAATAACGTCGGCAACCGTAATGCTCGCGCCATAGAAGATGATATTTCCCGTGCCGATTTCCATCGGATAAAACTCCGATTCCATAACGGCGCCGGCGGTTTTGTCGCCGATGAGTTTTCCGAATTTATTGAGCTGAACCGTGCGCGCAAAAATCTCCGAAGCCGAGCCGGAGTCGTGGTCAATCAAAACTATTAAATTGCCTTTAAACAGATTGTTTCCACGCGGTTTGGCAATCATCGGTTTGGTTTCCCTTTTCCTTTTTTCGTCGGCTATTTTCAAATCCTGGTCGGTAAAATAACCGACCAGACGTTTCAAAATAGAAACCGCGCCGCCGCCGTTTCCTCTCAAATCAAGAATAAAAGATTTTGCGCCGTTCGCTTTCCTCAGCATATCGTCGATATGCTGGTCGGAAGTTGAAAAAGTAGTCATCTTCCAAATAAAAAGATTTTTGCCTGCTTCGACGTAACGGTCGGCTTCTGTGTCCCAACCTTTTTTGATTATTCTATTTATAATGTCTTCTATTTTTACGGCATTCGAGGTTTTCGTTATTTTGGTTTGCACATCTACAACGCGCGGTTTCGCTTCGTCCGGATTCTGAACCGTAAAGCGAACCGCGCCGATCGGAATAATCGAATAATAACGGTAATACATTTGCCAAAGATTTTCGCGCGTCGGTTTGTAGCCATTGATCAGCAGAACTCTGTCTCCGATTTTCATTCCTTTTGCTTCGGCGTCGCTTTTCGGCTTGACGCCGGTCACGTAACAATTTTTCCCGACCATCGAAACGCGCCATCCGTAATCTACGTCAGCCGAGCGCGAAGGCGGGTAAAAATTCGTATGCGAATCGTTAAGCGTCAATATTACCTGCGCCAAAATCATCATCAATTCATCGCGCGTTTGCGCATTTTGCATCCGCGTTTTGGCTTCAGTGTAAACAAATTCCAAATCTATGCCGTGATAATTCGGGTCGTAATAGTTTTTCTTGATTGTGTCTTTTACCGTGTCGAGCATTGCCAGCGCGCTGCTTCGGTCGCTGCCGCTTATCTGCGCATCAGCCGTCTGAAATCCGGCAAGAACAAACAAAAGGAGAAAGAATGCAGAAATCCAGCCTGTAAACAAAAAGGTTCTAAGGTTTTTCATAGATTTTAATAATTTTTTTTATGAGAATTAGGACTAGTAGACAGCAGAATTATATTAACAAAAAAATAATTGAAATGTAAAAACAAATTTTGCGCCGTATTGAAACAAACCGATTACTTCTGACATTTCGGACAAAAATAGCTTGAACGTCCGCCTTGTTTAATGCGCTCAATCGGTGTTGTGCAATTAAGGCACGGATTTTTCTCGCGGTCATAAACGCGCCAGCTTAGTTCGTAACCGCCGCCGTAATAACTGCCGTCAATATTTTCGGGATTGACGCTTAAGGTCGAACCGTGCGCGATTGATTCAGCGAGAACTTCGCGGATTTTTTCAAACAAAACGCCGGCTTTTCGCGCGGAAAGTTTTTCGGCTGAAATTAGCGGATTGACTTGCGCCAAAAACATCGCTTCCGCCGCATAAATATTTCCGAGTCCGGTAACTTTCGTCTGGTCGAGCAGAAATTCCTTCAAACTTCGCTTCGATGTTTTCAAAATTTGCCGAAAATATTTTCGATTAAAGTCTTCGGAAAAAGGTTCGGGCGCGAGTTTTTTTATTTCTTTAGCTTCGGCGAGTTTGGCGGTTTCGACGATTTTCATAAAACCGAAGTGCCGCTGGTCGGAGTAAATTAAACGGCTTTCGTCTTCAAAATAAAAGACGGCGTGTGTAAATTTCGGATTTTCACGCTCCAGAGGCAGAAGCTGAAAACGTCCGCTCATTCGCAAATGCGCGATTAAAGTTTGATTATTATTTAAATCAAAAAGAACGTGCTTGCCGCGCCGATGAACGCGCATTATCGTCGCCTCTTTTAATTTTACAGCAAAATCATCAGGCGAATTTTCGGGCGCGAGCCTTTCGCGCAAAAGCTCAGCCGTCAAAATCCGGCGACCTTTAACGAGTTTATCCAAAGATTTCGCAACCAGTTCGACTTCGGGCAGTTCAGGCATTTATTAATGGTGAACGGTGAATGATGAATGGTGAATTATTGGTTTTACATTAGACATTCATTATTCATCATTAAATTTTTGTGTAATCGGTCAGCGAAGTTTTATCGCCCAAGACCGCGCCGTCGCTGATGACGACGTTTCTTCCGATGTGACAACTGCGACCGACGACCGAGTTTTTGATGTGCGCTGCGTTGGAGATGCGCGTGTGCGACCAAATGACTGAATTTTCCACGACCGCTTTTTCTTCGACGTGAACGCCTTCGCCGATAACCGAATTGATTATTTTTGCATTCGGCTTTATCACGCAATCTGCGCCGATAATCGAACGTTTATCTACGAGCGCGGCGGTCGCAACTTCAAATTCGCCGGTTCTTTCGATTTCAAAGTTTTTGATTTTTCCGCTCAAAAAATCGTGATGCGCTTTCAGATAACTTTCCGGCGTGCCGATGTCGCGCCAGTAATTGTTTCTTAAAACACAAGCGTAGAACGGTTTTTGGTTTTTTAACAAAGCAGGAAAAACATTGTATTCAAACGAGCTGTTTTCGCCTGCCGCGATAAAATCCAAAACGCTCGGCTCTAAAACGTATATTCCGGCGTTGATATTTTTTGTCTTCAAATCGGCAACTTCTGAGGCATCGGGTTTTTCACGAAAGCGCAAAACGCGGTTTTCTTCGTCGGTTTCGACTAAACCGTATGCTGCCGGATTTTCGACGGGCGTTAAAACGATCGTTGCTTCGGATTTTTTCTGACGGTGAAACGCGACGACTTTTGAAACGTCCAAATCCGTCAAAACGTCGCCGTTTAAAACTACGGTCGTTTCCCGAATCGAATCTTCCGCATACTTATACGCGCCGCCGGTTCCCATCGGAGAAGGCTCGGTCAGATAGCGCAAATTTACGCCGTATTCCGAACCATCATCGAGAAGCTGTTCGATTTTGTCCGGTTGATAATTTAAGGAAAGCGTAATATCGGTAATTCCGGCGCGGCGCAGAATTTCGATTTGATAAAGCAAAAACGGGCGATTTAAGACGGGAACAATCGGTTTCGGCGTGTAAACCGTCAGCGGGCGAAGCCGCGTGCCTTTCCCGCCGGCTAAAATTAGTGCTTGCATAAAAAAGCTATGAAATTAAAAAATTATGACAAGTTTAACACTAAATAAATCACCAGGAAAAATCAAAGCCGCAGAATTCACCGCCGTTTTATCAGCGTCGATTTACGCCAAAGCAATTCGATTTCGTAACCGCAATTGTTTGTTTAGTGTCGTTTCTTATGTTATACATTGTTGCATAGTTATTACAATACTTTATCTTTGGTAATTCACAATGCAATGCAAAATTGACGAAATTTTTGTCCCGAATTTGAGCCGGAGTTTATTACTTCCGCTTATATTATCCAGTGTTTCAGCCGGTTTTCCATCTCCGGCTGATGATTATATCGAAACTTCGATTGACCTTAATCGAGAACTTATCAGCCATCCTTTTGCTACTTTTTATGTTCGCGCAAGCGGTGATTCAATGATTGACGCGGGAATCAGACCAAATGCTACATTGATTGTTGACCGTGCGATTGAAACAAAATCCGGTGACATTGTCATTGCCCGAATCGGTGAAGAACTCTGCGTTAAAGAACTGTTTATTGACGATAACGGTAGAGTCTTTCTAATGCCGAAGAATGAAAACTACAAACCCATTCTAATAACCGAAGATTTAGACTTTGAGATTTGGGGAAAAGTAATTTGCTCAATCAATAAACATTAACCGATTATGCAAAATGCTATTGCCTTACTTGACTGCAACAACTTTTACGCGTCCTGCGAGCGTGTCTTCGATGCGTCTATTAAACAAAAGCCATTGGTTGTTTTATCAAATAATGACGGCTGCGTAGTTGCCAGAAGCGAAGAAGCCAAACAAATCGGCGTAACAATGGGTTCGCCGCTCTTCAAAGTTCAATCTCTGCTTGATGAACACGATGCGGAAATCTTTTCGTCAAACTATGCGCTCTACGCCGATATGTCTTCGCGCGTGATGAACCTTTTACAAAACTTCACGCCCGAGGTTGAAATTTATTCGATTGACGAAGCCTTTCTAAGTCTCGAACCGCGCAAAAATTCGCTGGAAACTCTGGCTCACTCAATCCGTGAAAAGATGTATAAATGGACAGGTATTCCGGTTTCAATCGGAATTGCCGAAACAAAAGTTCTGGCGAAGATTGCTAACAAACGTGCAAAGAAAGCCGCGTTAAAAGAACAAGGTGTTTTGAATCTTTATCGTTCGCCGAAGATTGAAAATATTTTGAAGGAAACAAATATTGAAGACGTTTGGGGAATCGGTTATCGTTCGTCGCTGAAACTTAAAACAAACAATATTTTTAATGCCTGGCAATTAAGAGAAACTGACAATCGTTTCGTCCGAAGGCTTTTAACGGTTGTCGGCGCAAGAATTGCGCTCGAACTTCGCGGAGTCAAATGCCTGCCGTTTGAACAGTTCTCCGCCAAAAAACATTCGATAACCTGTTCAAGAAGTTTCGGTCAAACAGTAACTGATTACAATCAAATCAAAGAAGCTGTTTTATATTATTTAACGCGGGGCTGTGAGAAGATGAGAAGGAACAATCTAGCTGCGCACGCTGTCACCGTTTTTATCGGCACAGACCGTTTCAGACCAATTCCAGAACCTTACTCAAATTCGGCAACATACACTTCAACTTATCGAGCCGACAGCAACCAGGAAATTCAGGAATGGACAATCAAAACACTGGAAAAGATTTACAAAAAAGGTTTTGAATATCGCAAAGCCGGAATTATCCTGAGCGGGCTTGTGCCAAACGAGAATCTAACAAAACGAATGTTTAATGATGAACAGTTTCAGCAGCGACACAAATTGATGAAAGCGATTGATGAAATAAACAAAAGGTTCGGCAAAGATACGGTTCGTTTCGGAAGCGTCAAAACCGAAGGCTGCTGGAAGATGAAGCAAACGCGGAAAAGCCGGAGTTATACGACAAATTGGAAGGAGATTCTTTCCGTAAATTGATAAATTTTTGTGTGTAAAATATGCGCTAAATGTGTCAAACTTAACAAAACTTGATGAAACTACTATAATCTAAAAGGCAATAAATACTAAATAAAACGAAATAAGATGAACTTGTCTAAACTTAAAAGACCCATCATTTATGATTGAAAAACTGACCGTCATTTTTTTTGTTTTATTATTTTTAATGGCGGGCGTCATTCTGATTCTTTTGCCGTGGGTTAATGTCGGAAACTTGAGCGATTGGGGCGACAATTACTTTCTGGCATTCATCGCGCAAAAAACCGGTCTGCCTTTTTTGCGAACAGTCGTCGCTTCCGGCTGGTTTCGCGGCGCGGTTTCCGGCTTGGGCGTTTTAAATCTTTTTTTTGCCTTCTGGGAAATGGCGCATTTTAAGCAGAGTGTCGAGATGCTCGGCGGCAATATGACAAAACCGCCGCCCGAAAAATTGTGAAGCGCAAACAATTGTTCGTTCAAAAACCTTTCGTCTATTTGATAACCGAAGGAAAAGCAACGCCCGAAAATTTTCTCCGTAAAAAAAATGAAATTCTTCGACTTATCAAAAACGCCGTCGAAGCAAAAATCTCCCTAGTTCAAATTCGTGAAAAACATCTCACCGCAAAACTCGTGTTTGAGTTAGCTTCGGAGGCTGCAAAAATCACACGCCGAACCGCAACCGGATTGCTCGTCAACGACCGCGCCGATATTGCACTTGCCGCGCGCGCTGACGGTGTTCAACTAACTTCCTGCTCGCTTTCTACAGAAATTATTCGAGCGAGTTTCCCGCCCGCTTTTATCATCGGCGTTTCGACTCACAATTTGGAAGAAGCCGCAGATGCAAAACGGCAAGGCGCGGATTTCATTACGTTCAGCCCGATATTTTCGACGCCGACAAAAGAAAAATACGGCGCGCCGCAAGGTTTGAAAAAGCTGCGCGAGGTTTGCGACAGGTTAAACCCTTTTCTGGTCGTTGCGCTCGGCGGAATCGACGAAAATAATTACGCATCGGTTTTGGAAAACGGTGCAAGCGGCTTTGCCGCGATTCGATTTTTGAACGACGCGAAAGTTTTGAAAAAATTGGCGGCAAAAAAATGAAATCCAAAATTCAAAATCCAAAATCCAAAATCTGCTTAACCGTTGCCGGTCTCGACCCGTCGGGTGGCGCCGGAATCATTGCCGACATAAAAACTTTTACAGCATTCGGATGTTTTGCCGCCGCCGCCGTAACTTCGCTAACTTTTCAGAATACCTGCGGAGTTTTCGGCGCGGCGCACCAAACTGCGGAAACAGTCCGCGGGCAAATCCTGCCGGTTATTGAAGATTTTAAGGTCGCCGCCGTCAAAACCGGAATGCTTCCGACACGCGAAATTATTGAAGAAACGGCGCAGATTATAAAAGAAAATAAATTGAAAAATATTGTGGTTGACCCGGTTGTTCGTTCGACTTCCGGCTTTGATTTGATTGACGAAAGCGCGCTTCGCTCTTTAATCGAAAAACTTTTTCCGCTTGCCGACATCGTTACACCAAATTTGCCCGAAGCCGAACGCATCGCTCGAATGAAAATCGAAAACGAAGCGGACATTGAAAAAGCCGCGCGCATTATACAATCTTTCGGCGCGAAAAATGTTTTGATAAAAGGCGGACACAGTTCAACTTTGGATTTGGAAGAAGACCACTCTAAACCTAACAAAGGACAAAAGACAAAGGACAAAAGACGAACAGCGCGGGATTATTTGTTTGCCGGTGAAAATTTACACATTTTTGGAGCCGAATTTATTGAAACAACTGCAACGCACGGAACAGGTTGCACGCTGGCGTCGGCAATTGCCGCAAATTTAGCTTTGGGGGAAAATTTGATTGTTGCCGTTGAGACGGCTAAAAGATTTGTAACTGAAGCAATTCGCACGGCGCCAAATCTGGGCAAAGGAAACTCGCCAATAAATCATTCGATTTTGGATTTTGGATTTGCGAAAAGTTAATTAGACGAAAATCTCACACTGATATTAGACTTTAGATGTTGGGCTTACTTTGCCGGTGTGAAAATACTTGGCGACAGATAAGTTACACCAAAGGTAACGCCGGTTCGCGGGCTGAATTTCGTCAAACCGAAAATCGCCGCCGTGTCGAAACGCAAGCCCGAAGCCTTGACTTGCGTGCCGATGCGAAATTGTCCGATGCTTTCCGTTCCCAGAGGCGCGTTGCCTTTGCGCGTGTTGGCGCGCCCGTTGACTTCGCTGACGATGTTTATCCGTTCGTTGAAGCGGTAAATGCCGGCTAAACCGTAAAGCAAAACGTCATTTTGCGTAAATCGCTCAAGCGGCGCGGTCATAATTCCCAAACCGATATTGCCGAAAGTGTTAAAACGCGCTTCTTTTCCAAACCTTCTGCCGAATCTTTTCTGCACCAAAAATTTACCGAAAACGTTGATTTGATTTGTTCCGATGCCGCGCGCCTGGTCTGTGTTCGGCAATTGAAAACCGAATTTAAAGCCAACGGCAGGCGTATTTCTTGTTTCATTTCGGAGTTTTATCTTTGTCGAAACGATAAAATCGCCCACGTCGTTACTCGAATTTCCGTCCAGATTTAAAGGGATCGGCGAAAGGTTTGACGCCGAATTTATCGCCAGAAAATTTTGCAGAACGCCTTCAACCTCGAATTCGACATTGGAAGCGAAACCGACTCGGACGCGAACATCGCCGACGCGCGTTAAATCGCCTCTTAAACCGGAGAGCGGAAATTTTGCGTTTTGCAGAAAATCAACGCCTGCCGAAATTTCAATCGAACCTTGCGGCGTTGTATCAACGTCTTCGGTCAAAAGCGGTCGCTGCTGCGCGAACGTGAAAAAGCTCGAACAAAAAATTAAAAATAATGCGGCAGAAAAGCGTTTCATATATCCGGTTTTTAATTCTGACATCAAACCTTAAGTTTTGTAAATTAAAATTGTGAAGCTTTCTCTAAACTAAAAGATAATCAGTATTTTTTATAAAAATTTTTGTTACCGTATTTGCTTGTCGAAAAAAGTCTTGACAGATTTATAAAATAGGTATAGAACTCTGTAACTGAAACACTAAAATCAATGATTCAGAAATTTAGTTGTAGCCACGGCTACAGACTAAATTTCTGAGTTGTCATTACTTTAAAAGAATAAAAAGAGGTAGAAACAATGAAAAATTAATTTTTGTTTTAGCAGCCTTCTTTCTGTTTGGCGTTTCGATAAACGCGCAAACTAATGCTGCAACCGACAATCAGACAAAAACTGCCGACGCCGCAAAACCTAAAAAACAAAGTTTCCGCGCAAACAAAGAACAAGTCTCGACAGCGCAGAAAATGTTGAAGGATAAAGGTTTATACACAGGTGCGGAAACCGGTGAACGTAATGCGGACACGCGAGCCGCGATAAAAAGTTTTCAAAGCGCAAACGGTTTGAAAGCGACGGGAACGTTCAATCGCGCAACGCTCGAAAAGATGAACGTCGAATTAACTGATGCGCAAAAACTGATTCCAGTTTCGCCAAACTCGTTTGCGACCAGCGAAACAAAAGAAAGCAAAACCGATAAGCCGAAACGCGGCGCTGTTTTCCGCGCCAGCAAAGAGCAAGTTACGCAGGCGCAAAAAATGCTCAAAGAAAAGGGAATGTACAGCGGCGAGGCGACCGGAAAACTCGACGACGCGACGCGCGAAGGTTTGAAAAAATATCAAGCGGCAAACGAACTCAAAGTTACCGGCACGCTCAATCAAATTACGCTCGACAAAATGGGCATCGCGCTGACCGACAAACAAAAGGAAAACGCAAAAAACTAGCGGATGTAAAAATGCTTCAACCGCCGATTTTTCGGTTTAAAGCAATTCCAGAAACAGCGGCAATTGTTCGGAGTTATAATTTGCTGTGTGTAAAATTCTAAATCACGTCTAAAAGCGTAACTATGGACAATTGTCGCATTAGCTAAATTTTGCCGTAAATCTTTATCGACAGATTATCTTCAAGCTGTTTTATTTCCTGTGTTTGAAAGCCGGATAAAAAATCTCTTGGCATAAACGTATCGGCATTTTCAGCATTGTCGGAAACTTCCGTTACAATCCATTTTTCAATTGCATCGGCAAAATTTTCATAAGTCGTCGCGCCGCCGATGATGAATAAATCACAATTCAGGTATTTTGCCAAAGCCAAAACTTCTTCCGTGCTTCGCAAAAGCAAAACACTCGGTTGATTTCCAATGGTTTCGGAACGACTCAATAGAATATTCAAACGATTCGGCAAAGGTTTTCCGATTGATTTCCAAGTATTTATGCCCATCACAACGGCATTGTTCAAGGTGGTTTCCTTAAAAAATTTCAAATCAGCCGAATAATGCCACGGCAGTTTTCCGTCTTTGCCGATGGCGAAATTTTTTGCGATTGCGACAATCCCGATTATTGCCATTTAAGTTATTTTTTCACCTTTGAAAACTGAAATTTCCGAACCTTTTGCCAATAAAATCGAATATGGTTTCGCCTCGCTCAAAAAGGCAAATTTTTTGCCGTAAGTAAAGCTGAAATCAACGTCAATTTCCGCGCAAGTGACGCCAAACAAATTCCATTTCGGATGCTCGACTTTGTATTCGTCGGTACGATTTGCGCCGCGTTTTGTGTAGCCCCAATAATGTTCAATGATAAATTCGCCGTGCGAATTTTCGGCGGGAACACCAAGACTTTCGCCGATTTATACTGAAATGCGATTTTCTCAAAAGGTTTTCGACCAGAAATAAGCAATTTTGTTTTCGCTTTGTTCGTGCCGCGTTTTCCAGGTTTCATAAGGCTCCCCGTAAAAAGTTCTGGCGACAATCGCAATAGCGCGGCGCGGGACGATTTCTTTGATAAAAACCACGCCGCGACGGATTTCATTTTTTGTTTCGCGCCTGACATAAAACCGTAGATTTATCTCTTCAAAATTTGTATGAAAAGGCACGGGCAGGCGTAAAACCTTTGTATTCAAAAACTTGAACGCGACAAGGCTAACATAGTATTTTCCTTCGTGCGAGTCTAATTTTGTTTCTCTCGGCACAAATTCTGCTAAAAGTGACGGTTCGATTTCGTAATTTGCCATCACCAAATCCTGCCATTTTGCCGTTAAAAATTTTCGCATCTTTTTACAAAATCAAACGTTTATCTCCGGCGCGGCGCGTCAGTTTTTCGCGGTCTAGATATTCGAGAAGCGGAATCGCATATTTGCGCGAGACGTTTGCAATATCCTTAAAAGCCGCCACGTCAATCAAACGGTCGGAGGCATCCGCCGCAAATTCTTTTAGGTTTTTTATCAAATCGTCAATCGCTTCTGTAGTGAAATAAAATTCTTCCGTTACTTTTATGACTTCGCCGGAATTTATAAAAAGCTGAAATATTTTCCGTGCGTGTTCTTTATTTAATTTCGTGTTCTCAGACGCTTCGGTCAGAGCCTTTTCAAGCGTCGGCACTTCCAATTTCGCGGTTTTGTAGATATTTTCTAACCGCTCGCGCAAAACGTTTTCTTCGGCTGACAATTTAGGATTATGGGAAACAAGCCCGACAAAATCTTTTTCCGAGACAATTTTACTCTCCATTTCCAAACTTTGAAGGGAGATTTTGAAAATCTCCGGCGCGAGCCGCGAAAAGATTTTCTCACGCAGAGTTTCTCGCAAAATCCCTTTTGCAAGCGGTTCTTTTCGATGATAATTTTCGATTTCGATCAAAGTTTTTGCTTTCAAATTTTCAAACGGCAACCGCGCAATGTAAAAATTGTCTGCTTTGGCAATTGCTTTTTTATCGAGATTTTCGCCAATCGCTTTTTGCAAAATCTCTGTGCGCCAACCGGTTCGCGCCTGCAAATCCGAAAATGTCGCGCCGTGTTCGCTCGCCGTTTCGAGAAAAAGTTTTATTTGTTCGGCTTTGTCACTTTCGGCTTTGATTAAATTTTGCAAATACCTGCAAGCGTTTTCGACATCTTTTCGTCGATGCCTTGCCGCAAAATTATCCAAAACTTTTCCGCCCGCCACGGTCGTCTGCGGCGAGTAGCTGCGAATAATAAACCTATCATTTGGAGCGGTTACGACAGGAATTTCCAAACGCAGCTGCACAAAATCTTTCTCGCTCGCTGCAATTTCGTTTCGCTCGTTTAAAACCTGAACTCTAGCAAGAGCTTCGATTGTGCCGATGTGAACGCGAACGCGCTGACGTGATTTCAAACTGTGTTTCGCGTTCTTCAAAACTTCGATTTCGGCATCGAAAATCTGTGTTGCGCGCAGAGAATTTTTTTCGCACAAAACCATACCGCGCACGATTTCCGAATGCTCGACGCCGCCCAAATTAACGGCGGTTCGCTGCCCTGAACCGGCTGATTTGACCGTCTTTCCGTGAGTTTGCAAGCCGCGAACACGCGCTTTTTTCTGCAACGGCAGAATTTCCATCTCGTCGGCTTCGCGTATTTCACCCGAACGGAGCGTTCCGGTTACGACCGCGCCGAAACCTTTGACGGAAAAGCTGCGGTCAATCGGAAGACGCGCAACAGTTTCGTTTTTTCTGGCGGGAATTTTTCTGGAAATTTCGCATAAGATTCTTTTGAAATCTTCAATACCCGCGCCAGTTTTCGCGCTCACGCAAACGATTGGCGCATTTTCGAGAAACGAATTTTCGACGAGTTCTGCGGCATCGAGTTTGACCAGTTCGAGCAGTTCCGCGTCGTCAACTGCGTCAATTTTCGTCAAAACGATCAAACCGAATTTTATTTCGAGCAGACGACAAATTTCAAAATGCTCGCGCGTTTGCGGCATCACGCCTTCATCGGCGGCGATGACCAGTGCGACTAAATCAATGCCGTGCGCACCCGCCAGCATATTTTTGACGAACTTTTCGTGTCCCGGAACATCAACAAAACCGACGCGCACGTCGCCCAAATCAAGCTCGGCAAAACCGATGTCAATCGTAATGCCGCGTTGTTTTTCTTCGGGCAGACGGTCGGCATCAACGCCTGTCAATGCTTTGACAAGCGAAGTTTTTCCGTGGTCGATGTGTCCGGCTGTCCCGACGATTATGTCCATAAAAAGAAATTCCAAGTTTAACATTTTCACAGGTTAAACTTGGAATTCTGAAGGTTTTTAATTTTAGTTTTATTTATCTGACAATTTCAAAATCAATTGATTGTGATGTAATTTGTTTCTTTTCTTTAGCTAAACCGTCTGCTGAATCAAATTGGTTGATATTTTTAAGACATCTTCGCCCGACGGCGGAGTGGCGCTCGGACTCTGGGCAAAAACAGAAACTTTCAGCAAAAAGAAAACTGCCGAAAAAGCCGCAAAAGAAAAATACTTCATCTTTAGAACTCCTGATGTTTTATAAATAACCGGATTTGCCGATAACAATTTATCTTATGAGTCAAAAATTGTCATCAATATTTAGAAATGAAAAACGATTTTTGACGGAAGACTTCGGCGGTTAATTGATGTTTTTACGATTCCCGATACTGTTCCAATTTCCGGTAAAGCGTTTTTCGTCCGATATTCAAAAGGCGCGAAGCGCGCGATTTATCGCCGTCCGTATAGTCGAGCGCAAGTTCGATTGCCTGTTTTTCTATCTCGTCCATCGTCGCCGGAAAATCTACCTCCAAGTTTATCGAGCGTCCTTCGCTGGCGGCTCTGGCGCGTTCCTGGCGCGCTTGGGCAAAGGCTTCAAAGGCGCGTTTGCTTATGGCTTCGGGTAAATCGTCGAGTTCGATTTGTCTGCCGGAAGCAATTATTACGGCGCGTTCGATTGCGTTTTCCAATTCGCGTACATTGCCGAGCCATTCGTAATTAACCAGCGCGCGCAACGCTTCTTTGGAAATACCGGAAATAAAACGTCCGGTTTTTTCCTTATAGCGTTCGAGAAAATGGAAAACAAGCAAATTTATATCTTCGATTCTTTCCCGAAGCGGCGGCAAAGTTACGGGAAAAACCGACAGGCGATAAAATAAATCTTTGCGGAAATTTCCTTCTTCTACGGCTTTATTTAAATCAATATTCGTAGCTGCAATAACGCGAACATCAGTTTTGACCGTTTCGTTTCCGCCGACCCGCATAAATTCGCCGTCTTGCAAAACACGCAATAGTTTAACTTGTGCGGAAAGCGGCATTTCGCCGATTTCGTCCAAGAATAAAGTTCCGCCGTCGGCTTCTTCAAAACGTCCTTTTCGGCGCGCGCGCGCGTCGGTGAACGCTCCCTTCTCGTGTCCGAAAAGCTCGGATTCTAAAAGCGTTTCGGGAATTGCGCCGCAGTTTAATTTGATATACGGCTCGTCTTCGCGCCCCGAGTTGTAGTGTATTAAATTTGCCAATAATTCCTTTCCCGTTCCCGATTCGCCTTGAATTAAAACGGTTGTATTTGTGTCGGCAACGTTCAGAGCCAGCTCGATTGAACGGCGAAGCGTCGGTGCCTGCCCGATAATCTCAGAGTGCTTCTGGTGTAATTCGGATTTCAGACGCATTACTTCGGCTGATAATTGGTCGCGTTCTAAAGCCGTGCCTATTTGGTCGGAAATCCCTTCGACGAGCGCGATGTCGTGGTCTTCAAAAGGTTTTGCCGTCGCTTCGCTCCAGACGAAACCGAGCAAGCCGAATGCTTGACCGGCGACTCGCACCGGTGTAACGAGCGCTGCTTTTCCGCCGAGTTGGGAATTGAAAATAAGGCGAACGGCAAAAGGCAACTGCGTGTCCGTAAGACGGAGCGTTTTGCCTTCGCGCAAAATATCGCCTAAAACAGGAAACGGTTCGATGTCGAGCGATTGTCCGTGCTGCTCAATCATTTGCAAAACCGTGTTTGGTTCAACATTCGGCGCAGATTTGAAAGACGCCAGCGAAATTCTTTTCCCCGTGCGGTCAAGCACACCGAGCGCACCGTAATCCGCACCCACGAGACTGACCGCGCGTTCAAGGACACGGGCGGAAACTTCCTTAAAGTCCGAATGAGAGTTCAGCGTGTTGGCGATTTCCAGAAGCGCGTTCGTGCGCCGTGTTTCCTGTTCCTGCGCTACGTAAAGACTTGTGTATTGATAACCGATAGCGAGCTGCTGCGCGATTGATTCTAAAAATTGAACTTCTTCGTCGAGCCATTTGCGCGTGGATTTGGTGTCGTGAAGTCCGAGAAGTCCAAGAACTTTTCCGCTCAAAATAATCGGAACGATAAGCAGCGAGCGCGTTTCAAGTGCTTTTGTAAAAAATCTGACGGTTGCGTCTTTTGCCTGCGCAGTATCGTTAATGCGAATCGGTTTTGTGATGTCGAAATATTCGGCGAGTTTTTCGGCGTCAACCGGAATCGTTGTGCCTTCGCTCGACGGAATTTCGTCGGACGCACGCCATTCGTGGCTGATGCGAAGCTCTTTTTCAGCCGTCATCTGCAAAAGGTCGCAGCGGTCGGCTTGCATCATTCGCCCAATTTCCGAGACGACGACATTTAAAAATCTTTCGAGTTCAATGTTCGTCGGCAAATCACGCGCTAATCGGTTGATAATCGCTTCACGCGCTTCGTGCATTCGGATTTTTCGCTCTAAGGATAAAGCAGGCGGAATTTCGAGTTCGATTTTCATTAAATACAATCGGTTAAAGAATAAATACCAAAGAACAAACACGAATTTCATTTGTTTGTCCTTTGTATTTTATCCTTTATCCTTCTCCCATCAATGTCAAGGTGATACAAAGAGAAAATAGAGTGTGTATTTTGGAAGCAGGAAATTAAGGTATTAGAAAAATTCTAATACCTTAATTTATATTTACTTGGTTGGCTCGACTTTCGGCGTTGGTTGTTCAGCCGATTTTGTCGGCATTGGCTGCTTTGGTCGCGCCTTTTCCGGTCTTGATCGGGAAATTTCTTCAGGTAATTGTTGCTGCTGTTGTTGCGGCAGTTTCGGTTTGATGCCGAAATTGATGCGTTTTTTTCCGGCGTTCGCTTTTTCAAGCAGTTCCTGTGTTTTCAGGTTGGTGTCGTCGAGTTTGACGGCTTTGTTTAAAACCGTGACGGCTTCGTCGTATTGCGCTAGCTTTATCAATATTGAGCCGAATTCGGTTTGATATTCAACATCTTCGGGTTTGAGTTTGACGGCTTGGCGCAGGGCTTTTTCGGCTTCTTTGTCTTTGTTGAGTTTGTTGTAAGCGCGTCCGAGGTTAAACAGCGCTTGTTCGTCTTTCGGATTTTTTTTCAGAATTTTTTCATAAACCTTTGCTGCGTTTTCAAATGCTTTGTCTGCTTCGCTCAATGCAAGAACATCTTTTTTTCCTTTTTTCGGCGGCGTCGGTGTCGGTTCTTCAGTTGTTTGCTGCGAATCTCCCTGTTCCTTTTCGCGCAGAGAATAAGCAATGCCGAGTTTGAAATAAGCGTCGGCAAAATCGGGATTGAGTTTGACGGCTTGCTGATAAGCGTTTATCGCGTTTTCGGTTTCAACTGCGTCGAGATATTTGTCGCCTGCCGTAACCGCTTCGTCCGCATCGCTGAAATTCGGAACTTCTTCAGGCAATTTCTCAGTTGTTTCGGCGACGTTTTCATTTGCTGTCGGAGTGGTATCTACAACGGCGTTTTGATTGGCGTTTGCGGTTGTGTTCGCTTGATTAACGCTTTTGCAATTCAATGCGAAACAACACGACAAACCAAAAAATAAAATTATAAAATTGCGTTTCATATTTGAAAAAAATTATCCGGGCGGAAAGATAAACGGGCGACCGCCGAGAAGATGAACGTGCAGGTGAAAAACGGTTTGCCCGCCGTCACCGTTTGTGTTGATAACCGTGCGGTAACCGTTTTCGGCAAAACCTTTGTCGCGGGCGATTTTTCCAGCGATTAAAAGCAGATGTCCGAGTGTTTCCTTATGATTTTCCCGCGCTTTGTCGAGAGAGTCGAAATGCTCGCGCGGCACAATCAAAATGTGTGTCGGCGCCTGCGGACTCACGTCATCAAACGCAACGCACACCGCGTCTTCATAAACTTTTGCAGACGCTATTTCGCCAGCCGCAATTTTACAAAAAAGACAATTTTCTCGGCTCATATTTGAAAGAACAATTAAACCACAAATGAAAAACAATAGAAAATGAAAAATGTCAGCTGACAAATTTTTCCATTTGCTTTCCTCTTGGCGGTTGAAAGTTATTACTGATAATTTAGACGTAGTATGAACAGAACTTTCTCAGACGAAACTCTTGCAAACATTTGTAAAAAACTCGAAACATCGAAATCGGAAATTCAAAATCCGAAATCCAAAATCCAAAATCCGATTCACGTTGTTTGCGGCGCAAATCTTTTTAATTTTGGTGCGTATGATTACACGGCGAGTTTCGGAATTTCAGGCTCGCATCAACATCTGCGGCACGAAGCCTATAATTTTGCGCGCCAAATGATGCAGATTGCTTTATCGCCATTGAACGTTCGACTTTCAGATTCGGTTACGACCGAAATCCCGATTACCGTTTACACGGGCGAAAACTTATCCGAAAAACAAATTGTTGAAAACAAACGGGCAATTCAAACAGCTTGGCGAACGCATTTCAACAATGTAACTTTTTCGTTGATAAACGGCTTTTATCAAAGTTGGGATTTGCATCCGGCGCAATTGCCGGCTCGCTATGCAGCGGTTTATGCGTTCTTTTTTGGAATCGAAAGACGCGCAAGCAAAGCGTTTGAAAAGTTTTATGGAAAAAGCGACACAGGCGGCGACAACCGGAAATCAATTTGACGACGCGGCATCTGCGCAGGGACTTTTGAACTTTTTTTTGCGTGCTGTAAGCTGCGGTGCAATGTCCGAACAGGAAGTTTCGGAAGCGACTAATTTGAGCGTTGCTCAGTTACGCTCAGCTTCTTTTGCAAAATTATGGAAAATACCAAAAACATTTCTTAGTAAAAACAATAACTAATTTTTAAAAAGAAAAAAGCATTTGCCCGTATTTGAGACAAACGCTTTAGGAAAAAATCAATAAAATTTCTACTAATTATTGGCGGCTTCGGTTCTGGCGCAATGCTCTTGAAAAGCCGAGACCAACGCCTGCGCTATTTGCTGCGGTTGACGACCTTCGAGGTCGCGGCGTTCAAACATCTGCACGAGCTTTCCGTCCTTCAAAATTCCGATTGCAGGTGAAGATGGTGCGTAGCCGGTAAAATAATTGCGCGCAACATCGGTCGCATCAATGTCGGCACCGGCAAAAACCGTAACCGCGCGGTCAGGTTTCGCGTCAGAATTTTGCAAAGCCATTGCAATGCCCGGACGAACGCCGCCCGCCGCGCAGCCGCAAACCGAATTGACGACGACCATTACAGTTCCGTCCGTGTTTTCAACCGCGTCTTTGACCGCTTCAGGTGTTTTCGTTTCTTCAATTCCAATCTGCGACAACTCCTGACGCATTCCTTGTATCATTATTTCTGGATATGGCATAAAAATTACTCCGTGTAGTTCAAAGTTTAAGATTCAAAGTTCAAAGTATTGAAACTTGAACTTTTTTTCAAGTATCGGATAAAACCTTAAAAGTTTCAAGTTGGAGATTACGCGACGATTTCTACTTTGAACCTTAAAACTTTAAATCTAAAAGTTTTTACGGTTCAATTTTAACGCTTGTGCCGACCGGAATAGTATCGAAAAGCTCTTTGATATTTTCATTGTTGAGCGCAACGCAGCCCCAAGTCCAATCACTCCCCGTGCCGCCGCCGTGAATGTATATGTCGCCGCCGAGTCTGGTGTTTTGCGGCGGAGTTTTTTTGGCGTTGACGGCTTTGACGATTTTGCTATATTGATTTTGCGTAATTATTTTCGCTTCCAAACCGCGTTTGGCATCTTCAATGTTCGGATAACTTATGCCCAGAGACAGATAAAATTTGCTCTGATTATTTTTCGTAAAAATATAAAATTCACCTTCGGGCGTTTTGCCGTCGCCCTGCTTTTCCTTGTCACCTGTAGGCGTAAAGCCAAGCGCAACAGTATAAGTTTTAACCAGTGTTTCGCCGTCGAAGAGTTCGAGTTTACGCTTTTCTTTCTTAATGACTATGCGCAGATTTTTTATTTCCGGCAGTGGCTCGACGGCGTTTTGCGCGACAGTTTTTTCATTCATTCCATTTTTTAACAAATCGCTGCCTGCACTCGTTTTTTCAAATGAACATCTGATAATAAAACCGCAGACAATAAGAAAAACAATCAAAAATAATTTCATAAAACACCTCGCAGAATAATTTCAAAACCAGCTTGGTGTAGAACGCTTACTTTATACTTTCTTTGCGTTTTATTTCAGACTTTTCAGAAATTTGGTTTAGAATAAAAGCATTATGAACGATTGGATTGCAGACAGAGCAAACAAACTGCGCGAGTTTTTCAGTTTAAGCGACGACGTAAATTTGATTGCGCCCGAAGTCAGAGAAAATTTCAAAGTTTCCGAGCAGATTACCGCGCATCTCGAACGTTTTAATATCGAATGGCACATAATTCCTTCTGCCGAAGCCGTTCCGATTAACACGGACGATTACCGCGCGAGGCTTTATCCGAATATAAAATTTGAGGCAGCGACAAACCGAGATTATCAAAAAACAGATTCATATCGAGCCGTTATGGACGGACATCGACGGCATCAAGGGCGTATCGTCGGAATCGAGACGACCCTAAAACCGAAATATTTGCCGAACAACCGGCAATTTTACGGAACAATTTACGGTTTTGAAACAAAAGCCGACCCGTTTGCCGCGTATTTGGGACGCGCCAATTTCACGTCCGGCACGCGCTTCGCTCATAACTACACATCGCTCCGAAACTTTGTCAATGTCGTAACCGAAGATTGGAAATCGCGCCGATTAATGCCTGAAGGTTATCGTCTGACTGTGTGTCCGCCGGTAGTTTTCAACCTTATCGGCAATGTCTTTCACAAAGAATGGAGCCAGACCGAATCGCTCGAACTAGGTTTTTACCGCGACGAAGCCGGCAATGCAAAATGTTATTCGGTCGGCTCAAACGCGCCCGATGATTTTTCATACATTCACGAAATCGAAAACAATTCCGATTGGACGCTTTTAGGTTTTCGCACCGCACTCGTGCCGGAGTGAAGCAAAGTAAAAAGTTAATCCACCTATTTACTTTTACCTTTTACTTTTACCTTTCGGGCTTCGTCACCGTCGCCTTTTATCTCGATGTGAAATGTTTTTTCGGGAAAAGAAAAGTTTTTCAATTTTTCAGACCATTCGATAATCACGACAGCCGTCTCATCTTCTAAAATTTCCGGCAAACCGACGGCGCAAGCGACATCCGAATTAGCGTCTAAGCGCCACAAATCAACATGAAAGACATCAAAATTTTCAGTTTTGTAAAGATTGACAAGCGTAAAACTCGGAGAAGTAACTTCGTCAACGTCAAACCACAGCGCACTCAAAACGCCTTTTGTAAAAAGCGTTTTGCCCGCGCCGAGACCGCCAGACAGCAAAATCATTTCGCCGCCCGTAAAAGTTGCGCCGAATTTTTCGCCTAACTCGAAAGTATGTTCGGGCTTTTCGCAAACGTATTCGCCAACCATTCAATTTCGATTCGGAAACTCAAATTCTGTTTTAATACCTTTTTAATTCTTTTGTTAACTTTTCATTTACGCCGCTTCTATCAATTTCTCGTTTGTCAATTATACTCAACTCTTCACTGATACAATCTCGAATGTCGGTCGCGGTCATCAATCTCTGCCCGAATTTTTCCGCCGCAACGTCGCCTGCCAAACCCGAAACGTAAAGCGCGGCGACGACTGCTTCAAAGGCAACGTCTAGATTTGTTTCGCCTACTTTTTTGTTCCATTTTTTAACGGCGAAACTCTGCGCCAGAAAACTCGTGACAATTCCCGCCAACGTATCGCCCGCACCGGCACGCGAAATTCCGGCGTTGCCTGTCAGATTGATAACGACTGTTCCGTCCGGTGCGGCAACAATGCTTCGTTCACCTTTCAAAAGCAAAATTACGTTATGTTTTTGAGAAAATCGGCGCGCCGTTTCAATTTTGTCTTTGATTTCATCTTTCGTTCCGAGAAGTCTTTGAAATTCGCCGATGTGCGGCGTTAAGATAATCGGCAAATCGTTAGAGCCTTGCAAATCAAACGGCGCAAGCGAATTTAATCCGTCGGCATCAACGACAATCGGCGTTTTGCGTTTCTCGACAACTTCGCGCACAAATTTTCTGGTGCTTTCGTCATTGCTCGTCAAACCGCAGCCGATTGCTAACAGGTCCATTATTCCGCTCAATTCCAAAATGTCTTTCGCAGCAGTTTCGGCAAACGCGCCGTCTTTCGTTTCCCCAAAACCGCGCGTGATAATTTCATCCGAAACCTTTGCGGCAACAACATCTTGAACCGATTTCGGCACTGCAACCGAAACCATTCCCGCGCCCGAAGCAAAACAAGCGTTTGCCGCAAGCGTCGCCGCGCCCGTGTAATTTTTTGAACCGGCGATTATCAAAGCCGCGCCGCGAGTTTTTTTGTAAGAATCGTTTTTAACCTTTGTTATATTTAACCAATCTTGTGCGTCTTTTTTTTCTGCGACGAAAGTTCTTGAAGGCGAATTATCAACCAATTCTTTTGGACTTCCGATGTTCGCAACGATAAGTTCGCTGCTGAAATTCGATGCAGGCGGAAAAACATTTGCGATTTTCGGCGCAGTAAATGTTACGGTTAAATCTGCTTGCAGATTTCTGCCAATCAATTTTTCCGAGTCGGCATTTAGTCCTGAAGGCAAGTCAACAGCTACTGTAAACAAAGTTTTACTATGACTTAAAATTCTAGAAAATCCCATAAAAAAAGACATCAATTCTCCTTCGACCGGTCTGGACAAACCAGTCCCGAAAAAGGCATCAACCAAAATATGTTCTTTAACTGACATAAGAATTTGTGATAACGATTGTGCCGTTTCAACTTCTACAAGCTCCAAACAATTTGTGTAAAGTATTCTCGATTCAGTTACATTTCTAAGAATTTCAAAATTTACTCGTGCATCGCCTTTTGTTTCTTCAACCTTGCCAAACAAATAAACAAAAACTTCTGCGCCAAGCGTCCACAAAATTCTTGCTAAAGCCGCGCCGTCGCCGCCGTTGTTACCTTTGCCGCAGAGGACTAAAAAAGATTTTCCCGCAATTACACCGCCGAGTTTTTCCGTGATGACGCGAGCGGCAGCGTGCGCGGCGCTTTCCATTAAGAGAATTGACGGAATGCCATATCGCTCAGTCGTCAAGCGGTCAACTTCGCGCATTTCTTCGGCAGTTAAAACTTTTTGCATACCCAATAAATTGCCACAAAAAAAGGAAAAGAAAATTTAACCGCGCAGCAATAAGAAGATTTTACTGGGAAAAATAAATTATATAAACATTCGAGTTAAAGAAATTAAGGTCTGGCACTGAAGTGGCGCCGACAGTTGTCCGTTAAACATGTCAGCTTTAACCGGTTCGTTTCCGTTTCCGAGAGTTTCCAATTCTCAGCTCTGATTAACGCTTCCAGTAAATTTATCTGAAACATCGCTTCCATTTTCACTTCTGCGCTGGCATGAGGATTTTCCAGTTCCGCTCCGCGTCCGCTCCATTTCACTAGCCAGCGATTGTAACGTTTTTCAATCAACGACTCGTTTTCCTTGCCGCCGTATTTCGATAAATAATAAGCGGCTGCGCTGGCGATTTGCTCATCATCACTTTCAAGACGCTTTTGCAGCAACTTTTCCATTCCTTTGGTGAATCCGGTTTTAGTAATTGTGTAAAAGAAATTAGAGCCGGTTCGGTCGCCCGATTTGTTTAGTTGTTCCTCGATTAAAGGCAGCGTTTCCTGATCGTTATGTCGAGCTAAATATGAGAGCAATGGACCGCTCCGCTCTATCGACCAACCGGCGCCATATTTTTTATAAACCTCCAACATCTCATTATAAATTTTAGCAGTGGCGTAGCGCGCCGCCAGCGTCAGTTTAAATTGCAGAATCAGATGCATCCGGCGGTCATCAGTTGCGGCTAGTTTGTTGATTTGTTCGAGCAGCGCGTCGTCTGTCTCCAGTAGATATTTATCGTCGAGCGCGACCAGAATCTCGGGATTGATAAATGAATTCGGGTCGCCAATTTCATTTATAACGTGTTGACGGGCGTGTTTCTGGTCAATTTCAATCAAGCGCTTTAGAGCGTTGTCCCTGACCCTCCAGGCAGGCACCGGTTCTTTACCTAAAAGTATTTTCTCCAGTGAAGGAATAAGAGAAGGATTTTTAATCTTGTCCCAATAGCGGTCGAGCAGATCCACCCGCCCGTATGGGGTCAACTCGTCAAACTTTTCAAGAAGGAAGGTTTTCGTGATATTGAAGGCAAAGCTCGATGTGTCGTCTTTCGGCAGTGAGGTAAATATTGTGTAAGCCGTGACAATTTGGCTTTTCCCGGCGCGTTTCGGCAAGCTTTCGAGCAGTTCGGCGTAATAAGCTTGACTTATTTCCAAAAAGCGCGACTCGCGTTCCTTCCGTAATTGTTCAGAGTTTGCGGCTCGACTCGGGTGCCGCTCATCTTCCAACAGAATGCGGAGCGTCACAAGTTTGCTTATCAACTCGCGGCTCGGCTCACGATTCAGGTCGCGTAAAACCGCTTCAAGAAGTTTAATCGCCAGTTTTTTATTGCGGGCGATGTCTAAGCCTTTGCCTGAATCGAGCCATGTGACGCCCCCGAACACCGGCGGATTGAGAAAGCGATTGACTTTTTCAACGGTCGATATATCGCCGGTCAGATAATCCAAATCACGCTTATAAATCTGGTGCTGATTCAAGTTTTTTGCCGAATCCATTAAAGCGGTAATTCTTTTAACTTCCGCCTGCTCATCGCCTTGGCTCATTTCTTTCACTTCAAATTTGATTTCGTTCGACGAAAGAAAAATCGGATGCGACCGGAAAGAAAGTTTTTCTTTTGAACTCCAAACTCTTCTCGAGAGAACTTTTATCTTATATTTGCCGGCTTTGTCGAAGCGCACAAGGTCGTTGACATTTATATCGATATTAACCGGAGATTCGGACAGGCTCATCGGGTGGCTGACATCATCATAACTGTACAGTCGGTTCAGTCTGTATAACCAATCATAAACACCATCGGTCGGCGACACGATCACATCATCAAAGCGGGGTGAATAATATCTTTCCACCACATAACCCGGCTCGGTTGAGATATAAGACAAAATCAGCTTAATCGGCTCGCCAATCCGATATACGGTTTTTTCGCCGGCAAATGAAAGCTGAACTTTTACGCCTTTGGCAACATCAGCGGTTGTTTGCGCAAATGACTGACCAACACTGAAAAATATGGCGATGATAAAAAGAGGCAGCAGATTTAGTTTCATTGCTTCATTATAAGCTAAAATTGCCTCACTCAAAAAGATTTTTTTAGAAGTAGAGTAATAATCGATGGGGATGCGAAACTGTGGGTGATAACAGAGGCTGATAGAAGTTTTACTACTATTTTCCTTCCTAATGAGTATTGAACAGAAACAAATTAAAATTTTAGAAGAAGTCAGGCTTTAATGAAGGTCTGACTTTTTATTGGCAAGTGTGAGTAGAAGCGGGAGTTTATCATAATAAAACACGATGGATTTTCATAAGTTATTGAAAATAAGAATGCTCCCGGCTGAACTCGAATCAGCGACCTTTCACTTAGGAGGCGAACGCTCTATCCAACTGAGCTACGGGAGCGTAAAGTGTTTTTAAGATTTTAGATTTTGAATTTTGGATTGTCCAGCAACTAAGAATCGTATCTGATTAATGAGCGCACGTCATAACCGTTGAATTTTGCGCGACCGTTTAGAAAATCGAGTTCGACCAGAAAAAGAAGTCCGACGATTTTGCCGCCTAAGCCTTCGACCAAATCAACAACCGCTCGTGCAGTGCCGCCCGTTGCCAGCAAGTCATCGACAATTAAGACGTTATGACCAAGCCCGACTGCGTCTTTGTGCATTTCCAGCGTGTCTTGCCCGTATTCCAAATCATACGAAACGGAAACTTTTTCCGCAGGTAATTTTTTCGGTTTGCGGACGGGAACGAAACCGGCATTTAGATGATAAGCAAGCGGTGCGGCAAAAATAAAACCGCGCGATTCGACGCCGATAACCGTGTCTATTCGTTCGCCTCTGAACTGCTCGGCAAGCGCGTCAATCGTTTGCTTCAAGCCGTCGGCGTCTTTCAAAAGCGTTGTAATATCATAAAAATTGATGCCCGCCTTCGGAAAATCAGGTACTTCGCGGATTAGTTTTCTAAGGTGTTCCATTCTTTTAATGATGAATGGTGAGTGATAAAAGGTGAATGGTTTTCTTTCATTTACCATTCATCGTTTATCATTCAACATTATTTCTCTATTCTAAATGATGTATATAAATTGCTTGGTTCTAAAACCAGTTCTTCAATTTCTTGAACTTTTGAATAAGTTGGACCAGCCGTTAAATCGTGCTTGAAGCCTTCGACTGCCTTTTCACTTCCTTCGGCAAGCGATTCGACCCTGCCGTCCGGTAAATTTCGCACGTAACCTAAAACCTGATGACGCGCAGCAGCACGCTGTGTAAAAAAACGAAAGCCGACGCCCTGCACTTCACCGCTGATGATAAATTTTCTGGCTACTTTCATTTAACATTTATCATTTAACATTTATCATTTATCATTCGACACTTGTTAGATGTAAATAATAAGTGTCCAATGTTTTAGCCGAGAGTATCCAGGCATTCGGCTAAATTTCTTTGTCGGCAAGTATAAATCGGCATTCCGCGCAAATTGAATTTGTTCGCCGGCGTTTGTTTTAACTCTTCTGCGAGCGCTAAAAAATCCTTTGGTTCATCGGTTTCAAAGCTGACGAGATACTCCTGTTCGCTAAAACCGAAGGCGTGAGTCATATGAATTTTGATATTTTCAAATTTTTTGCCAACCATAAAATTTTCTTCAATCAGCGCATCGCGCTCTTCGCCCGGTTTATCATACCAGTCGTGGTTTTTGGCGCATGGATAAACGAAATGATATTTTTTTGAACCGGCGACAATGTGAAAACGGTCTTCGACGGTTTTTTCGTTCGGAGCCACAAACATCCGCTTTTTGGTAAAGGAAAGATAGTTGTCGGTCGTTTCAAAATAACTCCCCAGATTTGTGCGGTAAAGTTTGGCTGTCATTTCCTGTATCAAATCGAGCGACGTGCTGATGCGCCAAAACATCATATCCGCTTTTGAGTCAAAACCGACAAGTGAATAACTGTAAAGCAGAAGATTTTCACTGTATTTGTTGAAAACACTCTGAAATTCGCTTTTAAAAATGCGCTTTGTTTCCGCGTTTAATTTGCGCCAATCAGAACTGATGCGCAAAAACATAAAATTGATAAATTGTCTTTCGATGGCGGGAAATTGATGAGGTTCTTTGTTGTCGGAAACCAGCCGCAAACCGCTCGGCTCTTGTCTTTCCTTTTCTAAATCTAATAGTTCCATTGTTATTTTCTTTAACGATTCTTCCCTTTAAATTCTTTGGTTTCGGACGCTGTAACGAACGTGCTTATTGTGCCAAGTTTTACCAGCAATGTCCAAAGCGGGTACTTTATAAAAACGCTCTCTAGCAAGTTCAAATGTAAAAAACATATTGCATAAATCGCAAAATTAGACTATAAGTAAGTCTGTCTTATAAAGCGGCTGTAAATAAAATTTAATTTATAAGGAAATCGCCTGCTTTTGATGTATTGAAGCAGCATAGATAATTTGGTAAGTCCAAATTTTAGCATCTTAAATCAATTTCAAAACAGGAGAAAATAATTATGAAATTTCTTAGCTTTGCCAGAGTCATCGCCTTTACTATGTTATTGACTGGGGCTGCGGTTCTAAACGTTTCTGCCCAGACGAATACAAATAGCAGTAATGGAAACTCTGCAACACCGACACGAACCGTCGAAAGAACCACTACTGTCCGTGACAACGATACCGATTGGGGTTGGCTCGGTATTCTCGGTTTAGCCGGTTTAGCCGGTTTGATACCGAAAAAACGTGCCGTAGAAGTTCACGATAACCGAACTGTCCGCGATGATAGAACTACGGATAGAACTACAAATATGTAATTGCAAACAAGCAATAAAAAGTCGAACCGTGAAGCAGCTTTAGCTTCGCGGTTTTTTTTTGCCTTATATTCTTATGTTCTAACAAATTCATACAATTTCGCTTAATATATTTAAAAGTTGTCCATAATTCCTTGCTGAATGAACATTCATTCAGTTATAATGCTGGCAATTAAATTCAAGATGGGAAAGGGTTAAATAGAAATGCTACAAATCACCAAAGCAGCTGTTTTAGGCGCTGGAACAATGGGTGCGACAATTGCCGCGCACCTTGCAAATGCGGGAATTCAAACGGTTCTTTTGGACATCGCACCAAAGGAATTAAACAAAGAAGAAGAAGCGAAAAGTTTGCCGCTCGACTCTCCCGTTGTCAGAAACCGTATCGCCAACGGCGGTTACAACGGCTTGGCGAAGGCGCGCCCGGCAGCGTATATGGACAACGCCAATGCTTCTTTGGTAACAGTGGGAAACTTTGAAGACGATTTGGCGAAAATTAAAGACTGCGATTTGGTCATCGAAGCGGTCGTCGAAAATCTCGACATCAAACACAAACTTTTTGCCGAAGTCGAAAAGCATCGTAAAGCCGATGCGATTATCGCTTCGAACACGAGCGGCATTCCGATAAAGGATATTGCCGCTCCGTTTTCGGAAGATTTCAAAAAACATTTTCTTGGTATTCATTTTTTCAATCCGCCGCGTTATATGAAATTGGTGGAAATTATTCCGACCGAGTGGACAAAGCCGGAAGTTTCGTGCAAGGTTTTCGGTTTTCTCGACGAGCGTTTGGGCAAAGGAGTAGTTCCGGCGAAAGACGAGCCGAATTTTATCGCCAACCGCATTGGAACTTTCGGAATGATGGCGACGGTTCACGAAATGTTTGCCATGAATTTTACGCCGACCGAAGTTGACCAGATGACCGGAAAGGCAATCGGACACGCTTCGTCGGCGACGTTTCGCACATCGGATTTGGTCGGCTTGGACGTTCTCGCGCACGTCAACAAAAATCTTTATCCGGCTGTTCCCGACGACGAAGACCGCGAAGTTTTTCGCGTTCCGGACGTGATTGAAACGATGTTAGAGAAGAAATTTTTGGGCGACAAAACGAAAGGCGGATTTTATAAAAAGACGAAAAACGCGGAAGGCAAAACCGAGATTTTAGAATTGGATTTGCAGACATTTGAATATAAACCGCAGGCGAAAACAAAATTTCCGAGTTTGGACGCGGCGAAAAACATCGAAGATTTGACGAAGCGCGTAAAAACTTTGGTTTGGGGAAAAGACGACGTGGCGGAGTTTTTATGGAAAACCGTTTCGAGAACTTTGCGCTATTCGGCAAACCGAATTCCCGAAATCGCCGACACGGTTGTCGAGATTGACAATGCGATAAAATGGGGCTTTGGCTGGACAATCGGCGTTTTTGAAACTTGGGACGCGATTGGCGTTCGAGAATCGCTTGAAAGAATGAAAGCTGAAAATCAAGCGATTCCCGCCAATGTCGAAAAAATGCTCGAATCGGGCGCGGAAAGTTTTTATAAAAATGAAAACGGACAACAGTTTTATTTTGATTTGGTCGTGGGCGAATACAAACCCGTCGCCGAAAAAGAGGGTTTCATCATTTTGAAATCGATAAAGGAGCGAAGCGGCACGATAAAGAAAAATTCGGGCGCGTCATTGATTGATTTGGGCGATGGTGTTGCTTGCTTTGAATTTCACTCAAAAATGAATTCAATCGGCAGCGACACTGTTCAAATGATGAACTTTGCCGTTGACGAAGTCGCTAAAAATTTCAAAGGTTTAGTTGTCGGCAATCAAGGCGGAAATTTCTCTGCCGGCGCGAACATTATGCTCTTGCTGCTCGCGGCGCAGGAAGAAGAATGGGACGACATCAATATGATGATTCGCGCTTTGCAGAAAGCGGTGATGCGTCTGCGCTATTCGGCAAAACCCGTCGTTACCGCGCCTTACGGATTAACTTTGGGCGGCGGCTGCGAGATTGCGATGCATGGCGACCGAGTTCGCGCGGCGGGCGAAACCTATATCGGTCTGGTCGAAGTCGGCGTCGGTTTGATTCCGGCTGGCGGCGGCACGAAAGAGATGACGATGCGGGCGATGGATTTGGCGCGACGGACGCCTGACGCCGACCCGCTCGCATTTTTGAAAAAGACGTTTGAGCTAATCGGAATGGGGAAAGTCGCAACTTCGGCGCAGGAAGCGCGAAGTTGGGGAATCTTGCGTCCATCCGACTCAATTTCGATGAACGGCGACAGACTTATTGCCGACGCGAAGCAGGAAGTTTTGAATTTATCGGCTTCGGGTTACGTTCAGCCCGTAGAAAGAACTGACATTTTAGCTCTCGGCGAATCGGCGCAGGCGGCGATGAAACTCGCGCTTTATATGATGAAGCGCGGCGGTTTTATTTCCGAACACGACGAGCTAATCGGCAAAAAATTGGCGCGCGTGATGAGCGGCGGCGATTTAAATCATCAAACATTTGTCAGCGAGCAATATCTTTTGGATTTGGAACGCGAAGCCTTTTTGTCTTTGTGCGGCGAGCGCAAAACGCAGGAGCGAATTGCGGCGATGCTCAAAACCGGAAAACCATTGAGGAATTAGAGCGCAAAATGAACGACCAATTAAACAACTTAACCGGCGAACTCGAAGAAATTTCTCAAAATGTGGAAAAAACATTCGGCAAACTTTCTGCCGAGCAAGTCAACTGGCGACCGAGCGCGGACGGTTGGAGCGTCGGGCAATGTTTTGAGCATTTGATAAAAACAAACGAATTGTTTTATGCCGAACTCGATAAAATCGCGGGCGGCGCGAGAAAAAATTCGTTCTGGGAAAACTGGTCGCCGCTTTCTTCATTGGGCGGAAATTTTTTGATTAAATCTTTGAAATCGGACAAAAGGAAGTTTAAAGCGCCAACGTCGAAAATCGTTCCGCCGAGCGAGATTGACGCGAATATTGTCGAGGTTTTTGCGGCGCATCAAGCGGAAGTAATCGAGAGGATTAAACAAACGGCAAAAGCCGATTGGCAAAAAACAATTATCACGTCGCCGTTTCTAAAAGTGATGACATATAAACTGGCGGACGGTTTTCGCGTTGTCGTTGAACACGAGCGACGGCATTTTCGTCAAGCCGAAAGGGTTTTGCAGTCGGAAGATTTTCCGAAGTGAATCGCTGCGGTTGGGCGAAAAACGATTTGGCGATTCAGTATCACGACGCGGAATGGGGCGTTCCGACGCGCGATGATAAAAAGCTCTTTGAATTTTTGATTTTAGAAGGCGCGCAGGCAGGTTTGAGTTGGGATACGATTTTGCGGAAGCGTGAAAATTATCGCGCGGCTTTTAACGGTTTTGATGCGGAAAAGATTGCGCGTTATGACGAGAAAAAGATTGCAAGTCTTTTGCAAAATGAAGGAATCGTGCGAAACCGCTTGAAAATCGCTTCGACAATTCAAAACGCGAAAAGTTTTTTGAAAGCGCGGGAAGAATTTGGAAGTTTTGACAAATACATCTGGCATTTCGTTGATGGTGAGCCGATTAAAAACGCTTGGAAAAGTTTACGGGAAGTTCCGGCGAAAACATTTGTTTCAGACGCGATGAGCAAGGATTTAAAAAAGCGCGGTTTTAATTTTGTCGGCTCGACGATTATGTATGCGTTTATGCAGGCTTGCGGGCTTGTGAACGACCATTTAACAGATTGTTTTCGATACGATGAAATAAATTAAAAATGTCGAGTTTGTTGGAAGAGTTTGTAAATTTTACGGAAACTCTTAATCGAGAAAATATTGACTATGCGATTTGCGGCGGTTGGGCGATGGCTATTCACGGTTTGCCGCGCGCGACGATTGATATTGACCTGCTTGTTTTGTCGGAAAATCTCGACGAAGTTTGGAACGTCGCGCAAAATCTCGGTTACGATGTCAAAGGTTTGCCGCTGCATTTTCACGACGGAATTATCGAAATCAGGCGGATTTCTAAAATCGAGAAGGAAACGAAAAGACTTTTTACGATTGATTTTCTGCTCGTCACCGAAGTGTTAAAGGAAGTTTGGGAAAAGCGCGAATTGATTGAATGGGAAGACGGGAAAACTTGGACTGTTTCACGCGAAGGATTGATTCGACTAAAAATAATCAGCGGGCGCGAACAGGATTTGCTCGACGTAAAAAAATTGAAAGAGGTTGAAAATGAAGGTTGATATGTCGCCGAAAGCTGTTACCGCGAGACTGAAAACGCTCGATGAACTCTGGCTTCTGAGTGTCAAACTAATGAACTCTAAAAAAGTAAAAATTAAAGCAGATAATAAAAATGGATTATCCGATAACGCCGGCGATTCGCGTTCTGCGCGAAAAGAAAATTAACTTCACGCCGCACGTTTTTGAATACGTCGAAAAAGGCGGAACAAAACATTCGGCGGAAGTTTTGAAGACGGACGAACACGCGGTTATAAAAACTTTGGTCTTTGAAACGAATGAGCGAAAGCCTTTGCTTGTTTTGATGCACGGCGATTTTCAGGTTTCGACAAAAGAGTTGGCGCGGGCGTTGAAAGTGAAAACGGTCGCGCCCGTTTCGCCTGAAAATGCGCAGAAATTTACCGGTTATCTGGTCGGCGGAACTTCGCCTTTTGGCGTGAAAACAGAGATGTCGATTTTTGCCGAAAAGACGATTTTTGATTTAGAGAAAATCTATATTAATGGCGGCAAGCGCGGGTTTTTAATTGAAATCGAGCCGAGTGATTTAAACAATGTTTTGCAAATAGAAACAATCGCAGTCGGAATAAAAAGTTAGCAATGAAGTGCGATTAAAAGGTAAAATGATTTATAGAAATTAAGAAAATCAAGCGGGCGTTTTGGCTGCAATTGTAGAAAATAAAATTTATGACAACGCCGTTTTTTGCTGTTGCCGTCGGGCATACAACCGAAATTCTGCTGACGCTTTTCATTATGCTGGCGGCGGCGAAAATTACGGCTGAAATTTTTGAACGACTTAAACAGCCTGCCGTTGTAGGCGAAATTCTGGCGGGCGTTCTCATCGGCGGAAGCGTTTTGGGTTGGGTCGCGCCTTCCGAATTTACCAACACATTAGCGGAAATCGGCGTTATTTTTCTGCTTTTCACGGTCGGGTTGGAAACTAAGCCGTCGGCTATTTTTAAGGTCGGAAAATTAGCGGCGATTGTTGCAGTTCTCGGCGTAATTGTGCCGTTTGTTGCGGGTTATTTGCTGATGCTGGCATGGGGCGCGGCAAATGTTCAAGCACTTTTTATCGGGACGGCTCTGGTGGCAACCTCAATCGGAATTACGGCGCGTGTTCTTTCGGCAATGGGACTGCTCGACGCGCCGACGAGCCGGATTATTCTGGGCGCGGCGGTGATTGACGATATTCTCGGACTTATTATTTTGGCAATCGTTTCGAGCGTTGCCGAAGGACGAGTCGATTACATCGAAATCGTGACGACTATCGCGCTCGCCGTTGGATTTACGGCTTTTATCGCGCTTGTCGGCGCAAAAGTTTTGACGAATTTTGCGCCGACAATCGAACGCCTGCGTACAAGCGATTCGTTCTTTGTTTTCGGTTTGGTGTTGTGTTTGGGCTTGTCGGTTGCCGCAGCATATATCGGTATTGCGGCAATCATCGGCGCGTTTCTGGCGGGAATGGCATTAGCCGAAGCGAGCGAAAAAAATCACGATATGCACAAACAGACCAGCGCGGTTACCGAATTTTTAGTGCCGTTTTTTCTCGTGAATATCGGAATGCAGCTGAAACTCGAAGTGTTTCGTGACACTTCGGTAATTGTGCTGGCAATTGTTTTAACGATTTTAGCGGTGCTGACAAAATTAATCGGCTGCGGACTCGGCGCGATGAGTTTGGGATGGCGACGCGCGGCGCAAGTCGGAATGGGAATGAGTCCGCGCGGAGAAGTCGGTATCGTCGTCGCGCAAATCGGTTTGAGCCTCGCCGTTATAAACGATTCGCTTTACGCGGTCGTCTTATTTATGGCGGTGGCGACGACGTTGATCGCCCCGCCGTTTTTGAAATGGTTGTTTGCAACTGAAAAAGCTGCAAAAGACGACGTTGATTCGGACGACGCGGGCGGAATCGTGGCGCAGGGTGATTTTTGCAAAATCGGGTAGCTGAAAAGTTTGAAAAATTTAACGTAAAAGATGTTGATTGACGACTTTATGCCGGTTTATGATTTCGAGGAAAAGCACGAAACAATCGTTCGCGCTTCCGCCGAAACCGTCTATGCGGCTCTGAATTCGTTTGATTTTAACGAATCAATGATTATTCGATGGCTATTTTGTCTGCGCGGAATACCGACAGAGAAAATGACTTTGCGCGAGATGCGGCGGCTTCGTTTTGAAATGTTGGGCGAAAGTGAAAATCGAGAACTTCTGCTGGGCTTGGCAGGAAGATTTTGGACGATTCGCGGCGATTTGCAAAAAATTAATTCGGACAACTTTCGAGACTTTAACGAAAAAGGATTTGCCAAAGCCGTCTGGGATTTTTCGCTTGACGAGGCAAAAGGCGAAACGCGACTGACAACCGAAACGCGCGTCAAATGTCTCGACGCGGAAAGCCGTCGGAGTTTCGGTTTTTACTGGACGTTCATTCAACCGTTCAGCGCGTTGATTAGAAAGGAAATATTGAAAACGATAAAGCGAAAAGCGGAAAACACCGGGCTTTGATTCGGTCTTGTATAAAGTATGTTCACGCATTGGGCTTGTTTTGATTGCCGCAAAAGTTTTGCGAAAGACGCGAGCGAAAGCCCTCGCAAATGTCCCGAATGCGCGAAGCCGATGATTGATATGGGCGCGTATTTCGAGCCACCGCGCAAGTTAAATAAAAAGCGCTGGGAAGTGATGAAAGTTTTGGCTGATTATGGATATAAGTTTAATACGAAAGACAGCAAAATTTTTATAGAAAACCGAATTTTGCAGGCTAAAAACCCGCGCGTGGCGGATGTGATTGAGAGAATCAAGATGGAAAAGCAGAAAGAGTAAAAGGAGTCTTAAAATGAAAATTATAAATGCAGCGCAGAAAATATTTGCCGCAATTTTATTTCTGTTTTGTGCTGCGTTTGTCGTGCAGGCGCAAATTACGGCGATTCGCGCGGGTAAAATCGTTGACCCTGAAACCGGAGCGGTTTCAAACAATCAGGTGATTTTGATTGAAGATCGAAATATAAAATCTATCGGCGCGGACGTAAAGATTCCGACAGGCGCGACCGTTATTGATTTATCTAAACAAACAGTTTTGCCCGGTTTGTTCGACGCGCACACGCATTTGTGTATGAACATGCAACACAAACGGCACGCCGGAAGTTATTATTTCACGACGCTGCGCGACTCGACGGGAACGCGCGCCATTCAAGGCGTTGCCAATGCGCGTTCGATGCTTGAACACGGTTTTACAACTGTCCGGGACGTTGGTAATGCGGCGAATTATGCCGACACCGATCTGCGACAAGCAATCGAACAGGAACTTGTTCCAGGTCCGACCATCATCAATGCCGGACGGATTATCGCCCCTTACGGCGGGCAATTTCAAATGCAGCCCGATAAGCGAGATTTGGGCAATCCCGAATATCTCTACGCCGACACCCGCGATGAACTGAAAAAAGCCGTCCGCGAAAACATTCATTACGGAGCGCGGGTTATCAAACTTGTCGTTGACGACCAGCAATACATTTATTCAACTGACGACATGAAATTTGTCATCGAAGAAGCGCGGCTTGCCGGATTGAAAGTCGCCGCGCATTGCTGGACTGAAAAGGGCGCGCGTAATGCGGCGGAAGCCGGAGTTGATTCGATTGAACATGGCGTAGCGATGACAAACGAAATACTGGAAATTGCCAAGCGCAACAACGTCGCGCTTGTGCCGACGCCGTTTACCGAAACCGATGCCCGCGAAGGCGGAAATCCGGGCGGCAATAAAGAAGTTGATAAACGCTGGTTTGCCGACCCGGTGAGCAGGGCTTATAAAGCGGGCGTAACGCTTGTTTTCGGTCCCGACGTGATTTTCTCGACGAAAGAATATCCGCGCGGGCGTTCGTCAATCGAAACAATCGATAACTGGAAGGAAGCCGGAATTCCGCCGCTCGTAATTTTGCAGGCTCTGACAACGAACGCTGCAAAATTACTGGGCGTGGAAAAAACTCGCGGCTTTTTAAGAGTAGGAATGAGAGCCGACATTATCGCCGTTAAGGATAATCCACTCGACAAAATCGAAACGCTTAAAGCAGTCAGTTTTGTGATGAAAAACGGAAGGGTTTTTAAACAGAATTCAATGATTAAATAAAGTTTGAATGAGGAAGAATTAGGAAAATGAGAATTCTAAATTTAGATACAAATGAAAAAATTAACCAAGTGACTATCTATCTAACGAGTTCCGAAGCTAAAGAATTAAAAGATTCATTAGACAATCTTCTGAAAAACAACTCTCATCACGAACATATTTCAGACGATAGTTATCAAACAGAAATTACTGTATGTATTTATGAAAAAGATAATATTGGAGAGTTTGATACTCGTCCAAAGAAACTTATTTCGGACAATGAGTGATTGAATTAAAATTTAAATTGCTGTGTTAAACGATTAAGAGGAAATTATGAAAAAAGCAGTTACGGAAAACATCTACCGCTTGCCGCTTGTTTTAGAGCCGCAGCCCGAAGGCGGCTGGACAATTACTTGTCCGATTTTGCGCGGGCTTGTAACGGAAGCCGACACGGTTGAAGAAATTATTCCGAATGTAACCGACGCACTTGAGGCTTTGATTGAAGGTTACAAAGAATTGAATCTACCTGTGCCGGAAGTTTTGCAGCCGATGAATAAAAACGCGCCGTTTTTGACCGATACGATAATAGGGTTGAAAGCGGCATGAAGTACCGGGAAGTTACAAAGAAGTTGAAATCGCTCGGCTGCGTCGAGCTTTCAAATAAAAGAAAAGGCTCGCACCGAAATTGGTATAACCCGAAGGCGAAAATAATTGCGCCCGTTCCCGTGCCGGATTGGGGAAGCAAGGATTTGAAAGGCGGAACGATTCGCGGCATTGTTAAAGATTTGGAATTGGATTGGGAAGAATTTAAGAAAGCGTAAAAGGAAAAAATTATGAAAGAAGCAGTTATCGTATCAGCCGTGCGGACGGCTGTCGGAAAAGCGCCGAAGGGAACTTTGAAAAACACTCGTCCTGATGAGATGGGCGCGGCGGTTATCAGAGAAGCCGTCGGGCAGGTTGAGAATCTGGACGTTTCGCAGATTGAAGATGTGATTATGGGCTGCGCGTTTCCCGAAGCCGAGCAGGGAATGAATGTTGCGCGGACAGCGGCGATTCGCGCAGGTTTGCCGGTCGAGACGAGCGCGATGACGGTTAATCGTTACTGCTCGTCGGGTTTGCAGACGATTGCGATTGCTGCAGACAGAATTAAAACGGGTGGCGCAGATATTATCGTTGCAGGCGGGTTGGAAACGATGTCGATGATTCCGATGGGCGGAAATGTTATTCGTCCGAATCCAGAATTGATTGAAACTTACCCGGATTATTATTTGAATATGGGCTTGACCGCCGAAAATCTGGCGCAGAAATATGAAATCTCGCGTGAGCAGTCGGACGAATTCGCCTTGCAGTCGCACCAGCGAGCGGCGGAAGCAATTAAGTCAGGAAAATTTAAGGATGAAATTGTTTCGTTAAGTGTGCGCGTTGACGAAACGGACGAAAAAGGGCGCGTTTTGCGGCAGGAAATCGCTTTCGACACGGACGAAGGCGTGCGTTTTGATTCGACAATCGAAGGTTTGCAAAAATTAAAACCGGCGTTTCACGTCAAAGGAACGGTGACGGCGGGAAATTCTTCGCAAATGTCGGACGGCGCGGCTGCGGCTGTTGTAATGTCTTTGGAAAAAGCGCAGGAAATCGGCGCAAAACCGCTGGCGCGTTTTGTAGCTTATGCGACGAGCGGCTGCTTGCCCGAAGAAATGGGAATCGGTCCTGTTTACGCGATTCCGAAAGTTTTGAAAATGGCTGGTTTGACGATGGACGATATTGACGTTATCGAACTCAACGAAGCGTTTGCCGTGCAATCTCTGGCGGTGATGAAACTTCTTGAAATGAATCCTGAAAAGGTAAATGTCAACGGCGGCGCGATTGCGCTCGGGCATCCGCTTGGCTGTTCTGGCGCGAAATTGACGGCGACGATTTTGCGCGAAATGGAAAGAAGAAACGCGCGTTATGGAATGGTCACGATGTGCGTCGGCGGCGGAATGGGCGCGGCAGGAATTTTTGAGAGAATTTAATAAAAGAAATATGAGTGAAAAACAGAGAATAAAAGGCGTCGAGGAAACGGAAGCATCGTTTTTGATTAAACCGCTTTACGCTGCTTCTAGAAAAATTCTTGGGAAAGTCGTGCAGCCGCTTAAAGTTCAAGCGCGGCGACCTTCGATTGCGTGGTTTGGCAATCTTTTGGGTATTGCTATTGAAAAGTCCGGTAAAGTCGAAGTGCGGATTCACGTTCTCGCGCAGCTTCGCGCGGCGCAAATTGTCGAATGCCCGTTCTGAATGGACAGCCTTCCTGCGGTCGGCAGGCAGAGAAAAGTTGTTACGGACGAAGAAATCAGAGAAATTCCCAATTGGGAACACAGCAAAGTTTTGGGCGAGCGCGATAAAGTTGCGATTGAATATGCGGAAGAAATATCAAAAACGCCCGTCAGTGTTTCCGATGAACTTTTCGAGAAATTGAAAAGGTTTTTTAGCGACGATCAAATCGTTGAACTGACGGCAAGTATCGCTTACGAAAATTACCGCGCGCGGTTTAGTCACGCACTACACATAGCAAGCGAAAATTTATATAGGTAACAGGAGAAAATTATGGACGCAGAAATGGAAAAAGATTTTATCAAAGGCGGCGCGTTTTTGATTGAAGACCGAACGGCGGGCGAGGTTTTTACGCCGGAAGATTTAACCGAAGAGCAACGAATGATTGGCGAGACGACGCGCGAATTTGTTGATACGGAAGTTCGTCCGAACATTGCCGAAATGGAAAAACACAACTGGCAACTATCGCGTGAATTAATCGTTAAAGCGGGCGAACTCGGACTTTTGGGCGCGAACATTCCCGAAGAATATGGCGGTTTGGAATTAGACCAAACGACTGGCATTGTCGTCGCAGAAAATATGGGACGCGCGGGCGGCTTCGGCGTCGGTTACGGAGCGCAGACATCAATCGGATTGTTGCCGATTCTTTATTTTGGCTCGGAAGAATTAAAACGAAAATGGATTCCGCCGATTGTTTCCGGCGAGACGATTACGGCTTATTGTTTGTCGGAAGCGGGAAGCGGCTCGGACGCGCTCGGCGCGAAGGCAAACGCAAAACTTTCGGACGACGGAACACATTATGTTTTGAACGGCGAAAAGATGTGGATTACAAACGGTGGTTTTGCCGATGTTTTCATTGTGTTCGCAAAAGTTGACGGCGACAAAAAACAGTTTTCGGCGTTTGTTGTTGAACGCTCAGAAAATTGTCGCCCCGGCGCGGAAGAACATAAAATGGGCATCAAATCTTCTTCGACAACGCCTTTGATTTTATCTGATGCGCGAGTTCCGGTCGGAAACTTAATCGGCAACGTCGGCGACGGCGCGAAAATCGCTTTTAACATTTTGAATGTCGGAAGATTTAAACTCGGCGCGTCGGTGACGGGCGGCGCGAAACTCGCTTTGCACGAAGCAATTCGTTACGCGAATGAACGGCAGCAGTTTGGTAAATCAATTTCGTCTTTCGGCGCAATCAAACACAAACTTGCGGAAATGGCGATAAAAACTTGGGTTTCCGAATCAATTACTTACCGAACGGTCGGGATGATTGACGCTTTAATTGGCGACGGCGCGAGCGCGGAAAAGAAATTGCAGTCAATCGAAGAATATGCGGTTGAAAGTTCAATAAACAAAGTTGCTTGTTCCGAAGCGCTTGATTTTGTTGTTGATGAAATGGTGCAGATTTACGGTGGTTACGGTTATTCGGCGGATTACCCGGCGGAAAAAGCATATCGAGATTCGCGCATCAACCGCATTTTTGAAGGCACGAACGAAATCAATCGAATGCTCATTCCGGGAATGCTGATGAAACGCGCGATGAAAGATCAACTTGGTTTATTAAATGCGGCGAAGGCTTTGCAGGACGAGATTTTAAATCCGCAAATGCCGTCGTTTGACGAAGACGAAACGGTTCTCGCAACCGAAATGAAGCTCGCGCAGAATGCGAAGAAAATCGCTTTAATGATTCTCGGAACGGCGGCACAGAAATATATGATGGAGCTGCAAAATCAGCAGGAAATTTTGATGAACGCGGCGGACATTATCGTTGACGCATATCAAATGGAATCGGCGATTTTGCGGGCGCAGAAGTTTGCCGAAAAGAACGGCGAAGACACGGCAGCGCGTGTTGTCGATATAGCATCGGTTTTCTGCAACGACGCAATTCAGCGTGTTGAAACGGCGGCGAAAAATACAATCGCGGCATTCGCAGAAGGCGACGAAATGCGAACGCTTCTTGTTGCGCTAAAACGATTTACAAAAAACAATTCGCCTGTCAACACGATTGCGGCGCGACAACGAATTGCCGATACGCTTATTCAGGCGAACAAATATGTTTTTTAGAAATTTCAGATTTCAAATTTCAAATTTCAGATTAGTCCGAAGTTTTACGGCTTCGGACTTTTTCTTTTGGCGCGGAAAGTGGAAAATGACTTTGCTGAAGTCGAAAATGTCGATGCGCGACAAACACGAAACTTTTCGCGTGAAATCGCTGGTTAATAGATGAAAGATGATATGTGAGTTTTCTCTGTCATCTTTTATTTATCATCTTTCATCTATTATGAAGAAAAAAATCTTTTTCAAATTAATTGCGTATAAAATCGATTGCCGATTATCAAACTTCAAATTAAAAGGTAAAAATTATGTTCAAAAAAATATGTCATAAGTTTGTGACGAGCGTTTTGCTAGCGCTGTTTATTTTCAGTTTTGTTGCCGCGCCCACGACGCTGGCAATTTCAAAACGGGACGTTCGCGCCGAAGCGCAAAAATTTATTGATGAATATACAGCGACGTGGACGAAGCTGCGTTACGAATCGTCGCAAGCCGAGTGGCGGTCAAACACGATGATCGTCGAAGGCGACGACACGAATTCAAAAGCGACGGTTGCGGCGAATGAAAAACTCGTCGCTTTTACCGGCAGCAAAAAGAATATTGACGGCGCGACTAAATTTTTAAGCCAAAAAGATAAATTAACCACGATTCAAGTCAAACAACTGCAAGCGATTCTTTTTATCGCGGCGAGCAATCCCGAAACGGCGAAGGATTTAGTCAAGGAACGCATCAGCGCCGAAACCGCGCAGACGGAAAAACTTTTTGGATTTGATTTTAAGATTGACGGAAAATCGGTAACGACGAACGACATTGACCGGATTTTGAAAGAGTCAAACGATTTAGCCGCGCGGCGCGCGGCTTGGGAATCTTCCAAGCAAGTCGGTATCGGGCTGAAAGACGGTTTGGCGAATTTACAGCGACTCAGAAACGGCACGGTCAAACCGCTTGGCTACAAATCTTTTTACAGCTATCAGGTTTCCGAATACGGAATGACGGCGGAAGAAATGCAGGCGTTGATGATGAAGATTAACCGCGAGCTTCGTCCGCTTTATCGCGAACTTCACACTTGGGCGCGGTACGAATTGGCGAAAAAATATAACCAGCCCGTGCCTGACCAACTGCCCGCCGATTGGCTGACCAATCGTTGGGGACAGGATTGGAGCGAGATGGTGACGGTCGAAGGAATGGACGTGAACGCCGCGCTCAAGAATAAATCTGCGGAATGGATTGTCAAAGAAGGCGAGAATTTTTACGTTTCACTTGGTTTTCCGCGCCTGCCGCAATCGTTCTGGGATAAATCGTCGCTTTATCCTTTGCCGAAGGATGCGAAATATAAAAAGAACAATCACGCATCGGCTTGGCATCTTGATTTGGAAAACGATTTGCGTTCATTGATGAGCGTCGAGCCGAACGCCGAATGGTTCGAAACGTCGAACCACGAACTCGGTCATATTTATTATTACATCAACTACACGAACAAAAACGTGCCGCCGCTTCTTCGTGAAGGCGCGAATCGCGCTTATCACGAAGCCATCGGTTCTATGATGGGTTTCGCCGCGACGCAAAAACCGTTTCTCGTCGGGCGCGGTTTAATCGCGGCGGACGCAAAAGTTGACCAAACGCAGGCGCTTCTGCGTGAAGCGTTGAGCAACGTCGTATTTATTCCGTTTTCCGCCGGAACGATGCCTGGTTTTGAATACGCGCTTTACGAGAAAAATTTGCCGAAAGACCAATACAACAAACGCTGGTGGGAAATTGTCAAACAATATCAAGGAATTGTTCCGCCGACGGCGAGAGGCGAACAGTTCTGCGACGCCTGCACGAAAACCCATATCAACGACGACGCGGCGCAATATTACGATTACGCGCTTTCTTACGTTTTGCTTTTCCAGATGCACGACCACATTGCCACGAAAATTTTGAAGCAAGACCCGCACGCGACCAATTATTACGGCAGCAAGGAAGTCGGCGCGTTTTTGAAGAAGATAATGAGTCCGGGAAGTTCGCGCGATTGGCGCGTTGTGCTCCGAGAAACAACCGGCGAAGATTTGAGCGCGAAAGCGATGCTGCGCTATTTCGAGCCTTTAACGGCGTATCTTAAAAAAGCGAATGCCGGACGCAAATACACGCTGCCGGATTTACCGGCGCGATAATTTAATCGGTTTTGTGAAATCCGTTCGGCGAAAAGATAACAGAAGTTTGAGATTTGAGATTTCAAATTCTAAATTCGAGATAAGGTAACTTCTTCACTTCCGCGGCTGTCGAAAAATATAGAACAGATATGCGATAATTTTATTATGAAAGCAAGAACATTGGGTGAATTAAAAAAAAGCGGGTTTTCTGCACGTTCGGTCAAAGACGAGATGCGGGCGAATTTGATTAAAAAATTAAAGTCGGGCGAAAAACTTTTTCAAGGCGTTTTGGGTTATGAAGAAACCGTTATTCCGCAGCTCGTCAACGCGGTTTTGGCAAAACATAATTTGATTTTACTCGGACTTCGCGGACAGGCGAAAAGCCGCATCATCCGGCAATTAACTGAACTCCTGGACGAAGAAATTCCGATTATTGCCGGTTCGGAAATCAACGATAATCCGCTTGAGCCGTTAAGCGCGTTCGGGCGACAGCAGATACAGGAAAACGGCGACGAGACGAAAATTGATTGGGTCAAAAGAGATTCGCGGTTTGTCGAAAAACTCGCCACTCCCGATGTTACGATTGCAGACATTATCGGTGACATTGACCCGATAAAAGCGGCAAAAGGCGGACATTTGTTGAGCGACGAACTGACGATTTTTTACGGACTTCTGCCGCGCGCCAATCGCGGGATTTTTGCGATAAACGAATTACCAGACCTTGCGGGGAAAATCCAGGTCGGACTTTTTAACATAATGCAAGAGGGCGACGTGCAGATAAAAGGTTTCCCCGTACGTCTGCCACTTGATGTAATGCTTGTTTTTAGCGCAAATCCGGAAGATTATACGGCGCGCGGAAAAATTATCACGCCGCTCAAGGACCGAATCGGCGCGGAAATTGCGACGCATTATCCGAAGGACATCGGTTTAGGAACTTTGATTACTAAACAGGAAGCGTGGACAGAAAGAAATTTAGGCGCGGATTTTCGATTGGAAATTCCTGATTTTATTTCAGAAATTGTCGAACAAATCGCATTTGAAGCCCGCGACGACCAGCGCATTGACAAGCGTTCGGGCGTGTCGCAGCGCTTTCCGATTTCTGCGCTTGAATCTGCCGTTTCAAATGCTGAACGCCGCGCTTTGATTACCGAAGAATTGAATATAGTGCCGCGCATCTCCGACATTTATTCGGCTTTGCCCGCGATGACCGGCAAAATGGAACTCGAATATGAAGGCGAGCAAATCGGCGCACAAAAATTAGCAAAAGATTTAATCAAACGGGCTTGCGGCGTGATTTTTGAAGGCTTCTTTCTCGGAATTGATTTTGAGCCGACGGTTCGATGGTTCGATGAAGGTAATAAACTTCTACTGTCGGAAACCGCTTCAGCAGAAGAATGCGTGATGCTTTTGAGCGACGTTCCCGAATTGATTGATTCAACGCTCGTGCCGCTTGATTTTAGCAAGAAGGAAAAAGCAAAACTCGTCTCGGCGTGCGAATTTGTTCTCGAAGGACTTTACGCGCAAAACAAAATCTCGCGCAACGAAGAAGGCGGTTTTGAAGCGGCGACGAAAGCTAAAAGAGACAGGCGCGGAATGATTTACGAGGATTTGACGGATTTGGAGGGCTACAATTGAGAAAATTTCTTCTGAAACATTACTATTTGACGGGCTTTGCAGTGGCTTTATTTATTATAATCGGCGGTTCTGCGGCAGGAGTTTTCATTGAAGTAACATATTACCAATCTAAAAGGCAATGCGTGGATAATTGCAGTGGAATTATAATACTGTTATCAATGATGGTGAGTTTAGTTTTAGGCATTCTTGCAGGACTTATAACCGCGCTGATTTTAGAACGAAAGCAAAAGTTGAAATAAATAGCTGAGAGCAAAAATTCTGAAGTGAGCGCAAATTTAAAGTCTGTATGCGAGAAATTTGTTCTCGGACATCCACCGCAGAAAGCGGGCGAAGAATTTGCGCGTGTTGCCGATTATTGATTCGATTAGCACAGTAGAAAAGCCGTGAAGAGTTTAAAAAAATTCATCACGGCTTTTTCAATTGTTAAAATTCAAACTTACGGACGGCGAACGCGATAGTATCTGCGTTTTTTCGGTTTAACTTTGTAAGTATAAACGGATGAGCCGCCTGCGCCGATTGCCGAACCGATAAGAGCGCCGCGTTTGCCGCCGGCGATTGCGCCGATGACTGCACCTGCGCCGGTTCCGATAGCGACGTTTGAGGCGTTACGGTGGCGACGATAGAAACTCGGTCTTTTATAAACGCGAACCGTTTGGTAACGTCCGTTTCTGTAAACTCTTCTGGTCGTATAGGTTTGCCCGCTTGCGGCAAGCGGCAGCATAATTGCTACCAGCGCCATCATCACGAAACCCAGTATAAATTTTTTCATTGTTATAAGTTCTCCTCTTTTATTAAAAGACAAAAATTTCGTTTGGGAGAAAAATGTTTCAAAATTTTTAAGCGACGAACTTTTTGACTTGCGTTAAATCTGATGAAAGACGGGAAAAAGTCGTTGGCTTCAAATTCAACCGACCTCTAAACTATAATACAAGAGCCGTGAAAAGTTATAAAACTAGTCACGGCTTAAATTTTCCGGCTTCTTAGCAGAAATTAGTATTGTCGTCTTTTCTTGTTCAAAACGTAAGTGTAAAGCGCGCCGCCACCGCCACCGAGCAATGCACCGATTCCGGCGCCTCTTTTACCTCTGGCGATGCCGCCGATTAAAGCACCTGCGCCGGTTCCGATGCCAACGTTAATGACGTTGCGATGCCGACGATAAAAACTCGGACGTTTCGCATAAGCGTAACCGGCTGTTCTATAACGCGGTGTGGCGTAGTAGGTTCTGGGATAACTTCTGGCGTAATTTCTGCTGTATGTGGTTCGTTTCGCCCGGCGGTGAGTCGGACAATGCGCTTCAGCCGTCAGCGGGACTGAAATCATAAAAACGAATAAAGCTACTAAACTGACTATTATTTTTTTCATTGCTTAAATCTCCTAATTATTTTGATGAAGGGTTTTTACTTCGATTCGACGCAAACACTTATGGCAAGCACTATACCAAAACAACAATGTTTTGCTTTTTCAACAGTTTACAAAAAATACGTTTCTTCGAAGTATATTTAGGAAATACTATATCGTTAAGCATTATCCGATATAGTATAAAATTGAGTTAAGGGAAATCTGTTTTATAACTCTGTCTTCAAAAACGCAGGCAGAAATCTTTTAAACATTTATTTTTTGCATAAAAATTGTGATAAATTTTTGTAATACAAATTTTTTAGAAGGTTTTATTCGATATCAAAAGAAAGGCAATTGACAACGAATTTATACGGTTAATAACAGGGAAGTAAAAAGCAATGAAGTTTATTCGCTATTCAAAATTTAAAGGTTTCGATGTGTCGGGCGTCAACCTGGGCGATTTGATGCAGTCGCTTTCGGACTCCTTGCTCGATTCCGGCTACAACGACAATTATTACTGGACGCGGCAAAGAAACGAAACGGACGATTCGCTTGACGCGCTGCGCCAAGCGCTTTTGCAGGCGTTGGTTGACCAGGAATTGTTAAGCGAACAGCAAATCGAAGAAATGCTGGCGGAAAATGACGGCAAATTCAAAGGCTCCCTGCTCGAAGAACTTGTAAATCAACTGATTGAACGGCTCGTCGAAGAAGGTTATTTGAATTTGAAGGAAATCGAACAACCGCAAGCGCCGCAGCAGCGCCAACAGCAAAACGGCGAAGGGCGCGGCGAAATCGGGCAAGCGCAGCAGCGCGATATACGCTTTGAAGTAACCGAAAAAGGTTTGGATTTTCTCGGTTACAAAACTTTGCAAAAACTCCTGGGAAGCGTCGGCAAATCTTCAATCGGCAGACACGACACTCCGTATCTCGACACGGGCATCGAAGCCGCTCTAAGCAGCAAAGAATACGAATTTGGCGACACGATGAACTTAGACGTAAATGCGACTTTACTGTCGGCAATCGCGCGCGAAGGCTTAGGTGTTCCGCTCAATTTGGAGTACAAAGATTTGTTTGTGCATCAACAGGATTATCAATCTTCTTGCGCAACCGTTGTAATGCTCGATTGCTCGCATTCGATGATTCTTTACGGCGAAGACCGTTTTACGCCCGCCAAAAAAGTAGCGCTTGCGTTAGCACATTTAATCAGAACGCAATATGCTGGAGACAGCTTAAAAATCGTTTTGTTTCACGACGGCGCCGAAGAATTGCCGCTCGCGAAATTGGCGACGACGCAAGTCGGACCGTATCACACAAACACGGCGGAAGGCTTGAAACTCGCCAGAAGAATTTTAACCGCGCAACGCAAAGATATGAAACAAATCGTGATGGTTACCGACGGCAAACCGACTGCCGCGTTTGTCGAACCGTCGAACGCCGCGTTTTTCGGTCACCGAAGATATTCGCAAAATGTTCCGAACGAAAAACGCCTTTTGTATAAAAACTCAATGGGCAACGACCCATTCGTAATGGCGGAAACTTTCAAAGAAGTCCAAGCCTGCCGCAAATCCGGCATTATGATAAATACGTTTATGCTGGCGAGCGATTATTATCTGGTCGAGTTCGTCAAACAAATGAGTGCAATGACGAAAGGAAAGGCGTATTTTGCAAACCCAAATAATTTAACCGAATTTGTTTTGATGGATTTTATGAAACACCGCACAAGCCGCGTGAAATAAATTTAACTAGAATGCTTTATCGTGAACTGCTCACAAGCGAATTACATAATCAACGAGCCGACTTTCAGCGTTTCGCCGAAACGCAGGCAAGCGATTTGATTGATTACCTGCATGTTTTACACGAACTACAGCAAACTCCGAGTGCGGAAATTAACGAAAAATTATCGAAACGCGAAAACTCCGGCGCGCTGCCTTCCGAAGAGTTAGATAAATATCGAACATTTTCCGTTTCGTTCGCCGAAAGCTGGGCAAATCACGAAGAAGCACGAGCGTGGGCGCGCGAAATCTTAGAAAACCGCACAACCTTTGCGGCGGACGCGAGCCAGATTTTGCCCGGACGCGATATAAGTTTGCCCGTTGCGGCAATCCAAATCGGATGGTTTGAAAATCCGCACAATGACTTGCAGATTTATGAGAAAAATGCGGAATTTATAATTTTGTCGCCGGAAAAGCTGCTTGAAAATCAGGGCGCGCCGATGAGTCCGGAAACGCGCGTCGGCGAAATGCGTTTTCACGCCGAAGTCGAACGAGTCGGAAAATTTTTGACGGAAAAAAAAGGCTGGCACAAGCGCGGCGAACGAATGCCGCTGGCGTTTTTCGACGGAACTTTGCTCATTTCTTTTTCACTGCCGCAAACGGCGCTTCAGCAAAGTTTTTTGCAGGCGATGGTTAATCTAGTGCGTCTCTCACGCGAAACTCGCGTTCCGCTTGTCGGCTATGTTGACCGCAGTTTCGCACGCGATGTGCTGAGTATGCTCGACGCTTTCGACGATAAAACAACCTCGGAAAAACAGACGCTTTATGATGCCACGATTCTGCACAGCGCGGCGCCGGAAATCGCTCAAACCTTGAAATTTTGGGGCGACCGAACTTGTTTTTGCTATTCAAACCGCAAAGGTCTGAACGCTTTCATCGAACCGAAAACCGGAAAATCGCTCGTCGGTTTCGTTTATCTGCAAACGACGAGCGACAGCGCACCCGCGCGTCTGGACATTCCAGCTTGGATTTACGAAGAACATCTTTTAACGGAAGTTTTGGATACGATTCGCGCCGAATGCGTCATCGGTTTGGGTTATCCGTATGCGCTCGAAGCGGCAGACGCGACGGCAGTTATTACTGCGCGCGACCGCGAAATTTTTCTAAAGGCTTTACAAGAGTTTGCCTCTCATGAAAAACTGAATTTCTCAGTTTCGCGCAAAGCGACGAGTAAAGGGCGAAGGCGTTAAAATAAAAATAAATAAAGTAAAAAGGCAAAAGTGAAATCGAGCAGCGAAGCAACATACCGCAAACCGCAATCTCAAATCTGCAACCGCGCGTGTTCGGCGTGCGGTGCGGAAGCGAGACGCGGAGACGCGAAATTCTGTCTGGTCTGCGGAAAACTATTGCGCGAAGATTACCAGCCGCTCGACCGCCTACGCGCTTCGTACCGTTTGCAGGGAAAATCCTTTGTCTTTGCAGAAAGCGAAAATGCTGGAAATACCGAAAACTTATTCGGTGAAAACAAAAACTCCGCATCCGAAGCGGCAAAAGCCCTTGTTGTCTATGCGCTCGTGCCGTATTTAGGAATTTTATTTTGTCCTCTGGCTTTATTGTCAGGCGGTATAGGCATTGTTACAGCTTATCGAAAACCGTATCTGGGCGGCGGAAAAACCTCCCGATACAGCATAGTCTGCGGAATAATAATTTTCGCCGTCCAAATTCTTTTGTGGTGGCTGTTGTATATTATTCCTGAACTGAGAAGGTAGACAACAAATCGTTTTAACGTAAGCCATCTGAACAAAATAAACCGAACAAAGCTCAAAGTCTGGTTTTATGAAAATTGCAAAAATCGTCTCTTCAAATTCTCATATTGATTATGTCGGACGCATTATTGATTCTTTGGACGTGAGCGCACCGCCGCAGCCGGAAGATTATGGTTTCGCGCAATTTGTTCGTTTGCCGCTCGATGACGAAACGGAAATTGTGGGTGTAATTTACAATTCGATGTTGGTAAATCCCGAATATGCGAACTACGGACCTCGCTTGTCGCCAAAACCCGAACTCGGTTCTTTTAGTCCTGATTATTTGAATGAACAAGGATTTTTAATCGGAATTTTGCTGCTCGGCACAATTGACGAAACAAAGAAAATATCGCACGGCGTTCCGCGCCGCGTCGTTGCCGCCGGACAAGACGTTTTCAAGGTCGAAGATGCCGACGTGCGGCGATTTCACACGGACGAAAACGATTGTTTGCAGATTCATTATTACTCACAAGTCGTCGCGCACGCCGCGCTTTTCGCCGTTCCGCTGCTCGAAGCGATTATCGAACAGCTTGCTCTGGATTGCTCGGAATCGGACAAACAACGGCTCGGCGTTCTGAAACAAACGCTGGCGTGGCAACGAACTCTAGGCGGAATGCGTCTATAAATTTGGATTTCACATTTTAGATTTTAAATTAAAACAATGAAAAAATTATTATTTAGTATTGCATTTGCGGTTTTGTGCTTTTCCGCAAACGCTTCGGCGCAAGTGCGTCCCGTCGATAAAAATGAAGAAAATAAAACGATGGCGAGAACGGCGGTTTCCGCGCCTGCGTCGTTTGCAGCAAAATACGAAGGCGGAATGTTCGGCTTTAGCCAAAAGCAAAAAGGCACGCTCAGATTTGACGACGCCAACGAGCGGCTCGTTTTTTTCGGCAAAGACCAGAAGGAAAAATTTTCGATTCCTTACAAAGCGATGCTCGTGATTTCGCCGCAATCGCAATCGGTTCGCTCAACTGCCGGCACGGTCGTTAGCGCGATTCCGCTTCCTGGCGCCGGACTCGCCGGTTTGATTCGGTCAAAACGTCGTTATCTGGTCGTTAATTTCAAAGACACGGACGCTGATGTCAGAGGCTTGGCGAACTTCAGGCTCGAGAACAAGGAATTGCTCGAATCGGTTCTCCAAACTTTGGGCGAAAAAGCAAAAATGACAAAACGCGGCGATGCTTATTACCGCCCGCAAAACGCTCCGAAAACAGAGATTTAGAAAATTTTCGAGAGTTTTTAATCTGTTAAGTCCAAGGTATTTAATTGAAATCTCCGAAACGATGCTGTAAAACGGCAGCAAAAGCGATTGCTGCCGTTTCTGCACGTAAAATTCTCCCGGCAAAAGTTACGATTTGAAAATTATTTTCGCGCGCCACTTCTATTTCCGCGTTTTCCCAACCGCCTTCAGCGCCGACCGCGGCTGTAAGTTTTTTATCAACTTTGGTTTCAGTAAATTTTCCGCCGCCGCATTCGACAAATAAAATAAAAATTTCGCCTTCGTGATGGCGAGCCGAATTTTTTACAAATTCTGTAAAACCCGTTGGCGTTTCGATTTCCAACAGTTTAGCGCGTCCCGATTGTTTCGCCGCTTCGAGCGAGATTCTGCGCCAGCGTTCAAGTTTTTTTTCGGCGTCTTTTGCGTCTCGAATTTTCACGTCAGCGCGTTTTGTAATCAAAGGGATAACTTTTGAAACACCGAGTTCAACGGCTTTTTGAATGACCAAATCAAATTTTTCGCCTTTGAGAAGCGCGACGGCAAGTGTTAATTCGAGTTTGGATTCGGGCGATGCGGGCGAAATTTCTCCGACAATTTCAAGACGGGTTTCACCTTTTTTTATCCATTCGATTTTGCACAAAAACTCTCTGCCGCCGCCGTCGAAAACCTGGATTTGCTCGCCTTCGCTCAAACGTAAAACGTCACGCAAATGTCTTGATTCTTCACGTCCAAGCGTGATTTCAGATGCGGAAAATTTTTGCGGTGGAGCATAAAAGCGTCGCATTTTATATAGTGAAGAAACAAAAAATTAAGACTTAAAGTTTGAGCTTCAAGGTATAAAATTCCAAATTCTAAATTGAAACTTTAAATCTTAATTTTTCTGCAAATCCAAAACGTCCGAGCGCGTGATAATCCCCGTAATCCGTTTGAAATCCTCGATTAAAACTGCCGGAGATTTTTGTAGCTTCTTTTTTATGTCATTAAAACTCGCATCAACGTCCAACACCGGAAAACTTTCGTCCATAATTTCGCTAACCTTCGCATCAAGCAAATCGCGCTTCTCCAGCAGCCGCGTTAAAACACCGCTTTCCCGAAGCGAGCCGATTGACTTATGGTCTTCGAGAACGGGAATTTGCGTTACGCTGTGTTCGCTCATTCGCGCCAGCGCATTACTGACAATTTCATCTGGCGCGACAAAGATTAACTCCGGCGGAGCAGAAGCGGTTTTCGTTCCAGTAATCAAACCGGCTGTAATTCTTTGTGGTTCGAGCAGAAGTTTTTCCTTCATCCATTCGTCCGAATGAAACTTCGTCAAATAATGCTCGCCTGTGTCGCAGACGATGAACACAACGAGCGCGTCTTCATCGAGTTCTTTCGCAACTTTCAAAGCGGCGGCAAAATTTGTACCGGTCGAGCCGCCGCAGAAAATGCCTTCGACGCGCGACAGCTGCCGTGCCAATTCAAAAGATTCGCGGTCGGTTACGTTAATGATTTCGTCGATGATTTTCATATCGGCGTTGCCGACCGGCAAATTCTGCCCGATGCCTTCGACCAGATACGGCGTCGCTTCCGGCACACACCCCGATTCTTTATAGGTTTTGAAAATCGAGCCGTAAGGGTCTGCGCCGATGATTTTTATTTTCGGATTTTGCTCTTTCAAATAACGACTTGTGCCGGAAATTGTCCCGCCCGTTCCGATGCTCGAAACAAAATGCGTAATGCGCCCGTCGGTGTCGCGCCAGAGTTCCGGTCCGGTCGTGCGGTAATGCGCCAGAGGATTTGCCGGATGATTATATTGGTCGGGATAAAATGAGTTCGGCGTCTCTTGCGCGATGCGTTTTGCCATTTCGACGTAATGGTCGGGCGTTCCGGGCTTTGCCGCTGCCGGGCAGATAACGACATCCGAGCCGAGCGATTTGAGATAACGCGATTTTTCCATCGAAGCCTTTTCCGTCAAAACAAACACGCATTTGTAGCCTTTGACCGCCGCGGCAATCGCCAAACCGATGCCAGTATTTCCGCTTGTCGCTTCGACAATCGTTCCGCCGGGTTTGAGTGAGCCGTCTTTTTCCGCCGCTTCAATCATCGAAATCCCGATGCGATCTTTGACTGAAAACCCCGGATTTAAGTTTTCCATCTTGGCGAAAATTTGCGCTTTGATGCCGTGCTGATTGGCTAGACGATTGATTTTAACAAGCGGTGTGTTGCCGACTAAACCCAAAATATCACTGTAAAATTTCATTTGCGTCTCCGAGAAAAATTTGTATGAATGCAGATATTATTGCAAAGAAAACGTAAAAGGTGAAAAGTGATAATTGTGTTCTCCTAACTTTTCACTTTTTACGTTTTGCGTAAAAGTAAAATTATTTTCGACCAGCCAATTGGTTCGGTCAGAGGAAATTTGTGTTTATCGACCATTTCAAAATGCTGTCTGGCAATGCGTTCTGTTTCTTCTATCGAACGAGTTTTGAATTTATACAAAACTTCTAAAACCGAGCCGATAATCGAAGATCTGACCGGAATTAAAACCAGATGCGAGCCTTTTTTCAAAACTCTGGCAAACTCGCGCAAGCCCTCTTTGACCGAGACGTATTCCAAAACGCCGCACGATAAAACCAAATCGAAAATGTCGTCGTCAAAAGGCAGCTGCAAGACGTTTCCCTGAACGGCAGAGACGTTTTCGGCGTCGGTTTCTGCGTCTGATTCGAATTGTTCACCAGCAATTTTCAGTGAATTAAACGACAAATCGAGAGCGACGGTTTTTCTCGGTTGAAAACCAGCGCCGTAAAAACCGAGCGTAACAATGCCCGTTCCGCTTCCGGCGTCCAAAACCAAAGAGTTTTCATCGAGATTTAAAGCCGCCGAGCGCAGGTATTTTGCTATCGAAGATTGATAACCGTTGACGTTCATCATTAAATTATGAACATCGGCAATGCGGTCATAAAAAGTCTGCGTTTTACTTTTTGAAATTCTCAATTCTTTCGCCATTATAGATTTAGAGCAAAAAGTAACGGCTCAAAAAGCAAAATATAGGAGGATAAATTCCTATCCGTTGTCTTCTTATTTTTACCTTTTTACTTTTTTATTTTTCCGCCAGAAGTTTTTCAATTTCCCGCCTGATTTCGTCTTCGCGCCGCTCGCTCGTGCCGGTTGCGATATAGCGAACGACACCTTTGCGGTCAATCAAAACAGTCGTCGGCAAACCAATCGCGCCATAGTTTATCTGGCTCAATTGACCTTTTGCCACCACAAAATCATACGGCAGCTTGTGTTTAATTCGGAAGTTCTTCAAATGTTCAAGTTCAGCGGTGTTGTCAGCTTTTTCGGTTTGAACTTCTTTGTAATAGCGCGTCAAACCCAAAATAACGAGACCGTCTTTTTGAAAACTCTGCTGCCATTCGGACAAAGCCGGAAACGCCGCCAGACACGGACCGCACCAAGTCGCCCAAAAATCAATTAAAACGACACGCCCGCGCAAATTTGCCAAGGTTTGCGGCGTTCCCGGAAACCATTTATCAACTTCTTCTAATTCAGGCGCAGTATCGCCGAGCAGTTTGAATTGTCTCTCGCGTCTCCGCAGGCGTTGAATTACGTCGTTCTGCAAAGGCTTGGAAACAAAATCTTTTACAGTCTGCGCCATTGCGTCTTGATACATTTTCAAAGCGTCGGGTTTGCGTTTTGTTTCGATTAGATATTTGATGTTTTCGTCAATCGCGTGGTAATAAATGTCGATTGATCCGACGGAGACAGCGGTTCGCCGTAAATCTTCGAGCGTTTTGTCAGCTTCGTTTTGTTTACCGCCGCCCGCGTAAATTTCAAAAACGTCTAAACCCGCCTCGAGCAATCTGCCCGGACTGCGCATTTGCGGAGTCGCTTCCTGAAACTGAATTTTTGCCGCGCGATACGCTTCTTCAGCGTGCGGCGTGGCACGCACGAAATTTTTATTGTCTTTGTAAGCGGCGGCGAGTTCCTTTTCCATCCGAGCGCGCTCGCTCAATTTCACCGGCTCGTTTTTCAAGTATTCGACTAGAAGTTTTTCGGCTTCATCAAATTCTTTTTGGCGTGCCGCGACAACAGCGACGACCGACCGCGCCGTTTGCAATTTCAATGAATCGGGTTTATTAAGAGCGAGAAATTTTCGCAAGTTTTCCGCCGCGCCATCAAAATTCTCCACCAGCCAGTGCAGCATCCCGAGATAATAAAAATCGTCGCCCGCCAGATTCTGCCGCGTTGTTGCCGTCGCCGCGTATTTTGCCGCCAGTAATTTTTGCTCGCGCAAAACAAAGTAATAAATATTCTCGGCAAACGGTACTTTTTTCTGCTCGTATTCGGTAAATTTCTTTTTCGCGTAATCGTTGGCTTCATTAAACATTTGCTCGACGGTCGAAACATTTGCAGGATTGGGCAAAGGATTCGGCGCGGCAACACGCCCGGATTGCGCGGAAACGTTGAGTACCGCAAACGATATAAATAAAATTAAAGTAACAAAGTAACGCATTTTTCTGTAAGTTTTAAAGCATAGAATCAAGCAGATATTATGAATTTTAGCTGATAAATTTAGTATCAATTTTTTATATCAAATCGCAAAATCAATAATAATCCGCGATCGAATTTTCTATCGGTTTTAACCCGCCTACTTTCTATTGCCTTACTCAAATTGCCGTTACAGTCCGAAACCGGCGCGGGCTGAAACTCTCCAGATACTTTGAATTTTTATCACCGACGATTTTGTCGGCTAGAATCTTTGCCGTCAGCGGAGCGAGAAGAATTCCGTTGCGATAATGCGCCGTCGCTATGAAAAGATTTTCAAGTTCGGGCAGCGCACCCAAAATCGGAAAGCCATCTGCCGCGCACGGACGCAAACCCGACCATTTTTCAAAAATTTCGAGACCAGCCAAACTCGGCGAGATTTCCAGAGCGTTTTGCCGCAGAAATTCGATGCCGCTCTCGGTCAGACTTTTGTTGAAGCCGGCGTCTTCAACCGTTGCGCCGGAAAGTATTCTGCCGTCGGCACGCGGCACAAGATAACCTCTCGGCGTGTAAATAACTTTTGCGAACAAACGTTTTGCCGTGCGAAAACTTATCATTTGCCCGCGTATCGGTCGAACGGTCGGCATAGGTAAAACCCGCGTATCCAATTTGACGAGCGATGTCCACGCGCCGCTTGCTAAAACAATCTTTCCGACGAAAAATTTTTCAGTGTCGGTTTCTGCGCCGATGATTTTGCCGTTTTCAAATAGTAGATTTTTCACTTCCGTGTTCGTGCGAATTTCAATGCCGTTGAGTTCTGCAAATTTTTGCAGTGCGTAAAGCAGCCGGCGATTTTCAACTTGCCAATCACGCGGAAAAAATAAACCTTCGCGTACATCAGGCGAAACGAACGGTTCAGCTTTTCTGACTTCCTGCGCTGTTAAGTATTCAACCGAGAAACCCGAATTTTTTTGCCACTCGAAACGCTCGCGGATTTCCCTGGAATCGTTTTCCGTAAAAGCCAAATAAAGCGTTCCTTCGCGGTTGAGTTCAATGTCAACGCCGGTTTCATCGAACAACTCGCGCGCGAAATTCGGGTAAATCTCGTTTGACTCATGACAGAAATAAAAAAAATCGTCGGTTCGCTGGGATTCGGCGTGCGGCGCGAGCATTCCGGCGGCGGCGAAAGACGCTTCTTTTCCAACTTCTCCTTCGCGTTCGAGAATTGTAATGTTTTTAATGCCTTTTTTGTGAAGTTCACGCGCTACGGATAAACCGATTACGCCGCCGCCGATAATTAAAAGGTCATTCATTGTTTTGTTCGTTGTCAGTTGTTCGCCGTTCGTTGTAAATTATTGTTACCTTCGAAAACTGCACAATTATTGTAAATTAAAGGATAGAAGAAAACGAAGTTAGAACACAGATTCGGTAGAACCAAGTAAGATGAAATTAGCGAATTGCAGAATTGATAAAATCGAGGGAAACTAGCAAAATTTTTTATGAAACACACAATAACACTAATTCCGGGCGACGGCATTGGACCGGAAATCGTCGCGGCAACCGTTAGAATTATAGAGGCTTCCGGCATTGACATCGAATGGGAAACGCAGATTTTGGGCGCGCAGGCTCTGGAGAAATTCGGCACGACTATGCCCGAATCAGCAACCGATTCAATCAAAAAAAACAAAGTCGCGCTAAAAGGTCCGTTGACTACGCCCATCGGCAAAGGCTTTACGAGCGTTAATGTCGGCTTGCGAAAAACGCTCGACCTTTACGCCAACGTCCGACCGATTCGCGCGCTGCCGAATATTCCGTGCAAATATCCGAATCTCGATATTGTTATCGTGCGAGAAAACACGGAAGATTTGTATGCTGGACTCGAACACGTTGTTATTCCGGGCGTCGTTGAAAGTATCAAAATCATTACCGCGAAAGCCTCGACGCGAATCTCGCGCTACGCTTTTGAATTCGCCCAACGTGAAGGACGCAAGAAAGTTACCGCCGTCCACAAAGCCAATATTATGAAATTGTCTGACGGACTTTTTCTACAATGTTTTTATGATGTAGCAAAAGAATTTCCCGACATTCCGGCAGACGATAAAATTATTGACAATTGCTGTATGCAGCTGGTGATGAATCCGCAGCAGTTTGACGTAATGGTGATGGAAAACCTTTACGGCGACATCGTTTCGGATTTGTGCGCCGGTTTAATCGGCGGGTTGGGTTTAGCGCCGGGCGCAAATATCGGCGAAATCGGCGCAGTTTTTGAAGCTGTTCATGGCTCTGCGCCCGACATTGCCGGTCAAGGCGTTGCAAATCCGACCGCCGTTTTGATGTCAGCTATTTTGATGCTCAAGCACATCGGTGAACGCGACGCGGCGGAACGCACCGAACGTGCAATGCTCGAAGTTTTTGCCGAAGGTCAAACCATAACCAAAGATTTGGGCGGCACGGCAAAAACGGCTGATTTTGCCAACGCAATTATTGATAAACTGAAAAAATAGATATCAGATGCTGGATGTCAGTCAGAAACTGATTTCTAACATCTAGCATCTGACATCTGACATCTGACATCTTCTATGCCAAGCATTTGGGACAAGCCGTTTTCACACGGCGAAATTCTAAAAAAAATCTGGAAGCATCTGGATTTGGGCGTCTTAGAGCGCGAGCATCCGTTTCACACACCGGTTTTCGGCACCGTTGCCGACGGCTGCACGCCAAATTTGCGGGTTGTCGTGCTGCGTCGTTTCTGGCGCAAGCCGCCTGCCTTAGCTTTTCACACACATATCGGCGCACCGAAAATCGAGGAAATTCAAAACAATTCAAACGTTTCGTTTACTTTTTCTCATCCGCAGGAAAAACTTCAGCTTTGCATCAAAGGTAAAGCGGCGATTCACATTGACGACGAACTTCAGGCAGAACAATGGTTGGCGACGGAATTTTTCTCGCGGCGCGCTTATATCGGCGAAGCACCTTCGCAGATTTCAAAAAAAGCAAATTCCGGTTTGCCCGAAGAGATCATTGACCGCGTTCCGAGCAAAGAAGAATCAGAAGCCGGACAAGCCAATTTTGTCGTTATTTCTTCGACGATTAATTGGATTGATTGCTTGGAACTAGATGTCAGGGGAAATCGTCGTTCGCTTTTCACCTTGAGTGAAAACGGCGAACTTGAAACAAATTGGCTCACACCTTAAAGCACGGGAATTTATTTTTGCTTGGATGAAAAACTTGCTGAATAACGGAGAGGCTAAATAATTTTTGTTAAATATTTTATTAGCCTTTTATTTTTACAACGTAGAAAAATGTTTGAACCTCAAAGCAAACGAATCGAAAACGATTCAAAATTTTGAAAGGATGAAAATTATGCGAAAAACAATTTTTATTTTAATTTTTACGCTTGTTGCGACAGGTTTTCTGCAAGCGCGAACAAAACAACAATTTACCGTCAAGATAAATCAGCAAAAAACCGACGCCAAAAGTAAATTAACGATTCGTTTCGTTTCGCTCATCGAAGACTCGCGCTGCCCAACCGATGTAAAGTGTATCCAAGCCGGCAATGCCAAAATTCAAATCAAAGTCAGCAAAGCAAACGGTGGCGCGGCGAGAACTTTTGAACTGAATACGAATTCAAAACCGCAAACCGTTTCGTTTTCCGGTTACCAAATCAAATTAACAGACCTCAACCCGAAACTGGCTACGAACATCAGAATCGACCGCAACGGTTTTATGGCGACTTTTGCCATTACCAAAGTGTCAAATTCAAAGTAAAATCTGAAAATATTTCCGGTCGTAAGTTTTTTCGATTGATTCGACAAATTCTAAAACTTTTTACAGCTTCCCAATCGATAAAATCTGTTTATTTTCCCCCTTCTATTAATTCTTCTGAAACGGATTCGTCAGATACATCAAAATAATCAGCAGAATTAAATACGGAATTAAAACTGCAGCGCCCGCGTAATCTTTGGCGACGCGCTGTCCGAAAAAGAGCGCGACGATTGATGCCGCGCCGAGGATTGAAGCGTAAAATATCAAAACGGTTGAACCCGCAATCAGAAAATAGACGATTCCGACAGCACTTAAAAATCCGGTTGCTATTTCCATTAACGTAATTGTTGCGAGCATCGGCGAAACCATTGCTCGCAAAAACGTCTTGGAAAAATGTCCGGTTAGCCATTCGAGATTGCCTTTCCAATCGAACACTTTATCGAGTCCCGATTGAATAAAAAGAATGCTCACCAGTAAGGCGGAGAAAAGCGCGGGAATGTTTTTGCCGAGTTCTTCAAATTGCATTTGTTTTTGTGAAAGAAACTGATTATTTCTTTCCGCTTTTAGCCTGTCTTCCGTTCATCAACTCTTCAATCTCTTCCGCTTGTTTCGGACAACTTGCCGTTAGGTTTACGTTTCCGTCTTCGGTTACCAAAACGTCGTCTTCGATGCGAATTCCGATGCCGCGATATTTTGACGGCGCGTTTTTATCGTCCGGCGGAATATAGAGTCCCGGCTCAACGGTTAAAACCATTCCGGCTTCAAACGGGCGCGAATTTTTTGCTTTCGGGTCGGTGAAATAACGTCCCGCGTCGTGAACGTCTAAGCCGAGATAATGTCCGACGCCGTGCATATAGTATTTCATAAAGGCTTTTTTCTTGATTAAATCTTTTGTTTTGCCTTTGAGAAGTCCGAGTTGTTTCATTCCTTCTGTCAACAGTTCAATCGAAAGTTCATGGCGTTGTTTGACGGTGTTCCCCTTTTTTGTCGCTTCCAGACAAGCGATTTCAACGTCGAGAACGATGTCGTAAACTTCGCGCTGCGGTTTTGTAAATTTGCCGCTCACGGGAAACGTGCGAGTGATGTCCGAAGCGTAGCCTTTGTAGTGCGCGCCCGCATCGACTAGTAACAAATCGCCGTCTTTGAGCGGCGCGTTGTTTTCGACATAATGCAAAATTGTCGCGTTTGCGCCGCCGCCGATGATTGAATTGTAGGAGACGCCCGCCGCGCCGTTCATACGGAAATAATGCTCGATAATCGCTTCGATTTGCGATTCGTTCATACCGGGTTTTGTTGATTGCATCGCCAAAACGTGCGCTTCGGCGGCAATATCGGCGCTCTTTTGCATTAATTTGACTTCTCCGTCAGTTTTGTGCAGGCGCATTTCGTGTATAAGAATCGTCGGGTCGATAATAGTGTGCGGCGGATATGCGGTTTTCAAACGCTTGAAACGCTGACCGGAAAGATACTGCAAAATTTGCTGGTCTAGTTTATTATCAACGCCGAAACGGTAATAAAGTTTTTCGTGTCCGTCGAGCATTTTGGCGAGTTCCGATTCAAATTTTTCAATCGGTAATGCTTTATCCGCGCCGTGATTTTTTACTGCGCCTTCGACGCCTTCGCGTCTGCCATACCAAGTTTCCATCAAAGGGTCGCGCGGGCGAACAAATAGCGTGTAGGGATTTTTCTTGTTCGACGGAGCGATAACGGCAATCGCGTCCGGTTCGGGAAATCCGGTTAAATAATAAAAATCAGGGTCCTGGTGAAACTTAAATTCCGTGTCATACGAGCGCGTAACTTCGTGCGCCGCCGGAATAATGGCAATTGCGTCCGTGCCGATGGCTTCGACAAAATTTTTCAACTGTTTTCGCATATTTTTATAAATTCTCCTTTCCGGAAATTTTAACGCAAAAATTCAAATAAAGAAAAATTTAACCGCAGATGAACGCAGATTGAAGCAATGGAAAATTGAAAACGGACAATACCTTTTTTAGATTATCAAATACCGGTCATCAATTATTATCTGTTTTTATCTGTGATAATCTATGTGTATCTGCGTTTAAATTTTTCTTTTAATTTATGGACTTACGCATCACGGAAATTTTTCACTCGATTCAAGGCGAATCTTCGCACGCCGGACGACCGTGCGCTTTCGTGCGTTTGACGGGTTGCCCGATGCGATGCGCGTGGTGCGATTCAGTTTATACTTTTACCGGCGGCGAGCGTATTTCATTTGAACGAATTTTTGAGAAACTGCGCGAGTTTAATTGCAATTTAGTTGAAGTTACGGGCGGCGACCCGCTCGCGCAGAAGAATGTATTTCCTTTTATCACAGAACTTCTGGACAACAGCTACGAAGTTTTGATTGAAACCGGCGGCTTTTTTTCAACCGAGAATGTTGACGAGCGCGCGAAGATAATTTTAGATGTGAAATGTCCGGCGTCGGGCGAAAGCGAACGAAACCACTGGCAAAATTTGGAACGCTTGCGCGCCGACAAAGACGAAGTAAAGTTCGTTATCGCAGAATTAAACGATTGGGAATTTGCGAAAGATATTATTGCAAAATACGATTTGGAAAATCGGACAAAAGAGATTTTGATTTCACCGATTTTCGGTGTTGAAAATTTAGCGGAAATTTCCGAAACGGTTGCGCGAAGCAGTTTGAAGGTCAGGCTTAATTTGCAGCTTCACAAATACATTTGGGGCGCGGACGTTCACGGAGTTTAAGCAATGAATGACATTACGCTTACACTTTATCGCGGGTTGAGTGGAACGAATCCGAGCGCGTTTCGCATTGATGAGGACGGTGTTTCAGTGTTTGAAAATCCTTTGTCCGGTTACAAATATAATTTACCGATTCGCGCCGCTTATCGAGGTGAAAAGATTTCAGGAGTTCGCGCCGAGATGGTTGAACCGATGCTGTTCGGTGAAATTGCCTAATATACACCGCAATTCGGTGAAGGTCATTGGTCGTTACGCTTCCCGGGTTTAGAAGCGCAAGACATCAAAATTCTACTGTCAAAATTCGCCAAAGCTGTGCTTAAATAACAGGTATGAACAACGACGCGGAAAAAATCAAGCTATTTAAAGAAGTGTTGCAAACTCAAGTTTATTCACGAAGTTTTGAAGCGGTAAGCCTTGCTTTATCAATTCAAGACGATGAAGACAGAGATTTATATTTGCTGGATACGGTTCATTGGGTTATTAAAAACAAAAATTGGCAGCAGGCTTACGGTGCGGCACAATTGATGTCGGAGAGTTATGAGAAAAGCGAAGCGTTGCAGGCGGTTGCCGATTATTTAGCATCAATCGGTCATTTGGAAAAAGCGTTTTCCATTTACACCGAAGCCGAAAAAAGCTCTCTCGCGGAAAATATTTCCGAATGGCAGCAAGCCGTCCTCTTGCACAAAATCGCCAAGTCTTTATACAAAATTAAAGCCGTTTTTAAAGCTGGTGAACTTTGGGACAAGGCTGTTGCCATTGCCCGAAAAGGCGAAGATTCTTCAAGTTCGCAAGATAGTATGGATTCTTCGAGTGTGCTGGCTGAAATTGCGGAGAATTTTGCGGCTGAAGAAAGATTTAAAGAAGCGTTAAGCATATCTCAAAAGATAAAAAATATTGAGAAAAAAGAAAGAGTTTTACGTCGAATTTCAGATTATTCTCAACAAATCAAACAAGTCGCGTAGATGTCGCCAAATCAAAAATTATCAGCCATTTGCCTCGTATCCGGCGGAATGGATTCGTGCGTTTCCGCCGCGATTGCCAAACAGGAAAGCGAAGAAATCGCGCTGCTGCATATTTCCTACGGACAGCGCACCGAACGACGCGAGCGACGTGCGTTCGAAGACATCGCGGATTTTTACAACGTCGAAAAACGACTTGCCGTCTCGATTGAATATCTTGCCAAAATCGGCGGCTCATCCTTGACCGATAAAAATATCGAAGTTTCCGAAGCCGATTTAGAAAGCAAAAAAATTCCGACAAGCTACGTTCCGTTTCGCAACGCCAATATGCTCTCGATTGCGACCAGTTGGGCGGAAGTTCTGCGGGCGAATTCGATTTACGTCGGCGCGGTTGCAGAAGATTCGAGCGGTTACCCCGATTGCCGACCGGAATTTTATGCGGCGTTTGAAAGGACAATTGAAACGGGAACGAAATCTGAAACGCGAATAAAAATAGTAACGCCGATTATTCATTTGTCGAAAGCCGAAATCGTGAAAAAAGGAATCGAACTCGGCGCGCCGCTTCATCTTTCATGGTCGTGTTACCGCAGTGAAGATTTGGCTTGCGGCGCGTGCGATTCGTGCGCGCTTCGTCTACGCGGATTTTCTCAAGCAAATGTGCAGGACCCGATTCATTATCAAAATTAGAGGAAAATAAAAATGAAAAAAATAATTATATTTTTGGCGTTTTGTCTTTTGTCGGTCGGCGTAGCCAGCGCACAGCAAAATTTTTCGATAACAAGCAATTCTGCCGGAGTCGTGCGCTTAGGGATGACGATTGCCCAAGCCAGAAAAGCTCTCAAAGGATATAAACTCAAACGCACGAGTGACGGCGAAGGCATTGCTTTAGTAGAAGTCAGTCGTAAGGGGAAAACCGTGATGACACTGCAGGCAGGCGAGGAAAACACCGACGCGCCGGTCAACGAGAAGGCTAAAATCGAATTTATCCAAGTTTGGGACGCAAATTATAAAACCACCGCCGGTATTTATCCGCAAATGCTCGTTAAAGACGCCGAAAAGAAATTGGGCAAAGTAACAAAAGTAATAACCAGCGAAATAGAATAGCGCGAGTATGCAACTTTTACGAAAAAACCGAAAGGTCTAATGTTTCGCGTTGAAGGAAAGGAAACAAATGCCGGACTAAACAGCGCGGGAATTTACCCAGAAGGAAAAAGACACGGAACAAAAACTACAGCAGGCGCTTATATAGTCAGCATTCTGGTTGCGGATTATTACCCGTTATAATTCTTAAAACTTTTTACTGCGCGTGATTCTTTACTTTTTCAATTCGTTTATAATATCTACAATTTCGACTAGAATTAAATCAAAAATAAAGGAAGTAAAAAATGAAAATCGCAATCGGTTCAGACCACGCAGGCTTTGAAGACAAAGAAAAGGTAAAAAAACAACTTGAAGAACTCGGCTTTGAATACGATGATGTCGGTACGAATTCGACGGAATCGGTTGATTATCCGATTTACGCGCAAAAGGTGGCGGAAAAAGTGGCAAGCGGCGAAGTCACACAAGGACTTTTAATTTGCGGTTCGGGCAACGGAATGCAAATCGCCGCCAATAAAATCCGCGGAGTGCGCGCAGCGCTTGCTTGGAACGAAGAAACAGCGAGATTAGCACGCCAGCATAACGATGCAAATGTTTTGAGCATTCCGGCGCGAATGATTTCGGCAGCGGAAGTTTCAAAAATCGTCAAATCATATCTAGGCGCAAAATTTGAAGGCGGACGACACGCGCGGCGAGTCGAAGAAATTTCGGAATTGGAAAAATAATTTTAATTTAGTGAAAACATAATGAACAAATCTTTTACGGCAAATTTAGCCGAAGCTGACCAAATAATCAGCGAAGCAATCGACAACGAAACTCGGCGGCAATCGGACGGACTAGAGCTTATCGCGTCGGAAAATTTTGTTTCTGACGCTGTTCTCGAAGCGATGGGTTCGGTTTTTACGAACAAATATGCCGAAGGTTATCCGGCGAAGCGCTATTACGGCGGCTGCGAGTTTGCCGATGTCGTCGAGAATCTGGCGATTGAGCGGGCGAAACGGATTTTCGGCGCGGAACACGCCAACGTCCAGCCGCATTCGGGCGCGCAGGCGAATATGTCGGTTTTTCTCGCCGCGTTGCAGCACAATGATAAAATTCTGGGGATGAATCTGTCGCACGGCGGGCATTTGACGCACGGACATCCGATGAATTTTTCGGGGCTGAATTTTCAAGTTTCAGATTATGGCGTGTCACGCGATACGGAGACGATTGATTACGATGAACTGCAAAAAACCGCCGAAGAAAATAAGCCGAAAATGATCATTTGCGGTGCGTCGGCTTATTCGCGCACGATTGATTTTCAAAAAATTTCTGAAATTGCAAAATCAATCGGCGCGATTGTGATGGCAGACATCGCGCATATTGCCGGACTTGTTGCGGTTGGTTTGCATCCGTCGCCTGTTCCGCATTGCGAATTTGTTACGACGACGACGCATAAAACTTTGCGCGGTCCGCGCGGCGGTTTGATTTTGTGCCGTGAAGAATTTGCCAAAGACGTAAATAAAGCGGTGTTTCCGGGTGTTCAGGGCGGACCGCTTGTGCATATCATCGCGGCGAAAGCCGTCGCGTTCGGCGAAGCTCTGCGCGAGGATTTTAAGGCGTATCAGGAGCAAATTCTGAAAAACGCAAAAGTTTTAGCCGAAACTTTGCAGGCGGAAGGCTTGCGAATCGTTTCCGGCGGAACGGACAATCATTTGATGTTGGTTGACGTATTTGCCGACGGCGAAGGAATTACGGGAAAAGTCGCCGAAAAAGCGCTAGACGCCGTTCATATTACAGTAAATAAAAACACGATTCCGTTTGATAAAAATTCGCCGTTTGTCGCTTCGGGAATTCGCTTGGGAACACCTGCGCTGACGACGCGCGGAATGAAGGAAACGGAAATGCGTGCAATCGGCAAAATGATTGCCGCGATTATCCGCGAGCCTGAATCGGAAGAAATAAAAACTAAAGTTAAAAAAGATGTAGCGGAACTGACGGCTGGATTTCCCCTTTATGAACAGCGTTTAATGAAAGGAAAAACGGGCACGATTTCGGCTGCTTAGAAAAATATATGAGCAATCTTTCCGACATCGGATTTCCCGTCCAAAGCGAGCAGGACGTTAATGTTTTGATTACCGAAACTATCAATCGCGTCGAATCGATAAGGTGTCCGCAAGGTTTTTATTTAAGGTTTGCGGACGCTTCGGGCGCGGAAATTTATTTACAGGGAAGCATTAATCAGGAATTGGTCGGTTTCAATCCGCATTTTGACGGGAAAAGCAAACGCCTTGTTTGTTTGACGCGGGCGATTGAGCGCGATTCGTCGGAACTCGACGGCGGTTTTTACGCCTGGGCAAATCCGCGTGAGGAAAACAATCCAGAATCGTGCGAATATCCGTTTGTATTTGACGTACCGGATTTCCGCACTATTGAACAAATTGATTTTCCGAAAAACAGGGAAATTCAATTGACAGCTTTCGCTTCCAACGATTTTAAGATTTACCAAAGCGAACAGGATTATTACGCCGCGCAGACGAACGAACCGAAATTCGCTGCCAAATCCTTCGTGCCGAGCGGACTTTTCGCGGTCGGTGAAACGGACGACGATATTCCGCCGCGTCCGGTCGGCGTTTTTGCGGGCGAAATAAAAGAGTTTGAGCTAAAGACGAACGAACTCAGCAAAGAAAAATTCTACAGCTTTTTGGTGGAAACTTTGGGCGGGGAAATTGATGTCGTCGCAGATGTAAAATTAGTTTCCGACGAGCCGAAAATCGGAGGCATCTTGAGCGGTCAATTCTGGCTTTCGGGCAGAATTATTAGTTTGCCGGAAGAGAAAGAAATAACAGACAGCGTAAATTAAAAGCAATAAATCAGTCGCCGCCCGTGTCTTCAAACTCCAACTGTTCAATGATTTGACGCGCCTCTTCGTTGTCGAATTCAAACGCCTGCTGTTCGAGCGCATTGCGGACAATTTCGTAATAAATTGAATCGTCCAGAAGCGGCAAAATGTACTGCGTCGGCATAAGCGCAAGTGTTTCGTAAGCAATGGCGCGGATTTGCGCAAATTCAGTTTGACGTATGATTTCCGCAATTTCACCGGCTGAAAAACGCTCGAATAGAATATCGGCAAGCACGTCTATTTTTTTAAAATCGTTGCGTTCGAGCGCGCGCGTCGCTAATTGAATGAAAACTTCCGCCGATTCAGTTTGCGCTTCGAGAACGTCGGCGCAGGTTTCGGCTAAAATTTTTATTTCCGCAAGCTTATCGACGTTTTGGCGAATTTCCGGGTCTTTTGTTTGCTCGTCCAAAGCGGACAGAAGACGGCTGAGTTCCCAATCGGCGTGAGCATCGTAGGAGAATTTTTGTTTTGGTGCAGTCGGATTGGCTTCAATTGCGCCAACCAGCATTTTTTTTGTCAGCGGACGCAAGCCTTCCCAAACACTTTCCACCCGCGCGCCGAAATTTTTTATTATCATCTTACCTATTTCAAGTTTGCAACAAACGGTCGGATTTGTAAATCGAAAGCCGGAACAGATTTAACAGGGACAAAGGTTTGGGCGGGGTGAGGAAAAAAGAAGTTTGAATTTTGCATTTATTCTAAATTTCCTTAATGGTTGTTAATATTTCCTAAAAATAAAAACGACTAAAACACTTGTTCGCACGTCTAAATAAAAGTTACGCGGATTTGGGTTCCCGAAAAATCATTTCAATTTTGAGGCTAATATATTTATGGATAGAAGATATTTTTTGAAGGCGAGCGGCATCGGGCTGGCGAGTTTCGGTTTTATGACGGCTGCCCCGAGTTTTTTGCATCAATTTGCAAACGCGCAGACGCTCACAAATAAAAACGGCAAACGCAAAATTCTCATCACGATTTTCCAGCGCGGTGCAGTTGACGGCTTGAATGCCGTTGTCCCGCACGGCGAAAGCGAGTATTACAATTTGCGCCCGACGATTGCCATTAGCAAACCCAATCAAACCGATGGCGCGATAAATTTGGATGGATTTTTCGGGCTTCATCCGTCGCTTAAACCGCTCGAAAAATTCTGGCAAAGCAAGCAACTGGCGATTGTTCATTCGGTCGGTTCGCCCGATAACACGCGCTCGCATTTCGACGCGCAGGATTATATGGAATCGGCGACGCCCGGAGTGAAATCCACGCGCGACGGCTGGCTCAACCGCATTCTTCAAAGCGAAAATAAAAAAGACGCTTCACCGTTTCAAGCTGTTGCGATGACCGGACAACTTCCGCGCAGCTTGATGGGACGCGCGCCGACGGTTGCGATGACCAATCTTGCGGATTTTGCCATTAACGCCGGAGTTTACACGAACGCCGTGCAAGGCGGTTTTGAAGGAATTTATCAGCAAATAAATGCCAAAGACTCTCTGGGCGAAACCGGAAAAGAAACTTTTGAAGCGGTGAATTTCCTGAAAAAAGCGAATCCGGCGCAGTATAAAGCCGCTAACGGCGCTCAATATCCAAACTCGGCTCTGGGTCGCTCGCTTTTGCAAATCGCGCAGCTTATCAAGGCAAACGTCGGTTTGGAAGTCGCCTTCGCCGAATCCGGCGGCTGGGACACGCACTCGAACGAAGGCGGCGCGCGCGGACAACTCGCAAATCTTCTACGCGATTTCGGACAATCAATCGCCGCACTCGCCACGGATTTGGGCGCGCAAATGGACGATGTAGTGATTTTAACAATGTCCGAATTCGGAAGAACAGCCAGACAAAACGGCACAAACGGCACAGACCACGGACACGGCAACCAAATGCTGATTTTAGGAAACGCCGTCAAAGGCGGGAAAGTTTACGGCGAATGGAAAGGCTTAAAGGACGACCAGTTAAACGAAGGACGCGATTTAGCCGTTACAACCGACTTCCGCAGCGTTTTCGCCGAAATCGCCGGACGACATCTCGGCAATGCGAGCTACGACAAAATATTTCCGGGTTATACGGTTAATCCGAAAAACTTTCGCGGATTTATGAGTTAGAGATTATTTACGAAATTAAATTGATTGGAAGCCGTTTTTACAAAAGACGGCTTTTTTATTTTATGAAGCAAGCTTGTTTCGCCTCGCGTTCATTGAATTGTTCGGCACGGCGTTATTGAAAAAAACAACGTAGCTTTAGACTGTCATTACAATTCCGAAATATTCGCGCAATATCGTCTCGTATTCTTTTTGAGTCGCTAGAGTTCGCTCTTGCCGTTCGCCGTTCTCAGACGTAATGATAAAACGCATCTCGCTCAATGTTAAGCGCCCTTCCTCCGTTGCCCGTGAGCAGATACGCGCTCTGGTAAAATGTGATTGAGGCGAGGTTTGATGATAATGACACATTTCAGCATAGTCAGAATAATTGTAAGGCTGTAAGGTAAAACGATACCGAGATTTCCATATATCCTCCACATCACGCTGCATAAGAATCAGATGACTACCGTCGGGAACAATTTGATAAGCCCGCTTGCCCTGTATCTGCTCGCATTGTTTATCAAGCAATAATGGTTCGCGAAACGAATCACCAAAACCTACATCTGCAAGCCAACGCTGCTCTAACATCACCATCAACCCCATATGGTCGAAGTCCGGTCCAAAGCCGCCCTCTGAATTTGCAACTCCGGCTGGAAGCAGCGCAACTCTGAAACCTAATGCACAGAGTAATGAGGCAAACAAACCATTCGCCTCATAGCAGAAACCGCCGCGCCGACGCTCGACGATTTTGGAAAACAGTGCATTGTCTTCAAGAACTATCGGCTGTTTGGCGTGAATACTTAAGTTTTCAAACGGCACTGCTGACAGATGCGCTATTTGCAATTGGCGCAATGTATCGGCAGTCGGAGTAAGCGAGCCGCAATAGTTAATTCGTTCAAGATAAGCCTTAATGTCCAAGCGATTTTCTCCTTACAACTACGCAAACTAATAAGTGCCGAACGGTTGAGTTGACATGGGCAGAAATCGCCACCGTTCAACGTGAGGGAAACGGACGACGTTTTTAACAAAGTCGCTGTTTCCGCCTCACGTCCAATGACTTGTTGGGCGGCGGCATGGCGTAAAGATAATTTAGCCGCTATGTGCTGTCTTGCTACAAATCATCCTTCTATTTCAAATTAGCAATCCAAATGTTGCCCGTCGTTTCGGCATATTCAAAAGCGATTTGATTTCCCAGAGACGAATCAACTTGTAAAACATTTTATGCGCAGGGAACACGAAGAACGCAAAGAAAAAAGAAAGATTCTCCGTTAATTCAAATTTAGAAAATAAATTTGAAACCGAGTTGAAATTGGCGGCTGTCCTGCGAGGTTGATTGATTACGTGCTCTGAAATCGGGAAGTGTGCCGACTAATTCGCCGTTGGCATTTGTCGCAACCGCGACGTTGGTGAA
>MWYY01000066.1 GCA_002050355.1 Acidobacteria bacterium 28-9
GATTACTTTCGATTTGGTCGAATCGCTCGTTCCGAATTCGCGCACGATTTCTAATTTTGATTTAACCGATTACTTGCTTGCCAAAAATAAAGAACGCGCGCGACTTCTCTTAAATCTATCTTATCGCCTTCAAAAATTGAAACTTCTAAGTCCTGCAAATTCAGTTGAGCTTCTTTTTCTTCTGTAAAATATTCTGGCGTTACGAAAATCGCCTCAACCGGAATTTCCAGATGATTTTCAAACGCTTGCAAACAACGACCGCATTCGAGTTCGACACAAGCAAAAATTTCGCCCTGCAAAGCGGTTTGCACAATTCCTTTCGTCAAGTTCGCTTCGATTTTTACCGCGGCTTTTAATTTTATCGCTTCGCCTTCCAGATTTATTTCGTCCGGCTGCAGGAGAAAGTTAAACGAAGTGCGCGATTTTTCCTGAGTTGTTAAATCAATAATCATACAAAATTCAAGGATACTCTACAGCTTTCAAACAGCGCAAAAGGCAAAAGAAATTATTATAGTCATTGGGTTGACAGTGTCAAACCGCGTCTTGTTAAAGCGTCCGATTGGTGCGAGTTTTGACAAATCTTTTTCGGGAACTTTTTCTCTCATTCGGTGTCTAAAAGATTAAAACCGCAAAGGAGAAAATCTATGAACAACATAAAACCGAGCATCAATGTAACGCCATTGATTGATGTTCTACTCGTTTTGCTGATTATTTTTATGGTCATTTCGCCTGCTAAACCGACCGATTTTAAAGCAAAGATTCCACAAGCACCAAAACACGGCGGCATACCAAATCCGCACACACTAATCGTTGCCATAAATTCCGACGCGACCTTAAAAATAAACAATCAAGACGATTTCGGAACAGTCGAAGCGCCGGAAAAACTCATCGAAAAACTTTCGGAAATTTTTCGAAAACGTTCGGAAAATCACGCTTATTCCGTAGGTGCGGAATCGAGAAATGATTTAACGGAAGGCGAAAAAATAGAAAAAACAGTTTTTATAAAAGCGCCGCGCGCAATTGATTACGGACGAGTAGCAAAAGTGATTGATGCCGTAAAAATCGCCGGCGCAAATCCGATCAGTTTACAAATTGACGATTTAAATTAATTACAACTGTTTCTCTTACTTATAAATCCAACTTTTGACCGCGAATTGTTTTCTCAAAATTTGCGGTTTTGTGCTACAATTTTCTTGTAAATTGCAGCGCGCTCCCGCTTGTCATCTCTCCTTATTCTATATTTTTTAGCGATGACGGATTTTTACAAAATTCTGAAAATATCCTCAAAGGCTTCAGACGCCGAGATAAAATCGGCATATCGTCGCCTCGCCCGCGAACTTCATCCGGACGTTAACGGCGGCGCGGAAATTTCTTCCCGCGAGTTTGCTCGTGTAGCTAAAGCCTACGAAGTTTTGGGAAATCCACAGAGGCGCGCTGATTACGATAAAAAATTACTCAGACAGCAGTTTAACAAAACCGAAACAGCTGTATTCAGTTCTGAAAACCCGCATGCAAAACGCTGGCGGCAAATGGCTTACGACCGCCGCTACAACGAAATTATAGACCGTATGATTGCAGACGAACGCCGCGAAACTCTTGCTTTGCAAAAAATTATTTTCCCCACCGTTGCGCTTTTCGTTTCGACCTGTTTTGTCGCTATCCTTAAACCGGAGATTTGGGCAAACTCGGAAGCAGTCGGAAAAACAATTTTGCTTGCTTTGTTCATTGCCGGAGTTTTCCACCTCGCCGGTCGGCTACGCGCGGCTTCCGAGCGCTATACATACACCAACGAAGATATTCACGATTCGATTTTGCAGGAAACCGAACCCGTCAGAAAACCATTCACGCGCGCTTCGGCAATTGGCTTTCTCGTTCTAGGATTTTGTATGAGTTTGGGCATCGGACTTATTATCGGAAATTATTTTGAGATAGTAATCGCCGAAGCCGTGCCGTCTTTTCTCTCCCCGAATCTAAAGCCAGAATTTGTTTTTTACCCGCCGATTTTCGTTTTATTCGTTGATATGATGCATGCCTTCACTTCCAGAATGGACTACTAAAGCACGAACTTGACAATGTATAACTCAACAATTATACTTAATAGTTTCTTAACCAGCGTTAATTTTTTGCTTGGTTAAACAAAGAATTTACGGAGAATTTTTAATGCCGAATCATAAATCAGCCGAAAAGCGTGTCAGGCAAAATGAAAAGCGTCGAGCTGTCAATCGCAGCAATCGCGCTAAATTGCGAACACAAGTAAAAAGCCTTCGCTCCGCCATCGAAGGCAGCGACCGCACGCAAAGCCAGGAGCTTCTTAACCCGACTGTTTCTATTATTGACAAAGCAGTCAACAAAGGTGTTTTGCATAAAAATACGGCTGCGCGTTACAAATCGCGTTTAACATCGCATACTAACAATTTAGCCGAAAAGTAAAAAGTTTTACCTCATGTCTTCATAGTTTTCTCCTTTAATTGAACGGAAACGAGCCTTAAGCAAGTTCGTTTCCGATTTTTTATTTTAAAGATTATTTCGGAGCTCAAAATGCAGTCAATTCGCAAACCAGCATTTCAATCTGCAAGCGCGGCGTGCCTTTCGAGGTTTTGATTGCCAAATCGGTTTCGGCGATTTTACGCATCGTGCGCGAGAGTATTTCCGCATCCGCCCGGCGCGCTGTTGCCAGAAATTCTTCCTGTTTGGTGTAGGGCAATTTCATAATACGTGCTACCTCGCGGCGTTCCACACCTTGCCCCATCAACTCTTTCGATAAAAAAAGACGGTGAAAATTGTTTGCAATCAAACCCAAAATCATCAACGGTTCTGCGCCGTCGTCCAAAATTTTCTTCAAAGTCAGGAGCGCGTGTTCTTTATTTTTGGCAAGCAAGTAATCGGTTAAATCAAAATTAGAAATCGTGCGCGAATTCGGAACGAGCGATTCGACCAAATCGAAAGTAATCAGTTTATCGGGCAAAGCGGCGACGGCAAGTTTTTCAATTTCGTTTGTCAAATGCCGAACGTCGTTTCCAATTAATCCGAACAAATGACGCAAAGCGCGCTCGTCGGCTTCGGCATCAAACTCTTTTAATTTAGTTCTCGCCCAATTGATTGATTCGACATCAGACAATTCCGTAAATTCAACGGCGACACAATTATCAAGTAATATTTTGGAAAGTTTACGGCGTTTGTCGAGTTCGTCGGCGACAAAAATTACGACGGAAGTTTCCGATGGACGCCTCAAATACCTGGTCAGAATTTCTTCGTCTTCTTCCTTAAGATTATCTTTTTTTGCGTTTGCAGAAACTACTAAGTTTGTAATTTTCACAACGCGGTGTGCAACAATCATCGGAAGTTGTTCAGCGTCTGCAAGCGCGTGCTGAACTTTGCTGTCAGACAAACTGTGTTCGATTTCGTTGAATTCTCTAAGAGAAGAATCCGCAAGAACTAAATTCGCAATCGTTTTCGCCGCCAAATCCCGCAGGTAAGTCTCCGCTCCGAATAGCAAATACAGAGGTGCAATTTCTCGCTTTTTCAATTTTTCGCGAAAATTTTCACGAGTTAAAATTGCCATAAAAAATTTGATCCGCAGATTTTAAGAATGATGAATGATAAGTGGTGCATGCATGATAGATTCTTTATTACGCCATTTATCGTTGCAATTTTTCTGCGGTTTTATTTTCCTTTATCTTCTTTCACGGCAAAACCGTTGATAATTGTTGAAACGATCGATTCGGCGAATGCGCGCGACATACGTTCGACCGCCGGGTCTTCTTCGTTAAAAAACGAGCGCGGGTCTTCGCTAAATTCAAATGAATCACGGAAGATTAAATTTTGATTATCATAGAGAATTTTATTTTCCCGCAAATCGCGGACGGTTACGGCGGCGGTAATCGTTACTTCATAAACGCGTGCGCGTCCCTGTCGGTCAAGCAAAACGCCGGAAAAATTAAAATCGCGTATAGTGCCTTCGACAACTGCGTCCGCGCCATCGCGCGTCCCCTGTACTTTCAGACCCCGACCGCGCTTGATGATTTCGCGGCTCACGGATTCGGTAAAACGCGACTCGACGCGGTAACGTGCGCCTCTGACTTCAAATTGAAATGCGGGGACGGCAACTTTTTTGATATTTGGCGGCAAGCCCGAATTCGTTACAGGTTTGTAGCATTCGGTAAAACCGGAAACGAATAGGAAAAGACCGGTTACAACTGCAAATTTTATAAATTTCATAAATGTTTTTTTAGGGCTTCGACGATTTTCAACGTTTCGATTGTCGCACGAACATCGTGAACGCGCACGATGTTTGCACCGTTCCAAACGGAAATCGCGGCGGCGGCAAGCGAGCCGTTTAATCTTTCCGACGCTTGCGCATCACCTAAAATTTCTCCTATAAAAGATTTGCGTGACGCGCCGACGAGAAGCGGAAAATTTTGAAACTCGGCGGCGAGCATATCGAGTTTCGCCAGCAATTCCAAATTCTGCTCGAAAGTTTTGCTAAAGCCGATGCCGATATCGAGCGCGATATTTTCCGGTTTGACACCGAAACTTTTCGCCTTTTTAATACTTTGACGAAAACCACCGCAAACTTCCCGAAAAATATCTTCTACCGGCGTTTGTTTATGCATCATCGCAAAATCGCCGCGTGAGTGCATTAGAATCAAACCTGCATTGTGCTTTACCGCGACTTCAGCAATTTTTTCGTCGAATCGCAAGCCGGAAATGTCGTTGATAATTTCCGCGCCCGCATTTACGGCTCTTTCCGCTACTTTGGCTTTGGTTGTATCAATCGAAATCGGAACGTCAAATTTTTTGGAAATCCCTTCGATAACCGGAACGACGCGATAAACTTCTTCATCGGTGGAAACTCTTTCGCTGTTCGGGCGCGTGGATTCGCCGCCGATGTCCAGAATGTCCGCGCCTTCTTCAATGAGTTTTTCGGCTTGCTTTAAAGCGTTTTCGATTGAGAAAAATTTTCCGCCGTCGCTGAAACTATCGGGCGTTAAGTTCAAAATCGCCATTACCAGCGTTTTTCCCCGAAAAGCGATTTTTCGTTTTGAGGTTTGCCAGTAATCTCTCATTTGCGCATAATTCAAATATAGATTTCAAATTCCAAATTAAAGTTTAAAACTCAACGTTGCAAACATCACTCAAACCGGAATTTGAAATCTGCATTTATTCAATCGTCATTTTCGCCACGTCTAAAATCCTGTAACGCGCAATCGCCCCGTCTTTTGTTATCAAAGTTAAAACGCCTTTATCAACGCCGACGCGCAAGACTTCGCTCATCGGTCGCTCAATCCTTGTTCCGTCTTTGAACAAAATTATCAGTTGAATATTTTCGAGCGGATTCGGCTCTACCGGTTTTTTTGTTTCTCTAACCACACTTTTAACCGGAGTTTTAATTCTTGCAGGTCTGACTTTCCTTTTTACGGGAGAAGCTTTTTCGGCTACTTTTCTACCGGCGGCGTTGTTCTCAGCAACTGTTCTGGTTACGACAACTACAGGCTTTTCAGCTACATCGGGCGTTTTTGTTTTGGTATTCCCGGCGGTTATTTTCGTGTTTGTTTCATTTTCCACAGGTTTATTTTCTTTGGTTTCAACTTCAATTGTTGATGTTTCATCATTTTTTGTTTCGTTTTTCGCCGCGGTTTCCTTCGAGCGCGGGGTTGGTTTCGGCTTGACCGAGATAATTGTCCCGACCGAATTAACCTGAACGTCGCTTTGGTTTTCTGTTTTAACTTTCGGCAATTCGGGCGCGTCGTTTTCCGCAACGACTTGCGCGGGTGCAAAACTTCCCGCGAATTTCAGACTAAATGTTGCCGCATTATCATTAGGCGTGCGTCCTTGAATTCGCAAAATGAGTTTTTCGGGTTTTCGTAAATAAATCACTCGCCCCGTTTCGTTTTCCGAAACGTCGGAAAAAACTGTAATTTTTGTCAAAGGTCGCAGATTTTCGTGGATAAAAATGTCAATATCACCGTCAAAATTTGATGTTTTGACGTTGATAAAAATATCGCCTTGATTACCGTTAAAAACGTAAAAATAATTCGTCAGACGAGCGTCGCCCAAATCGCGCGCCGCAATTTTTCCGTTGATTTCGCTGGCAGTAATCGGTGTCGGAAAACTTTGACTGGTTGATTGCGCTTGAATAGAAAAAACTAAACCGCAGAAAAGACACAGAACACTGAGAAATTTTGCTGCACACAATTGGTAATAATTAATTCGTAATTCGTATTTTTCCATTTTACACAAGGTCTTTTCGCAGGTGAACGAGCCGTGATGTTTCTTCATAACCGAGTTGTATATGCGCCCCGAGACTTAAATCGTTTCCGATTTCCGAGTCCGAAGCCATTTCCTCACAACCCTTTTGCCGCGCCCAAATTTCGGCTTCGCGCACGAGTTTTCTGCCGATGCCGAAGCGTCTGAATTCGGGTTCGACAAACCAGCCTTCCAGATAACCGACGTGTTCGCTGTGGCAGTCTTCGACAAAAGGTCTGATACTCGCTTCTAAAAATCCGACGAGTTTGCCGTCTTCAGTTTCCGCCACCAAAACAAGCTGTGTTTCCGTATGCTCATAAATATCGAGTATTTCGGTTTTATGCTCGGCATCGGTCGAGCCTTCCCACAAATGCTTTCGCAATCTGAACCAACCGGTAATATCATTTTCTTTGAGGGGACGCACTCTAAAATTTTTTTCCGTCATTAAATTTTAATTTTAGCAGTCTTTAAGGCGGGCGACAACAATTTTTGTAATCGGATAGTGACCTAATCTTGTATTGTTATAAACTTATTTTTGTCTCAAGACGACCCTTTTGAATCTCTACAATGAACAGAATTTTCTCATTATGTAAACGGGAACCTTTTTCCTGTCTGACGAAATTGTTAAAATAATTTATGTCAAATTTCGCCTGGATGATTGTCTTGGTTTTCATTTTAACGGCGCTGGGAACTCTTACCCTGGTTTTTATTACCGTAAAATTCTATTGGGGCGAGAGAGGCACTCCGCCTTTGACAGGAGCGGAACGCAAACGGCAGAGAGAAGTGGAATTGCGTCTCAGAGCCAAACAGATTGAACATACAAAACAACACCCGTGGAAGACACGCAGTTCTAATTTTTGGGACAATCAGAAAAACTCTTCAAAGAAGTGATGCCGCTTAAACGTTTAAAAATCGCCCTTTTTGAGGCTAATTCTTCACAATAGAATTATTCCGCCTAATTCGAGTCAAACCTCATTAAGATGGTGAATTAAATTTCTATAAGATAATTTTTATTTTCGCACGCCAAGTCAACCAATACCTTCGGTTTGTGCATCAAACCACAAGTTTTTTAGACTTTAACCTGTATTAAATCTATCGTTTGCTTGCCAGACTGTTTTTTTACCTTTAAAATGCAGTATTTTGTGCCTCTTGCAAATTTTGTTTTAAGAAAGCCGTTTTATTCGCGTCCAAATAATTTAATTTTCAGTAGTTTCTTCGGAGGATTTTTGTGAAATTTCACATTTTTTTAGCTTTATTCATTATTTCTCTTTTGGCAAATTTTTCGCTGGTTGCCGCCCAAACCGATTCGTTTATCGGTCAAATCACTTCCTCACCGGCAGAATCTTTTGTTGGCGGCATCAGCGGCGACGGACGTCTGGTCGTTTTTGAATCAACCGGCAATCTGGCGACTGAAAATGCGCAAAATGCCGACGGCAACCGCGAGATTTTTATTTTCGACTACGCCCAGCGGCGAATTTTTCAAATTACGGACACGAAAAGTTTGCTAACCGATACGACCAAAACCGCAATTTTCAGCAATGTCAAAGTCGAAATCCTAAACACCCGTCCGGTGATCAGCAACAACGGACGCTGGATCGCTTTCGGCTCGAATGCGACGACTTCGACACCTGCGGCGGCAAATAATACAAATCCGGGAAGTTTCGATGCTAACTCATTTACAGATTCGACCGGCAATAATCCTCTGACGAGCGATGGCAACACCGAAATGTGGCTTTATCAAGTTCCTGTCGTTGCGCCAGTAAACCTTTCGAGCGGCAGCGAAATTCCGCTGACGAGTTTAAGCGGCGGAGCTTTTACCAGAGTTACAAATACGGCGGCGAGCCGTCCGACAGTTGCCGGAACAACAACCGGCACTGCGCTTATTGCTGACGACAACCGCGAAGCGACAATCAACAATGACGGCAATTATATAGCTTTCGTATCGAACCGCAATTTAACTCCAAACGGAAGTGCTAACAATGCTTCGCCGAACGACAACGATGAAATTTTCTCTTACGTTCGCAGTACCAACACGATCGCGCAGGTTACGCAAACCCCGCGCGGAACCCTTGGCGCACCGATTTATAACGGCAATCCTTCGATTTCCGGCGACGGCTCGCGCGTGGCTTTTTTGAGCAACGCCAACAATCCGGTTGTCGGTATGACAGGCGACAAAAACCCGGACGGCAACGTCGAAATTTTTTATACTGATTTGGATGCTGCGGGAAATCCGAACCGCAACCGGACTCAGGTTACGACAACGACGCGCACAGCCGCCGGACAAGTCCTCAACATATTTAACCTCGGCAGACGTATGAGTCTCGACGGACGTTATATCGCGTTTGATTCTTATGCCGATTTAGCCAATGAAAACGGCGGGGCGAATCAACCTTCTTTCGCGCTTTATCTTTATGATACGACGACCTCGACGTTTCGGCGCATCGGACCGAGAAGCGACACCGATTCGGGAGCAACCGGCGGCGACGTGCAGCATTATCCGGGCTTTACCGATTACGATGCAAATGGAACGCCGCAAACATTGGTTTTGGAAACTCGTCTAAACATTACAGCCGATGGAACGGTTTCGCCTACAAATGACGGCGGATTGAATCCCGATGCGGCGCGACCGCCGCAAATTTATTCTTATTCTTTAAGCGGTCAGCGTTTTAATCGCTTGACGAAACTTCCTGCGCCGAGAACGCTGCTGGCATCAACGCAGCCGATTCCGAGTAACACTCTGCAAAGAATGGCGTTTACCCTTGGGCTAACCGAAATCGGCACCGGTAATACTGATTTGGCAAACGAGGCTTATTATCTTTTAGTGCCGAGCGTCACTCCGGCGCAGCCGAGTTCGCCGACTTTAAGTTTTGCGACCGGCGCCAGCCGCATTCCGGTCTCCGCTTCACCATTGCCGACGCCTTCGCCTTCGACTGTAACTCCGCCTGCTGTTTTCGGGGTTTCGCCTGGTATGCTGGTGGTTGCTAATTTTTCTTCCGGAACAGCCGTTGTTTCACAAACCGCCGTCGGTTCGCTGTCAAGAAGTTTTACCCTGCCGATTGAATTAAGCGGCGTTTCGGTGTCGGTAAACGGCGCGGCGAGCGGAATAAAATCCGTTAGTCAGGGAGAAGTTTTCTTTGTCGTTCCGCCTGCGCTGCCGGTCGCGACAGCCGGGACAGTTTATCCAATCGTCATCAATGATAACGGAACGGTGATTAGAGGTTCGATTACGCTTGTTCTTGCGCAACCGGATATATTTACGTTTTCAGTCGTTCCCGGTCCGGGGGGACGCGCTCGAATTTATAACGCCACAAATCGTGTTCAAATAACCGAACCTTTTGCGTTAACCACAGTGAGAATGAGAGGCGGCGGGCGTGTGGCGACAATTTTAAGAGTTTATTTAACCGGCGTCCAGGGTGTTCCCGCATCGGCATATTCGATTCGCGTCGGGAGTGTGGAAATTCCCAGTGCTTCGATTTCAAATGCGGTTTTGCGCGAACCGGGCGTTTATTCGGTTGATTTCACGCTGCCAGCGACTTTAAGGGGCGCGGGCGACCAGCCGATAATCATAACGGTTACCGGCGGCGGACAAACTTATCGAAGCCGTCTCGATGATACTGCACCGCGATTTAGGATTTTATAAAAATCAATTTGCAAGGTTTATAGAGTTGTGTGACTTAATCGATTAAGTCACACAACTCTATAAACCTTTTTTACTTTTTCATCCTAAATATTTCCCTCAATCTTTGGTTTCTTGATTAAGTTTAACCATTGTATTATGCTTATTTAATACTAAATTTAGAATAAATATTTCTCTGAGATTTCGAATACTTCGTTGTTTCTACCATTTAGACAAGCCTTTTATTTCAAACTTACTAAGGAGTTTTATATTAATGTCAACAAAAGATGTCAATACAATGCGGATTGCGCCTAAAGTTTGGCGCAACGGTGAATTTATAGACTGGAAAAACGCCCGCGTTCACGTTATGACACACGCCATTCATTACGGTTCGAGCGTTTTTGAAGGCATTCGCGCTTATTCTACCGAGCGTGGTTCGGCGGTCTTTCGTTTAACCGAGCATATGCAGCGTCTTTTGAATTCGGCGAAAATTTATCGAATGGACGTTAAATTCAAACGCGAAGATTTCTGCCGCGCGACGGTTGATCTGCTTCGTCAGGGCGATATGGACGAGTGTTATATTCGACCAATTATATTTCGCGGTTTGAACGAGGAAAAACCTGCATTCGGCGTAAATCCTTTTCCAAATCCGGTCGATTGTTATATTGCCAGTTGGGATTGGGGAAAATACCTGGGCGAAGAAGCAATCGAGTCCGGCGTCGATGTTTGCGTTTCAAGTTGGACGCGCATCACGTCAAATTCCCTGCCCTCGATGGCGAAAGCCGGCGCCAATTATATGAATTCGCAGCTTATCAAAATGGAAGCGATTTTAGCTGGTTTCAGCGAAGGCATCGCGCTTGACGACCGCGGTTTCGTTTCGGAAGGTTCGGGTGAAAATCTTTTTCTGGTTAATAACGGCAGACTTATTACGCCGCCGCTCGGCGCGGCGATTCTGCCCGGAATAACGCGCGATTCGGTTATTAAAATTGCCCGCGAACTCGGCATCGAAGTTGAGGAAACTACCATTCAGCGTGCCGCTTTGTATCTGACGGACGAATTGTTTTTCACCGGAACCGCTGCCGAAATCACGCCGATTCGTTCGGTTGACCGCATCACTATCGGCGACGGCAAGCGCGGAGAAGTTACAAAACGCTTGCAGGAAGAGTTTTTCGCCGTCATACACGGCAAACGACCTGCGCCGGACAATGCGCCATGGCTTACTTACGTGAACGAAGCGGAGGAAAAAAAAACAGCTGCCGCCTCTACAACTGAAGGCTAAAAAATTTTACGATTGAACTTTAATCCTCAAAACTCGCATCATATTTGAATTGGTGCGAGTTTTCTTTTCAAATGTCAGGCAAAAATTTTATTCTCGAACTAACTGTTTTCGTCTGCGGCGCGCTGGTGATGATTTACGAAATCATCGGCTCGCGTCTGCTCGCGCCTTATCTCGGTGCCTCAACTTATGTTTGGACGAGTTTAATCGGCGTAATTCTGGCGGCTTTAAGTTTGGGTTATTATCTGGGCGGAAAATTCGCCGACCGAAAGCCGGAAATTAAATTTCTCGCTTTTGTCATTTTTCTCGCGGGCGGTTTAGTTTCGGTTACGATTTTGTTCAAGGATTTGATTTTGTCTTTTGTTGCGGAAAGCTCTCTGATTTTGGAGATAAAATCGCTGCTCGCCGCGCTGCTGCTTTTTGCGCCCGCCAGCGTCCTGCTCGGATTTGTGACGCCTTACGCGGTCAAACTAAAGATGACTTCGCTTGCCGATTCGGGAAAAACCGTCGGCAGACTTTACGCGCTTTCGACAGTCGGGAGTATTTTGGGAACGTTTGTGGCGGGATTCTTTCTGATTCCGTTTGTCGGAAGCGAGCGAACACTTTACTTTATCGGCGCGAGCTTAATTGCGCTGTCGTTTTTACTCGCGCCGTTTGCCGTATCTAAATTTAATTTAGTCGTTTTAATCATCTTTGTTTTCGGTGTTGCCGGAAACGAATTAAAAAGCAATTATCTCGCTCAAACAAACGGTTTCCGTGACATTGATACCGAACATAGCCGCGTCCAAATCTTACAAACCGTCGAACCGAAAACAGGTAGACAAATCCGCGCGCTGGCAACCGACCCGTATTTTATTCAATCAGCGATGTTTGTGGACGGCGACGAACTGGTCTTCGATTACGCCCGTTATTATCATCTGATTCGCCATTTCAAGTCGGATTTTCAGAACACTTTGCTAATCGGAGGCGCGGGATATTCGTTTCCGAAGGAATACTTGCGGCGTTATGAAAACGCAAAAATTGACGTGGTTGAAATTGACCCGCAAATGACTGAGATTGCGCGCGAGTTTTTTCGTCTCGAAGATAATCCGCGCTTGAACATCGTTCACCAGGACGGCAGAATTTTTCTCAATCAAGCAGAATCCGGGAAATACGACGCGGTTTTGATGGACGCTTTCGGCTCGCTTTTGTCTATTCCGTTTCAACTGACGACACTTGAAGCCGTTCGGCAAATCAACCGCGCACTGAAAGACGATGGCATAGTGATTTTTAATCTCGGCGGCGCAATCAAAGGCGATGCGAGCCGTTTTCTGCAAGCCGAATTTAAAACTTACGCGCAAGTTTTCCCGCGTGTTTATTTGTTTAAGGTTAATGCTGATTATGACGACGAGCAACTGCAAAATCTAATAATTGTTGCACTCAAAGAAAAAAACGCTGCGCCGCTTAAAAGTGACGACACACAAACTGCCGAGTTGTTGGCGCATTTTTACAAAAATGAGTTGATTCTTAAAGAAAACGTTTTGACTGATGACCTTGCGCCTGTCGAGTATTACAATTCTTTCGCTCAAAGGATCTATCGTCCGAAAAACAAATTATAAAGTTAAACGCCGGTCGATGGAGACTTTCGCTTTGAAGGGGCGAAACATTTGCAAAAACGGTTGAAGTCACGCAATATCTTCATCACGACGAATAGTTATCATCGGCAAACCGCATTGATTGCCGCACGATGCGCCGCAATGGTTTTATCGAAATCTTTTTCCGCGTGCGCTGCGGAAACAAAACACGCCTCGAACTGGGATGGCGGCAGGTAGATGCCCTTTTCCAACATTCGGTTGAAATAACGCGCGAATAATTTTGTATCGGATTTTTTCGCGGTTGCGAAATCAGTTACTTTTTCGTTCGTGAAAAACATTGTGAACATTGAACCGCAACGATTGAACGTAAAATCTTGCGACAGTTTTTTATTTGCGTCACGCAAGCCTTCGTAAAAATACTCGGAGTTTTTGTTTAAGTTTTTATAAAAATTCTTGTCTTCGTCAATTATTTTCAGTGTCTCGTAACCTGCTGTCATCGCCAGCGGATTGCCTGACAAGGTTCCGGCTTGATAAACCGCACCGGACGGAGCAATCATTTCCATAATCTCGCGCCGCCCGCCGTATGCGCCGACCGGCAAACCGCCGCCGATGATTTTGCCGAACGCCGTCAAATCAGGTTTTATACCGTAAAGCTCTTGTGCTCCGCCGCGAGCGAGTCGAAAGCCGGTCATCACTTCGTCAAAAATCAAGAGTATGTTTTCAATCGTGCATAGTTCGCGTAATTTTTTTAGGAAATCTTTATCGGATTTGACCAAACCCATATTTCCGGCAACCGGCTCTATAAAAATCGCCGCGACTTCATCTTTATTTTTTTCGACTAATTTATAAACCGATTCGATATCGTTATAAATGGCTGTCAAGGTGTCTCTCGCCGTCGAGGCTGTTACGCCCAGACTATCCGGCAAACCAAGCGTCGCCACACCTGAACCGGCTTTTATCAAAAAAGCGTCGCCGTGTCCGTGATAACAGCCTTCAAATTTTATAATTTTGTTTCTTCCGGTAAAAGCGCGTGCCAGACGCATCGCGCTCATTGTTGCTTCCGTGCCGGAATTGACCATTCGCACAATCTCAACGGACGGCACAAATTTTTTTATCATCTGCGCGAGATTAATTTCCTGTTCGTTGTTCGTCCCGAAACTCGTTCCCTCGTTTGCCACGCGTTTAATGGCTTTGATAACTTTTTTGTGAGCGTGTCCGAGTATCATCGGACCCCACGAACCGATGTAGTCGATAAACACATTGCCGTCCACATCCGTCATTTTCACGCCCTTCGCCATTTTGATATAAAGCGGATTGCGCCCGACAGATTTGAAAGCGCGGACGGGCGAATTAACGCCGCCGGGCAGATGCTTTTGCGCTTCGGCAAATAATTTGTCGCTAATCGATGTATTCATTTTATAATTTTTATTTAGCCGCAGATATACAGCGGACAGATGCAGATTTTATAAAGCAGATATAAATTTTATTCATTTTTGACTGCATCTATCAACGTTAACTGCGGCTAATTCTTCCTAAATCAATCTCGCCGCGTCTTTGGCAAAATAAGTAATAATCACGTCAGCTCCGGCGCGTTTGATTGATAAAAGCATTTCCATCATAGCGCGTTCTTCATCAATCCAGCCGTTTGCGCCCGCCGCTTTTATCATTGCATATTCGCCGCTGACGTTATATGCGGCGACGGGCAAATTAAATTCATCTTTCGCACGGCGAATTATGTCGAGATACGCGAGCGCGGGTTTGACCATCACAATGTCCACACCTTCCGCGATGTCTTGGGCGATTTCACGCATCGCTTCGTCGGAATTGCCCGCGTCCATTTGATAAGACTTGCGGTCGCCGAACTGCGGCGCACTTTCAGCGGCTTCGCGGAAAGGTCCGTAAAAAGCCGAAGCGTATTTCGCCGAATAAGCCATAATCGGAACGTCTGTAAAATTGTTTTCATCCAGAATTTGCCGGATTTTTCCGATGCGTCCGTCCATCATATCCGACGGCGCAATAATGTCCGCGCCGCTCTGCGCGTGGGACAAGGCTTCTTTGACGAGCAGTTCAAGCGTCGCGTCGTTTGCCACGTCGCCGTTTTCAAAGACGCCGCAATGCCCGTGCGAAGTGTATTCGCACAAGCAAACATCTGTAATCACTAACATTTCGGGAAAACTTCTTTTGATACCTTTTATGGCTTTCTGAATAATTCCATTTTCCGCATACGCGCCGCTTCCCTTTTCGTCTTTACGTTCGGGAATGCCGAACAAAATTACGGCTTTGATGCCCAAGTTTAATAACTCCTCGCATTCTCGAACGGCAGCGTCAACCGACATTTGAAAGATATTCGGCATCGAAGCGATTTCTTTTTTTTTGTTGTTTCCTTCGACGATGAACAGCGGAAACACAAAATCGTTTTTTGAAAGCGAAGTTTCTCGGAACATATTACGCAAAGCAGCATTCTTGCGAAGTCGCCGCAGGCGCATCGTCGGAAATGACGGAGAGAGATACTCGTTCATAAAATAAAACTTTAATGTGTTTAATGAATAATTCAACCGCAGATGAACATTGATTTACAGAGATAAGAAAAAATTACCCCTTTTTTATCTGCTTCAATCCGCGTTCATCTGCGGTTAAATAATCCGTCAAATAATCCGAAACTTCTTCGCTCGCCGTAAAACTGCTTTTGACGCAATCGCCGACCGACACTCCGCGATAAAAATTGCTGCAAAAAAAAATACCTTTGTTCTCCCGTTTGAAATTTTCAATCGCTTCAAACGTTTTTTCGTAACCGAGATTGTATTGGGGAATCGCTTTTTCCCAACGCCGGATTTTCTGAAAAACCGGCTTATTTTTCAAACCGAGTAAATCGTTTAATTCGTCGAATGCCAGTTCAAATAAACCTTCGTCTGATTCATTAAAAATTTCAGCGTTTCTCGCGCCGCCGATAAAAGTAGTCATCAAATAAAAATTTTCAGGTGCTCGATTTGTAAAAATCACCGAACTCCAGAGACTACCGAGAATTTTTCTGTTTTCAACTTTTGGAGCCAAAAAACCGAATCCGTCCAGGTTGAGCTTCACGTCTTCTTTTTTAAAAGCCGAAACTACAACGGCTAGGGGCGGATGGTAAATTTCATTCAATTTTCGTGATAGATCGCTGTCAAGATTTTCAATCAATTTCGCCGCGACAAATGAAGGCGCGGCGGCGACAACCGCGTCAAACGATTGCGCGTTTATCGCCTCGTCGCTTGTTTTAATTTTCCATTTTCCGTTTTCCGTTTTCCATTCTTCACTTTCCGTTTTAACAATTTCCAATGCTTCCGTGCCAGTTTTTATTTCATTCGACAAAAGCTCGACCAATTTTTCAATTATCGTTCGCATCCCGTTTTTGAACGACAATGTGCGTGAAATGTTTTTGAATTCCGGCGCAATTCGGTTTTCGGAGCGCGTTTTCCAAAAGCCGCGCAAAATGCCGCCATGCGCGTTCTCCAATTCAAACAAGCGCGGAAAAGCGTATTTCAAACTCAGCTTTTCAGGATTGCCCGCGTAAATTCCCGACACAAACGGGTCGAGCGCATAATTGACAATTTCCTGCCCGAAACGGCGGCGAAAAAAATCTGAAACGCTTTCATTTTCATTTGATTTAGCTTTGACAAACGGTTCGCGGAAAATTTTCATTTTCGTCCCGCCCGAAAAAAGTCCGGTGCGAATCAATCCGGCAACGCTTAAAGGCAATGTGCAAAGTTTCCCGCCGCGCACGACGTATCTTTTTTTTGAAGTCGCATTGGCATTGGCGATTTCATCGAGCAGTCCGAATTCCTTGACAAGCGCGAGCAGATGCGGCGAGCGCAAAACGCTGTTTGGTCCCCATTCAATCAAAAAATCACCGTCTTGTTCGGTTTGAATATTCCCGCCGCACACTGAGCTGCGTTCAACCAGCAAAACGTCAACGCCTTTTTTCTTAAGCCGGTAAGCCAGGCAAAGCCCCGAAATTCCGCCGCCGATGACGCAAACTTTTTTCATCTTTTAGAAAGACACGCTGTAGTTAAAACCCGGATTTCGCCCCCGTTCAAAAATAACGCCGAATTGATGTCGCCCTCGCGTATAATTAAAAGTCGGATGAACGCGCACGCCGTCGAAAAGAACGGTCGAACTGAAACGATTCATCAAATAAAGGCTCAAACCGCCGATAACGCGAAAGCGGTTTTCATGAGTTCCGTAAGCGACACCGGCGTAAGGCGCAATCGGTAAACCGGTTTCACGTTACAAAACTTTCCGCTTTACTGAAAACCAACTGCGCCAACGCGTCAATAAACTTTTCGGAATAATTCAAGCCTTCGGTAACTTCAAACTGCGACACGCCCGCTTGCTTTGCGAGATGTTTGAATTCGATGCCGACTTCAAACAAGGTTTCGAGATGGTCGGAAGCAAACGCAATCGGCACGGCGAGCATTTTTTTGACGCCCTGTTTCGTTAAATCTTCGATGGTCGTCGGCGTAGAAGGCGTAAGCCATTTTTGCGGTCCGACTTTCGATTGAAAACACAGATGATGTTTTTGCCGAAAACCGCCCTGATTCATTACCGCCGTTACCGTTTCGCAGATATGACCGGAATACGGGTCGCCTTGCTTGACCAATTTCATCGGCGTTCCATGCGCCGAAAAAAGTATGTGAACGTCCGGCTTTTCGTGGTCGGAAAACTTTTCCAAACCTTGATTGATGCGCTCGACAAATGCGTCAATATACGGCGGAAAATCATAATAAGATTCAATCAACGACCACTGGATTTTCGGCTTATCTGGGCGCAGAGCGATTTGTTTTTTCCATTCCTTGACGCTCGATTCGGTCGTCGCTTTTGAATACTGCGGATAGAGCGGCAGAAGAATTACTTTCGTTATTTTTTCTTTTTCGAGTTCGTCCAAAACTTCTTCGGTGAACGGATGCCAGTATCGCATCGCGGCACAAACTTTGGCGGGAAAATGCACATTCAATTTTTCTTCTAATAATTTAGCTTGTCCGAGCGTGTAATCCTTGAGCGGTGATTTGCCACCGATTTGTTTATACTGCTCCTGAATTTTCGGATGACGTTTAGAGGAAATTAGTTTCGCCAGCCATTCGCGGAACAGAAAACTGCCGGGAAAATTGATAATGTCCGGGTCGACGAACAAATTATAGAGAAACGGCTCGACCGCATCGAGCGAGTCAGGACCACCGAGATTTAATAAAACTACGCCGATTTTTTCATTCATAAAACAATTTTTGATTACAGATTCGCACTTATTTTTATAAAAAGATGACTAAACTTTTATTGAATCATCTGCTAACCACTTTTCAATCAAACGTTTTTCTAATCTATAAATAATCCAAAATTTATTCCACTCTTTTTGCTTTTTTAGCTATGGAATGCGTATTTTCCAATGAACGTATTCACAAGCATCGCCACAAATTGCACATTTAACTGAATCAATCATCTGGTTACGACGATATGATTTGACGCATTCAATACAAGCCCAAGTGCGATTGCTCATAATTGAATTACAACTTTCAGTGCCTCTTTGCGTTGAAGGAAAAAAACAATTATCAAACCGTCTTGGAAAAAACAGGTTTATTTACCTTCGTCATTTCCGCCAGATGCGCGTCGAAACACATCGCCACGTTACGGATAATCAGTTTGCCCGCGCCTTTGATAAAAATTCGTTCCGCGTTGTTTTCGAGTAATTCGTCGGCAATAAAACTATCGAGCTTCGGTAAATCTGCGGCAAAATACATTTCAAAATCAATCTCGAATTTTTGTTCAATCGCGCGTTTGTCGATTTGCAAATGACACATCAACTGCATAATCGTCTCTTTGCGAACGTGGTCGTCGAAAGTCATTCGATACCCGACGTTTGTTGCGGCTTCACCCGTTTCAATTCGCTCGTAATAATCTTTTATATTTTTTAAATTCTGCGCGTAAATGTTCTGAAACTGACTGATTGCCGAAACTCCAAACGCATAAACGTCCGTTCCGGCGCGGGTCGAATAGCCTTGAAAATTGCGATACAAAGTGTTGTTTTTCTGCGCGACGGCAAGCTCGTCAGTCGGCTTTGCAAAATGGTCTAAGCCGATGTATTCGTAACCGCTGTTCACGAGTTGTTCAATTGTCTGTTTCAAAATAATCAATCGTTCATCTGACGACGGCATAGTTTCGGGTTTGAAAATATTCTGATGTTTTTTGAGCCACGGAACGTGCGCGTAATTGAATACGGCAATGCGGTCAGGTGAAATATTTATGACTTTTTCGACTGTTTCTCGGAATGTTTCAAGCGTTTGAAACGGCAAGCCGTAAATCAAATCTAAATTTACACTTCTAAAACCAAACTCGCGCGCCCACAAAATTGCTTGCCGCGTAATGTCTTCGGGCTGAATCCGATTTATCGCTTCCTGAACCTGCGGGTTAAAATCCTGCACGCCGAGGCTTGTGCGATTAAAACCGCATTCCCGGAACGCTTTCAAGTGTTCAGACGTCAATCCGCGCGGGTCAATCTCGACGCTCGCTTCGATGTCAGCGGCAAAATCGAATTTACTTCTAATAAACTCGCCGACATCACGAATTTCATTTGGCGTGAGATATGAAGGTGTGCCGCCGCCCCAATGCATTTGCGAGACTTTGCGATCTTTTGAGATTAAAGGCGCGAGCGTTTCGATTTCTCGTTTAATACGCTCGTTGTAATCGTGAATCAAACTGCGGTCGCGCGAAACCATCATATTGCAGCCGCAAAAATAACAGAGCGATTCGCAAAACGGAAAGTGAAAATAGAGCGACAAATCCGCTTTGCTTTTTGCATTTGTCCAAACAATTTCCTGCACGAAATCCTGCGCCGTGAAATCGGTCGAAAAAAGCGGCGCGGTCGGATACGAAGTGTAACGCGGTCCCGGCTGATTGTATTTCTTGAGAATATCAAGGTCTATCTCGCTGAAACTGTTCATTTTTTAAAAAACTCAAAACGAGTTTAGCCGCAATCTTTTTTGTTTAACTTTGTCCGAGAGCTTGTTGTTTGATACTTAACTCTTTAACGCAGTCAACCAAATACTTCGCGTTTTCAACCGGTGTTTTCGGCAGAATTCCGTGTCCGAGATTGAAAATGTGTCCCGCATCATTTCCGAAATTGTCCATAATCCTTTTCGTTTCCGCGCGAATTTTTTCTTTCGGCGCAAATAAGACACACGGGTCGAGATTTCCCTGCAAAACTTTTTTGCCGCCGATTTGTTGTTTTACTTCGCCAATGTTCTTTGTCCAGTCAACGCCCAAAACGTCGCATTTCAAATCCGCCAAACTTTCTAAATTGCTGACACCTTTCGCAAAAACGATAGCCGGCGTGCCGTTTGTTTCTAATCGGTCGCAAACATATTTCAAATATCGAAGCGAGAATTCTTCAAAATCAGACGGCGACAAATTTCCCGCCCAAGTGTCAAAAATCTGCACGGCATCACAGCCCGCACGAATTTTCGCATTCAAATATTCAATAACCGCGTCCGCAAGTTTTTGTAATAATTTATGCGCTATTTTTGGTTCACGGTAAATCAAACTTTTTATAATTTCAAAGTTTTTTGATCCTTTGCCCTCGACCATATACGTTGCTAAAGTCCAGGGCGCGCCGGAAAAACCGATGAGCGGAACTCGATTGTTTAATTTTTCCTTCGTCAGTTTTATCGCTTGAAAAACATAATCCAGTCGTTCGAGCAGTATAAACAAATCGGTGGCAAATCACCGCTCAAGGATTACACGCTCGGACAAGC
>MWYY01000028.1 GCA_002050355.1 Acidobacteria bacterium 28-9
ATCGATTGCTATCCAAGGGCTGCAGATTTTGAATATCAACGTTCTTGGGAACGCGAACCGCACAGCTATAGGCTTACCTTCCTCTCTGCCCGGCGCCAGAAGAATTCAGGCCTATCAGATCTTTGACGCATCCTCATATTTCATCGGTAACCACAATATGAAGTTTGGCATTGAGTTGCGTCGGACCGATGCCAGGATCTCGGCCTTTCAAAATTCAAGAGGACGACTGCAATATAATTCGCCCCCTTCAGGCGACATATCGAATTTTGTCAACGATATTGCATCAGAGGCGAGCATTAACTTTCCGCTCGCCGGAGGCAGTGCGACAAGCTTTTATCGATGGCATGAGCTTTATGCTTTCGCACAGGACGAGTGGAGGATCCGAAACGACTTTACTCTGACTTACGGAATTCGCTACGAGTATCCGGGCGACTCGTTCGGCTATTTAAGAGAAGTGAATGAACGGATCCTGGCGGCCAATGGTAACGATCCGGCATTCCGATCGACCCCGACGCCGAAAGCGGATACTAACAATTTTATGCCGCGGATCGGATTCAACTGGAACCCTCGGACGAGCGGGAGAGGGCTTCTCGGCTTAGCTACAGGCGGCGACAAGTTCGTGGTCCGCGGCGGTTATTCGCGAACATACGATGCGAATTTCGTTAACATAGACGCGAATATGTTTTCCTCGTTTCCGTTCGCATGGACCGAGAACGTATCACTAATCGGAGCCTTCGCGGCTATACGGAACGCAACCGCACCAAATATATCTCAGCCGAACCGTGTGTCGAGGATCATCGTTTCGGAAGATCTTCGCGCTCCGGCTGCCGACCAAATTTCGTTTGAGATTCAACGTGAGGTTGCCAAAGATGTGTTGATGCAGGTTGGGTACATCAGGACGCGCGGTACCGGACTTCTGCAGATCGTTGACGGAAATCCATGTCGGCCAAGTTTTAACTGCCGCGGGGTCTTTGGAAACCGTGTCGACCCGAATCGGGAAGTGATCCAGTTATATACGAATGCGGCAAGCTCAACCTATGACGCTCTGCAGGCAAGCTTGACCAAACGCCTGAGCAATAATTTCAGCGCAGGATTACATTACACCTGGAGTATCTTTATCGATGATGCCTCTGACATTTTCAGCCCTTCTGTATCAGAGAATTCCGTCGCACAGGATCCTTTCGATCGTCGTGCTGATCGTGCCCGCTCGAGCTACGACAGGCCACATCGGCTGACGGGTAATTTTGTCTACGAGTTTCCGTTCTATAGTCGGCAAAACGGGGTCAGCGGCCGTCTCCTCGGTGGCTGGCAGGTCAATTCATTCTTCACATTTCAGAGCGGTGCACCGTTCTCGGTTTCACTGGGTTCAGACCCTGCATGCGCCCTTTGCGGAGTTGCCGCTTCTGTCCGCCCAAATTTGAACACAAACCTGGATCTGTCCAATATGTCGATCTCCGAGATATTAGCAGCGGGCGGTTCGAGCTTGTTTAGAGGGCTCGCGCCAGGTCAGCGAGTTGGAAATGCTGGTCGGAACATACTGCGCGCGGACGGCATCAGACTCGTCGATATCGGGATCACAAAGAACACGCGAGTCACAGAGAATGTTCGCTTGCAATTACGAGCCGACCTTTTCAATGCCTTCAATTGGAGAAATTTCGGTATCCCACCGAATGTGGTGAGTAGTCCCGGAGGATTTCTAAACCAGTGGGCTACCGATGGAGGTAACCGAAGAGTTCGATTGGGCGCACGCCTTGTGTTCTAGGAATAAGCGATTTTTTATCTGCCGTCCGAGACCGCGATTCGAATGCTCCGCCGTCCGAGACCGCGACAAACTTATCCATCATTTGAGCGATGATCGAGGCAGGAAACGCGGTCGTTCGCATCATTGCCGAAAGGCCGGTCGATTCGTTCTGTTTATCAACGATGTCGTAACGAAGGTGCTGGGTCGCAGAACGCATTTCGCCCTGCGGGCTCATTGCGGACGCTCCCACCACCTCGTCAGCCGAAGCGGCTGCCATTCCTCCTCTGGCAGGAGGAGAGTTTTTCCGCGCCCTTGCAAGTGCAAGCTACTGTTTTATAACCGCGTTCGTCTCTGCGGCAAATAACTGTGTAATAGCCTTGAACCGGAAACGCGATAACGTCCGAAACGGTCAAACTCGACACGCTGGCGGACTTTCTTTGCTTTTGCGATTGCTATTTCAAGTTGCTCGATTCCTTTTAATATAAACATTTTGTTTCACTCCGTTTTTGAATTTGATTGACTGTTTCAATTTAATAAAGAATATACCAGATTTGGAATAATAATACAAGTCAAGAATACCATTTGCGGAATAATTCTTTTTCAAGTAAGATTACATTTATGAAATTGATTAGCGCAAAAGATGCGGCGGAAAGATTAGGTGTTAGCGATAGACGAATCCGCGCAATGATTAAAGAAGGGAAAATAAAAGCGGTCAATGTCGGCGGCGGTTATGTTATTGAAGAAAAGGAACTGGCAAACGTAAAAACTCACGGCAAAGCCGGGCGACCGAAAAAAGAATCTACTAAAGAATAAATTCCAAAAGAAAAACGGCTTGAGAGTTGGAATCTCAAAACCGTCTCTTTCAGTTCTTTGACAACTGAATATCCAATTAAGCAAAAGCAGTCTATCAAAGTATTTTGATTGGTTGCAAACGCCTGTATCTAAAAATGTAGCTACTACCTGTTTTTACAGAGTGTTACCTAGTGACAGAATACCTTTAGATAATCAACAGATAGCACTCTGTAACACTAGGTAAATATCAGTAAAATAAGGGTTTTCTGTTCGGTGCAGACATAATTCAATTCTGGGCTTTAGATTTTGGATTTTGGATTAATCTAATTCTTGAAGCGATTCATACACAAAAACAAATGAATTTTCAAACTTTAGATTTTATAATTAACAATTCTCCAAATCAAAAAGAGAAGTAGAAACTGGCGTCTCCGCTTCTCTTTGGTTATGTTTTGGTTTTTTTATAAATTAACCATTGTCGGCGTTTTGAGCAGCAGCGGCAGATGAGGAAGCTTCTTCTTCTTTCAACACGGATTTGCGCGAAAGTTTGATTTTGTTGCCTTCCTTACCGATGCATTTGACCATAATTTGTTGACCTTCTTTGAGTTCGTCGCGCACGTCGCGGACTCTCCGGTCGGAGATTTCCGAGATGTGCAGAAGTCCGTCAACGCCCGGGAAAATCTCGACGAATGCGCCGAAGTCAACGATGCGGTTCACTGTTCCGAGGTAAGTTTCGCCGATTTCGGCTTCGGCTGTCAGCGCTCGAATGCGGTCGAGCGCTGCTTGTCCGGCTTCGCCGTCGGCAGTTGCGATATTAACTGTTCCGTCGTCTGATACGTCGATTTTCGCACCGGTTTCTTCGGTTATCGAGCGAATCATTTTGCCGCCCGGTCCGATGATGTCGCGGATTTTGTCTGGGTTAATTTTGATGGTAATAATGCGCGGCGCATACGGCGAAATTTCCGTGCGCGGCGTATCTATCGCCTGCGTCATAATATTCAAAATATGCAGACGACCTTTGCGTGCCTGTTCGAGCGCTTCGGACAAAATCATCGCGTTGATGCCGCTGATTTTTATATCCATCTGCAAAGCCGTAATACCTTCGGTCGTGCCTGTTACTTTGAAATCCATATCGCCGTAGTGGTCTTCCGCGCCCGCGATGTCCGACAAAATCGCGTAACGATTGCCTTCCATCACAAGTCCCATTGCAACACCCGCCACAGGGCGTTTAATCGGAACGCCCGCGTCCATCAAACTTAAACAGCCGCCGCAAACGCTCGCCATTGAAGACGAACCGTTTGATTCGGTAATGTCGGAAACGATGCGAAGCGTGTATGGAAATTCAGATTCATCCGGCAGAACAGCTTCGAGTGCGCGGCGCGCAAGGTTGCCGTGTCCGACTTCGCGGCGGCTGGTGAAACCGACTCGTCCGGTTTCACCGACCGAATACGGCGGAAAATTGTAATGCAGAAGAAAACGTTTTTTGACTTCGCCTTTTTCCAAATCGTCAATAAACTGCTCGTCCATTTTCGTTCCCAGCGTTGTCGTAACAATCGCCTGCGTTTCGCCGCGAGTAAAAAGCGATGAGCCGTGAACACGCGGCAGCCAGCCGACTTCGCAAGTTATCGGACGAATTTCAGAAAACTTGCGCCCGTCGGGACGCCGACGATTTCCGAGCATATCGTCGCGGAAGATTTTTTCTTTCAAATGCGAAAAGACTTTGCCAGCCATCGCTTTTTTCGCGTCGTCCTCCGCATAGCTTTCAACGACTTCTTTTTTGAGCGCGTCAACCGCCGCGTAAGAAGTTAGTTTATCTTTGCCCGTCGTGTTTAACGATTCGCGCAGACGGTCTGTGTATTTTCCTTCGATTTCGCTGACAAGACTTTCGTCCAATTGCGCCGGTTCAAATTGGCGTTTTGTAATTTCCAAGGCTTTGAACAATTCTCTCTGCCATAAACAAAGTCGTTTTATTTCTTTGTGTGCCAGCATCATCGCTTCGACCATTATGTTTTCGGTGACTTCGATCGCTTCGGCTTCGACCATTACGATAGCTTCTTCGGTTCCGGCGACGATTAAATTCAATTGCGATTCGCGCCGCTCGTCATACGTCGGATTTACGATGTATTTCCCGTCAATCAAACCGATACGAACGCCCGCTATCGGATTTTCAAACGGAATATCGGACAAATAAAGCGCGCACGAAGCGCCTGTTATTGCAATAACGTCCGGGTCATTCTGCCCGTCGCTTGATATAACCGAGCCGACAATCTGCGTTTCAAAACGGTAGCCGTCGGCAAACAGCGGGCGAACCGGTCGGTCAATCAAGCGGCAAGTCAAAGTTTCTTTTTCGTTCGGGCGACCTTCGCGGCGAAAATAATTTCCCGGAATTCGTCCCGCCGAATAAGTTGATTCTCGGTATTCGACCGTCAGCGGGAAAAAGTCCAATCCTTCTTTCGCCGTGCGCGCGCTGACCGCCGTAACCAGCAGCATTGTTTCGCCATAGCGAATAATAACCGAACCGTCGGCTTGTTTAGCGACTCGTCCGGTTTCGACCGACAACTCTTTGTCGCCTAATTTTATAGTTTCTTTCAAGTATTTTTTCTGTGACATATTTTCTTCCTCGTCAATTGTGAATCGTGAATCGTAAATAGAAATCGTTTTTTATTTCAGTTTCTACCGGATAATTTGCTTTACAAAACTATTGATGATTTACCATTCACGATTTACTAAACAAAAGGCGACAGATAGCTGTTTCGTGAAGCCGTCTGTCGCCATTCGCGCTATTAAATTTTTAGATGTTCTCTTTCGTTTTCGGTTTTACGCTGTCACGTTCAGCCGCCGCAAACAAATTCTTCGAGAGAACCGATGTTTGGTTAATGACTCGAAGCAGTCATAAAATAGTGCCAAACGGTAAGTGCTAAATGGTAAGTTTTTTGCTTTGACTTACCATTTACTACTTACCACTATTTTTATCTTCTCAATCCCAACTTCTCGATAATCGTGTGGTATTCGCCGATGTCACGGCGTTTGAGATAATCGAGCAGCTTTCTGCGGCGTGAAACCATCTTCAGCAAGCCGCGGCGCGAGTGATTGTCTTTTTTGTGAACTTTGAAATGTTCGGTCAACTCGTTGATGCGCTGGGTTAAAAGCGCGACTTGCACCTGCGACGAACCGGTGTCGGCGCCGTGCGTTTTGTAATCGGTAACAATTGTTTCTTTCGTTTCTTTAGCTGTTGCCATAACTTGTTAAAATGATTTATCTCCTGTTGCTTGCAGTAACTCCGCTTTTTTCTATACGTTAACCGCAAAAATTTATTTATTTGTTAATGGTAGATGGTAAACGGTAAATGGTCAATTGCTTTAATTAATCATTTGCCTTTCGTCATTTACCGTTACTGAAATTCTTCCATAAACTTGGTCGAAAAATTTCCCTTTTGAAAATTTTCGTCGTTCATAATTTTTATATGCAGCGGAATCGTCGTCTTGATGCCTTCGACGACCATCATCTCGAGCGCGCGCCGCATTCGGGCAATCGCTGCTTCGCGCGTGCGGGCGTGAACGATGAGTTTTGCAATCATCGAATCGTAAAAAGGCGGCACGACGTAACCGGGATAAACCGCCGTATCAACTCTCACGCCGGGACCGCCCGGGATGTTAAATGTTGTGATTTTCCCCGGCGACGGCGTAAATTTCACCGGGTCTTCCGCATTGATGCGGCATTCAATGGCGTGTCCGACAATCTGCACATCGTCCTGCGTGTAGCCGAGTTCTTCGCCTTCAGCGATACGGATTTGATTGCGCACAATGTCGGCGAGCGTTACCATTTCGGTTACCGGATGCTCAACCTGTATGCGCGTGTTCATTTCCATAAAATAAAATGAACCGTCTTCGTCGAGAAGAAACTCGAATGTTCCCGCGCTCGAATAACCAATCTCCTTGCACGCTTTAACTGCAACCTCGCCCATCCGTTCGCGTTGTTCGACTGTGATTACCGGCGACGGGGCTTCTTCCAATAATTTTTGATGGCGTCGTTGAATCGTGCATTCGCGCTCGCCTAAGTGAATGCAGTTGCCAAACTCATCGGCTAAAACCTGAATTTCGATATGACGGGGGCGTTCGATATATCTTTCGATATAAACCGCGCCGTTTTTGAATGCCGCCAGTGCTTCTGTCTGCGCGGTTTCGAGATTCACTGCTAAATCTTCTTCACTTCGAACGATGCGCATTCCGCGTCCGCCGCCGCCTGCCGCCGCTTTGATGATTACCGGAAAACCAATTTCTCCGGCAAGTTTCGCTGCTTCTTCCGCACTTTCAATCGGCTCAGGGCTTCCGGGCAAAATCGGAACGCCCGCCGCTTTCATCGTCCGTCTGGCTTCGACTTTATCGCCCATCATTGCGATTACGCTCGCCTTCGGTCCGATAAATTTGATATTGCAGTCTTCGCAAACTTTCGCAAAAGTTTCCGACTCTGCCAAAAATCCGTAACCCGGATGAATCGCGTCAACATTAGTGATTTCCGCCGCGCTGATAATCGCCGGGATGTTCAAATAACTTTGTGCTGAAGGCGGTGCGCCGATGCAAACCGCTTCATCAGCATAGCGTACATGCAGCGCGTCCTTGTCGGCAGTCGAATGCACAGCAACGGTTCTGATGCCGAGTTCCTTGCACGTCCAGATTATCCGGCAGGCAATCTCACCACGGTTGGCGATTAAAATTTTGCGTAATTCTCGCTTGCTCATTAAAAGTTCAAAGTTAAAAGTTAAAAGTTCAAAGTCAGGCTCGAAAATTGAACCTTAAACTTTGAACCTTGAACCTTGAACTATTTTCTAATCCCGAAAAGCGGCTGTTCAAACTCGACCGGTTGACCGTTTTCGACGTAAATTTTGATGACTTCTCCTGAAACTTCCGATTGAATCTCGTTCATCAATTTCATTGCTTCGATAATACAGACGGTTATTTCCGGCGAAACCTTGCTGCCCACTCGAACATACGGTTCTTTGTCCGGCGCCGGAGCGCTGTAGAATGTACCGACAATCGGCGAAGTGATTTTGTACAGACTTTCGTCCGGGTCGATTTTGTTTTCGGTAGAAATTGTTTCGGTTTGATTTTCCGTTTTCGGCTGCGCGGTCTGTTGAATCGAAGCGGAAGATGCGGCAGGAGCAAATTGCTGCGGGGACATTGCTTGAAGAAATTGCGGCGCGGGATTTTTGCTCAAACGAACGCGAATGTTGGCATTTTCAAATTCAAAATCGGTAAATCCGTTTTCGTTAACCAGATTGGCTAATTCGCGCAGTTCGTTCATATTCAGCGACGGCTCAGATACCGATTTCGAGCGCGGCGCATTGCTTCCGGTTTGTTTTTTCGTCGTATCCTTTTTTGCTGCCGATGTCGCCTGTTGAGCCATTTTTAACTCCTTTAGTCAAAAACAGTAAATCGTAAATGGCGAACAGTTTTTCTATTCACGATTTACGATTCACAATTCACAAAATTATTTTTTCGCTGCCAGTTCGCGCGGATTGTCAACCAATTCAATAACCGCCATTTCGGCGTTGTCGCCGCTTCTGCGTCCGAGTTTGATTATGCGTGTGTAACCGCCGTTACGGTCTTTGTAGCGCGTGCCGAGTTCATCGAAGAGACGCTGCACGGCAAGAACGCCCGCAGTTCTTACAATTTTATCTTTCGTCGCGCCTTTCGCTCCGCGAAAACGACTTTGCTCGCGTTTGAATGTGCTGTTGCCGGCGTGAAAAAACCTAGATGCCTGTCGGCGCAAATGAACTTTTCCACTTGCTGCTTCGTCGCCGGTCAAATTTTCGGCGCGGCGCGCAAGCGTGATAACTTTTTCGACAAACGGGCGCAGTTCTTTTGCCTTCGGAACGGTTGTTATAATATATTCTTTTTCCGCAGTAATTAAAGATGTCGCCAAATTACGCAGCAGCGAAATTCGATGCTCGGTCGTTCTTCCCAATTTACGGTGTGCTTTTAAGTGTCTCATAATAATGGAGTTTGAGAGTTAAGAGTTGAGAATGTTTTTTCAACCCGTAACTCTCAGTAATTTTTAGCCTAAGTTGCGCTCACCCGAACCCGGAATCGGATTGCCTTGTTCGTCAAAATCCATGCCGAAATCCAAACCCATTCCGTGCAGAAGGTCTTTGATTTCAGTCAGAGATTTTTTGCCGAAATTTTTCGTGTGCAGCATATCGTGTTCGCTGCGGCGAATCAGGTCGCGTATCGAACGAATGTCTGCATTTTTCAAACAATTATAGGAACGAACCGAAAGTTCCAGTTCATCAACCGGACGGTCGAGCAGGTCGTTGCGCAGAAGCGGCGGACGCGCGATGTCTTCGTATTTAAATTCGTCTTCTTCTTCTTCGAAATTGACGAAAATCGACATATGGTCTTTGACGAGTTTTGCCGCAAGACCAATCGAATCCTCAGGTTTGACCGAGCCGTCCGTCCAGACTTCGATTACCAATTTGTCAAATTCCGTGTTTGAACCCTGACGGGTTTTGTCCACGCTGTAATTAACTTTTTTTATCGGCGTGTGAACCGAGTCAATCGGAATATAGCCAACCGACAAATCTTCGTCATTGTTGAATTCGGCGGAAACATAACCACGTCCGGTCTTCAGACGCATTTCTATATTTACCTCGCCGTTTGCGCTGACGGTTGCGATATGTACATCTTTATCGAGTACTTCAACATCTCCGTCGGCTTCAATATCCGCGCTGGTAACTTCGCCTGCGCCGGTTTTGCTGATTGTCAATGTTTTCGAGCCGTCCACGCCGTGAAGTTTGAACGGAACTTGCTTGAGATTCAAAATCACGTCCGTTGCATCTTCGACTACACCCTTGATAGACGAAAATTCGTGTTCGACGCCTTCGATTTTAACTGCTGTAACCGCTGCGCCTTCAATTGACGAAAGCAGCGCACGTCTCAGAGAATTGCCGATTGTCGTTCCAAAGCCGCGCTCGAACGGTTGGGCGAAAAACTTACCGTAACGTTCGGTCAAAGTTTCCGATTCGACATTCAAACGGCTGGGTATCTGGAAATTTGTCCATTGATTATTTTGTGTCATATTCTTTTTAAAAGTCTGTCGAGTCTATCCAGTCTACGAGTCTGCCCAGTTGATTCACGACTCGGCAGACTCAGTGGACTGGATAGACTTAAAAACTATTTGCTATATAGCTCGACAATTAATTGCTCGTTAATGTTGGCGTCAACGTCTTGGCGCGTTGGCAGAGCTGAAACGCTGACGCTCAAAGCCTCGCCGCCTGTCGACGAAATCCAATTGGGTCGCCCGCGCCCGACCGCCGTTTGCCAAGCGCCTTCGACGTGAACGTTTTTAGCGGTATTATCTTTGACGGTAACGGCGTCGCCGACTTTTACCTGAAAAGAAGGGATATCGACTTTACGTCCGTTGACCTCTATGTGTCCGTGATTGACAAGCTGACGTGCTTGTCTGCGAGAAGTCGAAAAACCGGCTCGGTAAACCACGTTGTCGAGACGGCGTTCGAGCAGGAAAAGCAGGTTTTCGCCCGTGATACCTTTTTGGCGTGAAGCTTTTTCAAAGTAATTGCGAAATTGTTTTTCAAGCACAAAGTAAATGCGCTTAACTTTTTGTTTTTCGCGGAGTTGCTGCCCGTAACCGGCTAAAACTTTACGTCTGGCAGTTGCGCCGTGCATTCCCGGCGGCTGCGTTCCGCGCTTTTCAATCGTGCAGTTTGATTTAAAGCATTTATCGCCTTTAAGAAATAATTTTCCACCTTCGCGGCGGCACAAGCGGCACACCGCAGCTCTATATCTAGCCATTTATTTTTGTTGCCTCCAGCCAAAACGATTTTGGATTTTAGATTTGCAGGCGTTGGATTGGAAACAATCCAACGCCTGCAAATCTAAATCAACATTCCATTTTGGCGGAAAAGTTTACGGACAAATTAAATTGCCCTTCATCCTTTCGATAGTTTTATTAAATTAAAATTACAAATTTTAAATTTCCAATCCAAAATCAAAAATCTAAAATCCAAAATTGTCAGACTCTTCGGCGTTTGGGCGGACGACATCCATTGTGCGGAATCGGCGTCGTATCACGAATCGAAGTAACGCGAATGCCGGAATTGTTAATCGCGCGAATTGCCGATTCGCGTCCGCCGCCCGGACCTTTAACGCGCACTTCCGCTTCACGCATACCGACTTCGAGCGCTTTTTTTGCCGCTTCCGAAGCCGCCTGCTGCGCCGCGAACGGCGTTCCCTTTCGAGAGCCGCGAAAACCGCGCGCGCCTGACGAAGATTGCGACACTAAATTTCCTTCCGAGTCCGTTATGGAAATCATCGTGTTATTAAACGACGCGGCGATATGCACAATACCGAACGGGATATTCTTTTTCTCTTTCTTTCGAAATGTTTTTTTCTTGCTTGTTGTTGCTTTTGCCATAAGTTTAGTAGTCAGTAGTCAGTAGTCAGTAATCAGTAGTTGTCTCTTTCTGACAACTAACAACCGACCACTGAAAACTATTTCTTGCCCGGTGCTTTTTTCTTGGCTACTGCCGCTTTGCGCGGACCTTTGCGCGTGCGCGCGTTTGTGCTGGTACGTTGACCGCGAACCGGCAGACCGCGACGGTGGCGCAAACCTCTGTAACAACCAATGTCCATCAGACGTTTAACATCCATCTGCACACGCTTTCTCAAGTCGCCTTCAATATCGCCCTGCGCTTCGAGAATTGCGCGGATGCGAGTTAATTCGTCTTCGCTCAGTTCTCTAATTTTCGTATCAACATTTATATCCGCTTCGCCTAAAATTGCGGTTGACCGCGAGTGTCCGACGCCATAAATATATGTCAAACCAATCTGCGCTCTTTTGTTCGGTGGCAAATCCACGCCTGCTATACGAGCCATATTTCTCCTATTTGAAATTCCGAATTCCCAAATCCGAAATCGTTTTAGCCTTGCCGTTGTTTGTGTTTGGGGTTGTCGCAGATTACGCGCACAATTCCTTTGCGATTAACGACTTTACACTTTTCACAAATCTTTTTTACTGAAGGACGAACTTTCATAATTTCCCCTCGCTATTTGCTTTTCCGTTTAACAATATGTCAGAAATTTTTATTTATGACGATACGTGATTCGCCCGCGGCTTAAATCATACGGTGAAAGCTCAATCAAAACTTTGTCGCCGGGCAGAATACGAATAAAGTTTTTACGCATTTTACCGGAAATATGTGCCAAAACTTGATGTTGGTTGTTTTCCAGTTCAACCTTAAACATGGCATTCGGCAAAGTTTCCAAAACCGTACCAGTAACTTCTATCGCTTCTTCTTTTGACATAAATACAGAGTCGAACTTAGAGCAGTTGACAAACCGTTAATGTTACCGCTTTTTTTCTCACTTTTCAAGTTAAGCCGTGACACTTTCCGTTTTTTCGTTTTTCAAACGGGTTTTCTGCTCTTTCGTCAGAGTAAGAATTTCAGGTCCTTCCGCCGTAACTGCTACCGTATGTTCACAATGCGCGCTCGGCTTGCCGTCTGCCGTTATAACAGTCCATTTGTCCGCCAGAGTTTTTGTTTCGCGCGTCCCGAGATTCAGCATCGGTTCAATGGCAAAACAATATCCGGCGCGAATCTTTTCCTTTGTTCCGGCGCGTCCGTAATTAGCAATTTGCGGCGCTTCGTGCATCGTGCGTCCGATGCCGTGTCCGGTATAATCGCGCACTATGCCGTAACCGTATTTGTCAGCGTGCTGCTGAACCGCCCAACTAATGTCGCCAACTCTTTTGTTCGGATAACATTGTTCGATTCCTAATTTAAGACATTCTTCGGTTACGCGAATCAACTGTTCGAGTTCGTCGCTTACCTTGCCAACCGCAACAGTTGTCGCCGTATCCCCGACAAATCCGTTATAAGTTGCCGCCATATCGAGCGAAATTATATCGCCTTCTTTGAGCGGCGTGCTGTTAGAAAATCCGTGAACGATTTGCTCGTTGACCGAAGCGCAGATAGCAAACGGGAACGGAGTCATACCCGAAGGCTTATAACCCATAAACGTCGGAACGGCTCCGGCTTCGTGCATCATTTTTTCAGCGGTTTCGTTAAGTTCCAAAGTCGTAATTCCCGGCACCACCATTTTTCGCAAAGTCTCGCGCACTTCAGCAATCAATTCGCCGACCTCGCGCATTCTATCTAAATCTTTGCTTGTCTTTGCGATAATCATTTTCTTACCGAAAAAAGTCTGGCTCGCTTTACTGACAAAACTGCCGATTTTTGAATTTCGAAACATCTTAGAAGATGTCAGATGTAAGTTTCTCTTTACCAACATCCAATATCTAACATCTGACATCTCAAACCAACTTTTCCAATTCGCTATAAATTTCTTCCAATTCGCCTTCTCCGTTGACTTTTTTCAGACGTTTTGATTGTTCGTAATAAGTAAGCAGCGGCTTGGTTTCTTCTTCGTAAACCGCCAAACGAACATTCACCTTATCTTCGTAATCGTCGGCGCGATGCTCCAATTTAGTTTCAGGATGAAAATCACAGACGTTATCGTTTTTCGGTGGTTTGAAATAAATGTTATAAAGTTCGCCGCAACTCTTACATTTTCGACGACCTGTCAGGCGTTTCATTAAATGGTCGAGCGGAACATCAACCAAAATCGCGGTGATTTCTTTTTTCTGCACACTCGCCAGTCGTTCGAGCATTTCGGCTTGCACTGCGGTTCGCGGAAAGCCGTCCAGAATAAAAGTTTCTTTGCAGTCTTCGCGCGACGTTCTGTCCTGAACGATTTGGAAAGTCAAATCGTCGGAGACGAGCTTTCCCGCCGACATAATTGCTTGAACTTCACGCGCCAGCGGCGTGTCCGCATTCTTCATCTCGCGGAACATATCGCCGGTCGAGATTTGCGAAATGCCGAGACGCTCCTCTAAAAGCCGCGCCTGCGTTCCCTTTCCTGCACCTGGCGCGCCGATTAAAACGATAATTTTACTCATTAAATTTATTCACCACAGAGGCACAGAATTTGACAGAGAATTTTTAAAATACTTTTATTTTTCTCCGTGTTCTCTGTGCCTCTGTTGTGCAATATTTAGCTTCTTCTACCGCGCAGCTGCGAGCCTGAACCCAAAAATCCTTCGTAGTTTCTCATCACGAGTTGGGCTTCGATTTGTGAAATCGTGTCCATTGCCACGCCGACCAGAATCAGAAGCGACGTGCCGCCGAAGAAGAATTGATAACCTAAACCTGTCGGAATCCAGCTCAATCCGGGCGTTGCGGTTAGGAAATTATCAACTGACGTTCCGATAAAAGGCAGACGAGCAACATTGAAACCGCTCAAAAGAAGCTGCGGCACAAATGCAACGAACGCCAAATAAAGCGCCCCGACGGTCGTCAGTCTCGTCAGAATCGTGTTCAGATAATCCGCTGTCTGTGCTCCGGGTCGCACGCCGGGAATAAATCCGCCGTGTTTGCGCAGATTGTCCGAAACTTCATCCGTGTTAAAAACAATCGTGATGTAAAAGAAAGTGAACAATACAATCAATGACAGAAATATCAATTCATAATACGGGTCGCCGCCGTGAAACTGCTGAAAAAAGGCGTAAATTCTGCCCCACGTCGAGTCGGGATTATTCTGGTCGGGCGGAAACGCTGAAAAAAGCGTCTGCGGCATCGCTAAAACCGACGAAGCGAAAATTACGGGAATCACGCCGCCCATATTTATTTTCAGCGGGAGGCTGGTTTCCTGCCCGCGAAATGTTTGATTGCCGACGCGACGACTGGCGTAACTGATAGCTATGTTTCTACGCGCCGATTCGACATAAACAATCAATGCAATCAGGGCAACTAAAACGGCAACAAGAAAAATAACGCCGAGCGATTGCAGCGGGTCGCCACTTCCGACGCGCTCGGAAATTTGCAGTATCGCGCTCGGAAGACCGATAACGATACCGGCGAAAATCAAAAGCGAAATTCCGTTGCCGATGCCGCGTTCTGTAATCTGTTCGCCGAGCCACATTACAAAAATCGTGCCGGTCGTCAAGGTTACGACAATCATCAGTGTCGCCAGCCAGCTACTGCCTATAACTCCGTTTTTCTGAAGCCAGGTAGCGACGAAAAATGTCTGCACGACGCACATTGCAACCGTCAGATAGCGCGTCCACTGATTCATTTTCTGCCGTCCGACTTCTCCTTCTTCTTGAATTCTTTTCAATGAAGGATAAAGCACCGGCATCAGCTGCATAATAATTGATGCGGTAATATATGGCGTAACGCCGAGCGCGAAGACTGAAATCGTGCGGAAGTTTCCGCCGGAAAATAAATCCAGTACGCCGAGAAGCGTTCCGGCAACTTCGCCCCAAACTTGTTCGAGACGCCCTTTGTTAATTCCGGGCGCAGTGATATGCGCTCCCAGACGATAAACTGCCAAAAGTCCCAGTGTAAAGAGAATGCGTCTTCTCAGTTCCGGAACCTTGAGCATATTTTGGACGGCGGCAAAAAACTTTTCCATAAAAATTAGTCTTTTGTCCTTAGTCTTTTGTCCTTAGTCATTTGCAAGTTGAAGGAAAATGAAATACTCGATTTAAGTTCAACAAACTCGGGACTGCGGACTGCGGACTGCGGACTGTCTATGCTGTCACTGCTACTTGTTTTGTAATCTGTGTAACACTTCCGCCTGCATTTTCAATTTTTTCTCGGGCGGCTTTGGTAAAACGGTGCGCGGAAATTTTTAAGGCTTTCGAGATTTCACCCGTTCCCAAAATCACGAGGTCGTGTTTGGCTTTTTTTATAAGTCCGCGCTCGTGGAGAATTTCCGGCGTAATTTCATCGCCTGCATTAAAACTTTCTTCCAATTTAGCGAGGCTGACTTCGAGCCATTGCTTTTTGAAAATATTGGTAAATCCGCGTTTGGGCAAACGGCGTTGAAGCGGCATCTGTCCGCCTTCAAATCCGATTTTTTTACTGTAACCGGAACGCGATTTTTGACCTTTATGACCGCGTCCGGCGGTTTTGCCCAAGCCTGAACCGGGACCGCGACCGACTCTTTTCTTTTTGTGCGTCGAGCCTTCCGACGGACGTAAATTATTTAATGCTAGTGCCATTTTCTTTTCCTCGTAAATAGTAAATCGTAAATCGTGAATCGCAGAATAGAATTTTATCAGATTACTCGACAAAAACTATTTACGATTTGCGATTTACGATTGACGAACTCCTAATCGACAATTCTCAAAAGATGCGGAATTTTCGCTACAATCCCGCGCATAGACGGATTATCCGGTCGCGTTATAGTTTGATTAAGTTTAGTAATACCCAAACTTTTTATAACTGCTTTTTGCTTTTTGGAATAACCAATCATACTTTTGTAGTATTGAATTTTGATGCTTCCGCCGTTTGTTTCTTTATTTTCTTCTGCCATTGCTTTATATATTTATCATTTAGCATTTATCATTTAACATTTTTTTGAAAACCTAATGATAAATGTTCAATGATTATAAAAGTTCTCCAACCTGTTTTCCACGCAATCGAGCAACCTCAATCGGGTCTTTCATTCGTTCGAGTCCGTTGAAAGTTGCGCGTATGACGTTGTGCGGATTTGCCGAGCCGAGAATTTTTGTTCGGACGTTGTGGATGCCGAGAACTTGCAAAACCGCGCGCACCGCGCCGCCTGCGATAACACCCGTTCCTTCTTTTGCCGGTTTTAATAAAACTCGTCCCGCGCCGTATTCGCCAATCATTTGATGCGGAAGCGTACCGTCAATGAGCGGCACTCGAATCAAATTTTTCTTTGCCGCTTCGATAGCTTTCTTTATAGCGTTCGGAACTTCCTTTGCCTTTCCCGTGCCGAATCCGACATGCCCGGATTCGTCGCCGACGACGACAAGCGCGGCAAACGACATATTTTTACCGCCTTTGACGACCTTCGTTACGCGATTTATAGAAATCAATTGGTCTTTCAAATTCAAACTATTGGCTGAGATTTGTTGTCTGTTCGTTTTCATTATTTTCTTTTTTATTTCGTTTGGGCTTTTCGCCTTCCGCTGTCGAACCGCCGCTTATCAAATTACTGACAGCATTACCGACGCTTTTAATCGCCGATGAAACCGTGTCCGTTATACTATCGACCGTCGAAGAATCGTCCGTTGTAGATTTGCCCGATGCAGCTTCGTTTTTGTTCAAACCCGATTCGCGCGTCGCGTCAAGAAGCGCTTTGACACGCCCGTGATAAAGATAACCACCGCGGTCATAAACGACCTGCGAAACGCCTGCTGCCAGTGCGCGCTCGGCTATTGTTTTCCCGATGGTTTGCGCCGCGTCGATATTACCGCCGCTTTTAAAGCCCAAATCTTTTTCGGCGCTCGATGCGGCAGCCAGAGTTTTGCCGCTGTCGTCATCGATAATCTGCACGTAGATGTGATTTAAACTGCGAAACACCGCCAGGCGCGGGCGTTCCTGCGTGCCGCGTACTTTCTTGCGGATGCGGCTATGAACTCCGCGACGAATTTCTGCTTTGTTTTTGCTTGCCATAATCTTTTAATGGTGATTGATGAGTGGTGAATGATTAATGAAAAACCTGATTAAATTCACCATTAACCGTTTACCATTCACCATTATTTACCGGTTTTGCCCGGTTTCAATTTATAAGTTCGGTCCGCGTAGCGCAAGCCTTTGCCTTTGTAAGCATCGGGTTTACGCAAGCGGTTTAACTCCGCCGCGACTTGTCCGAGTTTTTGCTTGTCAATTCCGCTTAAAGTCAGTGTCAATTGATACTGATTAACACTTGCTTTTGCAGCTAAACGTTCGGCTTTGGCGTCTATTCCTTCCGGCAGAGGATATTCGACCGGATGCGAATAACCGAGTGCGAAAACAATCTTTTTGCCTTGTACGTCAGCTTTATAACCGACGCCGACAAGATCCAAATCTTTTTTGAAGCCTTCGGTTACGCCGACCACAGCGTTGTTCGCTAAAGCTCTCGCCAGCCCGTGCAAAGCGGTTGTGTCTTCATTATCACGCTCGGCAACCAGCGCCCCGTCTTCCATCTTAAAGTTGACGCCCTCGGGAACCGGTGTTTTCAAAACGCCTTTCGGACCTTTAACTTCTAATTCTTTATCGTTAATTGTAACGGTTACACCCGTTGGCAGCGTAATCGGTTTTTTTCCTACACGAGACATAATCTTTTAATGGTGAATGTTGAATGATAAATGATGAATGTAAGAAGGTTTTCATTAACCATTCACCATTCATCGATCATCATTAATTAATAAATTTGTGCCAAAACTTCGCCGCCGATGTTTTCCTTGCGCGCGCGTTTTCCGCTCATCAAACCTTGCGAAGTGGAAACGATATTCACTCCGTAACCGCCGAGAACTCTCGGTATTTCGGTTGCGCTGACATAAACGCGCCGTCCGGGACGAGAAACTCTCGACAAATGCGTAATTGAAGAAGTTCCTTTGGCATCATAGCGCAGAAAAATGCGAATCATATACTTTACGCCTTCGCCTTTGGTTACAAAGTTATTGATATAACCTTCTTCTTTCAAGATACGTGCTACTTCTAATTTTAGTTTTGAACCGGGAATATCCACGCGCGAATGGTTCGCGGCTATCGAGTTGCGAATTCGCGTGAGCATATCTGCAATTGGGTCTGTCATTCCTATTTTACTCCAAATAAGAGATGTTGGATGTTAGATGTCAGATGTAAGTTTCTCTTACGAACATTGAATATCTAATATCTGACATCTGTTTTACCAGCTTGATTTTATCACGCCCGGAATTTGTCCTTCGAGCGCAAGTTGTCTGAAAGCGTTGCGCGAAAGACCGAACTTGCGCAGGGTACCGCGCGAGCGACCCGTCTGCGAACAGCGGTTGCGTACACGAATCGGGCTTGCGTTACGCGGCAGCTTTTGCAGTTTTACAACAGCCGCATCGACTTCTTCCGGCGTAGAAGCGGGATTATTGATAGCTTTTTTAAGCTCCGCGCGACGCTCGGCAAACTGTATTACTGTCGCTTTGCGCATTTCGTTTTTTACTACTTTACTTATCTTCGCCATATTTTTAAGTTCAAGGTTTTTCTGATCAAACAACTTTCAACTATTGTCTAAACGGCATTCCGAGTGCTTTCAAAAGCGCGCGTGACTGCTCGTCGTTTTTTGCCGTCGTTACAATGGAAATATTCATTCCGCGTGTTTTTTCGACTTTGTTAAAATCGATTTCGGGAAAAATTAACTGCTCACGAATTCCAAGCGTGTAATTTCCGCGTCCGTCAAAAGCCTTGCCGGAAATACCGCGAAAATCGCGCACGCGCGGCAGTGCGACCGAAATCAGGCGGTCGAGAAATTCATACATCCGCTCGCCACGCAAAGTTACCATCGTTCCGATGTTCATTCCCTGGCGCAGCTTAAACGAAGCGATTGATTTTTTCGCCTTGGTAATTACCGGTTTTTGTCCGGTTATTACGCGCAATTCTTCAGCTGCCGTGTCCAGAACTTTAGCGTTGGCAATTGCTTCGCCGATTCCCATATTGATGACAACTTTTTCGATGCGCGGGATTGCCATCGGATTTTTGATGTCGAAATCTTTGGCGAGCGCAGGCGCAATCTCGTTTTTATATTTATCTTTTAATCTTGCCATTGTCTTTTATTTGTTTGGGTCTCGCGATTTTTATTTCGGATTTTAGATTTACGATTTCTCGCTTGTCTTTAGTCTTAAATAACAAGGCGTTTCCAAACTTAAAAACCAAATTAACTTTCGTCTTCGGTGTTTTTCTTTTTCGTATTAACTCTTCTCTCAGGTTCGGGAATAAGTTTTCCGCTCTTTGCGACGCGAACTTTTTTTCCGTCCTGCACGTCGTATTTGATGCGCGTCGGCTTTCCTGTTTCAGGGTCAATATGCGCGACATTAGAAACATCAACCCACGCTTCCTGTTCGATAATTCCGCCCTCGACATTCATTTGCGGAACGGGTTTGCGATGCCTTTTCATAATCATCGCGCCCTCGACCTTGACTTTACCTTTTATCTGGTCAACCGCGATTACCGTTCCGCGAAACGGTGCGCGTTTTCCATCAGAATCGTAACGGCTGTATTC
>MWYY01000068.1 GCA_002050355.1 Acidobacteria bacterium 28-9
TGCTTGACGCGCCATATAAATCGGTTCCCGCATTAAGCGTTGCTGTTCTCGCACCCGAAAAATTCGTGCTTGATGTCATATAGACGGTCAAGGCTCGATACCAGATTTTTTCCGCAGCGCTCGTTCCGATTGCAGTTACCGTTACGCCGCTTCTATGATGTGTTCCGCCTGCTGCAACCATATAAAACGCTTTGTTGCCGATGCCGGAGTTGATGTGGACGCCTCCGTTATCTGATGTTCCGGTATAGCGTTCGGCGTAATGGTCCGGGTCGTCGTCGGCAGTATAACCGCCGCCGGATTTGGCGTGCGGGTTGTCCATATAGCGAAGCGCGTCGCCTGCGGTCGAAGGCGTGTATGCCTGCTCGCCGATTTTCCACGTGTCGGCGGTAATCGTGCCGCCGCGCGCGCACAACTCGACCATCGCCCCGAAAACGTCAGACATCGATTCATTTAACGCGCCGGATTCACCCGAATATGTCAAATTAGCCGTGCGTCATTTCGTGACCGCAGATGTCCAAAGTAACAAGCGGCGTGAACTGCGAACCGTCGCCGTCGCCGTAAGTCATCGCCGTTCCGTTCCAGTAAGCGTTGTTGTAATTCGTGCTGTAGTGAACGCGCGACGAAACCAGTTTGGTTGTGCCGTCGGCGGAAGTAACCGAACCGGGTCCGCTGTTGCCGTCGATACCGTTGCGCCCGTGAACGTTTTTGTAATAATCATAAGTGATTGCCGCGCCGTAGTGCGCGTCAACGCCCGCTTTCTGCGCCGTGCTGTCCCAAAGTCGTTAGTATCCGTGTATCGAGCGGCAGTCGTCGTTCCGTTATTAAAATTGAAAGTTCCCATCTTACGAATGGTATCTTCCATATAATAAGTCGAGCCGACAAGATCGGTCGTTATATTGACCGTTCCGCTGTAGAGCGATGCGCCCGTTGCGGTTTGCAGATTATCGTATTCGTAAACATTTTCGCCCGTTTGCGCATCAACGAAAATGACCGGCATTGCTGTATCTTTTGTTCCGTCTTCGCGGCGCATTTGCACGCGATAGACAAGGTGGTCACGGTCATCAGCGCGAAAAATCCACAAATCGGCGGTCGGCTCTTCGGTCAAATGCTTCGATTCTTTATAAAACTGTTTCGCCATTTTTACGGCGTCTTTATCCGAAAAATTCGCCTGGGTGTTGATGGCAATCGAATCTTTCAAATCATCCGTAACCTCCGCTGTTGTGCCGTCAGGATTAAGGTGGACGATTGCCTCGCCTTCCCAAACCGGAACATTATCAATCGTTTGCTGCACGCGTGTGTGCGCCATTTTCAGCTCGTCAATCGAAACTTTTTTAACCTCATACTCGTCCGGTTTGCCGATGGCGCGTTTTGCCGCTTTATCGCGCAAAACGTTAAGACTGATGTTCTTGGCTTTTTCAATCTCGTCCTGTCCGCCGCCATTGCCGAATACGGCTTTGTTTGCTTCGGTTTTATTGCTCAAAAACGCGAATACGCCGAGAACAACTAAAATTGTTACACAAATACTTAGAAATTTTTTCACGCTCTACTGTCTCCTTGGAAATTTAAATTTTTAGGTAATCTGCCGATAAAATATCAAGCCGGTATAAATAAAATAAACCCTAAAAAGAAAAATAAATTTTCCAAGCTATTTTGGGAAAAATAAGACTTGCCAGTTCTGAACTGTTAAAGTTGTATAAAGAAAAAAGAAGCTTTGTAAGAATAAACATTCATTATATAACTGTCAAGAAAAAATTGTGGACAACGCAGCTTTTTTGAAAAATATAAAAATCGGCGAGGTTTTATCGTGGGCGGAAGTGTCGGAAATCCACCGCATCCGCAACGGAATTTACCAGCGAAACGGTCGCGTCGTTTCGCTCCTGACCGACTTCGGCAAAATAAACCCGTGTTACCCGGATTTTCACGGAGATACGAAAAATACGATTTTCTACACCGGCGCGGGCAGACGCGGCGACCAAAAGCTCGATTCTTTTAATCGGGCGATGTTTAACGCCGTCGAATCGAAACACGCCGTTCCGCTATTCAATAAACAGAGCGTCGGACGCTGGGAATTTTTAGGTTTCTGGACAGTTGAGGAAGGCAAATATATTTACGACGAAACGGCGAAAAGAATGATTTGGAAATTCAAATTAGTGAAAAGTTAATGGTAAATCAACTTTCTTAACTTTGGATTCTTGGTTTTTAATTATTATTTATTTTCACAAAAAGAATCTCGAAAAGAAGCGTTTTTCAGACAGAGAAAATAGCTGTTTTTTCTCGTCTGTATTCAATACATTACTTATTGATTATTTCGAGTTTTCCTACAGTCTCAATTGAAAAATAATAATCTTGTAACAAACCTTTTATGGGATAACCTAATTTTTTCAAGGATTTTTTTAATTCTCCAACAACTAAAATCGTCCCTTTTTGCGTAGTTCCGTCGTCTTCTAATAATTTCCCTTCTATTTCTTGCTTAATTTTTTCGGAATTCTCTCCGTTGGATGAGATTTGTGGAAATAGCATAGTCCTTTCGCACTGTGAATCTGATAGCAGCGTCCATCCAGCAAAACTACTTTGGTAGGTAACAAACATTTTTACTTTTTTACCAATATATTTTTCTGGATTATTTACTAGGTTACAAAATGAAACAGACTTAATATCTGACCGTTTCTGTGTTTTTGTGGAATTTATTTGACAATAACTGCTTATTGGCAAAACTAAACATAATAAGTAACTAGCGTATAGAAAGAATGATTTCAGTTTCATAATTGTTCTTGGGAATGAGATGTTTAGTTTGTTATATACGTTTGAGACTAATAAATTATAGCATCATAAAATATAGGAAAATGCCAGCTTCTAATCTCTCACTTTTCACTTTTCCGCCCAAGCGCGACAGCTTTTTGATACGCCGCGTAAACGGCTTTCGATAAAACGGTTCGCAAGCCGCCTTTTTCCATTTGGTAAATCGCTTCGGCAGAAGTTCCGCCGGGTGAAGTAACCATATTTCTGAGTTCCGCCGGATGTTTGTGTGATTCCATCGCAAACAAAACCGAGCCGAGCATTGTTTCCTGCACCAATTCCTTTGCCATTTCACGCGAAAAACCGAGATGAACGCCCGCGTCGGTTAAGGCTTCCATTACCATAAAAATATACGTCGGACCGGTCGCGCTCAAAGAAGTTGCCATATCAATCATATTTTCCGTTTCGACATAAAGCTCTTTTCCCAAAGCGGTCAGCAACGCTTTTATTTGAGCGCGTTCCGTTTCTGAAATTTTTGCGGTCGAAGTCCAAGCCGTAATACCCGCACCGATTTGCGACGGTGTGTTCGGCATTGCGCGGACGATTTTTTCGTTTTTCAACGCTTCGGAAATAGTTTTGATTTTCGCGCCCGCGACGATTGATAAAACGATTTGATTTTTAGAAACCGTACCGCTCAACTCTTGTAAAACGCCATCCGAACGCTGCGGTTTAACGCACAGCGCGACGATTGAATTTTCGCTCTGTCTTACTGCTTCGACCGTTTCGGCGTTATTTTCAAAAACCCGAATTCCGTATTTATTCGTTAAATCATCTCGCCTACTCGCTCGCGGATGACTCGCCGCAATTTGCTGCGGCGCAACCAGATTCTTTCGCAAAAGTCCGGCAATTATTGACTCTGCCATTACTCCGCAGCCGATAAATGCCGACTGTGTTTTTGTTAAATCGTTTTGCATAAAATGTTTGACTTGGGAACAATGCATCGTAAATCGTAAATTATCAAATCGCAAGTTTTGTATTTACCGCTCATATTTTATATTTTGAAAAGGAATTAAATTTTCTTTTTACTGATTTACGAAAAATGACTATTGACGAACAGATTTCACATCTAAAAAAAGGCACGGTTGACTGCATCCGCGAGGAAGATTTGCGGAAAAAGCTGGAAAATTCTGCGAAAATTGGAAAACCGCTTCGCGTCAAATTCGGCGCCGACCCGACCGCGCCCGACATACACATCGGACATACGGTCGTGATACGCAAATTAAAAGCGTTTCAGGATTTGGGACACACAGCGATTTTCCTTATCGGTGATTTTACCGGGATGATTGGCGACCCAACCGGCAAAAGTGCGACGCGCCCGCCGTTGTCGCACGAAGAAATCGTCGCAAACGCCGATACTTACAAAGCGCAGATTTTCAAACTTTTAGACCCTGACAAAACAGAAATACGTTTCAATTCTGAATGGTTTGACCGTTTCGGCGCGGCAGATTTTATAAAATTAGCGTCGCACACAACGGTCAAACAAATTCTCGAACGCGACGATTTTGAAAAACGTATGCAGGCGCAAAAACCGATTGCGCTGCACGAACTTCTTTATCCGCTCGTGCAGGGCTACGATTCGGTTGCGCTCGACGCCGACATCGAACTTGGCGGCACAGACCAAAAATTCAATCTTCTGGTTGGGCGAAATTTGCAAAGAGAATATGCGCAAGAGCCGCAAGTCGTTCTTACGACGCCGCTTCTCGAAGGTTTGGACGGCGTGCAGAAAATGTCCAAATCTCTCGACAATTACATCGGAATTACAGACGCTCCAAACGAAATGTTCGGCAAAATAATGTCAGTTTCCGATGATTTGATGTGGAAGTATTTCGAGCTTTTGACCGACTTAAATGTTGACGAAATAAACGCCTTGCGCTTCCGTTGCGAATCGGGCGCGGAAAACCCGCGCAACACGAAAGTCGAATTAGCCAAACACATTATCAAAGATTTCCACTCTGCGACCGATGCGCAAAACGCCGAAGTCGAATTCAATCGCCGCTTCGTCAAAAAAGAAATACCGGACGAAATCGAAGAGTTTTTAATCGCTTCGGGGAATTACAAGTTGGTTGATTTGCTTGTGAACACAAATCTCGCCGCATCAAAAGCCGAGGCGAAACGCTTAATCGAACAAGGCGGCATCAAAATAAACGGTGAGAAGGCTACAAACACCAATGCAGAGATTGATTTTGTGAAAGATTCATCGAGCTTTCTCATAAACGTGAATTCTCGCAGTTCTAACGGACAAGCAGAACAATTTCTAGCAGATAATATTTTATTCCAGGTCGGCAAACGCAAATTTCTGCGTGTCAAAGGAAAAGCATAAATGCAGCACGAACTTATTTTAATTCTAGATTTCGGCTCGCAATACACGCAACTTATCGCCCGTCGCGTGCGCGAGCAGGGCGTTTATTGCGAGATTGCGCCGTTTACTGTTTCAACCGAAAATATTCTGGAAAAAAACCCGAAAGGCGTGATTTTGTCCGGCGGACCGAATTCGGTTTACGAATCTGACGCGCCGAGAATCGAACCGGAATTTTACGAGAAAATTAACGCGCCGGTTTTGGGCATTTGCTATGGAATGCAACTTCTTGCGAAAGATTTGAACGGTAACGTTCAGCCCTCTGCAAAGCGCGAATACGGACACGCGAAACTAAACATTATAAACGATAAAGCCAAATTGTTTCAGCATTTGCCAAAGGAATTCGATGTTTGGATGAGCCACGGCGACCACGTTGTTTCTGCGCCGCAGGGTTTTGAAATTGTCGGTTTGAGCGACGGCGCGATTACGGCGATTGAAAATGCCGAAAGACAAATTTTCGGCTTGCAATTTCACCCGGAAGTCGCGCATACGCCTTTGGGAAAAGAGATTATTAAAAACTTTGTTTTCAACATTTGCGGCTGTCGCGGCGATTGGACTTCGACAAGTTTTATCAAGGAAGAAATCGAAAAAATTCGGCGCACAGTCGGCGAAACCGGAAATGTCATCTGCGGTCTGAGCGGCGGCGTTGACTCGACGGTTGCCGCCGTTCTTGTTCACGAAGCTATCGGCAACCGGCAGACTTGTATTTTCGTCAACAACGGACTTCTTCGCGCCGACGAATTTGAAACGACGCTTGAGCTTTACAAGCAAAATCTGCATTTAAACGTGCGCGGCGTTGACGCTTCCAAAGATTTTTACGCGGTTTTGAAAAATGTTACCGAACCGGAAACAAAACGTAAAAATATCGGGCGTAAATTCATAGAGGTTTTCGAGGCGGAAGCTACGAGAATCGGCGATGTAAAATATCTCGTGCAGGGAACTCTGTATCCCGATGTTATCGAATCAGTCAGCTTGCGCGGTGCGTCCGTCACGATAAAATCTCATCATAATGTCGGCGGTTTGCCGGAGAAAATGAATCTCAAATTGATTGAGCCGCTTCGAGAATTATTCAAAGACGAAGTGCGCTTAATCGGAAGAGACTTAGGAATTCCCAATGAAATTCTACAGCGTCATCCGTTTCCCGGTCCCGGAATGGCGGTGCGGATTTTGGGCGTTATAACCGAAGAAAAAGTAAAACTTCTCCAATCGGTTAATAAGATTTTTGACGAAGAAATGAAAGCCTTCGACGTTTACGATAAAGTCTGGCAAGCATTTCCCGTGCTTTTGCCGATCGATACGGTCGGCGTGATGGGCGATTTTCGCACGTATGAAAAAGTCGTCGCCCTTCGCGCCATAACTTCGACCGACGGAATGACCGCAGATTGGGCGCGTTTGCCGTTTGATTTTTTGCAAAAGGTTTCTTCCCGAATAACGGCGGAAGTGCGCGGCGTAAATCGCGTCGTTTATGATATTACGTCAAAACCGCCGGGAACGATTGAGTGGGAATAATTAAAAAATTGACGAGTTCAGCTAGAAAAATTCATCAAGAAGCGTATAAAATTTAATCTTTTGCAAATCGGGTTCGATGTCGAGAGCTTTAAATAAATTTTGCGTCCACTCCGCGTCGAAATTTGATGCGACGCTTCTAGCGAGAAGCGCGATGTCTTGATATTTATCGGCGACGCCTGCGCTTCCCCAATCGATAAAACCGTTTAAGCGTTTGTTTTTGAGAATAATATTCGGCAAACAGTAATCGCCGTGTGTGAAAACCAAATTTTCTTCGCATGGTTTATTTTCGATTAATTCGCGGAACAAGTCTTCGGCGCATTTGCCTGTCCTTTCGGCGTCAAACTCGCTTTCGTCAACCAGACCGTTCAACATTCTTTGTTTGGCGGATTCGATTTTATAATCGAGCCGCGCGTCAAACGGACAATCGGCAATTGGCACACTGTGAATCATTTTCAAGCCTTTCGCCATTTGTTCGATAACTTCCGCTTCGCTTTGTTTGTAAAAATCGCTGCTCGCGTCAATACCGGAAATTTCCGAAAGCAAAAGATAATCCGAGTTATCATCTTGAACAAACATAATAATTTCGGGAACGGAAAGCCGATTTTTCAACCAATCGAGTTTTGATTTTTCCGTCAAAAGGGAGTTTTCAAATGAGCGAGCGGCGATTTTCAAATAGAAAGAGTTTTCATTTTCAGCTTCGAGCCGAAAAACTTGCGCCGCTGAGCAGCCGACGTGAATTTTTCGCCAGTTGTAACCGTTAATGACTTGCGCTAAATCCGCGGGTAATGATTGTCGTAAAATCTCTGAACTCATTCTTTAATAGCTTGCCGCAGTTCGCCGAAAAGTTTTGCCAAATCATTTAATTGGTAATGCGCGTTCAGACCGCTCGGATTCGGCAGAAGCCAGAGGCGCGTGTTGCCGATTGTTTTGTCTTGCAAACCCAATTTCGCTTTCGGGTGATTAAACGCCGTTCGATATGCGCCGATGCCGAGAACGGCGAGATATCGCGGCTTGAATTTTTCGATTTTTTTTACGAGAAGTTTTCCGCCTTCGACAATTTCTTCGTTCGATAATTCGGCGGCGGTTGCGGTCGTGCGTTTGCAGAATGATGTGATGCCGTAGCCATTTTCTAGCAGTTCGTGTTCTTCGGACGGATGTAGAAGTCGTTCGGAAAATCCGCCCAAATGCAGTGCTTTCCAAAAACGATTTCCGGGTTTGGCGAAATGAAAACCGGTCGCGCCCGACCAAATGCCCGGATTGATGCCGCAAAACAGAAATTTTAAATTGTAGTCAATCAAATCTTCCATCGTGCGGTTCGTCGCATCGCGCAAATCTTCTTTTGTCGGTTTGAAATTTTCCATCTTTTAATCATACAAAATTGCTTTGGAAAAGGCTGGGGAAATTTTGCCGCAGATAATCGCAGATGAACGCAGATTTTTTCAGATAAATTCAAACTGGTTTTATTTAATTTTTATCCTGCTTTTTATCCGCGTGCATCTGCGGTTAAATCGGCTGCTGATTTTACGGCAGTTGAATGTTAGTATTAAGCCTAAACAATGACGGAAAAATCAACAGAAGTTGTCGAATTTCGCAGCGTTAATTTCCAAATCGGCGCGGCGAAAATTCTCAACGATATAAATCTGCAAATCGAGAAAGGCGAAACGCTCGTTCTGCTGGGCGAATCCGGCTGCGGCAAAACGACGACGTTGAAATTGATAAATCGTTTGATTGAGCCGACATCGGGTGAAATTCTGGTTGAAGGTAAAGCAACAACAGATTGGGACGCAATAAATTTGCGCCGCCGAATCGGTTATGTTTTGCAGGAGGCGGGACTTTTTCCGCATTTCACGATTGAGCGAAACGTCGCGCTCGTTCCCGAATTGGAAAACTGGGACGAAGCGAAAAAACGGACGCGAACAGCAGAAATGCTTGAACTCGTCGGGCTACAGCCGGACAAGTTTGCGGCAAGATTTCCCCACGAACTCTCCGGCGGTCAGCGTCAGCGCGTGGGTGTGGCGCGTGCGCTCGCAGCAGATCCCGATTTGCTTTTATTGGACGAACCTTTCGGCGCACTCGACGCGATAACGCGCTCGAATTTGCAGAAGGAATTTGCCTCGCTTGTTAAAAACCTCAACAAAACCGCCGTTTTCGTAACGCATGATTTGCACGAAGCGTTTGTTTTGGGAACGAGAATTTGCCTTATGGACAAAGGCGTGATTGTTTTAAAAGAAACACCAGAAAACTTTCGTCAATCGAATTTGCCGTTGGCGAGAAATTATCTGAAAACCGTAAATCTCTAATGAGGCAATTTTTTATTCTGTTTATGAACAAACACAGTTTTGAGACCCGTGGAAGAGTTGTCAATCAAAGGTTCATCGCCATAAATTCCGACGGTTATTGTGCCTGTTTGCTCAAGCGTGAATTCAAATCGGCTTTCTTCGTTGTCTTTAATTTCTATGTCGGTAATCTTGGTTGTTCTGTAATTTTTGGCTTCTGCTTCAAAGACATAAAATCCAGGTGAAAGAGAATGAAAAATAGCTTCTCCGTCCTCATTAGTTTTTGATTTCAATGGTTTTTTTGTGCCCGCTTTATACAGTTTTATTGCGATGCCTGGAATAACTGCTCCAAAATGATCATAAATCATTCCGGTTAAAACACTTTTTTGATTGGCGGTTTTGACAATTTTGACGATTTTAATTTCCGAAGCCTTAATAAATTTTTCATCTGCTTTTTGTCCAAAGGAAACGGAAAACAAACCCAGAATCGTTGCCAAAGCCGCGCCCGCAAAACGCGTCGCTCTTTTCTGATAAGCGCGGAAACCGACCGGACAATCTTTCGTCAAAACAGTTCCGTCGGCGCGTTTATAAAGACTGATGCAAACTCTGTCTTCACGGTTTACAATTAGACTCTCGATTTCTTTACTCGTCATCTCGGCGATATTGTAAATATTTAGTTCGCACGAATGGCAGCGACGAACTCGCTCGTCGCCCGACATTGTTTCCCATCCGACTGAACAGGGCGAAGCGACGCGAAGATTGTTGACATAAAATTTTGGTTTTTTATCAGCTTTTTCCATCTTGTTTAAAGGATGCGCTCAAAGCAATTTACAGTTGCTTTTGCGCGAAAACATTCTGCTACAATTGTTTGACGAAAAATGAATCTTTTTGAGTTTTTACAACAAAATTGGTCGGAGATTTTCGCTCTCACGCGCGAACATCTTTTCCTTGTTTTGGTTTCGACCGTGTTTGCCGTTTTAATCGGCATGCCGCTCGGCATTCTTCTGACGCGCCGGAAATCTCTGCAAACGCCGGTTTTGGGCATTGCCAATATTCTCCAAACTGTTCCGAGTCTGGCGCTGTTCGGCTTGCTGATTCCGATTCCATTTGTCGGCGGCATCGGCGCGAAAACAGCGATTATTGCGCTCGCGCTTTATTCGTTTTTGCCCGTAATTCGCAATACGGTTACGGGGATTTCGGGCGTTGACGCGAAAGTCAAAGAAGCAGCGACGGCAATGGGAATGACCGATTGGCAGATTTTGAAAATGGTCGAACTGCCGCTTGCTTTACCCGTGATTTTAACCGGCATTCGCGTCGCCGTCGTAATTTCGGTCGGCGTAGCGACGATTGCGGCGGCGGTCGGCGCAGGCGGACTCGGAACTTATATTTTTCGCGGACTTCGGCAAAACGATAATAATTTGCTGCTTGCAGGCGCGATTTTTTCCGCCGTTTTAGCTCTGCTGGCAGATTTTGTGCTCGGACAAATCGAGAAAATTTATTCGCTCAAAAATGTCGAAAATAAAACTTCACATCAAAGACGCAAATTGGTTTTAATCGGCACTGCTGCTTTAATTTTAATTTTTTTCGGTTTGAGTTTTTGGCAAAATTCAAATAATTCGGCGACAAACCCGGAAAATAAAATTCGCGTCGGCTCGAAAGATTTTACCGAATCGGTGATTTTAGCGGAGATTCTGGCGCAGATGCTCGAAAAGCGCGGATTTGAAGTCGAGAGAAAGTTTGAACTCGGCGGAAATCTGGCGCACGACTCGCTTTTGTCGAACCAAATTGACGTTTATCCTGAATATACCGGCACGGCTTTTACCGCGATTTTGAAACATCAACCGATTACCGACCCAAACGAAGTTTATCAGCAGACAAAAAACAAATACGCCGAAAAGTTTAATCTTGCGTTGAGTCCGTCACTCGGTTTCAGCAACGATTTTGCGATTTTGGTGCGGGGCGACGCTGCGCGGAAATCAAATCTGAAAACGATTTCCGATGCCGTGCCGATTGCGAAAAACTGGCAAGCCGGTTTCGGTCAGGATTTTATGTCGCGCGCCGACGGTTACGCGGGTTTTTCGAGGGCGTATAACTTTAATTTTACGAAACAGCCGCGCGAAATGGATTTGTCTCTGACGTATCGCGCGCTCGCTTCCGGTCAGGTTGATTTGATTGCCGGAAACTCGACCGACGGTTTGATTTCCGCGCTCGACCTTTTCCAGCTTGCAGATGACAGGCATTATTTTCCGCCGTATCAAGCGGTTTTTATTGCACGAGAAGATAAATTGAGAATGCTTGACGAGACTTTTCAAAAATTAAACGATGCCGTTTCGACTGAAGAAATGCGTCGCTTGAATTACGCGGTTGACGGCGACAAACACACGCCAAAAGAAGCGGCAGGCAATTTTATCAGACAGAAAAAATTTTAATAAATCGACGGCAATTTTACAAAATTGATTTGTCCTAATAAAAAAGGCGACCCGGAAATCTCCAAGTCGCCTTTTTATTTTAATTGTTTTTGATTTCGCAGATTTACTTACGTCCGCGAAAAATTAAACCTAAAAACAAACCGACCACCGCCGAAACCAGCAGTGCTTGTCCGGGTTTTTGACGCGCATATTCTTTGGCTTCTTCGACCAATTCCTTCGGGTCTTTGTTTTGCAATTCCTTGAATTTATCGTTTGCTACCGTAAACTTCTCGCTGGCGAAATCTTTCGCCTTCATTGCCGCATCTTGAAATTGCTGTCCGTAGTTTTGCGCCTGCGTTTTAAAATCGCTCATATATTCGTTTCCCGTTTTATTCTCGTCGTTATAAGTGTCGGTTGTTATTAAACTTTTTTCATCGTTCGTCTGATTATTTGTTTGATTTTCCGTCATTTCTAAATTCCTCCGGTTTGATAATTATTTAAGCCAGCCAATCGAATTCTTGAAAATTGGCGTCGGCTTTGATGCCTTTTCCACTCCAAAAGTTGATACGAAGTTTTTTTCGAGAAGTTCTTGTTAATTTTCCTCACACTTACTTGACAATCGTTTGCCGGCTTTGAGAAAGTAAGTAAGCACTTACTTATTTTGAAGAGAGGAAATTGTTGATCAAAGAAACTCAAACAGAAACGATAACGGGAAGCAGAATGTCGGGCGACGAGCGGCGCTCGCAGATTTTGCGCGTGGCTATAAAAATCTTTTCGCAGAGCGGCTTCAGCGGCACGACTACCAAAGAAATCGCACGAGCGGCGGGTGTTTCCGAAGCAATAATTTTTCGGCATTTTGCTACGAAAAAAGAGTTATACAGCGCGATTATCAATTTCAAAGCGTGCGAGAACGGCGAAAAACTTCTACCTTGGGAAGAAAATTCGGTCGAGCGCGATGCGATTGAAGCGAAAGATGATTTTCAAGTTTTTTACAATATGGCGCTCGGCGCACTGCGTCATCACGAAGGCGACGTGGACTTTATGCGGCTTTTGTTTCATTCGGCACTAGACGAACACGAATTATCAGAAATGTTTTTCGAACAGTTTCTAACGCCGCTTTACGAATTTTTGGGCGCGTATATTCGCCGTCGTCAAGCGGACGGAGCTATGAGAGAGGTTGAGCCGAAAATTATCGTGCGCGCGTTTTTGGGAATGATAATTCATCATTCGTTAAATAATATTTTGTGGGACAAATCACGGCGGCTTTTAAATATTTCCAATGAAGAAGCAGCGAAATGTTTCGCCGAAATTTTGCTGAACGGCGTGAAAAAATAATTTCCCCGAAAAACGTTTTCCAGAAAAACGTTAGAAGAAGTATGAAAGTTAATAAATTTATAATTTTTGCAATTTTAATCGTGTCTTCCGGTTTGTTCGGCGCGTCGTGCGGCGGCTCGAAAGCGGCGTCGAATGCGAATGCCGCGAACGCCAATTCCGCGTTGCCGACGGAAATCGAAGTTACGACGGCGCAGGCTGTCGTCCAAAATATGCCGACGTATTTTGAAGCGACCGGAACTTTGGGAAGCGACGCTTCGACCGACGTTGCGCCGACAGTCGGCGGGAAAATTACGGCGGTCAATTTCGACATCGGAAGCTATGTGAATAGAGGCGACGCACTTGTTCAGATTGATAACCGCGACGCGCAGATTCGGCTTGAACAAGTTCAGGCGCAGGCGCAGCAGGCGCGTTCGGCAGTTCAGCAGGCGCTAGCGAACGTCGAACAGGCGCGCGCCAATGTTCGCCAGACGCAGGCGCGGCTTGGTTTAACGCAAGGCAGCGCTTTCGACACGGAAACTTTTTCGCTGGTGCGCGCCGTCAAAGCGCAACTCGAATTAGCAGAAAAGGAATTGGGTCGCTCCGAAAGACTGCTTGAAACCGGCGACATCGCCAGAACGATTTACGACCAGCGCAAAGCGCAGCGCGACCAATTCCGGGCGCAACTCGACGAAGCGCGCTCGACGGCGGCAGTTGCAGTGAGCGCGATACGCACGGCGCAGTCGCAAGTCGAAACGGCGCAAGCCGGAGTTCGTGCGGCGCAGGCAACGGCTGACGCGGCGCAAACTCAAATTGCGAGCGCGCAGAAAGCGATTGGCGACGCCGTGATTTACGCGCCGATTAGCGGTTATGTTTCGGAGAGAACAGCCGATGTCGGCGAGTTTGCCTCGACCAATCAAAAAGTGGCGACGATTGTCCGCACAAGCGTTTTGCGTATGCGAATCGACGTGCCGGAACAATCAATCGGTTTAGTGCAAAACGGGCAGGGAGTTTCGATACAGACGAGCGCGTATCCAGACCGCAATTTTGCTGGAAGGATTGTCAGAACGTCGCCAAATTTGAACGCGACTTCGAGAACTTTAACCGTCGAAGCCGAAGTCGAAAATGTCGGCGGACTTTTGAAGCCCGGACAGTTTGCAACCGTCAGAATTACGCAGTCAGCGCCGAAACCGACCGTTATGATTCCGGTTTCAGCGGTTAAAACCGAAGGTGAAACAAATAAAGTTTTCGTCATAACAAACGGACGCGCCGAAGAGCGCATCGTCAAACTCGGCGTGCTTGAAAACGACCGAATCGAAGTGCAACAAGGCATTCAGGAAAACGAGCAGGTTGCGATTAGCAATGTCGGACAAATTTACGACGGTGTAACCGTTAAGCAGTAAGAGGTTCAAAGTTTAAGGTTTAAAGTTCAAAGTTGCCGGAATTGGGTTATGGCGAAAATCGAGAAATTTGAAGATATTCAGGCGTGGCAGTTGGCGCGTGAAGTAACGAATTTAGTTTATGCAGCCAGCGCGTCGGGAAATTTCAGTCGGGATTTTGGGTTGTCCAATCAAATGCGGCGGCTTCGGTTTCAATTCTCTCAAATATCGAAGGATTTGAACGCGGCGGCAACAAAGAATTTTTGCAGTTTTTAGCTGTCGCAAAAGGTTCGTGCGGCGAAGTTCGCACACAGATTTATGTAGCTTTAGACCAGAATTATATTGACGAAAAACAGTTTGCCGAAATAACAGAAAAGTTAAAAGAGATAAGCCGGTTGATTTCCGGCTTTATAAAATATCTTCAACAATCAGATTTTCGAGGTGAAAAATTCAAATAACTTTGAACTTTGAACCTCAAACTTTGAACTAGAAAAAATTATGCAGTGGTTGGCAGAAATTAGTGTCAGGCGTCCCGTTTTTGCGACGATGATTATCTTATCGTTGGTAACTGTAGGCGCGTTTTCGTTTTTTTCTTTGGGCGTTGACCTTTTTCCCAAAATTGACTTTCCGACGATTACCATAACGGTTATCAATCCGGGCGCGTCGCCCGAGGAAATCGAAACGGAAGTTACGGAGAAAATTGAAGAAGCCGTCAACACGGTCAGTGGTATTGACGAACTGCGTTCGACTTCGACCGAAGGCGCGGCGCAGATTTTCGTGCAGTTTGTGCTGGAAAAAGATGTGAACGTCGCGGCGCAGGAAGTTGAAAACCGCGTGCAGACAGTTATTCCGAATTTACCGGAAACGGCGGAACAGCCGACTGTGCAGAAACTCGACACGGACGCCGCGCCGGTTTTGCGCCTGGCGGTTTCCGCGCCGACCAGTTTGCGCGACGTAACCGAAGTTGCGAAAAATAAAATAAAAGAGCGCATCGAGTCAATCAACGGCGTCGGGCAGGTAACGATTATCGGCGGGCGCGAACGTCAGATAAACGTCTGGGTTGACCCGGACAAAATGCGTTCTTACGGCATCACGGCGGTGGAAATCTCGAACGCTTTAAAGATTCAAAACGTCGAGTTCCCGAGCGGCAGGATTGACCAGGGCGCGACGGAGACGAGCGTTCGCACGGTCGGTAAAATTCAAAAGCCTGAAGAATTTGCCAACGTCGTTGTCGCCACGCGCGGAAATTATTCGGTCAAAGTTAAAGACATCGGTTACGTCGAAGACGGCGCGGAGGAACTTCGCACCGAAGCGCGTCTGAACGGTCAACCGGCTGTAACGCTCGTTGTTTCAAAACAATCGGGGCAAAATACGGTTGCCGTCGCGCAGGAACTTAAAGCGAAATTAAAGGAAATCGAACCGAGTTTACCTGCCAATTATCGAATGCAGATTATCGGCGACAACTCTGTGTTTATCGAAAATTCTCTGCGTTCAATCGAGGAACATTTAATCGTCGGCGGTTTGCTGGCGGCGGTCGTCGTGTTTTTGTTTTTGTGGAATTTTCGCTCGACGTTTATCGCCGCGATTGCCATTCCGACTTCGATTATCTCGACTTTCGCGCTGATGTATGCGATGGGCTACACGCTGAATTCGATTACGATGCTGTCTTTGACTTTGATGGTCGGCATCGTCATTGACGACGCGATTGTCGTGCTGGAAAACATTTATCGCTTCGTCGAAGAAAAAGGAATGTCGCCGTATCAAGCGGCAATCGAAGGCACGCGCGAAATCGGTCTGGCGGTTCTGGCGACGACGCTCTCCTTGATGGCGGTTTTCGTTCCGATTGGTTTTATGCAGGGAATTGTCGGGCGTTTTATGTCGTCGTTCGGTTTGACTGCAGCGTTCGCCGTCGGCGTTTCATTGATTGTTTCGTTTACGCTGACGCCCATGCTCGCGGCGCGACTTATCAAACCGCGCGACATTAAAGACGACCCGACGAACGAATACGCAGACATCGCCGAAGACAAAAACGAAGCATACGCGGAAAGCAATCTGGGTGAAAACGCTGCGATACAGGAAATCAAAGGCGATGGTTTAATCGAAGGTTCGCAGAGAGATAAGCCGATTGTTGCCGACAAATCGCTTACTTCAGAAATTTCCGACGACGAAATAATCAATAATCGAAAGCCTAAAGCCGAAGGTCATTACTCGAAAGCGACCGGTTTTTATAAATACGTCGACAGCACATATACCTGGCTTCTGCGCTTTTCGATGGCGCATCGCTGGTTGATTGTCGGACTTTGCGTGCTTGTGTTTTTGAGCATTATTCCGCTGTTTATGTTCGTCGGCAAAAACTTTTTGCCGGTGGACGACCAATCGCAGTTTGAAATTTCCATCCGCGCGCCCGAAGGCGGCAGTCTCGCTTCGACTTCACAGCTTTTCGAGCGCATCGCGGCAGATGTTCGCAAAATTGACGGCGTGGGCGATACCTTGACGACAATCGGCGGCGGACAGCAGCAAATCGTCAACAACGGCACGATTTATGTGCGACTTTTGGACATTGACCAGCGTTCGAAATCGCAGGAAGAATTGATGGTTCAAGCGCGCGAGCTGCTGAAAAATTATCCGCCCGAACTCAGAACCGGCGTGCAGCAGGTCGCGGCGTTTTCCGGCGGCGGTTTCCGCAACGCGAACGTACAGTTTTTGATTTCCGGTCCCGATTTGAAAAAAATGGAGGAAATCTCCGCCAAGCTGCTCGAAAAAATGAAAACCATTCCCGACGCGGTTGATGTTGATTCAACATTGATAAGCGGAAAACCGGAAGTGCGCTTGACGGTTGACCGCGACGTTGCCGCCGATTTGGGCGTCAGCGTGGGCGCGGTGTCGCAGGCTTTGAACACTTTAGTTGCCGGACAGGAAGCGACGACTTTTGCTCAAGGGACAGACCAATACGAAGTGCGCGTGCGCGCCGTCAACCAATTTCGCACGAGCGTCGAAGGGTTAAAACGGCTTATTGTTCCGTCGTCGAAAACCGGCTTCGTATCGCTCGACCGCGTTGTGAAAACTTCAGAAGGAACAGGACCGAGTTCAATTGATCGGCTGAATCGGCAGCGCCAGGTTACGCTTCTCGCAAACACCAGACCGGGCGGCTCTGCGACGAGCATCACGTCGGCGATTGACGCTTACGTTAAAGAACTTAATTTGCCCGCCGGATATTCGACCGGCTATGTCGGGCAATCGAAAGAACTCGGCAAATCGCTTTTCTATTTTGCTCTGGCGATTTCGCTCTCGTTTATTTTTATGTATATCGTGCTGGCGGCGCAGTTCGAGTCGTTTATTCATCCGGTAACAATTCTACTGACTTTGCCGCTTTCAATTCCGTTCGGCATCGTCAGCTTGCTGGCGACAGGGCAAACCGTAAACATTTTTTCGGGTTTGGGGCTGCTCCTGCTTTTCGGTGTTGTCAAGAAAAACGCGATTTTGCAAATTGACCACACGAACGGCTTACGCGCCAAAGGAATGAGCCGTTACGACGCCATTATTCAAGCAAACCGCGACCGTCTGCGCCCGATTTTGATGACGACAATCGCGCTTGTCGCCGGAATGATTCCGCTCGTCGTCTCGACCGGCGCGGGCGCGGGAACGAATCGCTCAATCGGCGTTCTGGTTGTCGGCGGTCAAAGTTTGTGTCTGCTTTTAACTTTATTGGCTGTACCGGTTTTCTACTCGCTTTTCGACGACGCAACCGAATGGCAGATTTTGAAACGGCTGAACGGTTTTTCGTCGCGCATTTTCGGCAATTTTAAACGCAGATTCGTAACGGCGACAAGTTCGCTTATTAATAAGCAGTAAGAAATCAGCCGCAGATTTTCGCGGCAAAAAGATTTTTATGTTCAAGCAATTATATTTAATTTTTGTGATTATATTATGCCTCGCCGCGGGCGCGGCAAAAGCGCAGGACGCAACACCGACACCAGTTCCATCGCCCACGGTTGAAGTCGCGCCGCCGATGCCCTGCAAAAAAGTTTGCTGCTGTTGCTGCTGCGCCTGTTGCTGCTGAATCT
>MWYY01000026.1 GCA_002050355.1 Acidobacteria bacterium 28-9
GTCGCTGTACAGCGTTGTCCGGTCGAGCCGAACGCACCTTGCGCCGTTGATTCAATTGCCAAATCCAAATCGCAATCTTCCATCACGACGACCGCATTTTTGCCGCCCATTTCGCATTGCACTTTCGCGCCGCGGCGGGCGACTTGTTCATAAAGTTTTATTCCGGTCGCGGTTGAACCGGTGAAAGAAATCGCTTTAACTGCCGGATGATTGACGATTTCGTCGCCGATTTCCGCGCCCGAGCCCAAAACTAAATTCAAAACGCCTTTCGGCACTCCGGCTTCTTCAAAAATCTCGCAGAGGCGAACAGCGGTTGCGGGCGTAGCTTCGGCAGGTTTGAAAATGATTGTATTTCCCGCAACGAGCGCGGGCGCGATTTTCCAAACCGGAATCGCCACCGGAAAATTCCAGGGAGTTATAAGCGCGACAACGCCGTGCGGCTCTTTGATGGTGTAAGCAAAATTGGCGGGCAGTTCCGATTGAATCGTTTCACCGTTTAAGCGTCTCGCTTCGCCCGCGCAAAATTCCGCAACGTTTATCGAACGCTGCAATTCGCCCCGCGATTCGGCTAATGTTTTGCCTTCTTCGCGCGTCAAAATCTGCGCTAATTCTTCTTTGTTCTCTTCAAGAAGTCGAGCAAATTTGGCGACAATTTTTCCGCGCGTCGGCGCGGGCGTGTTTTTCCAATCACGAAAAGCGTTATACGCGGCTTCGACGCCGCTTCGCGCTTCGTCGCGCGTTGAAAGTTTGATTGTTCCCAAGCAATCATTTGTATTTGCCGGATTGATATTTGCGACGGTTTTGTCCGAAGCCGATTCAAGCCATTCGCCGTTGATAAAATTACGATAGATGTTCATAGAAAAAACTTGCGTTTTAGAGTTTCGATTTTGAAAATTTAGAATGAAAACAATTGTTGTGTTAATTTATACGAGATGACCGCGAAAGGCAACAAAACTCAACCGAACAATTTGCGCGAACTGCTTGAAAAACGCGCCGCAAAACAACCGGACAAATTGTTTTTGTTCTCTGAAGCCGACGGTCGAAAATGGACTTACTCCGAGTTTGATAAGGCGACAAACCGCGCCGCAAATTTGTTGAAAGAAAACGGCATTAAAAAAGGCGATGTTGTCAGCTTGCTTTTGCCAAACTCAGCCGAATACGTAATCGCTTATTTTGCATGCTTTAAAACGGGCGCCATTGCCAATCCGGTCAATTCGCTGCTGAAAGCCGAGGAAATCGAATTTGTCGTCGGCAATTCCGAAGCGAAATTGTTGCTCGTTAATTCGGAATTTCGAACGACAATTGAAAAAATTAAATTGCCGAAAACAATCGAATTCGATACGGAAAAGATAACCGAAAATTTACACGAAACTTTGCCTGAAGTTTCAATTGAAAAAGATGACGAAGCAATCATAATTTACACAAGCGGGACGACCGGAAAACCGAAAGGCTGTCTTTTGACGCACGGGAATTTAATCGCCAACGCGCGGCAGATTACCGAATGGCTCGGCTTTGATGAAAACGACCGTTTATTAACGATAATGCCGCTTTTTCATATGAACGCCGTTTCGGTGACGACGATGACCGCGCTTTACGCATCAGCTTCGACGGTCGTCAGTCCAAAATTTTCCACGTCGCGTTTCTGGCAAATCGTTGCGGATTACAAAATAACTTCTTTCGGCTCGGTGGCGACAATGCTCTCGATGCTGCTGCAAGCAAGTTCAAAGTTCAAAGTTCAAAGTTCAAAGTCAAATCCGGCACTCACCACTCACCACTCACCACTCACCACTTTGCGCTTCGCAATGTGCGGTTCGGCGCCTGTTCCGGCGGAAATTTTGCGAAAATTTGAAGAAACTTTCAGTTGTCTCGTCGTCGAAGGTTATGGTCTGAGTGAATCAACCTGTCGCTCGACTTTTAATCCGCCGAATGCGAATCGTCGTCCGGGTTCGTGCGGTCAGCCAATAGGAAACGAGATGAAAATTTTTGACGAAAACGACCGCGAAGTTCCCGAAGGCGAATTAGGCGAAATCGTTCTGCGCGGCGAAAACATTTTCAAAGGCTACTTCAAAAACGCGGAAGCAACGCGCAAAGCGTTTCAAAACGGATGGTTTCACACGGACGATATCGGATACAAAGACGCGGAGGGATTTTTCTACATTGCCGACCGCAAATCCGATATGATTATTCGCGCCGGCGAAAACATTTATCCGCGCGAGATTGACGAATTGCTTTATACTCATCCGACAATTGAATCTGCCGCTGTTATCGGTGTCGCCGACGAGCTTTACGGCGAAGAAGTCACGGCTTTTGTCGTGCTGAAAGAAGGTACAACAGCGAGTGAAGAAGAATTAATAAATTTTTGTAAAGAAAAACTCGCCGATTACAAATGCCCGAAGCGGGTTTATTTCGTTTCTGATATTCCAAAAGGCGCGACGGGAAAATTGCTCAAGCGGGAACTGGCACGTCTTTATGTTAAAAAAGAAGATGAAAACAAAAATTAAGAAAACAAGGAGAATACAATGGCTAAAACCCCAATCTCGGTATGTAATTTGTTATCTGTTTGTTTGATTACTTTTACTCTGCAAACATTAACTTTTGGTCAAATACAGAAAAGTTTTGAAGCAAAAAACATTACTAAAGATGTGGCTCAAGATAAATCAAATATAGTTCCACCAAAACTAATATTGAGATATGAAGGAGAAAGTGGATTTGCAGGATTTATTAATGATGTCTTGGAACCACGTGAAAAGGGTTTGTTAAATGGTGGTAATCAGAAAGTAGCAATTAGAATTTGTTCTCAAGAAAAACTACTTTTAGCGTTACCTTTGGCTACCCAAAATCCATTTAATATGATTGACTTTTTAACTAAAAACTCTGGTTTTGAACCGTCTAATATTAAATTGTTACGTTCGGAGGATTGTATTTCAACTGCAAAGCCAAATTTATATGCAACTGAGTTATGGACATCCAATGATAATTCTGACCTTATACCAAATGTCGAACAATATGACTATGAGCAAATCAAGATGCTTTCTCTCGGTTTTGACCCGTTTGAATGCCCGAAGTTTGACTACAAAAAAGCGACTAAAGAACTTATCAAAAATATGCGTAATGATAGTAATTCTTATGGGATAGTTGTTAAGTATTTTTTTGAAAAACCTTCGGCTACGTTAAACAAAAGAGTAGATAAAGTAGAAAAATTATTGAAAAAGAACAGAATCCCAAATTCTCGCTACAAAATAACATCACAATCATGGAAAGAGGGAGAATCACCTTGTTTTGGCAAAGAGCCTAGCCAACCAATGATTATTTTCCTAACAACTGTTGCTTCCTCAAAAAAAAGCGAAACGAATAAAAAATAATATTATTCGGTAGGAAACCAATTATGAACGGACAACAACGAGAAAATATTCGCGCCGGAATGCGCGTGGCAGTCGTTTTAAAGCAAGACCAGCCAACGGGAACGCGTACCGTCGGCATCGTTAAAGATTTGCTGACAAATTCGCCGACGCATCCGCACGGTATCAAAGTGCGGCTGACGGACGGACAGGTCGGTCGCGTGCAGGAAATTTTATCTAACGGTGAACGGTGAGTGGTGAATGGTGAGTTAAAGAGAATTTCTTACATTCACCATTCACCATTCATCATTCACCATTCATTTATGAACATTCTTTCACTCGAAACAGTCGGCAAAAACTACGGCGTTAAACCGCTTTTCAACGACGTAACCATCGGTTTGGAAGACACCGACAAAATCGGTATTATCGGCGCGAACGGTTCGGGCAAGACAACTTTTCTGCGCATCGTCGCCGGAACGGAAACGCCCGATGCCGGAAAAGTTACGCGCGCGCAGGGAAAAACGCTCGCCTTTTTGCCGCAAAATCCGCCGATTGACGAAGAAAAAACCGTTTTGGAAATGATTTTCGAGTCGAGTTCGGACGCGATGCGATTGCTGCTCGATTACGAAACGGCGTGCAATGATTTGGCGACGCGCGGCGGAACGGACGCGAGATTACTTGAAAAAATTTCCGATTTACAGCACGAATTGGAAACGAGCGGTACGTGGGAAATCGAAACGAACGCTCGCGCCGTTTTGACGAAATTGGGAATTTTGGATACGAGCGCGAAGATGAAAACGCTTTCCGGCGGGCAAAGAAAGCGCGTCGCGCTCGCGCACGCGCTGATTGTGAAACCCGACATTTTGATTTTGGACGAGCCGACGAATCACCTTGACGCCGACACGATTGAATGGCTGGAAAAATATCTGGCGCGTTACACGGGAACGCTTCTTCTTGTTACGCACGACCGTTATTTTCTCGACCGCGTAACGAGCCGAATTTTTGAAATCGAACGCGGCGCGGTGCAGAGTTTTGCGGGAAATTACGCTTATTATCTGGAGAAAAAAGAAGAACAGGAAACTTTGCGCGCGACCGAAGGACACAAGCGCGAGCAGCTTATCAAAAAAGAATTGGCGTGGCTGCGGCGCGGCGCGAAAGCCAGAACGAGAAAATCGAAATCGCGCATCAACGCGGCGCACGATCTGATGGCGCAGCCGAAAGAACGCGCCAAAGACGAGATTGACATTTCCGTGGGCGCGCGGCGTTTAGGCTCGAAGGTTATCGAATTTTTGGACGTTTCAAAATCTTACGGCGAGCGCAAATTGATAAACAATTTCACATATTTTCTAAAGCGCGACGACCGCATCGGAATCATCGGCGCGAACGGCGCGGGCAAAACTACTTTGCTCGAAATTTTGACGAAAAGAACCGAACCGGACGCGGGCGAAATCGCAATCGGGCAGACGGTTCACATCGGTTATTACGACCAGGAAAGCCGCGCGCTCAACGAAGAACAGCGCGTTATTGATTACATTAAAGAGACAGCCGAATACGTTTCGACCGCCGACGGCACGCAGATTACGGCGTCGCAGATGCTCGAAAAATTTCTCTTTGCTCCGGCGGCGCAGTATTCGTTCATCAAAAATCTGTCGGGCGGCGAGCGGCGCAGATTGTATCTTTTAAAGATTTTAATGGGCGCGCCGAACGTGCTTCTGCTCGACGAGCCGACCAACGATTTGGACATTCCGACGCTGATTGCTTTGGAAGAATACTTGGACGATTTTCCCGGAGCGCTCATCGTCGTCAGCCACGACCGATATTTTCTCGACCGCACGATTGAAAACATTTTCAAATTCGAAGCAGGCGGCGAAATCCGCGAATATCCGGGCGATTATTCGGCTTACTTGGAAATCAGCGAACGTGAAGAAGTTAAAAATAAAACGGCGGAAACACTTGCAAAAGACGAAACTTCAAAAGCTCAAAACCTTAACTCGAAGACTTCCGAAACGGCGATGCCGAAAAAACTTTCGTTCAAAGAAAAACGCGAGCTTGAACAGCTTGAAACAAGCATCTCAAATGCCGAAGCGCGTGCAGCGAAAATCGAAACCGAATTAAATTTGCACGCGAGCGACGCGGGCAAACTCAATGAATTATTCACCGAACAGCAGGCAATAAACGCCCGTTTAGAAATGGATATGCACCGCTGGGCGGAACTCGCCGAACGCGCCGACATCTGAAAAAGCTGCTCGGAAATGTTATAATTTGGTTAAATACCGGTGCGGTAAAGTAATTTATGGCACAAGTTCCAGCATTCTGCGAAAGTTGCGGTTCGTTTTTCACTTCCAATAATATGATAGGCGGGAATGTGACCGTAACTTTTAAAGGATGTTCGGTCACTTGCAGATGCGGTGCTGTAACTACTATCGTTGATGGAACTTATCAATTTACTGGAAACACTTTTCGTTTATTAAAATCTTCAGGCGCAACCTCAACACAGTTAAAAAGGCTTTTGGAAATATTAGAAAAAGCTAAAGCAAACAACTCAAGTTCAGAAGAAATCGCCCAAACAATTAAGAAAGAAATTCCTGAGCTTAATTCTTTTTCTTCGCTTCTGCCTAAAACCAGAACCGAATTATATACAATTCTCGGTGTTCTTATTGCTACAATCGCACTGTATTACAATCATTTAACTTATAAAGAATCTACAAAACCAAAAGACGAAAAACCAAAAGTTCAAGTGAACAATTTTTATTACGCGCCCAAAGAAAAAACTAAGGCAGTTCAACAGCAAACTTCATCAAATCATAAATCAACATCTAGAAAAATCGGAGTGAATCAGTCTTGTGTTTGCGGTAGCGGAATAAAAACAAAAAAGTGTCCGTGCAGTAAATAATGTGAATATCTGACAAGCCATTAAACTTGAGGGCAAAACATCTACTTTTTTATTCGTTGTTCGGCACTTCGCTTGAAATCGAGACGGCTAGGAAAATAAACGGAAAACCGTTATATTTTGGTTGTGCGGTTTGATTGGGATAAAAATAAAGTGGTGAGATGATTTTGACAAAAACGGATTCGTGTAATTACAATGTAGCTATGAAAACTCGGATTGTAAAAATCGGAAATTCGCTCGGCGTTCGCATTCCGAAAGTGCTGCTCGAACAAAGTCGGCTGGCGCAGGAAGTCGAAATTGAAGCGTTTGACCGGCAGATTGTTATTCGCGCCGCGCAGCAGCCGCGAGACGATTGGGACGCGGCTTTTCAAGCGATGGCGGAGAGCGGCGATGACAAATTGCTCGATGCGGAATCGAATAATTTGAGCGGTTGGGATGAAACCGAATGGCAATGGTAAAGCAGTTTGAGGTTTATCTTGTAAATCTTGACCCGACTGTGAGAAGCGAAATTCAAAAGAGGCGCCCTTGCGCGATTGTTTCGCCCGACGAGATGAATCGTCATATTCAAACGGTCATCGTCGCGCCGATGACGACGAAAAGCAGAAAATATCCGACGCGAATTGAATGTAAATTTAAGGGCAAGAAAGGTCAAATCGTGTTAGACCAAATTCGCACGGTTGACAAAACGCGGCTTGTCAAAAAGTTAGGTGAATTGGCAGAAGGAACACAGGAATATGTGTTGAGCATTTTAGCGGAAATGTTTGCTAAATAACGCGCAGCCGAATAAATTATTAGTATTTCCTTTCGCATCGACAGCAGAGTCATCTTAATAATAAATAAAGATTTTCAGGGCGCGACTGCGAAGAATTTTCGGCAGTCGCTTTTATAATGTATGCAGACAGAAACACAAACAGAAGAAATAGAAATCGAAAACAATTTCGCGCAGTTTGATTTGAGCAGAGAGTTGATGAAGGCGATCAGCGATGTCGGTTACGAAACGCCGTCGCCGATTCAGGTGAAAACTATTCCGCTGCTGTTGGCGGGCAAAGATATTGTCGGGCAGGCGCAGACGGGAACTGGGAAGACGGCGGCGTTTGCCTTGCCGATTCTGGAAAAAATTGATCTAAAAAGCAGCAAAATTCAAGCGCTTGTTTTAACACCGACGCGCGAACTTGCAATTCAGGTCGCCGAAGCCTTTCACACTTACGCTAAACACGTCGGGCGAATAAAAGTTGCGCCGATTTATGGCGGGCAGTCGATTTCGCTGCAAATCAAAAATCTGCGAAGCGGCGTGCAGATTATCGTCGGAACGCCGGGCAGAGTGATTGACCATATGCGGCGCGAGACGCTCGACATCAAGGATTTGAAAGTCGTCGTTCTCGACGAAGCCGACGAGATGCTGCGAATGGGTTTTATCGATGACGTTGAATGGATTTTGAGCCACACGCCGGAAACCAGACAAACCGCTTTATTTTCCGCGACGATGCCGCGCGAAGTTCGCCGCATCGCCGAGCGCCATTTAAAAGACGCTGTGAATATCGAAATCGAACGCAAAACTCTAACGGTTCCGTCCATTTCGCAGTTTTACGTCAATGTTTCCGAAGGACAAAAGACGGACGTTTTGACGCGCATTCTCGAAGCCGATTCAAATGCGGGCGAAGCGGTTTTAATTTTTCACCGCACGAAAATCGGCGCGGCGAATTTGACCGAAAGATTGCAGGCGCGCGGCTATGCTGCCGAAGCAATGCACGGCGATATGAGCCAGAGCCAGCGCGAATCGGTTATCAAACGCTTAAAAAGCGGGCAGGTTGAAATCGTCGTCGCAACCGATGTTGCCGCGCGCGGGCTTGATGTCGAGCGCATCAGTTCGGTTATCAACTTCGATATGCCGGGCGACACGGAAGTGTACGTTCACCGCATCGGGCGCACGGGACGCGCCGGACGGATTGGCAAAAGTATTTTGTTTGTAACGCCGCGCCAGCAGCGGATGAAGCGCGACATCGAAAAATACACGGGACAAACCATCGAGCCGATGAAACTGCCGACAAAAGCGGACATTGCAGCGCGGCGCGTGGAGTTGCTCAAAGAAAAAATTATAAAAACTCTGGTCGAACAGGATTTGGAATTGTATCTGTCTTTAATCGAAGAAATCGCGGAAGAAAACAATCTGGACATTGCCGAAATTGCTGCTGCCGCCGCTTACTTGGCAGGCGGAGACAAACCGCTTGAAGCCGCCGCAGAGCTGGAATTCGGGCAGCGTTCTTATTATGAGGATGAATCGCGCCAGCAGCGCAGCAGCGGCGAAAAACGTACGTATAACGACGAAGGAATGATTCGTCTGTTCGTCGATGTCGGTCATAATAAAAGCATCAGCCCGTCGGATATCGTCGGCGCAATCGCCAACGAAGGCGGTATTTCGGGCAAAAGCATCGGCGGAATCGACATCCGCGACCGTTTTTCATTAGTTGACATTCCTGCCGAATCGGTCGAACAAGTTCTCCGACAGATGAAACATACGCGCCTTCGCGGAATGAACGCCAACATTCGCCTCGCGGACGCGCGTGATTTTTCGGCAAAAGAAAATCACCACGGCGGCGAATCTTCACGCGACCGTATTTTCAAAGACAAGCCGAGACGCAAAGGCAAAACCACTGACCGCAAAGACCGCAAAAAACCGGCGCGCCGCGATAAGCCAAAAAGAGCAAAGTCGAAATAACGATAAAGCGCGGTTTTCATTTTAGTTCAGTAAAAATTTTGTTTCGTCGTTTGTCAGCCGGAAAACAGAAAAGGCTTTTCGCCTGTGTTTTAATTAATCTTCAGGAGCAAAATATTTAAAATATGCGATTAGTAAGAATTTCTGCGCCGCAGGGCAAAGGTTCTGACGTGGCGCAAATAGCGTTTGACTCTGGAATCAATCAAATTTCCGTTACGCAGGCTGAAGCGCACGGTCGAAACGGCGAAGTGAAATCGAAGGAAGCCATTGACATCGAAACTTCCACGCCGAAGGCAGCCGAGTTTATCGAAAAACTTCTGGCAAGCGATTTTTACAATGCAGAAGAATTTACAATCAACGTTCGCCAGCCGCGCTCGATTATTTCAAAGGAAAGCATTCGTGAATTGACCAAACCGTTTGTCGAACCGGCAACTGATGTTCTCGAAGATTTGTGGCAATTCACGCACATTACGACAAGTTTCGTCGTTCGCAATTTCATCGCCGCCGCATTTATCGCCTACGGAATGATTCAGCAGCAATTACTTTTGATAATCGCCGGACTTTTATTTCTGCCACTGCTTCCGATTTTGCTTTCAATCAGCTTCGGCGCGTTGACCAGACAATGGAAACTCGTCGGGCAAGCAGCGCTCGCCTTTCTCATAACAATCGTTTTGCTTCTCGCGGGTGGCGCTTTGATTGCCGTCGTTTCGTCGCCGCCGCTTCGCTACAACGAATTTAATTCCTTGGCGGTCGGCTTTTTAATCTCGCTCGCCGTCGGCATCGGCGCAGGCTTTGCGACAACCGATGACATTGGCAGACGCGAGCTTTTAGGTTTGGCGGCAACCGCGCAAATCGTTTTAATTCCCGTCTGGTTCGGCATCTCGCTCGTCTTCGGTTTTTCAATGACGCAAAACGGCTCGCAAATTACGGAACGTGCGTTCGCTTTTGTAATAAACGTTTCGACAATTATTATCGCCGCACTTGTAACTTACGCTCTGCTTCGTTTTAAGAGAAACTCTTTCGAGCATTGGAACGGCGAGAGCGGTTCGTGAAAAGATTTTTATTTTAGATAATTGGTACAAATTTAATTTGTGTGGCGGCAAAAAATTGCCGGTTTCTGCGGTTTCTTCCCGCGCAACAATTTTACCGACCCTCTGAATCTCCCCAGTCTCAATCAATCGTCCAAACAGCATTAACATAAAAATTATCGCTCGCAAACGAATTTTATAGCGATTGAACCGCAGAAAAAGCAAAAATTAAAATTTTGTCTTGTGCAAAGTGTGAACTATTTGCGAAGATTTGCGGCGATGTTGTTCAATTCATTTAAAGAAAGACGCAAAGCGGAATTTTGTAAAATTCACATCTATTGTATTACAGCATACCGACAAGTAATTCTTTAAAAGTTTAGGCTTGTTACACACATTTGGCGTAGATACAAAACGGTAATTCAACTAACTGGAGAATTTTTTAAATGTCGGACAATGTAAAATCAAACAAAAATTGACGCGGTTGAAGAGGCTGACAAAGTCAAACAGAATATCATTGTTGCAGACCGAAATAGTTTCTGAAAAAAAATTTCATAAAGTTGAATCTATTTATTAAAAGTCTACGAACATCCAACTATAAGTGTTACTAACTTTCATTCTGAATTACTTTCATTTTGAGTTACAATGATATATCGTATAAGTGTTACTAACTTTCATTTTGAGTTACAGATGATAAATCGTTTTTATTTACTCAAGTTGAAATAAACTATAAAAGGAGAACTATAAATGTCGGACAATGTAAAATCAAACAAAAATGACGCGGTTGAAGAGGCTGACAAAGCTAATCTCAACGACCGCCGAACGTTTCTGAAATGGGGCGGAGCGGGTATCGCGGCTCTCGCCCTGGGCAGCGCAAATCAAGTAACGGCGTTCAGCAATCCGGCGGCTAGCAACCGGCAACAGCAAACGACGATTAATCTGGGCAGCGGCGACATCGGGATTATGAATTTCGCCTTCCTTTTGGAACAGCTCGAAGCGGACTTTTACACGCGCGTCGTGGCAAACAATTTCTACGCCGGAGCAACTGCCGAAGAGCGCCAGATATTGACCGATTTGCGCGACCACGAAATTATTCATCGTGAATTCTTTAAAGCCGCACTCGGCGCCAACGGTATTCCGCAATTGCCGGCGTTCGATTTCAGCCTCGTGGATTTCAACAGCCGCGACAGCGTGCTGACCAATTCGCAAGCGATGGAAGACACCGGCGTATCGGCTTACAACGGAGCGGGGCAGGCAATTGTTAGTCCCGACGTATTGGCGATTGCCGGAAAAATCGTTTCAGTCGAAGGGCGACACGCGGCAGCCATCCGCGATTTACGAATTCCGCGAAACGGATATTTCGCGCCGCATTCGTCGGATTTCGCACTCGACCCGTTAGAGGTGCTTACCCTCGTCAGTCCATATGTTCCGCGAACAGTAACCGTTAATGCCAGCGGATTGCCCAGAATAATTGTCGTCTAACAGGCGAATAAAAGGAGAAAAATTAAGATGGAAACCATATTTGATAAAGTTGATTCAGCCCTCGTTCAAAATTTGAGCGAACACCCGCAAGCATTTCACGATTCGCACTATCTCAATAGCAGTGCCGCCGGCGCGCAGCAAACCGGAAATTCAGATTTATTTACGCCGACAAACGGGCGACCGCCGCTCAACCAGCCGCTGCCGCCGCAAATCGTCGCGGCGCTGAATCTCGCGCTCACTGCGGAATTCCTCGAAACCGAGTTTTACAGCATGGGGCTGAACACGCCCGGTCTGATTCCGAACGAGCTGCGGCAAGTTTTCGTGCGCATTCTGCTAAACGAAGTCGGACACCGCGAAACTTTGCTGACTGTTTTAGGAGCCAACGCGATTGCGAAACCGACTTTCGATTTCACGGCAAGAGGCGCCGTGCCGGACGTTTTCAGCAACTTCCAATCGTTTCTCAATCTCGGTCGCACCTTTGAGGATCAAGGAGTGCGCGCCATCAAAGGACAAGCGCCGAATGTGATGTCGGACGATTTTGTGCTGACGACCGCGCTGCGCTTTCATTCGACCGAAGCTCGCCACGCATCCGAACTGCGGCGCATCGCCGGACTGAAGGGCTGGATTGTATTGAACCAGCGCGGCAATATACCGGCAATCTTTCAAGGTGTCTACGACGGAGAAGAAAATGTCGTTCAGCTAGGAATTAATTTAGTACAACTCACCGGTTTGCCAGCGACAACCGTGAGCGAAGCCTTCGACGAGCCGTTGACGGCAGAACAGGTGATGCAAAATCTCGCGCCGTTCGTTACCTTCCGCCTTCAACAGCCGCGACAGCGTGCTGACCAATTCGCAAGCGATGGAAGACACCGGCGTATCGGCTTACAACGGAGCGGGGCAGGCAATTGTTAGTCCCGACGTATTGGCGATTGCCGGAAAAATCGTTTCAGTCGAAGGGCGACACGCGGCAGCCATCCGCGATTTACGAATTCCGCGAAACGGATATTTCGCGCCGCATTCGTCGGATTTCGCACTCGACCCGTTAGAGGTGCTTACCCTCGTCAGTCCATATGTTCCGCGAACAGTAACCGTTAATGCCAGCGGATTGCCCAGAATAATTGTCGTCTAACAGGCGAATAAAAGGAGAAAAATTAAGATGGAAACCATATTTGATAAAGTTGATTCAGCCCTCGTTCAAAATTTGAGCGAACACCCGCAAGCATTTCACGATTCGCACTATCTGAATAGCAGTGCCGCCGGCGCGCAGCAAACCGGAAATTCAGATTTATTTACGCCGACAAACGGGCGAACGCCGCTCAACCAGCCGCTGCCGCCGCAAATCGTCGCGGCGCTGAATCTCGCGCTCACTGCGGAATTCCTCGAAGCCGTGTTTTACAGCATGGGGCTGAACACGCCCGGTCTGATTCCGAACGAGCTGCGGCAAGTTTTCGTGCGCATTCTGCTAAACGAAGTCGGACACCGCGAAACTTTGCTGACTATTTTAGGAGCCAACGCGATTGCGAAACCGACTTTCGATTTCACGGCAAGAGGCGCCGTGCCGGACGTTTTCAGCAACTTCCAATCGTTTCTCAATCTCGGTCGCACCTTTGAGGATCAAGGAGTGCGCGCCATCAAAGGACACGCGCCGAATGTGATGTCGGACGATTTTGTGCTGACGACCGCGCTGCGCTTTCATTCGACCGAAGCTCGCCACGCATCCGAACTGCGGCGCATCGCCGGACTGAAGGGCTGGATTGTATTGAACCAGCGCGGCAATATACCGGCAATCTTTCAAGGTGTCTACGACGGAGAAGAAAATGTCGTTCAGCTAGGAATTAATTTAGTACAACTCACCGGTTTGCCAGCGACAACCGTGAGCGAAGCCTTCGACGAGCCGTTGACGGCAGAACAGGTGATGCAAAATCTCGCGCCGTTCGTTACCTTCCGCCGCAGGGGATTAGGAAATATCTTCAGAAATCCTCAATAATTCTTGGCAGGACGGCGAGACGGGCAACAAAAACCAGAAGGGCGGCACGCGAATTGTCGTCGCCCTTCGCGCCTTTTAATCTCGCTCGATATTATTTTGCCGACGGCTGAGAAAAAAAGTTTTCACTTTTCCTCAGCCGTTTTTATTTGTCGCCTGCAAACTGTTTTTCTATTAAGCGAAGGCATTGCGGAAAATTGCGAAAGTCGGTAACAAAGACGAATCGTTAAATTTATACTGATAAATTCGTCGAAGATAATCGCAACTTATTGTGCAGTCGTGCATTTAAAATAACTTCGCTACGACATCTTTGCACTGCGAAAAGATTCAATGCAGGCAAGCGAAATCAATAAAACCCTTTTCCGCGTCCGTATCAATCAATTTAACGCGCACTTTTTCGCCTACTTGCAAATGTTCTTCGCCTAAGACGATGCGACCGTCAACCGGCGGGCGGAGTGTTCGGGCAAATGTTCCGCTCGGCGTGATGCCCGTAACGATTGCGTCGAATGTTTCGCCGACGCGCGAAGACATTACGCTTGCCGCAATGATTTTGCGAATTTGCCGTTCGACTTTGCGCGCACGGCTTTCGCGCTCATTGCAGTGCGCGGCGATTTTCGTTAATTCTTCTGCCGAATACGGTGCACGCCTTTTTTCGAGCGTCGCTTTGACCAATCTTTGCACAATTAAATCGGCGTAGCGGCGGTTCGGCGCGGTCGAATGCGCGTAATCCTGAACCGCCAAACCGAAATGTCCGTCCGAAGAAGAATCATCCGTCGCGTCCGGCGCTTGCACAACGTATTCGCCCGCGCCAAGCAATTTTATAATCGACAAAGACAAATCGGGAAAGTGAACCGCATCGGCTTTTCGGCGGCGTTCGAGAAATTCGGCGAGCGCGACTGAATCGGGATTTTGCGGCAAATGCTCGCCGAAAGAAGCGGCAATTTCGACGATTCTGTTCCATCGCGCCGGAGTTTTGACAACGCGGCGCAATGACAGGGAATGACGACTTTCTAAAAATTCCGCCATCTCGACGTTCACGGCAATCATAAAATTTTCGATAATCTCGCGTGCGCTGTTGTTTCGGCGTTGCGTCTTGAGGTCGGAAATCATATCGTCGAGGACGACGGGCGCGGCTTCGATGGTTTCAAACTCAAGAGCGCCGTTTCGCCTTCGCAACTGGTAAAGATGCGCGGCGGTTTTCTGCTGCAAACGAATCTGCGCGTCTAAACCTTCGACTTCAGCAACCGATTCGGGCGTTGGTAAATTTTCGTCGAGCCACGCGCCGATTTCCGCATAAGACAATTTGGCGCGGTTGCGAACCAAAGCCCGGTAAACATTGCTCGTTCGCACATCGCCATCTGCACGGACAATCATTTCAACGACAACGGCGAGACGGTCAGAGCCTGCGCGCAAAGAAGTCAAATCGGCGGAAAGCTGTTCGGGCAGCATCGGAAAAACGTGATTTGCCGCGTAAACGGAAATCGTATTTTTATACGCAAAAGCATCAATCACAGAATCTTTCGGCACAAGCGCGTCAACGTCCGCAATGCCGACAAGCAGTCGAATGTCGCCGTTCTCAAGCTCTTCGGCGTATTCAACCTGGTCGAGGTCGCGCGAAGATTCGTTGTCAATCGAAGACCAGAGTAGAGCGCGCAAATCTCTAACGGAAGAACTCGCCGTTAAATCCGGCGGTTTTGTTTCGAGTGATTCTGCGGCTTCGATAACTTTTTGCGGCTCTTCGGGCGCAAATCCGTTTTCAATCATCGCGCGGCGCGCAATGCGGGTCAGGCTGGCATTTGTCAGTTGATTCATAATTTCCACTGTTCGATAATCTAGAAATAGTATTATGTTAATTCAACAATTTACAAATTGAAAAACAAACCGGCAGCGAATAAAAAATGCTTTGAGAAATTTGCGGAATCAGATCGGATGGTTTTATCTTTTTATACGGCGATT
>MWYY01000027.1 GCA_002050355.1 Acidobacteria bacterium 28-9
CGGCAGAACCGCGGGATAGGTTGATGGGCACAGGATAAAGGAGGGTGGTTGAGGAAAACTTGAGGTGGGCGCGGTATACTGCTCCCCGCTAAGACTAAGCTGATTCAGAGCGAGTATTCTAACCGAATAGGAGAATACTTTTTATGGGAAAAGGACGCAATTGGACGGCTGAAGACAACGCCTTTTTCGGCAGTCAATTCGGACTTTCAACTGATTTTGCCGCGCCCGGTGATTACTATAGTGACGGAAAAACCGATTACGCCATTGTTCGTAAGGGCGCGACCGCATCAGTTTCAAACCTTGTGTGGTATATCTTGAAAAGTTCCGATAATGCACTGCTGGCTTATTCGTTTGGTAATACGGAAACAGATTCAAGCGTCCAAAACGATTACGACGGTGATGGCAAAACCGACATTGCCGTCTGGCGCGAGAGCGATGGCACGTCTTACGTTTTGAAAAGCAGGGACAACAGCCTTCAAGTAACAAATTGGGGACTGACGACCGATTTGCCGATTGCGGCTTACGACACGCACTAAAAAAAAGAAAATTTTCAAACATTCTGCGGACGCTGTTTCTGCATCAAACCGGTATAACGTGGATTTTATAAACATAAACGAGAGAAGTTGAGATGAAGAGATTTACTATTATACTATTTTTGATTTTGGGCATTTCGGTGATTACGGCTTCGGCGCAGTCGGGCAGGCGAGTAAAATCCGCGCCCGCCGCGCCGACCTCGACACCGCAGGTTCAGCAGACGCAGGACGTTCAGAATGGTCAGGATTCTGTCGGTTATTCGGAATCCGCGCCGAATGCTCCGCGTCCGATTAGAGTTTCGCCGGATGTGCGGAAAGACAAAAAATCAAAAAAAGAAAAGAAAAAAGAAACTGCAACTGTACTTCAATCAACCAAGACGCCGAAGACCATCGACGCCAGTGCCGATGACGAAGATGTCGTAAAAGTTGAAACCAACCTTGTAACGATTCCCGTTTCGGTTTATGACCGCAACGGGCTTTACATTCCGAATCTGCACCAGCAGGATTTTAAAATTTTTGAAGACGGCGCCGAACAGGAAGTAGCTTATTTCGGAATGTCGGAGAAACCGTTTACGGTTATTCTTCTTATTGACGTCAGTCCTTCGACTGCTTATAAAATCGAGGAAATTCAAAGTGCCGCAACTGCTTTTGTTGACCAATTAAAGCCGCAGGACAATGTTATGGTTATTGAGTTCGACGTATCGGTTCACGTCTTAACAGAATTGACCAATGACCGTCAGAAAATTTACAAAGCGATTCAGCGCACCGGTTTCGGCGACGGAACTTCGCTCTATGACGCGGTTGATTTTTCGCTACGCAAACGTCTGGATAAAATCGAAGGTAGAAAAGCGATTGTTTTGTTCACTGACGGGGTTGATACAAGTTCCTATAAAACCAGTTTTGAAAGCACCGTGCAGCAAGCCGAAGAAAGCGACGCGATGATTTTCCCAATTTACTACAACACTTTTCTCAACAACCGCGGCATCGGCGGAGGCGGCGTATTAAGTTCGCCGCCGATTTTAGGCTTGCCGAGAGTGGGCGGATACGGCACTTCGAGCGCAGAATATACGCGGGGAAGAGTTTATTTGACAGAATTAGCCGCGGCGACAGGAGGCAGAGTTTTCCGTCCCGAATCCACTTCGGGCGGATTGACCAGTGCGTTTGAAGGAATCGCCGAAGAGCTTCGCCGCCAATACAGCATCGGTTATTATCCGCACAGCGAAGGAACGCCGGGACAGCGCAAACAAATCAAAGTGCGCGTTAATCGCCCGAAACTGGTAATTCGTGCGCGCGACAGCTACATTGTCGGCGGGGTTTCAAATGCTGCTTCGAAGTGAAAAGATGGCTATAGTTTTACGAGTTACAGCCGAAAGTAATTCATTTGAAGTCTGATCTGTTTGTCAGACTAATGTTTTCAAAGTCGGTTATTCGATATTAAAATACTTCGCCTCTGAGTGATGAATAATAATTGCTGAGGTTGATTGTTCGGGATGGAGTTGAAATTCCTCCGAAAGTTCGACATCAATTCTTTCAGGTTGTAATAATTCAAAAAGTTTCGTCTGGTCTTCGAGATTCGGGCAAGCCGGATAACCGAAGCTGTATCGCGAGCCTTGATAGCCTTGATGAAAAAGTTTGGCTAATTCGCCTGCATCATTTTGTGCGAAACCTAATTCGGTGCGAATTCTTTTATGCCACATTTCGGCAAGTGCTTCGGCAGTTTCTACCGAAAGACCGTGAAACAAAAGATAATCGGTGTAGTTGTCATTCTTGAAAAGTTCCAAGGCGTATTCGCTCGCTTTGCGTCCCATTGTTACTAAATCAAATGCAACCGTATCAATTTTGCCCGAATTTACGGACGCAAAATAATCAGCCAAACACAAATTTTTTCCGCCGCGCTGTTCAAGCGGCTGGCGCGGAAAAGTAAAGCGTAATTTCTCTGTCTGTCTGTCGTTTTCGTAAATAATTAAATCATTTCCTTCGGACTGACACGGGAAATAACCGTAAACAACTTTTGGCGTTAAGAGATTTTCTGTCTTAGCTTTTTCTTTTATCGCGGCAAATTTCGGATAAACAGTACTTTCGAGAAGTTTTGTGTAATTTTCCTTCGACGATTTTCCCTGCTTGTATTGCCATTGACCTTTGAAAAGCGCAGTTTCATTTATAAAAGAAAAAACCTCATTCAAATCAATATCGTCAACCACTTTTGAACCGTAAAAAGGTGCGTTTGGAATTTCGACATTCGGCGAAATATTAGAGCGCGTCGTGTGCGTCCAATCGCCGGAAATTCTTGATCTAACACGCGCCGCCTGCTTGCCGAGTTTGGCATCTTCACCGACCAAATCTTCTGTGTCTTCGACAGTTTGAATTATGCTTTGGTTTTCGGTCTCTGGTTTTTTGTCTTTGCCATCTGTCGAAACGGCGGCAGCTTTTACTTTCTCTGTGTTCTCTGTGGCAAAATTCTTCTGCGCCAGCAAATCCATTGCGTGCAAACCGTCGAACGCATCGCGCGCGTAAAAAAGTCTGCCGTTATAAAGCGGAACTAATTCATCGTCAACATATCTGCGATTCAAAGCCGCGCCGCCCAAAATAACCGGAACATTGATTCCGCGCTCGTTCATAATTTCAAGATTGTCGCGCATTACCAAAGTCGATTTAACCAGTAAACCACTCATTCCGATAGCGTCACATTTCGTGTCTTCAAAGGCTTTCAAAATATCGTCAACCGGCTGTTTTATACCGAGATTGACGACTTTATATCCGTTGTTCGTCAAAATAATATCGACCAGATTTTTGCCGATGTCGTGAACGTCGCCTTTGACGGTCGCCAAAACCATCACGCCTTTGTTCGATTCGCCTTCGACTTTGTCCATAAACGGTTCGAGAAATTTCACTGCCGTTTTCATCACTTCCGCCGACTGCAAAACGAACGGCAATTGCATTTGTCCCGAACCGAACAAATCGCCGACGGTTTTCATCCCGTCGAGCAAAATATCGTTGACGATTTCAAGCGCGGGATATTTTTCCAAAGCTAATTTTAAATTGTCTTCCAGCCCGATTTTTTCGCCGTCAATAATATGATGTTTCAATTTTTCTTCCGTTGACAAATTAGAAACGTCAACCTTCATTGACTGTGCCGTTTTGCCCAGAAACATCGTCGTAAATTCGCCGAGCGGGTCATAAGTGCAAACGTCGCCTTCAAACTTTCGCCGGTCGTAAATCAAATCCAAAGCGACTTCGATTTCGTGTTCGTTGAAACGATTTAGAGGCAGAATTTTTGAAGCGTTGACGATTGCCGAATTCATTCCGGCTTCGACGCATTCGTGCAGAAAAATCGAATTAAGGACGACGCGCGACGCCGGATTCAAGCCGAAGGAAACATTTAAAACGCACCAAATTATATTCGCTTCCGGCATTTCAGCGTGAATCTGTTTGATTGCTTCAATTGTTGCTTTCGCGTTTTCGCGGTCTTCTTCAATTCCGGTTGAAATCGGTAGCGCAAGCGGGTCAAAGAAAATGTCGTGTCCTTCAAAACCGAATTCGACGGCTTGTTTGTAAGCGCGATGCGCGATTTTCATTTTCCCTTCCGCCGTTCGCGCCATTCCTTCTTCGTCAATCGTGCCGACGACAACCGCCGCGCCGTATTCTTTCGCCAATTCCAAAACCTTTAAATATCTTTCTTCGCCGTCTTCGTAATTGGTCGAATTCAAAATACATTTGCCGCCCGAGTGCTGAAGTCCGGCTTCCATTTTCTGCCATTCGGTCGAATCCAACATCAGCGGAATTTTCACATTTGTTACAAGACGCGAAACGAGTTCGTGCATATCTTTTTCGCCGTTGCGTCCGACGAAATCCACGTTCACGTCCAAAATATGCGCGCCTTCGCGTTCCTGTTCTTTGGCGAGCGAAACAAGCCCGTCCCAATCTTCTTTTTCTAGCAAATCACGCATCTTCTTCGAGCCTGATGCATTGACGCGCTCGCCGACAATCAAAAACGAATTGTCCTGCGTGTAAGGCTGTTGAATAAAGATGCTCGATGCCGACGGAATTAAATTTGGGTTCCGTTGTTTCGGCGAAAGTCTTTCGACTTGTTCGACAACCAATTTCAAATGTTCCGGCGTCGTTCCGCAGCAGCCGCCGACGATGTTTGTGCCAAAATCCTGCGCGAAATGCAAAACCTGTTTTGTAAAACTTTCCGGCGTTTCGTCGTAAAACATAGCGCCGTCTTTGACTTCCGGGAGTCCTGCATTCGGCAAAACCGAAACCGGAAGCGGCGAGTTTTCGCACAGATATTTGATGCTTTCGGTCATCTGGCGCGGACCTGTTCCGCAGTTCATCCCGATAACGTCAATCGGAAACGGTTCGAGCGCGGTTAAAGCAGCTGAAATTTCAGTTCCGTTCAACATTGTGCCGAAAGTTTCGATTGTAACTTGGGCGATAACCGGGATTTTTAAACGTTGTTTTTCGAAAAATTCAAAAATCGCGGCGAGCGCGGCTTTCGTCTGTAAAATGTCCTGGCAGGTTTCAACAACGAATAAATCAACGCCGCCGTCAAAAAGTCCGCGTACTTGTTCGCGGTAATTTTCCTTGAGTTCTAAAAAAGAAATGTGTCCGAGCGTCGGCAGCTTTGTTCCCGGTCCCATTGAACCGGCGACGAATCGCGGTTTTTCATTAGTCGAAAAATCGTTGGCGATACTTTTCGCCATTTGCGCGGCTTTCAAATTTACGTCGTATGCTTTATCGGCAATTCCGAATTCCTGCAAAACAACCGTGTTGCCGCCGAAAGTATTTGTCTCAATAACATCTGAGCCGACTTCGAGAAAAGCGCGGTGAACATTCAACACGGCGTCTGGGCGCGTATAGATTAAATTCTCCGAGCAGTTTTCAAAATTCGCGCCGCCGAAATCATCTATCGTCAGATTTTGCGCCATCAGACTCGTTCCCATCGCGCCGTCGAAGACGACGATTTTTTCTTTTAATAAATCGAGAAATTTCATAAAATAAAAACTCCGCGCCTAAACAAGCGCAGAGTTTTCTTCAAAATTTATTCAGTTGAAACTCATTAGCTGTTTAGCGTTTATTTTTCGTGGTCGCAAGTCGCCGTAACTCACCACGTTTGAAATAAAGAGTTTATACCCTATAGAGTCGAGAGTCAAATTAAACGGTTTGCCCAATTTAGCGCCTCTTCAAAATAAAATTGACCAAAACTTCTTTGCCCGCAATCCTCTCCGAATTGTCGAAAATCTCAACTGCACCGTTTTAGACATATTCAATCGTTTTAAATAAGACTGGTAATACCACGTCAGGCTTTAAGGGTCTATTTATTGACGAAAAGTGTAAATCTTTTAATCTTTCATCGTTGAATCAAAGCATCTATAATAGTAAGCAAACGTATGCTCGAAAATTTTCCCTAAGCAACTTTCGTTTAATTAATAATTACCAAAATTCGTAGGAGAAAAATGATTTTTAAATTCACTGTTTTGCGAAATACATTTGCGACATCGCTTTTTCTTTTTACTGCACTTGCATCTACAAGTTTCGTCGTCGTCAAAGCTCAAAACTCTAAGCGCTCTGCAAATTCTTCAATTGTAACTTTACCTGCCAAAGAGCGCATCGAAATCTTTGAAGATGTATGGCAGGCAATCAATGAAAAATACTATGACCCGAAATTTAACGGCGTTGACTGGAAGGCGGTGCGCGAACGCTATCGCCCAATGGTCGAAAGGGCTGCAAACGACGCGGAGCTTTACAATGTGCTGACTTTGATGGTCGGCGAGCTGCGCGACGCACACACGCGAGTTCGTTCGCCGCACCGACGGCAGGAAAGCAAAAATAAGCGGGCGACGAGCGCGGGAATTCGTCTTTATGAAATCGAAAGCGCACCGGTCGTCTTAAACGTAACGCCGGATTCGGAAGCGGCGCGCGCCGGAGTTAAGCCGGGAATGATTGTGCGGACGGTTGATGGACAGCCGGTCGCCGAAGCACTGACGGAAGCGCGCCGAGAAATAGGGACGTCGTCGAGCGAGCGTGCGACGCGCCTTCTTTCCTATCAAAGGCTAATCACGGGCGAACCGGACACACCATTCAAACTAGGGCTAGCGCGCGCCGACGGAACGCCTTTTGAGGTAACGCTCACGCGCCGTACCGTTTCCACCGCGCCGCAATTCGTCGCTAATTTTCTGCCGTCCGGTTATGCCTATATCAAATTTAATCACTTTCAAACGCCCGTTGATAAACTAGTCAAAGAAGCATTAGTGAAATTTAAAGACGCGCCCGGGCTCATTATAGATTTACGCGCTAACGGCGGTGGCGATGGTGAACTCGGACTGAAAATCGGCGGTTATTTTTTCAACGACAAAATTCCCTTTGCAAATATCGTCACCAGAACGGGCAAACCTCCCTCGGCATTTTTCGGATTATACAAGCTGCCGAAAGAGTTTAAGGCAGGCAAAAAAGGCGGGCAGCTTTATTCACAACCGGTCGTAGTTTTGATTAACGAAGGAACGGGAAGCACTTCTGAGTTATTCGCCGGCGCGATGCAGGAACAAAACCGCGCTCAAATAATCGGTACGCAATCATGCGGATGCGTTTTGGGTATCTTAAATCACAAACGATTAAAAGACGGCGGCGACCTTGCCATCAGCGAAATCGGATTCGTTACGTCAAAGGGACGCACGCTCGAAGGCAACGGCGTTACGCCGGACAAGACAATCGCGGTAACGCTCGCGGACCTTCAAAGTCAGCGTGATGTCGCTCTCGAAGAAGCCGAGAAGTATTTCAAGGACTTAAAGGGGGAAATAAGTAAAGTTGCATTGTGTAACTTTATTATCTCGTTACAAGAAATATAGCGGTTTTAATTTAGTTTAGAAACTAAAAAGACGTGAATTGTTTTGTGCAAAACAATTCACGTCTTTTTAACGAAAACATCGAATCTATCGAACTTTCAAAGTCGGGTCGCCGAGCAAAACCCAAGACAAGCGCACATCTCGTCCGCCGTTGATTGCAGTCTTGGCATCTTTGATTGCATCGCCAAGCCTATTGAAATTTCCCGCTCCCATTTGCTGATAAAAGCGCGTCGCCATTATTTCCTGCACATCTGCCGTGGTCAGTCCCGAAGAAGCCCAAGCCGCTACTGCGCCATATTGCGCTTTTAACAAGGCTTCGCCCAGACTGTCGCCAGCCGACGTTTGCGCCGGAGTTAAGCCGGGAATGATTGTGCGGACGGTTGATGGACAGCCGGTCGCCGAAGCACTGACGGAAGCGCGCCGAGAAATAGGGACGTCGTCGAGCGAGCGTGCGACGCGCCTTCTTTCCTATCAAAGGCTAATCACGGGCGAACCGGACACACCATTCAAACTAGGGCTAGCGCGCGCCGACGGAACGCCTTTTGAGGTAACGCTCACGCGCCGTACCGTTTCCACCGCGCCGCAATTCGTCGCTAATTTTCTGCCGTCCGGTTATGCCTATATCAAATTTAATCACTTTCAAACGCCCGTTGATAAACTAGTCAAAGAAGCATTAGTGAAATTTAAAGACGCGCCCGGGCTCATTATAGATTTACGCGCTAACGGCGGTGGCGATGGTGAACTCGGACTGAAAATCGGCGGTTATTTTTTCAACGACAAAATTCCCTTTGCAAATATCGTCACCAGAACGGGCAAACCTCCCTCGGCATTTTTCGGATTATACAAGCTGCCGAAAGAGTTTAAGGCAGGCAAAAAAGGCGGGCAGCTTTATTCACAACCGGTCGTAGTTTTGATTAACGAAGGAACGGGAAGCACTTCTGAGTTATTCGCCGGCGCGATGCAGGAACAAAACCGCGCTCAAATAATCGGTACGCAATCATGCGGATGCGTTTTGGGTATCTTAAATCACAAACGATTAAAAGACGGCGGCGACCTTGCCATCAGCGAAATCGGATTCGTTACGTCAAAGGGACGCACGCTCGAAGGCAACGGCGTTACGCCGGACAAGACAATCGCGGTAACGCTCGCGGACCTTCAAAGTCAGCGTGATGTCGCTCTCGAAGAAGCCGAGAAGTATTTCAAGGACTTAAAGGGGGAAATAAGTAAAGTTGCATTGTGTAACTTTATTATCTCGTTACAAGAAATATAGCGGTTTTAATTTAGTTTAGAAACTAAAAAGACGTGAATTGTTTTGTGCAAAACAATTCACGTCTTTTTAACGAAAACATCGAATCTATCGAACTTTCAAAGTCGGGTCGCCGAGCAAAACCCAAGACAAGCGCACATCTCGTCCGCCGTTGATTGCAGTCTTGGCATCTTTGATTGCATCGCCAAGCCTATTGAAATTTCCCGCTCCCATTTGCTGATAAAAGCGCGTCGCCATTATTTCCTGCACATCTGCCGTGGTCAGTCCCGAAGAAGCCCAAGCCGCTACTGCGCCATATTGCGCTTTTAACAAGGCTTCGCCCAGACTGTCGCCAGCCGACGTTTGATCCGGATTAATAAAATTACCGTTGAGACAAGTCAACATCGTAAAGATAGAAAGATTAGAGTTCGTCAATTGAAGAGCGTCATTTTTGTTAAAAAAGTTAGCGCTCGGGCTGACCCAATCGGCAGCCGTTCCATGCCCCGACCAATTAACCAAAAACTTACCTTTATTTATCTCATTCAACACGCGGGTGCGTGCGTCCTGTTCGGCGCGGTTTACCATAACGGTGGGAACGCTCTGCGGCAGCTGCCCGCGCACTCGGTTGCTTATACCTACAAAATCGTAATAACCATCCGAAGCGTCGCTGACGAAAGCTACCCCGCGGCTCATTCCATTTTGTCCGACAGTCTGCTCAAAGGACGTTACTTTATTTAATACATGCGTAACGTCTTGCCCGTTTTTAGCCGGAACTCTGCCGATTGGAATTTCAGTTAAACCGTCGCCGTTGAAATCCGTTAAAGCGTCGTCGCTGCCAGCTTCCGTGTAATCCGTGTCAAAAAATCTGGTCGGGATAAAATCATTATATCCTTTGCCTAAATAATTTTTTGGGTCGTAAGTGGCATCACCCAGCAATAAAACATATTTCGGCGGTGTTTGCCAGTTACCTGTCGCAAAACGCAAAAAGTCTTTGATAGACAATGAACTTAATGCACCGAAGCTAAATTCGTCATAGACATCCTCGACATTTACTACTTCGACACTCATTCCCTGCGCGCGACGGTAAGCCGCCCAATCGTTTGCCTGCGCTGCCCAGTCTTTATAGGTGATGATTACCAATTCTGCGTTATGATTTGCCGTCGCTAAACTCGAAGGTTGATTTGCCATAATCGAATCGGCTGACAAAACCGCCGAGTCTTCGACGGCATACATCACGCGACCTCTGCTCGCCGGCAGGAAAACGCGGTAAGAACCGTTGTTCTGCTCAATCGAGAGTCCCGAAACGAGTGTCGGATTGTCGGGGTAAGTAACGTCATAAACTCGGACATTTGGCGACGTAAAATTTCCGACATAGCTGGCGCGGTAATTTGTCGTGTAAAACGACAGACGATTTTGCTCGGCTTGAAACTTACGCGCAAAATTTATTTTAACCGAGTCAAATAAACTTACATCTCCCGACACCGGCACTGAGTTCAATTGCAGAATATTTGTTCCTTCCAACAAAAATGAAGTTGGAAAATCGAAATGTCCTTTTGACAATTTGAGAAATTCTCCGCTTAACAACCCGATTTCATGCCCGTTCAAAACTACCTTGACCTGGTGCAAAGATACGGTTAAGCCCTGAGTACTAACGTCGAGTGAAGAATTTGGCGAAGAGAAATCAACACCTGTTACATCAAAGCTGATTTTTGCGCCGTTATTAGTAATTACCGAACCGAAAAAGTTTTCCGCTTCCCCGTTCAGGATGCTGCTTGAATAAAAAAAGCGTTCTTTTTTTGTAAAAGACTGCGCGTAGCTTCCGGCTGAAATGCGCCCGCCAATCGGACGCCTGACACTTGTTCCGATACGTTTGCCGTTTGAGTTTCCGACAACCAGAAAATAAGTTTGCGCGTCGGCTTCGAGCGTATCAAGTCCGCGACCATAAAATTCGATATAATCACCGTTGTTTCCAACTGTTATAGCTTGCTCAACACCGTCTGCGTAAAGCTGCCAGAGCGCGGTCGAAGCATTGAGGTTAAATCCGGCGGCTTGAAGCTGAGCTTGCGTAACACGATAAATTCCTTCGCGTTTGACAGAAATTTTAACGCCCGGCTGTGACGCGACCCAAAACTGCTTGGTGGAATCAGCTTGCGGTGTATTTAGATTGACTTCAGTTTGCAAATCCGCCGGCAAAACCTTTTCAGCCTTCAAAATCGTCGGATTGGCGGTTCTAGCGTTTGATTTGAGAGCTGCCGAAGAAATTCCAGTAATTGCGCTTAAATCCTCAACTGCTTTCGGAGAAAAATTGCTGGAATAATTTTGCTGCCCGTTTAAGTTTATACTTTCGATTGTATATGTAGAATTCAAATCGCCGGAAGCATCAAAAAATGTATATTTTCGCCCGGAACTTATCCTTTCGCCGGCTTCCATATATGCGCCGGAAATCAAACCGCGATTGACAGCTTCCTTTTGGTCTCCGGTTAATTTGTAAACCATAAAGCCCAAATTGTTTGATTCCAAATCCATCTGCCATTCGAGCCAAACACCCCGACCGTCGGAGTAAGCCTCAATTTTGTTGAATTTAACCGGAGTTTTTGCAACTCTCGAAAGCCTTTTCAATTCTCTCGGCATTTGAGCCGAAACCGGAAAATAGGCTGTAAAAACTATTAACAAGAAAACCAATCCGACCATTAATTTTTTCATAATAATTACAAACTCCTACGGCGAAAAATACTGCTGAAACTTTATATTGGGAATTTCAAGAATGTTATCTTAACTGATTACTCAATAGTAAAAGCTAATTTTATAACATATTACTTTGATTTGCCAATACAAAATCTCTAATCGTAAATTATTTACCGAAATTTATTGTTTTTTTGACGCATCTATACCGCGCAAAAACGAAATTATTGTATTATCGAAGTAATTTTCTGAAAGTACTAAAAAATCATTTATGAAATCAATCAAAAAGATTACTTTCTATCTTTTTATTATCTCAATTTTCCTGTCTTTTATTCCCAGGGAAATAACTATTAATGCTGCGACGCGCGAGCCTGTTCGCGGGTTGCACGCGATTGTTGCATCACAATCAAAACTCGCTTCTGAAATCGGCGTTGAAGTGTTGAAACGCGGTGGAAACGCGGTTGATGCGGCAATTGCGGTGGCACTGGCGCTTGCCGTCACTTACCCGGAAGCAGGAAATTTGGGCGGCGGCGGTTTCATGCTGATTCGTTTTCGAGAAGGCAGAACCACGGCGATTGATTACCGCGAGATGGCTCCTCTGGCTGCAACGCGTGATGTCTACTTGAATAAAAAGGGCGAACTCATAAAGGGCGAAGGCTCATCAACAATCGGTTATCGGGCGGCGGGTGTTCCGGGAACGCCTGCCGGTCTGGATTTAGCTTTCAAAAAATACGGTTCGAAAAAAATTAACTGGGCTGATTTGGTCGAGCCTTCACGACGACTTGCCGAAAATGGTTTCGTCTTATCGCATCGGCTCGCAAATCTTTTCAAAACTTATAAGGAAAATTTAACAAAATATGAAGACAGTAAAAGAATTTTCCTAAACGACGGAAAATTTTTTGAAGAAGGCGACCGACTAAGACAACCTGAGCTTGCCGCAACGCTCACCAGAATGCAGAAAAACGGCGCGCGCGAATTTTACGAAGGTGAAACCGCGCGGCTTATCGCCAGAGATATGCGTGCGCACAACGGCTTGATAACTTTGGAAGATTTAAAGAATTACCAGCCCAAAGAGCGCATGCCTTTGCGTGGGACGTATCGCGGTTATCCGATTATTTCGATGCAGCCGCCGTCATCGGGCGGAATCGTTTTACTTCAAACTTTGAATATGCTGGAGAAATACGATTTGCGCAAAATAGGTTTTGCTTCGTCAGAAAAATATCACGTCTTGACCGAAAGTTTACGGCGTTCTTTTGCGGACCGCGCCGAATGGATGGGCGACCCGGATTTTACGAACGTTCCGGCATCGACTTTGATTGATAAAAAATACGCCGCAGCGCGCGGAGCAACAATCGATTTAGCGCGCGCATCGAAAAGTTTAGACATAAAGGCTGGCAAAATTTCCGGTGTTGAGCCGACCGAGACGACGCATTTTACGGTTGTTGACGCGGACGGAAACGTCGTTACAAACACTTATACTATTAATGATTTATACGGCTCGCGCGTAACGGCGCGAGGGACAGGCGTTTTATTGAACGACGAAATGGACGATTTCGCCGCGCGTCCGGGAAAACCGAATATGTTCGGTTTGATTCAAGGCGAAAAAAATGCAATCCAACCAAAAAAACGCCCGCTGTCTTCAATGACCCCGACGATTGTTCTTCGCAGAGACGGGTCGCTCTGGTTTGCCTTAGGCGCACGCGGCGGACCGCGAATTATCACTGCCGTTTTAGAAACTATTATCAATGTCATTGACCATGATATGGATATTCAGCAGGCAATTGACACGCCTCGCATTCATCATCAATGGTTTCCCGACGAACTAGTCTATGAACCTTACGGAATGTCGTCAGACACACTTAAGGCATTGGAAATTCTCGGACATAAATTTTCCGAAAAACCGAGTTACATTGCTTCAGCGACCGGAATTATGATTGACGAAAAAGGCGTCCGACTCGGCGCGATTGACTCGCGCAGCGACGGTGAAGCAGTCGGTTATTAAGTTTGAGTATCGAACTTTCTATCGCCGCTTAATAATTTCCTGTTTATTAAATTGCAATTTGTGATAATCTAGGAAATCATTTCAAATCTTCGGAGGAAATTATGAAATTTCTAAATAAAAATGCAATTTTGACTTTGTCTCTGGCAACGCTTGCCGGTTGCTTCGGAGCAGCTTGCGAACAGCCGAAATCCGGCGGTAATTCAGCTTTAACAAATTCAAATTCGGCGCTTAATTCAACTGCCGGTTCGATGAATACGAATTCGTCGGCGGATTCTAATATGAATTTGTCCGGCTCAAACAATTCGATGATCGATACGAAAGAACCGGAAAAATATCAAGCGACTGTTTTGTTGAAATTGGAAACTGGCGGAGCCCAAAATATGCCTCTGCCGCCTTTAAAAGCTGACGTTGCCAGAAGCGGCGCGGACAGACGAATGGAATTCAAATTGCCGACCGGCGAGACAATTGTTTATCTCGACAAAGGCGGCAGACAATTGATAATTCAGCCGCAGAAAAGACAATATGCCGAACTGAATCAAGAATCGCTCGGCTTTGACGTGCGCCGAATTATGATGCCGGAGCAAATCGTCAATCAAGTAAAAAATATGAAAGGCGTCGAACGAGTCGGCGAAGAAAAGGTTGGCGGACGCGACGCCATAAAATATCGTTTTGCCGCCACGACAAATACGCAATCGCAAGCCGGAAAAGTAGAAACTGAATCTTATATTTTCGTCGATAAAGAAACTGGTCTGCCGCTTCGCTCGTTTACCAATTCAGCGGCTCAAGGCAACGTGCAAGGCGTCAACGCCGTAAATGTTGTAACCGAAATGAACAATATTAAGACAGATGTTGACCAGAATCTATTTGCCGAACCGACTGATTTCAGAAAAGTCCCGCCTGAAGAAATCCGCGCACAAGTTAACGTTTTGTTCAGCGCGGTGACGGCGGTTGTCGGGCAGATGATGAAGACGGCTCAACCGGCGGGAAGCCCGACGACTTCGGCTAGTCCAACAATTTCAGCAAGTCCTTCGGTTACACCGTAAATTAAACCGAAAAATTTCTGACAAAAAATTATGAGCAAATTACCAATTTTTCTGGCGGGTGTAGTTTTAGGTTTGGTCATCGGCGGCGTGCTGGTTTTGTATAATTTTTCGGGCGCGCCGCGAGCAGCGCAAACTCCTGGGGCGCCGATTCAAGCGCCGGACGCGAGCGGAATTCCGCCCGGAACGGCGACTCTGACATTAAATCAACAATTTTTCGACACGATTTTGGGAACAATTTTCCGCGATATGAATGCGCCTGCCTTTCCGCTTAACCTAACCGGTCAAAATCGTTTTGAACCCGAATTTCAGCCGACGAAAATTGCCTTTCAGGAAAATACCTGTGAGGGGAAAATTACTCTTTTGCCTGAAGGCAGCAACGTTCAAACAAACGTCCGGCTCGCCGACGGAAAAATCAATGCGCCGCTTGCTTTTACCGGTAGCACATCGCTGTTCGGACAGTGCGTTCAATTCAAAGGCTGGGCGCAGGCAAATATGAATTTGCGATTTGACGAAGCCCAGCAAACCGTTTTCGGGCTGATAAATATCGAAACTGTTAATCTTGACGGTATAAATCCGGTTTTAAGTGGTTTAATTACACCAATTGTGCAGACTTCGTTAAACAATCGCGTTAATCCAATAACAATTTTGCGCGGACAGCAAATTGCTATGAATTTGCCGATTGCGGCAACCGGAGGAACGTTAAAGGCACAGGTCAAAGA
>MWYY01000002.1 GCA_002050355.1 Acidobacteria bacterium 28-9
ACGTCTGGCAGCGTGAGAAAATCACCTCGTTTAGTAGCACCAGCGTTATTTACCAGCACATCAATTTGTCCGAAGCGCGCTAGGGCAGCGTCAATTACGGCGGTCGGAGTCTCCGGCGCACGCAGGTCAACAGCTTGCACGAGACAGTCGGTCTTGCATGACGCCGCTACATCCTCAAGTTGATCGCGCGAGCGCGCCACCAACACGACGCGCATACCTTCGGTCGTAAGCGTTTGCGCGGTGGCACGACCGATGCCGCGACTCGCGCCTGTGACGATTGCAACTTTACCGTTCAACTGAAGCTTCATATGTGCCAACCTTGAGTTAGCCGCCGAACGATTGAGATGACGTGGGGCGAAACCGATTCCACGCAACTTTAGGTTTAACAGGCAAGCTAAATAAGAAAGTAGCTGCCCGCGCCCTCACGTCCAATGATTTGTTATGCTTGTCGCCGATGTCTTTGACCTAGCCAGCCATCTTGTCCAGCATGTGGTCTATGACCTTACTATGCTCGTCTTGGGGACTGAACAGAATCACCTCGGCATCTTCACCGACTCTCACAGTGTGTCCGGGCGACCAGTAAAATAAGTCGCCGCTGTTGACGACTTCCTCTGTGTCGTCGGCGTAGGTGACGGTAATTCGTCCCTGCAAAAGGTAGCCCCAATGCGGAGATTGGCACAGATCACCCTCCAGCCCCTTCAGCAGTGGCGCAATATCCGCGCCAGCGGCTAGAGAAAAATACTCACCGCTCATTTTGCCGTATCCGGAGGCATCGCCAAAATTCATCTTTTGGCGAGCTACCGCACCCGGCGCATTGATTCTAACGGGAATGTCATTCTTGGCTATTCGCATTTCGTGTTCCTCCTAGTGATTGTAGCAACGAGAAAAAAGCATAACGGCGGAGATGACGTGGGTAAAAACAGCTACGTTGAATGGTTATCCGGCGTTAAAGTGTTTTTGCCTCACCTCCATTGAATTGTTGGGCGGCGGTTCAGGGCAACGCTACCCCGCATTAAATTCCTCTTTAAATTTATCGAGTTTGACTACCTTTGAAATCCTTTCTAAATAATCTAGTGTAACATCATGCCTTTGGTCAGGCGATGCAACACAATCGCTTATGATTTGAACCCTATAATCAAGCTGATAAGCATCAATTGCAGCCGTTCTTATACAAGCGTGCGTATTTACGCCAGCCAAAACCAGAAAAGAAGGATTAAGCCTTTTTAGTAAGTCGTCGAGTTCTGTATGAAAGAAAGCACTGTATCACTTCTTGATAATCTCGCGCTCATCACCCATTTGCTGTAGCTCTTCAAGTATTTTGCTGCCGAAAGTGCCTTCGATATACATGTTGATATTTTCATCCCGCATTTCGAGGAAAGCATCGCTTAAATCTGCCTTGAACTCTTGCCGAACCCATAAAATGTGAAATTGGTTCTCCCGAGCGAAATGGAGGAGTTTATTAATCGAATCACAAAGCTCAGCTCGTTTCGCAATAAGCTGTTCGCTTAAGAAAGAGTCATTGAGCATATCTATTATGAGAAGAGCTGGTTTATTCATTCTTTAAGCAAAATTTTAATTGCTTCGGATTTGTTGGGCATTTTGTGACTGAATTTGATGTGCAATCTCGTCTAAGTTCGGCGAGTAATCGCTCTCTGTCAAAACATAAAGCGTCGGCACGTCGAAATTTGGAGCTACATACGGTTGCGGCGTCCCAATCTCGCCTGTCGCCCGATAGAGAGAAACGCGCTTATCTTCGTGATAGAACTCCCGACGCGGATTAGCCAAGCCCCTTTGCAAGTGCCGTTGCACCGCTATCTCTACATCAACAGAGCAGACAATAATATAGGGATAACTGAGCTCAAGAATTTGGGGCATTCTCCACTCCCAAACCGCGTGTTGAAATGCCGCTTCAATGATGACGGATACTTTGTTGGTGAGATATTGGCATACGGTGTCAAAGAAAAAGTTAGACACAAAGCCATCGGTGTCAGGTGATAGTTGGTCGTGTTTTACGCCAAAGGTGTTGACATACCCTTCTTTGATTTCATCACGGCTAATGACTGGCATCCACAACTGCCGCCCCAGTTTTTTGGACAGAGTGGTCTTGCCAGCCCCTGCTCGTCCCGTAACAATTATGCACTTTGGCTTACTGTTCATAATGGTTGCTTATACTCCATTATAACTTACAATTTTTGTAATACACTGCACAGCCGCCTGACGGATGAGTTGACGAGGGGCAAAACCGGATTCACGCAACTCCGAATTAAGAAAAGATGTTATTAAAGAGCGGCTATTTCGCCCTCACGTCCATTGAATTGTTATGTGCGGCTTGATTTGAAACATTCACCCTTTGCAAAATCCAGCTAATCATTGTTTCCGCATATTCGGGAACTGGTCTTGCTCCGGTTGGGCGGTTCATATTATGGTCTGCTCCTGAAAGGATGGCGACGGTAATATCTTTATTGTTTTCCTTTTTTATGCGCTCAAGAATAGCGGCTGTCTCTCGCGCCGGCACCAAAACGTCAGCCTCTCCGAGAATCGCCAACACAGGAACATTAAGATTTTCATAAACCGGTATCGGGTCAAAATCTATGCTTGCTGTGAATGCCATAAGCCACGAATCTTTGCGCGGGTTTCTTAATTCCGAAAGTAGCGGAAACCACGCTTCATTCCTGACTTTTTGAAGTTCAACTTCGTATTTCTCCCAGCCTTTTACCCATCCTTCCCGGCGAATTAAGTCAAATTGTAAATCCATCAACGCCGACGCTCGCTGCACCGTTTCATCAGAATAACCTGCATTTCGGACATAAGTAACGCTTCGCCATTTCGCTAGATGAGTTGGCGTGAAAGTAGAACCGGCGGAAGTAATAATGAACGCCACATCCTTTGAGCGAGAAGCCGCAAGCGGAGCAACCCAACCGCCCTGACTGCCGCCGAAGATACCGACTTGATTAGGATTGATGTCTTTCCGGCTTTTCAACAACTGTACACCAGCAAGAGCATCTTCAGCCAAATTTTCGAGATGAGTGTAACGCCAATCTCCGGTGGATGCACCGACTCCACGCTTATCATAAATCAGAGTGGCGATTCCATGGCGAGCGAAAAGATCAGCGTAAAAGCGATTACTTTCTCGGCTGGCAGCACCCGAACCATGAACAAAGATTACGGCAGGATGCGGATTGTTACCGGAAGGCAATGTCAAAGTTCCAGCCAACGTAACATCGCCGTTTTTGAAAGTCACTTCTTGGCGGTGAAAACAGCCAACCGAAACAAAAGCAAAAAAGATTAGAATTAGCACTCTTAACATTTATCAAGTTTCCGAAACGCGAAAGCACATAACGCTGGACTTCAGCGGCTCTTTGCCCCACGCACCTTTATTGATGAGAACGTCGCGGGCAAAGAGTCCGCTGCAAGGACTTGTTCGGTTCCGGTGCACAGATTAACTGATGGTTACTTTTCCATCTCGCAACGAAGGATAAGCAGCAACTTGGAAATTATCTTCCCACACTACGTTGCCAAGCTCCCGGCATTTCTGAACTTCGACAAGATAGCCATGTAAGCGTAAGAGATAAACCATTTCCCACATCTGCTTGATGCACTCATCAGCACTCGACTTAAACCAGAATGTTGCCCGCTTTTTATCAAAGCTGTCGTGAGGAGTGACAGATTCTTGTTGAACCAAATCATGACCTCACGCAACTGGTTCCATTCCTCCGAAGACAATTCGCCCGAATCCAACAAAGAATAAGCCGCCGTGAACACACCTTGAGGTTGGCGCGAATCTTCATCTATTTGGGTAATTACAAAACGCATAAACATTGCCGTGATTATTCACGAAGCCCGATGTACTTTGCATAAACACTTAGCACAAGGAAAGGAACCGAACGGCGGAAATGACGTGGGGCGAAACCGCCGACACGCAAGCAAAGGGAAAACACGCAACGCGAAAAGAAAGTCGCTGTTTCGCCATCACGTCCATTGAATTGTTCGACATCGCTAGACCATTCGACACATCTTATTTTTTATTGGCAATAGATTCAACATCAGCCAACATTCTTTGCAGCATTTCATTCGACAAATATCGTCCGTTGACTATTACGGCGAAAATCTTTTTTGTGTTAGCGATGTTTTCGAGCGGATTTGCTTCAAGCAGAACTAAATCTGCCTGCTTTCCTTTTTCAATCGTTCCGAACGACTTTTCCAAACCGAGAAATTTAGCCGGATTGATTGTTGCGGTTTGAATGGCTTCGAGTGGCGTGAGTCCGGCTTGAACAAGTAACTCTAATTCATCGTGCAAGCTAAAGCCCGGATATACGTCTCTTCCGTTGCGTTTGACACCGCTAGTCGGAATGGCGCATCAGGTTTCTGCCCATCTACAATCAAACCGGCTCGCACAATTCGCGGACCTAACAATTCGCCGCCTGTAATTTGCCTGCGCCATTCATCAATTTGGTCGAGGTCGCCGCCCATATCGCGCACGCCTGTTACGCCGTTGGCGATTAGTGCGGGCATTGCTAATTCCGTAGCAAACGAAAGATGCACGTGCATATCCCAAAAGCCCGGAACCAAGTATTTACCCGTTGCATCAATAATCCGCGAATTTTTTGGTACACGAATTTTCCCGGTTCTGCCAATCGCGTCAATCCGATTACCAACGATGACAACTGTCATCCCAGTCTTTGGCAACGCGCCCGCCATATCAATTACTGTGATATGAGTCAAAACAATCGGCTGCTTAGACGGAACCTTCTGCGCGGCGAGCGGTGTCGGTAAAAGGATAAGAAAAAGCGATGCAAGTAGATTTCTCATTCAGTTTCAATATTACTAGCAACGAGAAGATGTCGAACGGCTGAGATGGCGTGGAGCGAAATTTTCTGCACGCAAGTTAAGTGAATAAAACAGCGTGATTATAAAACCCTTGCTTCGACTTCACGCCCATTAAACTGTTTGACCTCTCTTCACTTTCGATTAGTCCTTCTTGGTGAGTAAGTTCGTTGTGTGTTCTGTAACACTTAATGGTTGCACTAACTCCGCCGTATTGACGCGCCATGTGCCGAATCCTGCAATAGGCTCACTTTGAACGGGCGGTAAAGCTTGATGAGAAGCAGTGGGATTAAGTCTCCTAATCAATTTGGATACAATCTGCGAAGGAGATGCGGAATCATCTTTGGAAAAGAGATTTGTAACTTCGCGCGTGGCGTGACCGGAAAGTAAAATAAGAGAAACAATTCCTATCCACACCAGAAGTAAAGGGATGATGATTGCTTGCCAAGGGGTGATTGCTGCACTGCTAATCATCAATAAAACAATTGATATTGCTGCCACCAGCATAACGGTTGCTCCACTGAGAGCATCTCTTTTGCGAGTAGAAATAAGTTTATTTTCCCGCTCGGCTTCGGACATTGCTAAACCATTCTGATTTTCAGTGAGCATCAATTTTAATGCATCAAGCCGGAGCCCGCAGCGCGGGCAAAAGCGCACTTCATCAGAAACTTGTTGTTGGCTACATTGTGGGCAATACATAAGACACCTCGCATAAAAATGTTTGTGTTGTTTCTCACTACAAAAAGTTAACGCTCTTCGAGTGATTGAAGTTCATAACTTTTTCAAACCTGCCCATAATCAAGAGGAATTTACGACGCAATTAAGCCGGTGTGGATAACTTAATAATTCATTAAGAAAGCGGATAAAAATCCGCTATTTGCCGCTTCTGCCTTACGATATTTTAGCCATGGGCAATTACATCAACGTTATTAAATCCAAATTCTTCAACAATCCTCCGAGCTGTCTCATCAGATGGTAAATTCGTGTTGTTGATTTTGAGATAATTCTCTTGATAGAAGAAATCACCGTCCGAGTTCAACTTGTATTTCTCATTGCTGTCTAACAGCTGATTCCTAGATTGTTCTACATTTTGTTTGGACGGTTTTTGCAAAAGCCTAAACTCAGACACGTTTCGATTTAGTCTTTCCGGTAACTCTGCTTCCAACTCTACGAAATATATATCTGCGCCTTTCTCTCTAAAGATGCCACAAATGCGCTCGATATATGTTTTTTCCGATTCAAGTTCGAGCGCCCAGACAAAAGTAAAAATCAGTCCCGTTAAATCGCTCGCGGCAACTTCTTCAAAAATTCGCTTCCTAAACTCAGCAACTAACGTGTGAAACTGAGGCTGTTCGTAATCAAAGAAATTCAAGACTAGTTCTATAGTCATGTGGTTATGAAAAAGTCTAAAACCTGTCAGTTTCGCAAGCTCATAACCGACGGTCATCTTACCGACAGCAGGCGGACCAAATATGACTATAAATTTCATACTTTATTCTATATCTAGCCATCCTTGTTTTGACCTCACGTCCATTGAATTGTTGGGCGGCATTTTCAATTACGATAAAGTTTCTGCTTGCGGAACTTTCGCTTCCGTCAAGCAACGAATTGATTTTCCGTAGTCTGCAAAATCTTCGATGACATGAGTTGCTCCTGCGCGGCGCAACTTTCTTTCCGCATCTCCAACACCAATCCCTAAAAAGGGAAACTCCAAATTGCGAGCCGTGCGAACATCCCATAATCCATCACCAACGCTGACAATTCTAGCAAAGCGGTTTTGCTGGTAAAACCGTTCAGCTTTCGATATTGCCGATTGCAAGATTTCCTCTCTCGAAAGACCGTCATCGGCAAACGCGGCTGGAAAATCATCTGCTTCAATACCTGCAACTTTCAACTTTAAGATTGCAGAATCATGCCAACCGCCCGAAGCAATAGCAACTTTCCATTGCGGCTCTTGATTCAAACGTTTGAGCATCGAAGAAGCACCAGCAATTTCAGCGAAAAGTGAAGAATCTTTGACTCTGTAATCTTCAAGCAACTGCACAAAATGACTTTTAAACTTTCGTAGTTCGGCTTCTTCAGGCGCACGATTAAACTGCTCTTGAAAAATATCAGATGTGATTGCAGAATCCGTTGTGTGTGAATATCCAGCCCAATCGGTGCTGATTCCGTTGATTGCGTGCGCGTCAGCTAAAGCCTCTACGAAACAAATGTCATCAATGTGGTCAGTTACGGTTAATGTACCGTCAATATCGAAGATTGCTAAATTCATACTCAAATAGGAACAAGTTTCAATTTCAAGCGAAGCCGCCCAACGGCTGAGATAACGTGGGCGAAACCGATTACACGCAACGTTAAATTAAAGGAACAATGTGAAAACAAAGTAGCTATTTCGCCCTCACGTCCATTGAATTGTTAGATGTTGTTCAATCTGAGATTCGCGCCCGCTTCAAAGTCCATTCAACCATAGTTTCCAAATTATTATACCGCAAAGTTGCGGCATAAACCCGAAATAGGTACAATTTGCCGCATCCGGTCTAAAAGGAACAAATGTTAAAAGCCCGCTTGATTTGTAACAAAGCATATTTTTTGTGTGCCAATTGTGTGCCAAGTGTGCCAAACTTAGCAAAACTAAAAAAAACTATTATAAATTGAAATGTTGAAAATACTGAATAAAATGAAGAAAAACGAATTAAAAAAAACTTAAGAAAACAATCTTTCTAGACATGAGGTCAGGGGTTCGATCCCTTGATTCGGTGCTGTAACATGCCGCTCCAAAAAGAGCGAGCGGTAAAAATATAAACGCTAAAAGGTTTGGCGACTTAAGTCGAAGCATCATCAATTTCCTCCATTCTATCCAATATATTAAACACTCTAACATAATCTTTATGTGCAGATATAAAATTGTCGATGCTTTTCCAAATCACCAAACTCGGCTACTATTATTCTTTATTTACAGTTGAAACATCGCGCAAAGTTGAAAAATTTGTTTTCCAGATGTGTTCAAATTCGGAAGGAGAAATCTTTATGAAACCGATGAAATTTTTTATATTTGTAATCGCTGTCGCTGTTTTATCAGCTTGTGATGTGCCGCAGACGAATACAAACGCGAATTTATCCAATGCAAATACGGCAAGTGCCAATGCGACAAACACGAACGCCTCGCCCGAAGCGCGGAATTTGTCGGAAGTCCCGCGCCCGCAGAAAGTAGCGGAAATGATGTTTGCTCGCGGCGAGCAGGACGCGGCAACACCGGCTTTGAAAGTTCTTGAGCCGAAAGACGGCGCAACGATTAACAGTTCGACGGTCAAGTTAAAGCTGGAACTCGGCGGCGATCTGAAAGGCTACAAACCAATGAAAGATATGACGACCGGAATGGGCAATCACATTCACGTTATTTTGGATAATCAGCCGTATGAAGCATATTACAATCTCGACCAGGAATTTGAATTGAAAAATGTTGCGGACGGCGAACACACTTTGCGCTTTTTCCCGTCGCGCCCGTGGCACGAAAGCTATAAAAATGAACGCGCGTTTCAAATGGTGAAATTTACGGTCAAAAACGGCGCGGCAAATTCAAATCAACCGACGATGACCAATTCTGGACAACAAATGTCGAGCGCGAGTGCAAACACAAACGCCAACGCAACAGCCACACCCGAAGGCAAAGATATGCAGGCTTCGACGGCAGGCGCGGTTGATTTTAAACGACCGCTACTGACTTATAGCCGTCCGAAAGGTGAATACAAAGGCGCGGACGCCGATGCGATTATGATTGATTTCTGGCTGTCGAACGCAAAACTCGCCGGCGATGGCGGCGAATATCGTGTGCGTTATTCGGTTGACGGCGGCGAAGCCAAATACATTGATAATTGGAAATCAATTTGGCTTTCCGGTTGGACGAACGGCAAACACACAGTCAAATTAGAACTCGTTGACAAAGGCGGGAATCTCGTCGATAACGGTGGTTATAATTCAACGATGCGCGAAATTACAGTGACGAAATAGAGAAATTGATTTTAGCCGCAAACGAAAATGAAAAGTAATTTCGTGTTCGGCGCGGCTGAAATTCTGCTCGAAACTTGAAGGCAGCGCAATTTTCTTTTATCCTCACTTAACCGAAATTCTTACAATAAAAATTTCTTGAGTCATAAAAATTTATGCGTCGTGATACGACATCTTGGTTCAGTCATAATCTGGGAATGGATATGCCGCTGGTGGCTTATGGAGACAGAGGATTTCCGCTTTTGATGTTTCCGACTGCCGCCGCAGATTATCTCGAATACGAGCGGTTTCTGCTGCTCGATGCGATAAAACCATTCGTCGAAAAAGGTTTACTTCGTGCTTATTCGATAAATTCGGTCAATCGTTACAGTCTTTTGAACAAGCAGGCTTCGCCGCAGTGGAAAGCCGAACTGCTGACGCGCTATGACCGCTACATTATGGATGAAGTGTTGCCGCTTATTCGTAATGAATGCGGGCAGGACGCCAGACCCTTAACGACCGGCGCGAGTTTAGGAGCATTCCTCGCGGCAAACTGCTATTTCAAACATCCCGACAATTTTCGCGGCACGATTGCAATGAGCGGAAGCTACGACATCCGTTCATACTTACAAAATTATACGGACGAAAACGTTTATTTCAACAATCCGATTCAATACGTCCAAAATCTGGAGGACGATTATTTTCTGCCGATTTTGCACAAAGCCGATTCGATTGTGATTGTTACTGGACAAGGCGCGTTTGAAGCGCCGGAACGCACGCGCGATTTTTCCAGAGTTCTCTCTTCAAAAGGCATACCGCATTTGTGCGAAGTCTGGGGACACGACGTTAATCACGATTGGGATTGGTGGCGTAAGATGCTGCCCTATTATTTGGGAAGATTCTTTAGTTAATGGTTAATGACTAATGATGAATGGTGAATGTAAAATCAAATTTCCAATATTCACCATTCATCATTCACCATTATTAATTGTCCCCGTCGCCTTTCTTGCCTTTTCGCTTCTCGCCTTCCTTTGCCGGTTTCTCTGCCGGAGTTTCCGGCTTTTTAGCAGGAGTTGAGGCGGTTACGGGTTTTACCGGTGGTTTTGATGAATCATCAGCGCCGGGTTTTAAGGGCGGCGGCGCATCGATTTTCGGCGTCTCGGTAGGGTCTATAGTTGTGGATATACCGCTAGACGAAACCTCTCCTTCGCTTGATGAACTCCTAACGCTGCTGCCGTTACTGTTGCGGCGGGTTTTTCCTCCGCCATTATATGTATTTACGAAGACGCCGAGCTTTTCACCTTCCTGCGCTGCTTTTTCGAGTTTTTCCTGCTCCTCGCGTTTGCGCTGTTCAGCGAGGGCTTTGATTTCCGACGGCATCGGCGGCGGTTTGGGGAAACTGTCTTTTGGCTTATCTTTCATAAACACATTCATAAAAGAGTTAAAAAACGGCAGCGCGCCGTGTCCGCCCGTCATATTTGCGCCTAAAGATTCCTTGCGTTCGGGATTTCCCATCCAAACGCCGGTAACATATGTCGGCGTGAAACCGATAAACCAAACGTCTGTATGGTCGTTGACCGTGCCGGTTTTTCCGGCGAGCGGTTGTCCGGCGGCGCTCGCGCCCTTTGCCGTTCCGAACGGAAGATTGACGACACCCCGCATTAAATCAACCATTGTCAGCGCGACGTATTCGCTCGTTACACGGGAAGTCGTCTCCTTGGATTCTTCAAGGAGACTTCCGTCGCGGCTGTATACCTTTCTGATTAAATGCGGCGTGACGCGCACGCCTTTGTTTGGAAAAGCCGAATAAGCCGAAACCATTTCGGTTAAAGATGCCTCGCTTGCTCCGAGCGCCGACGCCAGACTTGGCGCCATCGGATTGGTGATCCCGAAACGGCGCACCATCTGCGCGCCCGTCTGCACGCCGACTTGGTCGAGCAAGTGAACCGCTGCCAGATTATAGGATTTTGCCAGCGCCACATCCATCGGCACGTTCGCATGACTAAGTGAACCGTCGTAATTATGCGGCATCCAGCCGCCACGCTTTATCGGTGCGCCGCTGACCATCATTTCCGGTGTCATTCCCCATTCGACGGCTGCGGTGTAAATAAAGGGTTTGTAAGCCGAACCTGTCTGCCGCAAACCTTGCGTGGCGTTGTTAAATCGGTTGGTGTGATAATCGTAACCGCCGACCATTGCGACGATTTCGCCCGTATGGGCATTGAGCGTAACAATTGAAGCCTGTATTTCCGGCACTTGAGAAAGCTGAACCTGCAGAGTTTCCGTGTCGTTGTCCACGTCTTTAATTTCAAATTCGAGCAGGAAACCGACTTTCAGTTCGTCCTTCGGTTTTTTCCCGCTTTTGCCCAATTCTTTGGCGGTTACAATCGCCCTATATCTGCCGAAACGAATTGTCGCTTCATCTTTAACCGGGTCAACATTCGTCACCAAACCCTTAATAAATTCGCCTTTGGCATATTCGTCGCCATACCAGTCGGCGTGTTTAAAGGAGTTGAGCTTGCGCTCGATTTCTTTGCCGTCGGTAATCGGCTGATTATCGTCATTGAGCAGAATGTTTTGGTAATCGGAACGCCACGAGCGACCTCTGTCGTACCTACGCAAACCGTCCCGAATGGCTTTAGTTGCGACTTTCTGTGCGTCAACGTTGATTGTGGTGTAAACTTTTAAACCGCCCTGGGCAACGCGCGTGGTGTATTTTTCCTCCAGATATTTGCGAACTTCTTCGACCGGATAATCCCAAGCCGTAGATTTCGGCTGCGATTGGTAATAAGCGGTGTCGGCTAATTTTATCGGTTTGGCTTTCGCGGCGTCTCTTTCAGCATCGGTGATGTCGCCGTATTTCGCCATCTGGTCAAGCACGATGTCGCGACGGTCTTTCGCTTTTTCCATATTGCGCGTCGGTGAGTATTCGGGTGATTTCGGAATTGCCGCCAGCAATGCAGCTTCCTCTAAATTTAATTCCTTTAATGATTTACCAAAGTAAGTTCGCGCGCCTGCTTCAAAACCGTATGAACCCGCGCCCAAAAAGACGTAGTTCATATACATCTCTAAAATCTGCCGCTTGGTGTATAAACGCTCGATTTCAAGCGCCATCATCCACTCACTCACCTTTCTGGTCAGCGTCTGGTCTTTGTAGAGGAAAAGATTTTTCGCCAGTTGCTGTGTAATTGTCGAGCCGCCTTCTATTTTCCCGGCTGTCAGAATTTTAACCGCTGCACCGCCGATGCGATACGGGTCAATGCCGATATGTTTGTAAAAGCGATTGTCTTCAATATCTAAAAGTGCTTTTTCCACCAACAGCGGAATATCCTGTTCCTTTATCGGAATGCGTTTTTCAAGCGCGAATTCCGCCAAAATCGTTTCACCATCGTCGGCGTAAATCGTCGTAACCTGCGGCGGGCGATATGTGGCAAGTGCGGAAACTTCCGTCGCGTAGCGAGAATTGTTCAGATAATACGAACCCAAAACACCGGTCAGACCGCCAGCCGACAAAGCTAAAACAAGCGCCGTCGGAAGCCAGACGTAATTCCAAAAACCGCGCCTTTTCGTTTCTACCGTATTAACTTCTCTGATTGCAATTTTTCTCATCTCTTTCGCCATATTACAAAAATCTCCTTAGTTGACGAACCGCCGCATTTTCACGCTGATAACAAAACCGATAGCGATAAACGTCGCCAAAACCGCCGAAAGTCCTGCGCTCATCAAAGGCAGTGGAACGCCGACAACCGGCAGAAATCCTAAAACCATTCCGACGTTCATAAAAATCTGGAAAGATAGCTCACAGACAATCGCCATAATAACCAGCATTCCGGCGCGGTCGGGTGCTTGTCGGGCACCCGCGATAAGACGCGATAAAAGCAGCGCGTAAGCCAGCAGAAGCGAGACACAGCCGATAAATCCGGTGTTTTCCGCCGTTACCGCGAAAATAAAATCCGTGTGCGGTTCGGGTAGAAATTTCAGAGCGCTCTGCGAACTTTCCGTATCGCCTTTGATGCCCGACAGACTGCCTTTCCCGACTGTTATCATTGATTGAACCGTATGATAGCCAAAGCCTTTCGGGTCGGCGTTTTCAGGGTCGAGAATAACGTTTACACGCTCTATCTGGTAAGGCTTGATTTTTCCTGTTTTTATACCGACCCAAAAAGCTGCTGGAGCGAGAACCAATCCGGCGACAATTGTCAGAACAACCCATCTGATTTTGACGGCTGACAAAAACAAAACCGCCGCCAAAAGAGGAATATACGTAATCGATTGCCCTGCGTCCGGTTCGAGCATAATCAGCGCCAGCGGCGCGGCTAAAATCGCCACGCCGATGAGAATTTCCTTTACGGTCAAAAGTCCGGTTTTACGCGAGCCGAAATATTTGGCAAGCATCAAAACAACCGGAATCTTGACAAATTCCGAAGGCTGAAATTGTCCGATAAGCGGAACTTTTATCCACGCCTGCTGTCCGTTGATTCGCATACCGATGCCCGGAATCAAAACCAAAACGAGCAAAAACAATCCGACGGCATAAAAAATCGGTGCGGCATCGATAATTCGCCGGTAATCCGTCGTCGCAATAACGACCAGCGCAACCAACGAAATAACCAAACCGATAATTTGTTTTTGCCAGTAAGTTTCCGTCGGCAGTGCGTTGTAAATTTGCCAGACGCCGAACGCAACAATTGCCATCGCCAAACACGCTGCCAGCCAATCAAAATCTCTAAAATTACGTTTTTCTATTACTGCAACCATATTTCATTTATCATTGAACATTTACCATTTGTTTGATTATTCAGCCCGCGACAATCAAAATTTGATAAATGATAAATGTTTAATGTTCAATGTTCTTAGCTACCTGTTGCCCGTTCAATAAATCCGGTTGGTTTTTCAAAAGATAGGCATCATAAACACCTTTGACGGCAGGCGCGGCATTTGATGAGCCGAAGCCGGAATTTTCAATCAGGGCGATGACGGCGATTTCCGGTTTGTAAGCCGGAGCAAAAGACACGAACCAGGCGTGGTCTTTCGAGCCGCCCGAACCGATTGCCGATGTTTGCGCCGTGCCGGTTTTTCCGGCGATTTCCCAGTTCGCCATTTTTATTCGTCCGGCAGTTCCGCCCGCGTTGACGACGCCCCACAAGCCCTGCAAAACGACTTTATTTTGTTCGGGCGTCATTTCAATTATCTGCGGTTCTGGATGCGCGAAACCAAAGGCGGCGCGCGCTGGAATAAAACCGGCTGTGCCTTCTTCGCCGATAGCGTCAATAGCTTTGAATTCCTTCAAAAGATGCGGCACAAACATATTGCCGTGAACGCCTATGCTCGAAACGGCGCGCAGCATCGAAATCGGCGTCGTCTCGACCGTAACCTGCCCGATTGAAGCAAAAACCGTTTCGACGTCGTTCCAGCGTCCGTCACGTTTTTCGATTATCGGCTTAAAATATTTCGGCGTGCGGCTGGTTTTTTCATTCGGCAAATCGATGCCCGAAGGTTTGTCGTAACCGAACTCTTCGACCATTTTGATTAAGCCGTCAACTTTCATTTTTAGCCCGAGACGATAATAGTAACCGTCGCACGAATGTGTTATCGCTGCCGGCAAATCCGGTGAGCCGTGATTGCCGCTCGTGTCGCGCGTAAAACGGTTGCCCGTCTGAATTCCGCCGCCGCAGACGATTCGTGAATTTTTTACCGTTATCGCCCCTTGCTGCAAAGCGGCGACCGATTCGGGAATTTTCCAGGTTGAGCCGGGCGGGTAGCGTCCTTGAATCGCGCGATTGAGCAGCGGGCGCTGCTCATTGGTGTAATAACCGGCAATTTCTTTGCGTCCTTCGGGCGTCGTGCTTCGGACGACAAAAGCGTTCGGGTCAAACGACGGCGCGGAAGCCATCGCTAAAATCTCTCCGTTGTTCGGGTCCATCGAAATAATCGTGCCGCGTTTTGTCGAGGAATTTGCCAGTTGTTCTTCCGCCGCTCGCTGCAAATCGAGGTCGATAGTCGAGACTAAATCTTGTCCGGCTTGCGGCGGGACAACCTGAATTTCTTCCTGCACGCGCCCGCGACTGTCCACCAGAACTTTTCTGTAACCGGGTTTGCCGCGCAGATAATCGTCGTAGTAT
>MWYY01000016.1 GCA_002050355.1 Acidobacteria bacterium 28-9
GTTTTAGACGCGGACGAAAAACGGCGAGTTTTCAAAAGCGAGTTATTGAAAATCTTCCCCAAAGGCGTGAAACATCTGCTCGATGAATTGCAGCAGCGTGAAATTTATTCAACAATAAAAAACGGAACTCAAAAAGTTCAATACATCGGCAAGGCGGAAAGATTCAGTTTTAACTTTGTGCTTTTTCGCTCAATCTGATTTTGTTCCTCTTTTCAACGAACATTTTACTAATTGCCCGGATGTTGCTTGAGCCATTCGGCGCGGAGCAGAAAACTTCCGTCCGTGACGATTTTGTCGCCAACGTTTAAGCCTTCCAAAACTTGATATTTTCCATTGTTTTCTCCGCCCAATCGCACGCCCCGCATTTCAAAAACATTCGACTCATTGGTTGCGACAAACACGACTTGCCGGTTCGCTAAATTCTGCACGGCGGAAGCCGGAATCGTCGGTGCGATTTGCTCGGCTTGACCGAGCGAGCCGAAAGCGACGCGGACATACATTCCGATTTTCAAAGCGCGATTCGGATTTTCGAGTTCGACGCGGACTTGCGCCGTGCGCGTCGCTTCGTCAAGGCGCGGGTCAATGTATGTAACTTGTCCGCGAAAGACTTGATTCGAATAAGCATCGGTAGTAACGCTTGCGCCGCTTCCCGTACGAACCCGCGCCAAATCTTTTTCATAAACCTGCGCGATAACCCAAACGCTCGAAAGGTCGGTTACGCGCATCAATTCTTTGTTTGCTTCGATGACTTCGCCTTGATTGACCGTGCGACTCGTTACCGTGCCGGAAACAGGTGCGGGAACAGCAATTTCAGAATTTATCTGCGATGCCGAACGCAATGAGTTAATTCTTTGCGGCGATGTTCCGTAGAGCAATAACTTCTGTCGGGTGGAGGCGAGTTCCGATTCGGCATTGCGGAGTTTATTCGCGGCTTCTTCAGACTCGGAACGAGTGGCGGGATTGATGTCGAGCAATTGTTTCGCCCGTGCCAGACGCTCGCGTGCGGCAACAGCTTCGGCTTCGGCGGTTCTCAATTTTGTTGTGTCCTGTTCGAGTTCTTCGCGGCTTGACGCTCCGATTTGAACGAGTTTCGCCGTGCGCCCGTAACGCTTTTTCATTTCTTCCAACTGCGCTCCAGCAGTCTTTAGTTGCGCTGTCGCCTGGTCGAATTCAGTGCGTCCGGGCTGGTTGATGCGGACAAGTTTTTGCGTTCGTTCGTAGTTTTTGCGGGCATTATCAATCTCGGTGAGCAACGCGACATAACGCGCTTGAGCCGCCGCGAATTCGTCGCTGAAAACAACGGCAACGGTTTGCCCGCTTTGCACATTTTCGCCTAATTCGGGCGAGATGCGCCGCACAATGCCGCCAGCTAAAGAAATGACCGGAGTTTCGCGGTAAGCGTTTGCCTGCACGACTCCGGTTGCCAGCGTGTCGCCGATTTCGGAAGAAATTTGCTCGCCGACAATTTCGGTTTTGATTCCGGCGCGCTCGATTTGTTCGGGTGCAATCGTCAAAGTTTGCCCGCCGTTCATCGCCGTATCCGTCGCCGATTGTTCAATGTTAATCGAACGCGGCGCGGGAACGGGTTTTCCGGCTTGATTGTTTGAAGACGAAAGCAAATACCAAGCCGCCAAACCGGCGACGGCGACAAACGCCAAAGCGGAAACAGCAATCAATAATCGCCTTTGTTTTCGCTGCGGCGCGGCTTGCTCAACCGCGTCTTTTTCTTCGATTAAACGGTTTTCTCCGACGGTTTCCGAAATTTCCGCTTCATTCGGTTCTATGTTTTTTTCGTTCATTTCTTTATCAATTCTGGCGCGTTTGCGGCGCGTAAAATCTCGACGCGAGCCAGATAGGTTTCAAGCTGTGCGTCAATAAATTCGTTTTCAAGTTCGATAAATCGGCGTTCCTCGACTAAATACTCAATCAGATTTTTCGCGCCGAGTTCGTAAGTTTGGCGCACGACAACCAAGTTGGTATTGGCTTGGTCGCGCACACCGACGCGGAAAATTTCCATTGCCCGCGCTGAACTCTGATAGCGAGCAAAAGCCGAAGCGACTTCGCGGCGGACGGTCAATTCGGCAAATTCGAGCCGTTTCGCGGCGGCTTGTGAGTTAGCGACGGCGGCTTCAATCGCGCCTTGATTGCGGTTACGGACGGGAATTTCAAGTGTTATGCCGAATTTGAGCGAATGAAAAATATCCTGCACGGGTCGCAGTTGTCCGGTATTTGTGATGCCGTTAACGGGAAAGCTGAAATTGTTTCGCCCGTAGCCCGCCGATACGCTCGCGTCAATGCGTGCGGCGGCGCGTGCCTGTTCGATTTGCGCTTCGCTGAGAGTTTCAATCGCCCGAACGCCTTGCAAATCCGGTCTGGTTTGCAAAGCCTGCCCGGTGAATTCGCTGAGTGTCGGCAATGGCGCAAGCAAATCCGCAAAATCACCGCGCAGGCGCAGAGGTTCTTCCGGTTTCATTCCAAGCAGATTGCGAAGCTCAAGAAAAGCGATTTCGGTTTTTCCCGCGACGACTTCGCGCATCGAACGCAGGCGATTGACTTCAACCAGCGTCATATTTTCTTCAAGCGGCGGCGTTCTGCCTTCCGTAACGCGAGCCTGCACGAGCCGAAAACCGTTTAAGGCGGTTTCGAGCAAGTCTTCGGTCAATTTTAATTTAAATGCTTGCGCTAAAGCCTCACCGAATTTGGCGCGGACTTCCGCCGCTAACAATCGTTCGCGGTTAGCAACTTCTTTTTCGCGTATCGTCAGTTCGGCGATGGCAACATTAATGCGCGTTTTCCGCCGTCCGCCGAGTTCGAGCGGCAAACTTCCCGCAATCATCGTGTCGTTGTCGGAGCCTCCGATTTGCTCCTGACGGCTGAATTCCACGCTCGGATTCGGTTTTAAACGGGCTTGTTTGACGAGCGCGCGAGCTGCTTCAATTTCTTTTCGAGCCGCCGCGAGTTCCGCGTTATTTTCAAGCGCGTAGGCGACGAGTTCATCGGCAGTTTTGCCCTGCACCTTGTCAAGATATTTCTCTATTGAAGACGACGTGTTAATCGCCGAAACCGGCGGCGCGTCTTGCGCCCGCGCCGTTAAAAACATTTGCGAAAACAATGAAAGTAAAATCAACCCGCCGCACAATCGCCCATATTGTAATACTTTTTTTCCTGTTAAAAACATTTTCATTACTTATGCTCCAACACGCCGACCACTCGCTTTCGCCGCCAGCCAGATTGACACGGGCGCGAGTGTCGTCAGTTGCACAAACGGAAGAAGTCCCGTTCCGAGAACCGGCACGACAATCATTCCCTCGTCATATCTCCACCATCCAAAAGCGAAAGCGATTTTCTCGAACAAAACGGCACAAACCGCACCGAGCAGCGCGGCGGTTAAATAAAATTTCCAATCGCGCCGATTAATAAAAAACACTGCCGCGCCGTGAATTGCCAGAACCGCCAAAACGTCAATAAAAGTTGCTAAAGTGCAGAAAAACAAAGTCTCGCCCCAAGATTTTTCAGCCGTTCGGTATGCCGACATCTGCGCGATTTCCCAAATCCAATTCAACGCGAAAGAGATGACCGCTAAATAAACGTAGAAACTTCGCCCTGAAGATTTTTTATCCAACAATTTCATCGCGCTCCTTTACCAAACTTTCCGCCGATTCCTCTTTCTTCAATTCGCGCTCGTGCAGCCAGAAGAAAATAACCGGCGTGACAATAAGGACGTGCAAAAGGCTCGACACCATTCCGCCCAAAACCGGAGTCGCCAGCGGCTTCATCACTTCCGCGCCCGCGCTCGAACTCCACATAATCGGCAGCAGTCCGGCGACAACGGTCGAAACCGTCATCACTTTCGGGCGCAGACGCAGCAGCGCGCCTTCGGTGACAGCTTCCATCAATGTTTCCCGCGTCAATTTGCCGAACTCTTGCCGTTTTTTCTCGACGGCTTCATTCAGATAAATGACCATCACCACGCCCGTTTGCACAGCCGTTCCAAAGAGCGCGATAAAACCGACCCAAACGGCGACGGAAAAGTTGTAGTCGAGCAGCCAGAGCAGATACACGCCGCCCGTCAAGGCAAACGGCACGGCGAGCAGAACGTGCGCCGCTTCAATCGCCGAATTGTATGTCAGATACAGCAAGCCGAAAATGACGAGCAACACAATCGGCAAAACAATCAGCAGACGCTCGCGGGCGCGTTTTTGATTTTCGTATTGCCCGCTCCACTCGAAATAATATCCGGCGGGCATTTCGACTTGTTCGGCAAGCGCGGCTTGTGATTCCGCGACAAACGACCCGACATCGCGCCCGCGCACATTTAATAAAACCGTGCCGCGCAAGAGTCCGTTTTCACTGGAAATCATTGACGGACCTTCCACCGTAGATATGTTCGTTAGTTCGGAAAGCGGAATGGTTGCGCCCTTCGCCGTCATAATCGGCAATTGTCCGAGCGCGGCGGGGCTTCCGCGAAATTCCGGCGCGTAACGGACGCGGACGGGAAAACGCCGTCTGCCTTCAATCGTCACGGAAAGATTCGTTTCGCCGATGCCTTTTTCAATCATTTCCTGAATCATTGCCACGTCAACGCCGTAACGCGCCGCCGCCTGACGATTGATTTTTATGTCAATATACGGCGCGCCGCCGATTTGTTCGGGATAAACGTCCGCCGCGCCCGGAACGGTTTTGACTGTTTCGGCAATGCGCCGGGAAACCTCTTCGATTGTTTTCAAATCGTTGCCGTAAATCTTGATGCCGACCTGTGAACGAATGCCGGTCGAGAGCATCTCGATGCGGTTGATAATCGGCTGCGTCCAGATGTTCGTAACGCCGGGCATTTTGAGTTCGGCATCCATTTCCGCAATCAGTTTTTCCCGCGTCATTCCGTCGCGCCACTCTTCGGGCGGTTTTAAGTGAATGATGGTTTCGTTCATATTCGTCGGCGCGGGGTCGGTCGAAGTTTCGGCGCGTCCGGCTTTTCCGACAGCCGATTCGACTTCGGGAAATCGGCTCAACAATTCGCCTTGCCGGCTCATAATTTTGCGGGCTTCGTCAATCGAAATCGCCGGGTCGGTAATCGGCATATACATAACGTCGCCTTCGTTCAGAGCCGGGAAAAACTCGCCTCCGATACCCGCCGCCAGATAAATCGCGCCCAAGAATAAAACAAGCGCGATTGAAACCGTAGCGACGCGGTGTTTGAGAGCCAGAAGCAAAGTCGGCTCATAAATTTTATGCAGAAAACGCATCACCGGATTCGCGCTTTCCGCGTGAATCTTGCCGCCGAGCAGGTATGTGCAAAGCACCGGAACTAATGTGACGGCGATAATCGCTCCGCCGACCATCGCAAAAGTTTTTGTGAAAGCGAGCGGGTGAAACAGCTTTCCTTCCTGTCCGGTGAGCGCGAAAACCGGAATAAAAGCGAGAATAATAATCGCCATCGAAAAGAAAACGGGTCGCCCGACGAGTTTGGTTGATTCGAGAACCGCCCGCCACAATTCATCCTTGTCTTTCAAATTGACGTTATGCTGTTCGATATAGCGGAAAGCGTTTTCGGTGACGACTATTCCAGCGTCAACCAGAACGCCAATCGCAATCGCAATGCCCGCGAGCGACATTATATTTGAACTGATGCCCATAAAATACATAAACAAAAACGAGGTCAGCACGGCGAGCGGGAGCGGAATCGTGACAATCAGAATCGAGCGGAAATGCGCGAGAAAAAGAATATGCGCCAGCGTGACGAGAATCAGTTCTTCAATCAATGCGGTTTTTAATGTTGAAGTGGCGCGGTTGATAAGCTGTGTGCGGTCGTAAAAAGGCACAATCTTTACGCCTTCGGGCAGACCGACTTCCAAAGTCTTGATGCGTTCCTTGACGGCGTTGATAACTTCGAGCGTGTTCACGCCGTAACGCGCAATCACCACGCCGCCGACGGCTTCTTTGCCGTTTTTATCGAGCGCGCCGGTGCGAAAGGCATTGCCGAGTTTGACCGTCGCCACATTTTTGACATAAACAGGCGTTCCGTTTTGTTGTGAATTCAAAACGATATTCTCGACATCGGCAACCGATTCAACCAGCCCGATTCCGCGCACGACCGCCCATTGCCCGGATTGTTCGACGACGTTGCCGCCGACGTTGTTATTCGCTTTCTGCACGGCTTCGACAACCGTCGAAAGCGGCAGATTGTAGGCGCGAAGTTTATCTGGGTCAACGTCAACTTGATATTGCTGAACATAACCGCCAACCGAAGCGACTTCCGCCACGCCCGGCACGGAATTGAGTTGATAACGCACAAACCAATCCTGCAATGTGCGTAAATCGCGCAGATTCATTGAATCAGATTCGAGCGTATACCAAAAAACTTGTCCCACGCCGGTTGCGTCCGGTCCAAGCGTCGGCGTAACGCCTTCGGGCAGTTGTTTTGCTACAAGATTGAGCCGTTCCAAAACCCGCGTCCGCGCCCAATATAATTCAACATTATCTTCAAAAATAATGTTAATCATCGAGAAGCTGAACGCCGAACTTGCCCGCACGACACGCACGCCGGGAAGCCCTTGCAGATTCGTGACCAGCGGATATGTAACTTGGTCTTCGACTTCCTGCGGCGAGCGCCCCGCCCAATCGGTAAAAACGATTACCTGATTGTCCGAAAGGTCTGGAATCGCATCAATCGGAGTGTGAATTAAAGCCCAGTAGCCCGCTCCTGCCAACCCGATAAACAGGGCAATGACAATAATGCGATTTTTTAGCGACCACTCAATTAGTTTATGTATCATAAAAATTTATTCAATGCCGATTCAAAATCTTTAGAATCGGCATCGAAAATTTCGGTCAGCTTTAATCAGTTACGACTATTTTGCCGCGCATCATATTCATTCCGCAGGTGAAGGCGAGTTCGCCCGACTCTTGCGGCGTGAAAGCCACCAGAACGGTTTTGCCGATTGGCAATTCCTTTTTTATATTCATTTTGGGAAACACGACTTCGCCGCCGCAGTTGTCGGCATCTGCGCGAAAAAATGCGAGCTTTACGGGTTGACCTTTTTTGACCTCGATTGACTCAGGCGCGAAACCGTTGCTTGAAACCGTCACTTTAATTGTCTTTGCCAAGTTTTCGGCTTCGCTTTCTCCCTTATCAGCCGTGCTAATCGTTTTGTCGCCGGCATTTACGGCTTGGTTGTTATTCGCTACTGTGGGTTGCCCGAAGGCGCAAGCCGCCAGACATACCGCGCTCAACGCAAAAGCGGCGATGAGTAGCACATTCATTAATTTGTTCATTTTTTTAACCTCTGCTTTGTTATTCATTCGATTGCCGATTAGCAAAATAAAAATCCGGCATCGCTAACCATAAATGTTCTTTCTTTTACTGCACCGTCACGGGCAAAGTGAACTTACCTTTTCCGGCTGGACCCTCATAGGTGATTTGGGATTGCCATTCGCCCGCCATTTCAATATCCACTTTGCCGCGATAAACTCCCGGCGTGTTCGTGGTGGTAAAAGTCGCCGCGTTATTCATCACCGGCATCGAACCCATCGCCGGCATATTATTGTTTAAACCGACCGCCCCGACATCTACCGGCTTGCCGGAAGCGTCGGTGAAAGTCAAAGTAAATTCCTGCTGACCTTTTTTGAGAACACCGTCGGCGTTTGAAATTGTGGCGGTCAAATTGTTTCCCGCCGGACCACTTTTAATTGTTTTACCGGGAGCGGTATTGTTTGAATTTGAGCCGCAGGCAACGGCGATAATAGATAAAACGACAAGACTGAAAACTAAAATATATTTGGACATAATTTTTCCTCACTTTTGGTTGAAATTAGAAATTAACGCGCTTCGCAAAGCGGTTTTTAAACACACTTCGGCGCATAGCATTATTCGCCTCTTTACTCGAAAAAGCGGCGAACAGACACACTTCGGCTGTAGTTGGTTAAATTAGAAACGCGGAATGTCGGAGATAGACGGGTGGAGAATTCGGCGGAGATAGTTCCGCTTGGTCAAAAAGGCGTTTTGACGATTTTGGTGATACTGTCTGCTTTGGAAAGGCAAAACTAAAAAAACTGAGAATAAGCGGAACGAATTGCGTCATTTGAACGCTCATTGTCGTGGTTGTCGTCGCGCCCGATTGCGGACAATTAACGGCGCAACAAAGTTTAGCGGCGGAAATCCGGTCGGGGTCGCCCGATTTGAAAGCGGATTTACAGCATTTCATCATTTCTGATTTTTGGGCGTAAACGGGCGTTCCGGTCAGCGCGTTACCGCCGATTAGGAAAATAAAAATTAGAACTACCAGCCGCTTCATCATATTCAGTCAAACATTATACCATCGAAAAATGCTTGTCAATGTTTATTTACTTTCACAAATACGCTTTAGATTAAGAAAAAAGCAGATTTAGGAATATGCAAGTTAGATGCCTTTTTAATCGATAAATATTCCTCGAATTTATATGTCATCATTTTTTCTTCTTTGCCTTCGGATTACTTTTCCTGCTCATAATGGACGCGGCAGGCTGATGGGATTTCATCTGTGTTCCCTCAATCAAACCGCAAATATCGCCCGCCGCCGTGCCTTGCTCGTCCCACACGAAGAGCGTGGCAGCTAGTTCTTTGCGGTAGCGGCGCATTTCCCGCAAACGCTCGTCGAGTTCCTGCAAACGCCGTCGCACAATCTCGCGCACTTCTTCGCAAGGGCATTCTCCCGTTTTACTTTCGGCAATGATGCGCCGAATTTCGTCAAGCGAAAAACCGAGTGTCTGCGCTTTTTTGATAAAAGCCAAGCGGTCAAGCACATCCGCATCGTAAAGGCGATAACCGCTTGCCGTCCGTGCCGGTTTCCCCAGAATTCCGCTTCGCTCATAAAAACGCAAAGCCTCGATGCCAATGCCCGAAGCCAGCGACACCTCACCGATTTTAAGCGACGAGTGTCGCGGCATAACCGTTTGGTTAAAATTATTTTGTTTTCGCGCTGTTTTCACTGATTCTTTCTAAAATTAAAATATTTTTGCCTTATCTTTTTAAAAGCGGAGATGAGCGTGTCATAACAATCGCCATCTCCGCCTCAGTGTTTAGCCAGACACTTTCTCCATCGTTTTGCCGCAGCAGCAACGCGGTTGTTCCTGCCCTTTGCAACTAGGCGGCGCACCTTTCGTGACCGTGATTTCACAGCCGCACTGTGCATCCGTGCAACGATAGACTTCACCTTCTTTTAATGCCATTTCTATTTTCTCCTTATTAGAGCCGTAGCTTCTTATTTTAGTCAACCATTATAAGTCAACAATAATATGATAAACCCCGTAGTCGAATACAGAGTCAAGTGCTTACTGAATTTTTCCCGTCAAATCTATTTTTCGGTGAAGCGTAAGAGCCGCAAACTGTTCAGAATAACCAAAATTGTTACGCCGACATCGGCTAGGATTACCAACGCCAAAGTGCTGATTCCACATTGAAAGATTCTCTAAACCGCCGATGAAATGGAAACAAAATCGTTATGCGGTTAATAGCCAAATAACACAGAGACCAAGAAAATTGTCAGGCACAAAAGAAGAATTATGTTTGATTGTTTTAGACGCGGTCGAAAAAAGCGAGTTTTCAAAAGCGAACTGCTGAAAATCTTTCCCGAAGGCGTCAAATTTTTGCCCGACGAATTAAAATCGAGTGAAATTTACCCTACGGTCAAAAACGGAACAGGAAAAGTTCAATACATCGGCAAGGTAGAAAGATTAAGATTTAACTTTGTGTTTTTTCGCCGGGTTGGTTGATTATGTCTTCCTCAATAATGCTTTTGGCTAAACATAACTTGTCCGAAATCAACCTTTGAAAATCGCGCTCTGAGTTGCCAGACGCGCTTTCAAACTCGCGCAAACAACATCGCACAGTGCAAATACACTTTCGTCGGCAATCGCGTAAAAAACCGTATTACCCTCCTGCCGCCGCGCCAGCAAGCCAGCGTCCTGCAAAGTTTTCAGGTGTTTGCTGACGTTCGGCTGGGTTGATTCGACCACCGCGGTAATTTCCGTGACGCTGCGCTCGCCGTCTTCCAACGCCTGCAAAATCCGCAGTCGCAAGGGTTCGGCTAAAATCTTAAATCTTTCCGCCACCAAATTTAACGCTTCGGGCGACATTTCCCACTTTTTCTGTTTCGACATACTTGACAATATAACTACATAAGAATATAGTTGATTTAGAATTTAATTATACAACTCGGCAGAATAAATTGGCAAGGCAGAAAAAATGATAAAACAAACGAGCGTTCAGGAAATAAACGGATTGATAAACGGTAGCGGCGCGTGTCAGGTGATTGACGTGCGCGAATACAGCGAATTTGAAGCGGCAAAAATTCAGCAGGCGAAACTCGTTCCGCTTTCAAATTTTGAACGACAAATAGAAGAAATTGACCGCTCGCAGCCGGTTTATCTGATGTGCCGTTCGGGAAATCGGGCGAAACAGGCGGCTGAAAAATTGATCAAAAGAGGTTTCGGTGACGTTCACGTTATCGAAGGCGGAATGCTGGCTTGGGAAAGCGCGAATTTGCCGACGGTGAAAGGCGCGTCGAAAGTCTGGTCTTTAGAACGGCAGGTTCGTTTTGCCGCCGGTTCGCTGGTCGTTCTCGGCGTGGTTTTATCGTTGCTTTTGCATCAGTATTTTATCGCGCTGTCGGCATTTGTCGGCGCGGGTTTGGTTTTCGCGGCGGTGACGGATACCTGCGGAATGGCGATGATGCTGGCGAAAATGCCGTGAAACAAGACAACCGGCGCAGTTTGCGAAACGACCTCGCAAAAAGCCTAGAGAAAATATCGTGAATATATTTCTGATTTTAGGCTTGGTTTTGAGCGGTTTGATTGGCTTGTCGCTCGGACTCATCGGCGACGGCGGTTCGATAATCACCGTTCCCGTCCTTGTTTATGTGCTTGGTGTCGAATGCTTGGTGTCGAAGCTCACGCAGCCGTCGGAATGTCGCTGGCGGTTGTCGGCGCGACGAGTTTGGTCGGCTCGTTTTTGCATTACCGGCGCGGAACGGTGCGATTGAAAACGGGTTTGATTTTCGGCGCGGCGGGCGTTGTCGGCGCGTTGCTCGGCTCGCCTTTGACGCGCCTTTTGTCGCCTGCGGCTTTGCTGATGACGTTTGCGACGCTGATGCTGGTGATTGCCGTTTTGATGCTGCGCCGAAAATCAAATGCCGGAATTATTGAAGTCGAACAAGTTTTAAGCGTCTGGAAAGCGATTTTGGCGGGATTCGGAGTCGGCGTTCTGACCGGATTTTTAGACGTTGGAGGCGGATTTTTGATTGTTCCCGCGCTGGTTATGTTTGGCGCATTAGGAATGAAAGAGGCGATCGGAACTTCGCTTTTCGTGATTTTTCTGAATTGCGTCGCCGGACTCGCCGGACACGCCAGCCAAAACGATTTTGACTGGAATTTAACGGCATTGGTCACAATTTTGGCGGTCGCGGGAACGATTTTCGGAACGCTTCTTTCGCACCGCGTCGCCGCCGGAAAACTGCAAAAAGGCTTTGCGGTGTTTGTTTTGGCAGTCGCCGTTTTTCTGATGGCGAAAAACTACGGAGTATTTTTTGGAGGATAAATTTATGCAATTCAAACAATTTTATTTAGGATGTCTGGCACACGCTTCTTATTATCTCGGTTCGGAAGGGGAAGCCGCAGTGATTGACCCGCAACGCGACGTGCAGCAATATCTGGACGAAGCGGAAGCGAACAATCAGAAAATCAAATATATTATCGAAACGCATTCGCACGCCGATTTTGTCAGCGGACACATCGAGCTTGCCGAGAAAACCGGCGCGGAAATCATCTTCGGGCAGAAAGCGACGACGCAGTTTCCGACTTTGAAAGTCAAAGACGGCGATGAGTTGAACGTCGGCAGAGTGAAATTAAAATTCCTCGAAACGCCCGGACACACGCCAGACGGCGTTACGATTCTGGCGGAAAATACTGAAAACGCGAGCGAACCCGTCAAAATGCTCACGGGCGACACGCTATTTATCGGCGATGTTGGTCGTCCTGATTTAGTCGGCTCGCGCGGCTTTACCGCCGAACAGATGGGCGCGCTACTTTACGACTCGATTCACGAAAAAATCCTGCCTTTTCCCGATGAAACGGAAATTTATCCCGCACACGGCGCAGGCTCTTTGTGCGGCAAATCTTTATCGAAGGAAACCTGGTCAACGCTCGGAGAACAGCGAAAGATAAACTACGCTTTGCAGCCGATGTCCAAGGAAGAATTTATCAAAATCGTGACGGCTGACCAGCCGGAAGTTCCAGCATATTTTCCGAAAAGCGCGTTGAAAAATCTGCAAGGCGCGGCGGCTTTGGAAGATTTGCCGAAGCCTCAGACGATGACGACCGAAGAAGTTGAAAATTTCGACGGCGTAATTCTGGATGTTCGAAACGGTTCTGATTTTGGCGCGAAGCACGTTCCGAACGCAATCAACATCGGACTCGGCGGGCAATTCGCTTCGTGGGCGGGAACCATTGTCGAAGTTGGCACGCCGATTGCTATTGCTGGTGAAAATGAGGAACAAGTTGACGAAGCGTTTATGCGGCTGGCTCGCGTCGGCATCGAAACGGTCAAAGGCTTCATTTTGATGAAAGATTACAATGGCGAAACGAATAAAATTGAACAAGTTTCGGTTGCCGATGTCAAAGAAAAATTGGCGGACGACATTCAATTCGTTGACGTGCGCCGCCCCGCCGAACACGCCGCCGGACACGCGCCGAAAACGACGAATCTACCGCTCAACATTTTGGCGAAAGAGATCGGAAAACTGAATCCCGACCAGCCGACTTACGTTCTCTGTCAAAGCGGTTATCGTTCGAGTCTCGGAACGAGCATTTTGGAAATAGCGGGATTTAAGGAAATTTACAACGTCACGGGCGGCACGAAAGCGTGGATGGATGCTGGTTTGGACACGGAAGTTTCGACTGGGGCGGCTTGCGCCAATTCCAATTAAATTGAATGGAAAGGCGGGGGTTGATTGGAAAACCGCTGCCTTTATTCAACAGGGAGATATTATATGAAAATGACAATACTTTTAACTTTGATTCTTTCAATTTTCGCGTTTTCCGCGTGTCACAGCTGGCGAAAAAATATACGGGCATCGTCCTATAATTAACTTTGAAAGCGGACATTGAAATTTTGCTCTCGAAAAATCAGCAAGTAAATTTATTTTTCTGGCGAAGCCACGTCATACAGCTTTGTATAGAATGGGTGGTTAGTATTGATTGTCATAAACTTTTGATTGCCGAGACGCGCGGGCGATAAAAAGGACCTTCTGGAATTGCTTGAAAATCCACATTCCACGATTTTTTTCGGTAATCTCAATTGTTTTTGTAGCTACTTTTTCCTTTGATTCGCCGGTTATCCGAGCGCGTTCGGTGGCGGCTCGCTCTAAATTTCGTTGAGCTTCCAGCTTATGCGCCAGTGTCGGTGCATAAGTTGTTCCTTTGAACTTTTCCGTGTCAACCATTGCCGTAACGCTGCGGCTTGGCTTACCATCATCGTCGTTTTTATATCTAGCTTCAAGTTCATTTTGTAGAACCCCAAAACGATTGCGTAAATCTTCCACCAAGTTTTTTAGGTTTCTCCCCTCTCGCCCGGAATGCAAGAGTTTTTCGCGCATTGATTCCTCAACCACAATTTGCTGCTTTCATGTCGAAATGCCAAAATACTCACCAAGTTCCGCGTCGAAATTAATTTCAATCTTGATATTTGCGGCGTATGTTTGAAGTTTAGTCCACCAAGGTTAAATCTTATCAATTTGTCGCCACTCACGGCAGATAAGTATATAGTTATAACTTTTCAACACATCGTATCGTTTTGCATCTGCCTTTTTCCTTTTACATTTATCCACTAAATCCCATTATTCAGTCTATCGCAAAAATAAAGAAAGCCCTGATTTTTCAAGGCTTTCAGTAAAATTCTGGTTAAGTGAATTTATTGGTTGGTGCTTAGGGCGGGAATCGAACCCGCACGCCCTTACGGACACAGGATTTTAAGTCCTGTGCGTCTACCAATTCCGCCACCCAAGCACGAGAAAAAGATTAGCATGAGTTAGTTTTAAGTTCAAAGATGAACATTAAAATAAAGCGTCCTTAAATAAGGAAAATAGAAAAATCAAAAATAAAAAATTGATATATAATTGAACTTCTAGTAGCAAAAATGTTTTTTTGAGGAAAGCTAATGGAGCAATTGACGTGGATTCTGTGGATTATTTTGGGAGTCGTTTTGATTATTGCAGAAATTTTTACGCTCGGCTTCGTTTTGCTTTGGTTTGGAATCGGTGCGTTTGTCGCGGCTCTTGCCGGGTGGCTTGGATTAGGCTTTGTTTGGCAATTTCTGATTTTTGCAGTAATTTCCATCGCCTTAACTGCAATGTCACGGACAATTTTTGCTAAATACTTTGCTCAATCTGAAGAAGATACGGTAAAAATGGGAATGGATGCTTTACCCGGACAAGTCGGAACGGTAATGATTTCCAGCACAGGCGCATTAAACGAAGGTGCGGTTAAAGTTTATGGCTCAACTTGGACGGCTTTCCCGATCGAAAGCGATATGCCTTTAATTGAAGGAGAAAAAGTTGAAGTCGTGCGTGTGCAAGGCTCTTCGATTTACGTTCAAAAAATTGAGGACTCGAAAACGCTCCCCGAATGGAGGGAAGAAAATAAAAAGTAAAAAGGCAAAAGTTACGATTTTCAACTTTTTACTTTTGCCTTTTTACTTTAGAAGCTGTTTGAAAACTCATAAAGGTTTTAATCGGCGTAACATTAAACGAATCATTGCCAGTTGAATCATCGTTTCGCTGGTTCTGGTAAATCGCTCGTAGTCTTTTGATAATCGGCGATGATTCGAGAGCCACGCAAAGATTCGCTCGACTATCCAGCGTTTTGGTAAAACGACGAATCCTTTCAC
>MWYY01000070.1 GCA_002050355.1 Acidobacteria bacterium 28-9
AAAAAGTTTTGATACAAGCGTTGGTTTGTGCGATGTTCGTCGGAGATTTTCCGCATATGGAAATCGAAACCCGAGTCGGTTTGAGAGATAAACCGTATTTGTTAACTAGAAACGCTAGTGGCGATTTTCTTTTTTGGGGCGAAGCGGGCGAAAATTCGACGCGCAAAACGCTCTGGTTACTGAAACACGCGCGGGTTGAAAAACTGGTTTTGTTCAAAATCGCAATCAATCAAGCGCAGTTTACTGAACAATTACGTGAAGAAATTGCGGTAAAATACCGAACCTGCGGAAGGCTTGTTTTGATAAATTTTGTTTCCGATATCAAATATTTGACAGCCGCCAAACAAATTGAGAAAGTTTCCACAGATTGGTTCGACAGATTTGAAATTTAGTATTTCTAACCGATGACAAAAGCCGAAATAGAAATCCGCGAATGCACCGACATTGAAAAACTTGACGCTTGCATTCGTTTGCAGCGAGACGTTTTCGCTTTGCCGGATTTGGAAATCTCGCCGCGCCGCCATTTGATTGTTACAAAAAACGCGGGCGGTTTTACATTGGGCGCGTTTGCCGAAAACGAACTAATTGGTTTTGTGTTGAGCGTTCCGGCATTTCGCGGCGCGGAAAGAATTTTTTACTCGCATATGACGGCGGTTAAAAAAGATTTCCAAAATTTGCACATCGGCGCGCGTCTCAAATGGGCGCAGCGCGCGCGAGCATTGAGTGAAAACGTCCGATTTATCAAATGGACTTTTCAGCCGACACAAGCGAGAAACGCATTTTTTAATCTCGAACGACTCGGCGTCAGTATAAAATCTTACACGCCGAATTTTTACGGTACTGATTACGCAACCTCGCACGAACAGACGGGAAATGTCGGACTCGACAGCGACCGACTTTTTGCCGACTGGGATTTGGAAAGTGAAAAGGTAAAAACGTTAGTAAAAGGCGAAAGGTTTGTTGACAAAAGCGAAGTCGTGCGAACGATTGAAATTCCGAATGATTGGAACGCGCTTGTCAAAAATAATCCGGCGCAAGCCGTCGATGAACAGACACGAATCAAACACGAATTTCAAAAAGCGTTTGCCAAAAATTTGATTTGCAAAAGTTTTGAGCGCGACGAAAGAAATCCAAAATATTTACTTTATTTAAGGTAGAGAATTATGAAAGCTGAATTTGTACTATGAAGAGACATTTCAACTGAATCATATCGGAATTAACTTTTTTATGAATACGTCGGAGAATCCCGAAAATAAAATTGAAACCGAAATCGAAAATCTGCGTGCCGAAATCGACCGGCACAACGAGCTTTATTATCAACGAAGCGCGCCGGAGATTTCTGACGCGGAATTCGACGCGCTGCTTGTAAGATTAAAAGAACTCGAAGAAGCGAATCCCGAACTTATCACGCCGGATTCACCGACGCAGCGAGTCGGCGGACGCGCCGAAGGTTTCAAGCCGTTCGTCCATCGCATACCGCTGATGTCTCTGGATAATTCTTACGACATTGATGATTTGCGCCGGTTTGACGAGCGCTGCCGAAAATTGGCGGACGGCAGAAATTTTGAATATGTTGCCGAACTTAAAATTGACGGTCTTTCGCTCGCTCTGCATTACGAAAACGGCTTTTTAACTGCAGGAGCAACACGGGGCGACGGCTTTACGGGCGACGACGTTTTCGGCAACGTCAAAACGATTCGCACAATTCCCTTAAAGTTAAAAAACGGCTTTTCCGAACACGCCGAAGTGCGCGGCGAAGCATTTTTGGCACGTTCGGTTTTTGAAAAAATCAACGCCGAGTTGGAGATGCAGGGCGAAAAAACATTCGCCAATCCGCGCAACGCCGCTTCTGGGACGTTAAGACAATTGGACGCTTCTCGCGTCGCCGCGCGTCGCCTGGATTTGTTTCCGTATGATGTTTTGTCGGGCGCATCGAAGATGTTCTCGACGCACTGGGAAAGTTTCGATTGGCTCGAAAAAGCCGGTTTTAACGTCAACCCGAATCGCACTTTGTGTCAAAACATTGACGAGGTTATCGAATTTACAGACCGAATGCTGCTGCTGCGCGATTCATTCGATTACGACATCGACGGCGTTGTAGTGAAAATAAATTCGACGCAGTTGCAGCAGGAATTCGGCGCGACGACAAAAGCGCCGCGCTGGGCTATTGCTTACAAATATCCGGCAATGCAGGCGACGACGCAGCTCAGAGATATTGTCGTGCAGGTCGGCAGAACGGGCGCGCTCACGCCGGTCGCTTACCTTGAACCGGTTTTGCTCGCTGGAACTGTCGTCGCGCGTGCGTCTCTACACAACGAAGACGAGATAAAACGTCTCGATATAAAACTTGGCGATTTTGTTTTGATTGAAAAATCCGGCGAAATCATCCCGCAGATTTTGCAGGTTATTAAAACAAGGCGCAACGGCACAGAAACCAAGTATGAATTTCCGAAAACTTGTCCGGTGTGCGGATTTGCAGTCGCACGTCCCGAAGGCGAAGTCGTTACACGCTGCATAAACCCTGATTGTCCGGCGAAATTAAAGGCGCGTATTTTATATTTTGCCTCGCGCAAGGCAATGGATATTGAAGGTTTAGGCGAAGTTTTAGTCGAAAAGCTGGTCGATTTAGGAATGGTCAAAAACGCCGCCGATATTTATTCTTTGCAATTGGAACAAATCGCCGAACTCGAACGAATGGCGGAAAAAAGCGCGACGAATTTAATCAATCAAATCGAAGCCAGCAAAACGCGCGGGTTGCAGCGCTTAATTTACGGTTTGGATATTCGGCACGTCGGCGAACGATACGCAAAAATTTTAGCGCGCTCGTTTCGCTCGATTGAAAACTTGCAACGAGCAACCGTCGAAGAACTCGACGCGATTCACGAAATCGGTTTAACGGTCGCCATCAGCGTTTTCAATTGGTTTGAAAACCCGCGCAATCAAGAGTTAATTAAACGCTTGCAAGCGGCGGGCGTGAAAACCGAAATTGACGGCGAAACATCGGCAAATATAAACGAAAATTTCAACGGCAAAACGTTTGTCCTAACCGGAAAATTAGAAACTTTAACGCGCGACGAAGCTGCAAAACTTATCGAAGAAGGCGGCGGGCGCGTATCTTCGTCAGTTAGTAAAAAAACTGATTTTGTTGTCGCCGGTTCGGATGCAGGCTCGAAATTGGACAAGGCAAATTCGCTGAACGTAAAAGTTTTAAGCGAAAAAGAATTTGCGGAGATGGTGAAATAATAAGCAGTTGCTGTCGAAAAATTTAATCGTTATTTTCACACCAATGTCGCGTCACCGTGTGGCGAAAGGTAAACATTTTTTCGAGTTTCGGTAAGATGAAAATCGGTGCGGCAAATCGTCCGAAAATCCAAAGCGGCGGCTCGAATTCGATTTCGTCTCTTAGAATCGCGCCGCTCACGTGCGGTTTTATAATATGTCTGTGTCGCCAAGATTTGAATGGTCCTGAAATTTGCACGTCTTCGAACTCGCCGGGCGGTTCGTATTTGGTATGTTCGGCAATCCAGCGCGAGGAAATTAAACCGAAAATTTTCTGTTCGATAATCGCTTGCGAGCCGATTTTTGCGATGTCTGCTTTTTGAATTATACGCGCATTTTCCCACGGCGGAATAAGGCGTTCGATTGCGTCGGGAAGCTCGTGAAAGGCGAAAACTTTTTCGGGCGCGGCGCGAATTGTTGATTCTTTGGCAAATTGCATTCGTTATTTTACAACATCTTTTTCGATGCGGTATTCAATCTGATTATTATTACTGTTTAACTTTCCGATTTTGCTAAAGAAAGATTTTCATTTAATAAATTCCAAAGTTTTTCGATGTGTCTCTCTTCAACTCGCAAACTTCCAATGGAGACACGCAGTGTAAATTTCCCGTCTAATTTTGTGTGCGAAATATAGGCTTTGCCCGAGGCGTTGATAGCATTCATTATTTTTTCGTTCAGTTCCTCTAAATTTTCAACAGCTTGCGGACACGCGCGAAAACAGACGAGCGCGAACGGAACGGGCGCAAGCAATTCCCAATTTTCGTCCGACTCAATCCAGGCGGCAAGTAATTTTGCCAGACGGCAATGTTCGCGGATTCTACCAATTAGACCACTTTGACCGAAATAACGAATTACAAACCACAATTTCAAAGCGCGAAAACGCCTTCCCAATTGAATGCCGTAATCCATTTGATTTGTTACGGTTTCGTTAGTTTTTAAATATTCCGGCACGAGTGAAAACGCTTGTTTTAATAAATCTAAATGCCGACAATAAAGCACCGATAAATCAAACGGCGTGAACATCCATTTGTGCGGGTTTGTTACAACCGAGTCGGCGCCCTCACAACCTTTTAAACACGATTGCAGTTCGGGAACAATCGCTGCTGAACCAGCATACGCCGCGTCAACGTGCAGCCACATTGCATTTTCTTCGCAGACGGGAACGATTTCCGCAATCGGGTCAATGCTTGTCGTCGAAGTGGTGCCGACCGTTGCGACGACGCAGAACGGCAGAAATCCGTTTCGTTTGTCTTCTTCAATCGCCTCGCGCAATTTCTGCGCGTCCATTTCAAAGCGTTCGTTGGTCGGGATTTTTCGCAAACCCTTTTGTCCCAAACCTAATAGAATCACGGCTTTCTCAACCGATGAATGCGATTGCTCTGAAGTATAAACCCTGAGAAGCGGCAAATCGGCGCGCCCGCTCATTCCGTTTTCACGAATCCTTAAATCTAAACCTTCACGCGCCGCCGCGATTGCGTGCAAGGTTGAAACCGAAGCCGTATCGTAAATAATTCCTTTGAAACCGGCATCCAAATTCATCATCTTCCGCAACCAATCTAAAACCGTTTCTTCGAGTTCGGTCGAGGCGGGCGACGTGCGCCAGAGCATCGCTTTCATATCGAAAGTCGCCGCGAGCATTTCGCCGAAAATGCCCGCCCCGCTCGTCGAAGTCGAAAAAAGACCGTGAAAATTCGGATGATTCCAATTGGTTACGGCGGGAAGAATTAAATTCTCGACATCGTTAAAAATCGCTGTGAAATCTTCGCCTTTTTCGGGTGCAGCTTTCGGCAGAGCGGTTTTCAAATCGTTCGGCTGATTTTGCGAAAGAACCGGCAAATCTTCCAAACGCTCGAAATAATCGGCAATCCAGTCAATCATCTCGTATCCGGCGCGGCGAAAATCAGCCGCCCTCATATCGCCGAATTCGGGCGCAAAGTTTTTGTTTATAAATGGTTTTTCGTCGTTTTGCATTTTTGTCTTCGGTTGCTTAAACTCGTTCAAAAGAAAATTTTGTTCGATACAAACTCGACACGCTATCTTAAATAAGTATAATTCCTTTTTGTGCAAACATTTTCGGTAAGCATTAAAAAATTTTACACAAACCGTTTGAGTAATTAATTTATCGAAACTTAAAACATTTCGACAATTACACGCATATTTTAACGTATTAATTTTAGCTGTGAGGTAAATTATGACAAGAATATTTTTAGCTATCGGACTAATCACAAGTATTTTATTTTCCTTTGCCTGCGTGCAAAAGGGCGGCGAAGGCGGCGGCGCGACAAATACCGGCGACGGCGGCGATACGATTAAAGTAGGCGTCTACGGCGATATGACAGGACAGACGGCGAGCTTCGGGCAATCAACGAAAAACGGCATTCAGCTTGCCGTTGACGAAATCAACGCGGCGGGCGGCGTTAACGGCAAGAAAATCGTGCTGGTTGTCGAAGACGACCAGGGACAGCCGCAGCAGGCGACGACAGTTGTGCAGAAATTGATAAATCAGGATAAAGTGCAGGCGATTTTGGGCGAAGTCGCTTCGACAAATAGTTTAGCCGCCGCGCCCGTCGCGCAATCGGCGAAAATTCCGATGATTACACCGTCTTCGACCAATCCGAAAGTTACGGAAGTCGGCGATTACATTTCGCGCGTTTGTTTTATTGACCCGTTTCAAGGCTCGGCGATGGCGAAATTCGCCGCCAATACTTTGAAGGCGAAAACGGCGGCGATTTTGGGCGACGTAAATTCCGATTACAGCAAAGGCTTGACGCAGTTTTTCGAAGAAGAATTTACGCGTCTCGGCGGAAGAGTTGTTACAAAAGAAGCATACACACAGAACGACCCGGATTTTAAAGCGCAATTGACAAAAATACGCAACCTAAATCCCGATGTCATTTACGTTCCCGGTTATTACTCGCAAGTCGGCATCGTCGCTCGTCAAGCGCGCGAACTTGGAATGAACCAGCCGCTGATGGGCGGCGACGGCTGGGACTCGCCCGAACTTTTTAAACTCGGCGGCGCGGCTTTGAAAAACGCATATATCTCAAACCATTACTCGGCTGACAATCCCGCGCCGGAAATTCAAAATTTCGTCAAAGCCTACAAAGCCAAATTCAACGTCGTGCCGGACAGCCTCGCTGCACTCGCTTATGATGCGGCGAAAGTTTTAGCAGACGCGATAAAACGCGCGGGCGGAGCAGGCGACAGCGCGAAATTAAAAGACGCGATCAACGCAACCAAAGAATTTGCGGGCGTTACGGGCAAAATCACGCTCGACGCGAGCCGCAACGCTGTCAAACCGGCTGTCGTTCTAGAACTCAATCCGGCGGAAAGCAAATTTACTTTCAAGGAAACGATTTACCCCGAAGGAATGAGCGCGCCGACGGCGACATCGACGGACGCAAACTCCAATTCGATGATGAACATGAATTCGATGAACACAAACTCGATGAATTCAAATTCGATGATGAACGGCAATATGAATTCAAGCACGTCAATGAACGGCAACCCGAATTCGAGTATGTCGATGAATTCAAACAGCGTAAATAGGTAGTTGAGAGTTGCAGGAAGTTGCCGAGTTAAAAACTTCCTGCAACTTCCTACAACTTTCTGTAATTACCTGCAACCATCTGCAACTCACCTATGGATACTTTCGTTCAGCAGCTCATCAACGGCTTGACCATCGGCTCGATTTACGCGCTTATCGCGCTTGGCTACACGATGGTTTACGGCATTTTGCGCCTGATAAATTTCGCGCATGGCGATGTTTATATGGTCGGAGCTTACGCCGGATTTATGCTCGCAACATACCTCGGATTTGCCGCAAATCCTTCAATTTTCGGGTTTATCGTCGTGCTGTTCGGCTCAATGGCAATTGCCGCGTTAATCGGAATGGCAATCGAGCGTTTCGCGTATCGCCCCGTTAGAAAATTTTCGCGGATGACGACGCTTATTACGGCAATCGGTATGTCGCTGTTTATCGAGTATTTGTTCGTTTTTATTTTTTCGGGAACACCGCGATCGTTTCCCTCGCTTCTGCCGAACGATAATTTCACGCTGTTCGGCAACGCGACGATTTCGACTTCGCAGCTTTTGATTTTCGTCATTTCGATTTTGTTGATGATTGGCTTGCAGTGGATTATCTTCAAAACGAAAATCGGCAAAGCAATGCGCGCCGTTTCGTTTAATTTAAATTCGGCAAAGTTGATGGGCGTCAACACGGATTTTATCATCGCGTTTACATTTGCGCTGGGTTCTGCTCTGGCGGCGGCTGGCGGTGTTTTGACAGCACAATACAATCCGAAAATTGAACCGCTGATGGGAATTATCACAGGCTTGAAAGCATTCGTCGCCGCTGTTCTCGGCGGCATCGGAAACATTCCAGGCGCGGTTTTAGGTGGCTTGCTCATCGGCGCGGCGGAAACTCTGGTTGTCGGCTACGGCAGTTACATCGGCATTCCGTCAACTTACCGCGATGCCGTTGCGTTTGCGATTTTAATTTTAGTTCTCTTAATTCGTCCGGCTGGCTTGCTCGGTTCAAATGTGCAGGAAAAAGTCTAAACATTGAACATTTATCAATCAATAGGGTTGGTCAACGATAAATGTTAAATGTTCAATGTTAAATGAAAAATTATGTCTTCTTGGTTGAAGAGTTTAATCAGCGGAATCGTCATCATCGCGTTTTTGTATATTATAAACGCGATGATGACGAAAGGTGGGTTTTTCGGGCTTGGCGTTGACGATTATACGGCGCGCCTTCTCGTATTTATCGCCATCAACGTTATCCTCGCCACTTCGCTTAATTTAATCAACGGATTTACCGGACAATTTTCCATCGGACACGCCGGTTTTATGGCGGTCGGTGCGTATTCGTCCGCTTATTTTACGGTTAATCACGGCAAACAGCTTGAGAGCACATTTTCGTTTCTCGGCGAAACGGGCGCGTCGAGCGTGGTTTTGCTCGTTGCGATTTTAATCGGCGCGCTCGTCGCCGCGATTGCCGGTTTGATTGTCGGTATTCCGAGCTTGCGTTTGAAAGGCGATTATCTGGCGATTGTAACGCTCGGTTTTGCAGAGATTATTCGCATCGTGATTTTGAATATTGATGCCGTCGGCGGCGCGACCGGTTATCAAGTTCCCGGTTACGCGAATTTTTTGTGGGTCGGATTTTTTGCGGTAATAACAGTCGTCGTCGTTCACAATATCGTCAAATCAGACACAGGACGCGCGCTCGTTTCAATCCGCGAAGACGAACTCGCGGCGGAAGCGATGGGCGTTCATACGACGCGCTATAAAGTTATTTCTTTTGTAATCAGTTCCGCATTTGCGGGCATCGCGGGCGTCCTTTTCGCGCATTACAACAAATTTCTTTCGACCAATGATTTTCAATTTATCAAATCGTTTGAAGTTATTATTATGATTGTCTTGGGCGGAATGGGTTCGATGACCGGCGCAATCGTCGGCGCAATCGTTGTAACTTTATTGCCCGAGCTTCTGCGAAATTTGCCCGACATCCAAATGGGCGCAACCGTTTTCAAATTTGCCGATTTGCGCCTCGTGATTTTCGCTTTGATTTTGATTTTGACAATGATTCTGCGCCCGCAGGGAATCTTCGGAACAAACGAATTTGGCTTGAGCTGGCTTAAACGTCCGCGCAGCAAAGACGAAGGCACGAGCGCCGTCGGCGCAGACGCGGGCGCCCCGATTGCCGAGCAGAAAGAAGCAAAACGAATGCAGAGCGAAGACGAAGATTGAAATAATGGTGAAAGGTGAATGATGAATGTAAAACCAATTTCTTAATTCACCATTCACCGTTCACCATTAAATTAAAATGGACAATGGAAACAGCATTTTAAAAACTGACAAAGCGACGATACGATTCGGCGGGCTTGTCGCCGTCAATGAACTCGACCTTGATGTCGGGCGCGGCGAGATTTTCGGACTTATCGGTCCGAACGGCGCGGGTAAAACGACGATTTTCAATCTTCTAACCGGCGTTTATGAGCCAACTTCCGGCGACATACGCATCAACGGCACGCGCGTCAACGGTTTGCGTCCGTTTCAAATCTCGCGTCTCGGCGTCTCGCGCACGTTTCAAAATATTAGACTTTTTCCTTCGATGAGCGTTCTCGAAAACGTCGTAACGGCTTGCCATCGCCACGCTAAACAAGGCTTGCTCGCCGGAGTTTTTCGCCTGCCGAAATTTCACAAAGACGAAGCCGAACACCGTAAATTTGCGATGGAACTGCTGGAGATTTTCGACCTCGCCAAATATAAAGACGAAGGCGGAACGAGCCTGCCGTATGGCAACCAGAGAAGATTGGAGATAGTTCGCGCTCTCGCCACGCGCCCGAATTTGCTGCTCTTGGACGAACCGGCAGCGGGAATGAACCCGTCCGAACAGGAAGATTTGACCGGTTTGATAAAAGAAATCCGCGACAGATTTAAGCTGACCATTGTGCTGGTCGAACACAATATGCGCGTCGTAATGGGCGTTTGCGACCGCATTCAAGTCGTAGATTACGGCAAATCAATCGCGCTCGGCTTGCCGCAGGATATTAAAAACGACCCGAAAGTTATTGAAGCTTATTTGGGAGATTAGTAGTCGGTAGTCGGCGGTCAGTTGTCAGATGAAAAGGCAACTACCTACTGACTACTAACCACCGACTACCGACCACTTTTTATGTTAGTTTTAGAAAATGTATCAGTCAGTTACGGTGCAATCGAAGCTTTAACCGACATTTCGTTAGAGGTTAATCAGGGTGAGGTTGTAACTTTGATTGGCGCGAACGGCGCGGGCAAAACTACCACTTTACGAACAATTACCGGACTGCTCGAGCCGAAAAATGGACGTATAACTTACGAAGGTAAAACTATCAGCGGAATGGCGGCGCACAAACTTCTTCCAATGGGAATTGCTATGTCGCCCGAAGGTCGAGGCGTTTTCGCCAATCTTTCGGTGCGCGAAAATATGGAGATGGGCGCGTATATTCGCAGTGATAAAAAGGGAATCGCCGAGGATATGGAGCGCGGTTTTACGATGTTTCCGCGAATGAAAGAGCGCCAGGCGCAAAAAGCCGGAACATTGTCCGGCGGCGAGCAGCAGATGCTGGCGATGGCGCGCGCGTTGATGTCGCGTCCGCGTCTTCTTTTGTTAGACGAGCCGTCTTTGGGACTTGCGCCGCTCGTCGTTCACACTATTTTTGAAGCGATTGATTCGATTCGCGCCGAAGGAACGACGATTCTTCTGGTCGAGCAAAACGCCAACGCCGCGCTTCAGCATTCCGACCGTGCGTATGTTTTGGAAACAGGAAGAATCGTGATGCAGGGAGACTCGAAGGAACTTGCCGCTGACCCGCGCGTCAAAGAAGCATATTTGGGCGAATGAGAAAAATATAAAACGGAGAGAGGTAGTGGAAAATTTTCCACTACCTCTCTCCGTTTTAAGTTCTTTTATTCGGTTTCTTCCGTTGTTGTCGTATCGCTGGCGTCAACTTTCTCGAGTGCCTCTTTGTAAATTTTGATGTCGCCTTTAGCCTTTAACTCCTGTTGCCTGCTGGCTAGGTAATCCGCAAAAACCTGTCCGCGTTTTTCTCTCAATTTCGTCTCGAAGAGTCCATCACGCTGTTTGGCAAATTCTTCGTTGCTGGCTTCTTCCCGCCCTTTAACACCGACAATATAAAAATTATCGCCAATCCTGACCGGTGTTTTAGTAACTTCACCGACTCTCATATTGAAAATCGTATCTTCGAGTGCATCGGAAGTTGCCGCCGACGGACCTTGACCAAGCGGCGAACCTAAGATAAAACTTTTCGATTCCTGCGCCTTCAAGCCTTTTGACTGAGCGGCGGCTTCCAGATTGCCCGCCGAACTTGCCGCATCCGCGATTTGTTTGGCGATTTCAGCGACACGCGAGCGCGCCTGTTCGAGTTTGACCGCTTCGGCAACCTTGTCTTTAGATTCGTCGAATTCGGCATCCCGCGGTTCGCGTTTTTCGACCAGAAGCGGAATGGCAAAACCCTCTTTGACCGGGATTTTATCACCGGCATCATTTTGATTTTCCAACCCCGCAATGCCTTCTTCAAACTGCGGCGAGATACCGATGTCTTTTACTTCGTCGCCTGGCTTGATAAATCCGGTTTCGCGCACCATATCCGTCGCGCTCATATTCGCTTGCGCGGCAAATTCCTGTGCCGTTTTCTGCAAGTCTTTTGTCTCTTTCAAGCGGTCGGAAACTTTTTGTGCGAGGTCGGCGGCGACGGCGTATGCGCGACGATTTTTGAGACTGACATCCAGTTCCTTTTTAGCGTCTTCAAAAGTTTTCGGGACGGCTTCGCCGCGCCGCAAAATATAATATCTATCTTGATATTTAATCGGTTCGGTAATAGTACCGGGCTGCATAGTTAAAAGACGCTGATATGGGTCGGACGGATTGTTCGGGTTCTCGCGCACAAGACCGGGAAGTTTTCCGCCGCTCGCCGCGCTGCGCACATCTTCGGATTGACCTTTTGCGAGTTCGCCAAACGCTTCTTCGGAAACTGTGCCGCCGTCTTTGGCGCGCGCCTGCGCTGCGATTTCGTTGGCTTTTGCGGTAACCTGCGCTTCTAGTTCCGGCTTCGGAATCCGCAAAACTATCTGTTGACCTTGAACGCCCGCCATCTTTTTATCGTCGGGAATCTTATCGAATTCAGCTCGCAAATCTTCCTCGGAAACCGTGAGCTTTTCGCCGATTTTAGCATTGTTCAAAAAAATGTAGCGAATCTTTTTCTGCGGAACATCAATGTGATAACTCGCCTTGTTTTTCTCGAAATAACTTTTCAGCTCTTCGTCGCTCGGTTTTATCGTCTGCGCCAAATCCGTGTTATTGACCGGAACGTAAGTCAAATCAAATTTTGTATTTTTGCGTTTGTAATCATTAAGAACCTCGTCTTCTGAAGCGGTTACGCCCGATGTTAAAAAGGCAAGCAGTCTTTGCCCGCTCAACTGGTCGCGGACGGCTTGCTCGAAAGTCGTAACGCTTCCGTATCGTTCCGTTACTCTTTGTTCATAATCTGTCTGGCTAAACGCTTCGCCTTCGGCAGATTTAAATAGCGGTCGAATATAATTGGCAACCTCGCTGTCGGTTGCCTGAAAACCGAGCCGAGCCGCTTCTCCACGGATAACACGCTCACGTATCAAACCGTCGAGAAGATATTTCGTGGGCGCCGAGCGTCCGTTATTACTGGTATTTTCTTTTTGCAACGCAAGGTCGGCAATCGTTACCTTTTCGCTGCCGACGTTTGCTACCGTTTCTTCGTTGCGCATCAGGTCTTCCTGGGCGTTGTCGCGCGTCGGGGCGTAAAATAATACCAAACTCACCGCCATCAGTGCGGCAAACAGAAAAAGAAGAACATTTCTTGTTCTTTCCAATCGGCTGAAAAACTTTAACATCGGTTATTTCCTACTTTTTGAAGATTTGTGTTCTATTATATTATCTGACAAGTCAGTTTGGACAAAGCGCGATTTTAACAGCATTGCAATCAGAAGTCCAAACAGCGGTTTAATGGTGAACGGTGAACGGTTAATGGTTAATGGAAAACCTTCTTACATTCATCATTCACCGTTCACCATTCATCATTAAGTTTTATGTTGACACATATTGTTTGCTGGAAATACAAAGCGGAAACGAGTCAAGAGAAGCGTAAGCAACACATTTCGAAGCTGCGAAATCTGCCGAGCGTAATTCCGAATATCATAAGCTTTAACATCGGTTTCGACGTTTTACAGCTTGAGCGTTCTTACGATACGGGTTTGGTCGCCGTTTACCCGGACCGCGCCGCCCTCGACGCTTACACGATTCATCCGCTTCATCAAGAGGCTGCAAACTTCGGCAAACAGATTGCCGAAAAGGTCGTTTCGGTTGATTTTTTCAGTAGTCAGTAATCAATGGTCGGTGGTTCAGAAAGGACATACTGACAACCGACCACTGATTACTGACAACCGACTACTGCTTTATGAAACTCTGGAAAAAGATAATTTTAATCTTACTCAGCGTTTTGGTTTTTGCGCAGATTCCGTTTGTTTATCGTCGTATTCAAAAGGGAAATCTAGCGGAAAAAATTTCCGGTCTCGACGCGCAAAAAAAGGATTATACGAATTCGAAGTTCGATGATTATACGGGAGTTATCCACGTTCATACATTTATTGGCGGACACAGTACGGGAACTTTTGACGAACTGATAAAAGGCGCGCGCTCAAATAATCTCGATTTTGTAGTGATGACCGAACACACATCGGAATTTTACGATACATCACTGATAACTTTACAGAGCGTTCATCAAGGCATTTTGTTTGTCAACGGAAACGAAGCAAACACCAAATCGGACGAGCGTTTTTTAATTCTAAACGGTTTTTCCGGCGCAAATTTGTCGAGACAAACCGACACGCTCGCCTTTATGGAAAAGGCGCACGCCGAAAACAAACTCGCTTTTATCACTTACCCGGAAAATTTCAATTCCTGGAACTCGGACTTCGACGGCATCGAAGTTTTCAGTCTTTTCACAAATGCCAAACAAGCCAGCGCTGCATATTTTCTGCTCGACGCGCTGTGGTCTTTTCCAGTTTACCCGGAGTTAACGCTCGCCGATTATTTCAAGCGTCCCGACGATAATCTGCAAAACTTTGACCGAATTTCGACAAATAAAAAAGCGACTCTCTTTGCGGGCAGCGACGCGCATTCAAACATCGGCGCGCATCTGTTCGGCGACGATGCGGGCGGCAAATTTATCAATCTGAAACTTGACCGATATGAAACAATTTTTCGTCTCGTCCGCACGCACGTCCTGCTTGAAAAAGACAAACCGCTGACACAGGAAAATCTTCTCGACGCTCTGCGAAACGGACACGCATTTATTGGTTTCGACGTTTTGAGCGACACAAAAGGTTTTGCTTTTACGGCAGAGAACGCTCAGGATTCGAAAATAATGGGCGACGAAATCGCGCTTGCCGACGGCGTGAATTTGAAAGCGGTCGCGCCGCAAATCGCTCGCTTTGTGATTTTCAAAAATGGCGAAAAGGTTTCTGAAACGAGTGGAAATACGGAAATACACTTTCGCGCTTCGACGCCCGGAACTTATCGCACGGAAGTTTATCTGGACGCTCTCGGCG
>MWYY01000045.1 GCA_002050355.1 Acidobacteria bacterium 28-9
GCGTATCTCCGCGCAGGTGTCTGACCATCGCCGCGTGTCTGGCTTCGACCGAGTGAATTCGCAAAGCGGTAGTCAAAATCATATCGTTCGATTTCAGCTTTCCCGCCTGACCTTTGTAGGCGCGAACGCCCGTGTCCTCAAAAGCCTGCGAGACGGCGAGAAACGTTTGATAGTTTCTGAACACATCGCCGAATGCGCCGCCCGCCGTGAAATCAAAATTCGGTTTGGCGACGGCTTTACTGCCCAAAACAGAGCGCAGAAGATTGACGTGCGCCGTTTCGTGTTTGCTGATTTGTCCGAAAACGTCGCGCGTTTGCGCCGGAATCAGACCGCCTGAGCCGAGCGCCGTGCGGTAAAACTCATCTTCCAGGTATTCAAGCGTCAGCGCGAAATTCAGCACGTCAACTATTTTTCCGGGCAATTTTTTATCCTGCCCGAAAGCCGTTCCCGCCAATGCGCCGAAAGAAATAATCGGTGCGCCGAGCGCGCCAGCCATTTTTATCGCTTTTTCGATTGGCTCGCGCCGTGCCGTCATTTCGTTGATGTAATCGGGTTCGACCGATTCGAGTAGTGGTAATTTATTGTTTTCCATAGTCTTCTCCTTTTACATTTTCGGCTGCGGCAGCCGGGCAATTGAAATCGGCGTAACGACAAACGGTTTAACCACAGCCAAAGCCTGCGCCGGCGTGCGCGCCGGGTCTAAGCCGGTCGCCGGGTCGGTAATGTCGTCGCCCGAAAAAAACGTGGACATCGGGCGCTGCAAATCGCGCAAAATTGCCGCGTGCCTGGCTTCGACCGAGACGAGTTTGCCCGCTATCAGCAGAAACAAAGGATTTTTCAGCAATTGTCCGCCGCCGTTAAGCGCCGCCGTGCCGTTGTCTTCAAACATCTGCGCGGTTTGCAGCACGCTCTGGCGGCTGTTGAAATTAATTGACGTGAAATTCACCTGTAAATTTGGAATCGCCTTTTTGCCGAGTTGAGCGCGAAAAAACTCGCGGTGCGCTATTTCATTGTCGCGGATGTCAGTTAAAATGGCGCTTTCTTCGGAAGTCATACCCGCATAGCGCGTCGCCATCACCTGCGTGTAAAACGCCGCTTCGAGTTGTTCGTTCGCGTAGACAAAATTCAAAACGCCGATATCGCCTTTGCCGACATCAACCACGCCGGCTTTGTCGTCGTCAATCGGCAAACCCAGAAAAGCCGTTTTTGCGGAAAGCGATTCAGGATTGAGCGCGCCAAACGCAAAAGCCGTCAGCGCGGCAGCGCTTGACCATTTTAGAAATTCGCGCCGCGAAGATACCCGATTTTCTGCTTTGTCAGCATTATTTTCTCGGTCTTCGAGCTTTATAATTTTCGTCACAATATTAGCCTCCAAATTAAATTACTCTTTAAGAGTGATTTTGTTCGGCGAGCGCCTTTCGGCTTCACCGATAAATTTTAGTAATAACGAAGTCCAATTAGATTGCAGGAAATTTTTTCTATTTTGAAAAATTTAACCAACCTGTATATAAAATTGTTCGCTTAAAAAAGGACTTTGGATGCAACAACCAAAAAAATAAATTTTAATACATTGCAACAAATATAAAAATTTTTGCTCGAAAAGCGTTTTAAAGGTCGATTGAAAACCAAAAGTGCCAAATGCTTTTTTGGAGACATTCGGCACTTTTGGTTTAGAAAGGAGGTAACTTAGAAACCCAAACCATTCGCAAAAACGGTTCGGCTAACTGTCCAATAAGCCGATTTATAAAATTCTTTTGTCGGCTTACAAAATGTTATTCGCAAGCGAATCGGAATCGGATGCAAAAAAATTTGACAATTTTTTTTGTTTAAAACCGACACATAATAATCTCTGAGTTTAAGTTTTTATTTTGACGCGCGCCATTAAATTGTCAAAGAGAACATATTTTCTTTGCGCTTTGAACGGAAAGAATTTTATAAACTTTGCGCAGTCTTCATTGCAATTGTGGGAAATTTCCTTCAAAATTCGCAAACAAAGCCGTGAACATTTATCATTTATCATTGAGCGTTTACCAATAAACACTAAAATACAATCAACATCAGACAATAAAAATTTATGGACAATTCATTATTTCGTAAAAAATCCATTGCGCAAATTCAAGCTGATGCCGCCTCAGGATTTTCCGACGCGGAAACCGTTTCCCGCGACAACGCACATCTGCGCCGCACGCTCGGTTTATTCGATTTAACTTTAATGGGAATAGCCGCCATTATCGGCGCAAGCATTTTTGCGATGGTCGGCAAAGCCTCGTATAACGGCGGTCCGGCGATTATCTTTTTGTTTATTTTCACGGCGGTTGCCGTAACTTTTGCCGCGCTCTGTTACGCCGAATTCGCTTCGCGTATTCCGGTTGCGGGTTCGGCTTACACTTACGCATACGCTTCGATGGGTGAATTTATCGCGTGGATTATCGGCTGGGATTTGATTGTCGAATACGCAATCGGCAACATCGCCATCGCTATTTCGTGGAGCGATTATTTTACCGGCTTGCTCAAAGGTTACGGCATAAATTTTCCGCTTCCGTTTACAATGGATTTCGTCACAGCGCGGCGCGGATTTGCCGCCGTTTCCGAAGCGGTTAGCAAAGGTGAAACAGTAGAGACATTGCAAGCGGCGTGTGACAGCGCGGACGCAGCGGTCAATTGCGGACAAATCGAAGCATACACAGCTTGGTCGTCCGCGCCGCAAATCGGCGGGTTTCCCATTGTCGCCGACCTTCCAGCGCTTATGATTGTCGTTGTCATAACCGCGTTGGTTTACATCGGAATTCGTGAATCGAAATTAGCGGGCAATGTAATGACGGTGCTGAAAATCGGAATTATTTTGCTGGTTATTTTTCTCGGCGCGTTTTACGTCAATCCTGAAAACTGGTCGCCGTTTGCGCCGAACGGAGTTTCCGGCGTGTTAAAAGGCGTGTCCGCCGTTTTCTTCGCCTACATCGGTTTCGACGCGCTTTCGACGACCGCCGAAGAATGCAAAGACCCGCGCCGCGATTTGCCAAAGGCGATGATTTTCTCGCTCGTCATTTGCACGGTTTTGTATATCGCTCTGACCTTAGTTTTGACCGGAATGGTCAGCTACACGAAACTCAATGTCGGCGACCCGCTCGCGTTTGTCTTTACGCAGCCGGACAGCAATCTGCCGTGGGTTGCCGGAATTATTGCGATTAGCGCGGTAATTGCGCTGGCAACAGTTTTTCTGGTTTTCCAAATCGGTCAACCGCGTTTATGGATGGCGATGTTAGCAAAGGTGAAACAGTAGAGACATTGCAAGCGGCGTGTGACAGCGCGGACGCAGCGGTCAATTGCGGACAAATCGAAGCATACACAGCTTGGTCGTCCGCGCCGCAAATCGGCGGGTTTCCCATTGTCGCCGACCTTCCAGCGCTTATGATTGTCGTTGTCATAACCGCGTTGGTTTACATCGGAATTCGTGAATCGAAATTAGCGGGCAATGTAATGACGGTGCTGAAAATCGGAATTATTTTGCTGGTTATTTTTCTCGGCGCGTTTTACGTCAATCCTGAAAACTGGTCGCCGTTTGCGCCGAACGGAGTTTCCGGCGTGTTAAAAGGCGTGTCCGCCGTTTTCTTCGCCTACATCGGTTTCGACGCGCTTTCGACGACCGCCGAAGAATGCAAAGACCCGCGCCGCGATTTGCCAAAGGCGATGATTTTCTCGCTCGTCATTTGCACGGTTTTGTATATCGCTCTGACCTTAGTTTTGACCGGAATGGTCAGCTACACGAAACTCAATGTCGGCGACCCGCTCGCGTTTGTCTTTACGCAGCCGGACAGCAATCTGCCGTGGGTTGCCGGAATTATTGCGATTAGCGCGGTAATTGCGCTGGCAACAGTTTTTCTGGTTTTCCAAATCGGTCAACCGCGTTTATGGATGGCGATGAGCCGCGACGGGCTTTTGCCGCGCATATTTTCTTCGATTCATCCGAAATTTAAAACGCCCTGGTTTGCGACGATTATTACGGGTTTGGTTGTCGCTATTCCCGCGCTGTTTATGAACTTAACCGAAGTCACGGATTTGGCGAGCATCGGAACGCTGTTCGCGTTTGTCGTCGTCTGCGCGGGTGTTTTGTTTAAGGACAAGGAATTCAGCGAAGGCGGAAAAAGATTTGTGCCGTATATCAACGCGCAATTCATTTTACCCGTGATTTTAGCGGTCGTTTTCGGAATTGTTTACTATTTTTATCCGACATTTATCAGCGATTTTCTGACTGTCGCTCCAAAAGAAGACGAAACGTGGTTTGGCGCGTTCAGCCACAAAATTCCGTTAATATTTTTTATCGTCATCACGGTTACGCTGCTGATTTTAACTTTTCTCAAAAAACTCTCGCTGATTCCGATTTTGGGTTTGCTGTCGTGTTTATATTTAATGACGGAACTCGGCGTAACCAATTGGATGCGCTTCGGCATCTGGCTTCTCATCGGGCTGGTAATTTATTTTCTTTACGGGTATCGAAATTCAAAACTTCACCAACGCGAGCGAGCCGCTCAAGCGTGATTATAGTAAATCCTTAATTGAGGAAAATCTTTTGCATTTAACGTTTACATTTTTGACCGTTCTCTTTTATGGAAACTAAACTAAGGTTTGGAGCGTCTAAAGTCGCGGAACAGTTCAAATCAAAAACATCTGGAGTTGAATTTATGAAAAAAATATCTGTATTAGCGGCATTTTTCTGTTTGCTTTTTACGACGAGTGCAATTTTCGCACAAAATAAAGCGACAAATTTTGCAGGAAGCTGGGAACTCGACGTGGCAAAAAGTAAATTGCCCGAGCGAAGTCGTATCGAATCAATGACGCTGAACGTTACGCAGAACGATAAAGAGTTAAAAGTCGAAACGATGACAAAACGCGCTCCGCGTCCCGAAGGTGAAATGTCGAATAACGGAAACGGCGCGCTGCCACAACCACCGGACGCAAATCGCGGAACGGGTCAAGGCGGCGGTATGGGACGCGGCGCAGCGATGGGCGGTGGTAGCAGTATGGTTACATACAATCTTGACGGAAAGGAAACAAACCTCGGAAAGGTTAGTTCCGACGGAAAGCCGACCGCATCTGTTAGGCTCAAAGCCGAAACGGAAAAAGGCGGCAAATTGAAACTTACATCAAGTCGCAGTATAGACACTGCGAACGGTTCGATGAGCGTTAAAACAACCGATAGTTGGGAACTTCTCGACGACGGAAAAACTTTAAAAGTCACGCGAGATTCCGAGACGCCGCGCGGCACGCAAACGTCGGAAATGTATTTCACGAAAAAATTTTCGTCACAAAATGAGACGTATCAGATGTCGGATGTTACCGGCAGCGATAAAGGAACGATTGATATGAAGGGCGTTTCGGGCAGCAAAGTTACAACTACGCGCGACAATTCTTTGAGCGGTGGAAATGCGATGCCGAAACAGATTTCTGCGGGCGTGCTAAACGGAAAAGCCAAGAATTTAACTTTACCCGCTTATCCGCCGGCAGCCAGAGCAGTCAAAGCGAGCGGCGCGGTCAACGTGCAGGTTACGATTGACGAACAGGGAAATGTCATTTCGGCAAGCGCCGTTTCCGGTCATCCTCTGCTCAGAGCAGCGGCGACAGAAGCGGCGCGCAACTCCACATTTTCGCCAACTTTACTCGAAGGAATTCCGGTCAAAGTTACAGGCATCATCGTTTATACTTTCGCCCCGTAAAATCTCGATTATTAATTTGGAAAAATTCGAGGCAAGAGTTTCGGCTCTTGTCTCTTTTATTTTGCAGATAATTTTTTGGAAATCAGGCGCGGCGAAAAGATAAAACTCCTAACCTTGAACTTTGAGCCTTGAACCTTGTATTTTAAATATCTATGAATATCGAATACCCAATGTGGGTTTGGATTTTTTTCTTTGCAGTTGTTTTTGTTGCGTTGTTTGTTGATGTCGGTATTGTCAATCGCCATTCGCACGCGCCGACGCGCCGTGAAACTTTTGCGTGGAGCGCGGTTTGGATTTCGCTCGCGCTCGCCTTCAACGGTTTTATTTACTGGGTAGTCGGCAATATCTACGGTTCTGGTGCGGGTTTAAGCAAGGCGACGGAATTTTTAACCGGCTATCTGGTCGAACTTTCGCTTTCGGTTGACAATTTATTTGTCTTTCTGCTGATTTTTAATTTCTTCAAGGTGCCTAAAAAATTCCAGCATCGCGTTTTGTTCTGGGGCATTTTTATGGCTCTGGTGCTGCGAATGGTGATGATTTTCGCCGGCACAGAATTGGTCGAAAGATTTCACTGGCTGATATACATTTTCGGCGCGTTTCTTGTTTACACAGGCATCAAGATGTTTTCCGATGACGACGACAGCTTTAACCCGGAAGAAAGCGCAATTGTAAAATTCACAACACGTTTTATACGCATCTCCAAACATTACGACGGCGAAAAGTTTTTTGTCATCAAAGACGGGAAACGTACCGGAACGCTGCTTCTTCTGGTTTTAATCATTATCAACGTGGTTGATTTGGTCTTTGCGGTTGATTCGATTCCGGCAATTCTTGGCATCACGACCGACCGCTTTATCGTTTATACTTCAAATATTTTCGCTATTTTGGGTTTGCGGACATTCTTTTTTCTGCTCGTTGATATGGCGGAAAAATTTCATTATCTCAAATACGGGTTGGCGTTTGTGCTGACGTTTATTGGTGTAAAAATGATTTTGCCGCTTGTTGCCGAAGGCTTGATAATGGGTTTGGGAAACGGTAATGAATCGGCGTTCTCGTATTTTTTGCACAGTTATGTCAAAGGCGATTATAACCAGACGGCAACTTTCGTTTCGCTTGGAATCGTCGCCGGCGTAATCGCGCTTTCGATAATCTCTTCTCTAATCTTTCCGCAGAAAAAAACGGAAGAAGAGTAGAATTAAGATTAGAAAATTACAAGGTTATTACCGGCTCGAAATTCTCGCCGGTTTTGTCAACTGCATCGCATTGGTTTTAATTTCGCTGTGGATGATTTACGAAGCAATCGAGCTTTGCGGAACCGGCTCAAGATGTTTTTCATTTTCAATTACATATTATTCCGCGTTTTTACGATGACAGTGTTCGTTTCAAGATGAAAACTATCAATCTTAGTTATGGAAAATCGCAGATTTCTTTCGATTATGATGAAAACCGCTTCCAGATTTTGGGTAAGCGAGAAGACAAGCGCGCACTTGACGATGTTGAAATCGGCGAAAGATTTGATAATCCAGTTGATTCCAAACCGATTGAAGAAATCATTGGTTACGGCGAAACCGTTTTAATCGTTGTGCCTGACGCGACGCGCCAAACTGCGAGCGGGCAAATTGTAAATCTGCTCGTGCGCCGACTGATTGCAAACGGCACAATGCCGCACGACATACGCATAATTTTTGCGACCGGCATTCATCGAACGGTTTCAGACGAGGAAAAAAGAGAACTACTTACACCGTTTATTTTCCAGCGCATCAAAACGCTCGACCACAACGCGAAGGATTTAGCGCAAATTGTCCGGCTCGGCGAAACTGACGAAGGCATTCCAATCGAACTCAACCGCGCTCTAACCGAACACGACCACACGATAATCGTCGGCGGCGTCTCGTTTCATTATTTCGCAGGATTTACCGGCGGGCGAAAGCTGATTTGCCCCGGACTCGCTTCGTCGCGGACAATCTCGGCGACGCACAAACTCGCTTTCGACTGCGAACAAAAAATTCGTCGCGCAGGCGTCGGCGCGGGAATCTTGGACGCAAACGCGGTTCACGAAGCATTTTTGTCGGTTGTTCGGAAACATCCGCCTGCCTTTTCGGTTAACACAATCGTCAACGGCAAAGGCGAAGCCGTTGATTTATTTTGCGGCGATTGGATTTCGGCGCATCGCGCTGCGTGTAAATTTTACGATGCCGAACACGCGATTGAAATTACTGAAAAGCGTAATTTGGTAATTGCCTCGTGCGGTGGTTTTCCACACGATATAAATTTAATCCAGGCACACAAAACTTTAGACGCAGCTTCAAATGCTTGCGCCGGCGGCGGAACGATTATCTTGTTGGCGGAATGTGCCGACGGTTTGGGCAGACCGGATTTTCTCAAATGGTTTGACGCGGAAAACTCCGCCGCCTTAGCCGAAAAATTGTGCGAAAGCTATCAGGTCAACGGTCAAACGGCGTGGAGTTTATTGTGCAAAGCCGAACGATTTAACGTCCAAATCGTAACCTCCTTACCCGAAAACGAAACGCGCCCGATGCGTCTGCACAAAGCGCGTTCTTTAGATGAAATTCTGTCGGTAATTGACGAAAACACAAAAGGCTACGTTTTACCTTTCGGAGTGAAGTTTTTGATTGAAGAATAACAAGTCATTGAGTACGACGCCCCAATAACTTCACTTCCAACGTTAGGATGAAGTGGTATTAATCTCTTCATTCATCGCTTGGATAAGACTTTGGAGCAATTTTCCTGAGATGATGATTGAAAATCTCTCTTCAAGCGTAATTTTTTCCTCAAATCCATAAGGTATTCCTTCGCGTTGTATTTCCCACCATTTCTTGTAGTACGCTTGAACTTCCGCCGAATGATTTTTGATTTGAATTGCATCGAAATTCAAACTGAGTGCATTCAGTAGATCATCTGCACGGATTTTTACTCGATCACTAGCGCGTAATCTTAAAATATTAAGGTCACTATTGAGCCTCCAATAAATATCATAAGTATCATTTCGAGATAATATGTTATGCAGTTTATCTTCTAAGTCTTGAATTTGACTGTCAGTTCCCACCTTGTCTGCAAACGGTCCAATGTTTAGCATTTCACTGATTACAGGATCGTTGCTTTTATCTATTTTGCTGAGAAACGATAAATACACCTCCTTTCTAAGATCAAGGTCTTTCTCCGGTAATACTTGTTTGATCTGATCTTTTGAAAGATAATAATTTCCAACTATTGAGAATAGTCCGGCAAACAATGCTGTAAAGAAAGCTAGTAAATATAGATTGGGGGACTCTTTAGTTTTATTGTTCATCTCATCTAATGCTTCTCTCAACTAAAACCTAACAATTTATTAATATCAATGCCGCTGACAATACAATATATTCGGCGTATTATCATGCAAAAATTGTTGCTAAAAGAATTAACATTCTATTTTTATTGCTTAACAGGTTTGCGACCCCATCAAAAAGTTACTTTCCTTTCTTCAAATCAAAGGTTCGGGCAATTGAATCGGTCTGGTTGCGAATCGAGCGGAGTTTGTCGCCGATGCCGACGAAGCGCAGTACGTAGAAGGTTGTGTCATTTGCCTTTAGAAAGTAAAATCTGCCGCTCATATTTCGTCCCGCGCGCACGAATTCGTAATTGAAAACTTTGCCGTCGAAAGAGCCTTTGAATTTTTCTTCTCGTCCGGTGACATAGCCGGGCAGAAACTGGAGTTTTTTTTCTTCGTCACGGATAATCTCGTTGAGCAGCGTGCCGGATTTGACGGTGATTTTGCGGATTTCGAGATGTCCGCTTTGCCGTTCGCCATAGACGTATTCGACGTTTGCACTCGTCTGAGAAGGCTTGACGGTCATTTTCCACAATGCTTGCGGCAAATCGAATGTGTATTCGACGTTTGCATCGCTAAAACTTTCACTTTGGGCAAATGTGGAAACCGCCAGAAATAAACTGACGGCGACGGAAAGTAAAACACAGAGTTTTGAATTTTTCATTTCGATACCTTCTTTATACTTCGGAATAGCAAGAATTGATATTTTAACTTTTTATCGGAGAAATTACGATTGATTCGATGCGCGGTATATATTTAACGGTTGTCTTTTCGTCGTGCAAACGAAAAACAATTAAGGAAATCAACCGCAGACAAATCAAGTAATAATCGTTAACTTCCTGCCTTTCCTAAAACCTAATCGTTATCTCTTATCTGTGTGTTTTTGCGGTTGATTTTCTTTTCGTCTTTTTGCGCCTATTGTGCGTCTAATAAAACAGACAATCTTTGGACTTATCCGAAGCAATCATAAAATTTCGAGGTAAATAAAATGAGAACACAGTTTTCCGCACGTTATAAATTCACTGCCGTTTTGATGTTGGCAGCGATGTTGACTCCGATTTTTACAATCGGCGCAAGTGCGCAGCAAATGATTCAAAAATTCGGCGCAAAAGCATTAACCGAAAACCAGAAAATTCTGCACGTTTTGAATCGTCTTGCGTATGGGGCGCGTCTCGGTGATGTCGATCGCGTCAAAGCTTTGGGAATTAACAAATACATCGAGCAGCAGCTCAATGCAAGTTCGGTAGATGATTCTTTGGCGGAAGCGAAAGTGAAAAATTTGAATGTTTTGCAGATGTCAAACGAAGAGCTTTTTGCCAAATACCCGAACGGGCAAGCCGTTTTGCGAATGGTCGGGCAGCGCAGCGGTTTGAACAAAGGCGACGTTGCGGAATTAAAAAAGAAAAATAAAGTGAAAGGCACGGAATCTGCCGTTGCGACCGATGGCGCTATGCCGCAGGAAAAAAATGGTCCGGCAATGATGATACCGGATGCAAAGGAAAAACCCGACGCCGACGTTGCAAAACTCAGCGATGAAGAACGTAGGAGAATTCAAAAGGAAGTTGCCGACATTTACCGTGAAAACAAACTCGGGCGTCCGCAACAAATCTCGCAGCAATTAAATGCTTCGCGAATTTTGCGCGCCGCCTATTCGGAACGTCAATTAAACGAGCAGATGGTTGATTTTTGGACAAATCATTTCAACGTTTATGCCGGAAAAGCGGCGACGCGCTGGTTTTTGCCCGAATACGACCGCGATGTGATTCGTCCGAATGCTCTGGGAAATTTCAAAGATTTGCTGCTGGCGACGGCAAAAAGTCCGGCGATGCTTTTCTACCTCGATAACTATCAATCAATTTCGCCGAAGACGCAGCAAAACAACGGACGCCGAAATGGAATGAATCAGCAGCTTCAACGCGCCGTTAACAATCCGCAAGTGCGCGAACGGATCAAACAGCGTCAGGGTATTACCGACGAGCAGCTCAACGCGCGCATTGCTAAAATGCAGCAAAATCCGCAGCAGCAGCAGCCGAACAAACCAAAGAAACAGCAGCGCGGCATAAACGAAAATTACGCCCGCGAGATTATGGAACTGCACACTTTGGGCGTTGACGGCGGCTACACCCAAAAAGACATCGGAGAAATCGCTCGCGCTTTTACCGGCTGGACAATCGTTGACCCGCGCGGTTATCGCAAGTTTGCCGGAAATGATGAAATGACCAATAATCGCGCCGCTCGTCAGGCGCGGCAGATGGGTTTGCCCGAAGACGCTCCGAGCGGAACATTTTATTTTAACGAACGCTTCCACGACGCGGGCGAAAAAGTCGTTTTGGGACAAAAAATCAACGAAGGCGGTATGAAAGACGGCTTGAAAGTTCTGGATATTTTGGTCAATCATCCTTCGACCGCAAAATTCATCGCCCGCAAACTCGCCGTCAAATTCATTTCCGACAATCCGAGCGAAGCATTAGTCGGTCGCGTTGCCGATGCATTTCACAATTCAAAAGGCGATATAAAAACGACTCTGCGCGCTTTATTTACAGATAAGGAATTTTTTGCGCCGGAAAATTATCGGGCGAAAATCAAAACTCCGTTTGAGCTTCTGGTAAGTGCGCTTCGCACCGTCGGCGCGGAGACGAACGGCGCGGCGGTTCAAGCGCTGCTCGCAAAAATGGGCGAGCCGCTTTACGGTTATCAAGCTCCGACCGGTTATCCGGATATGGCGGAGGATTGGGTAAACACAGGCGCGCTTTTAGAGAGAATGAATTTTTCGGTCGCGCTGGCGAGCAATCGTATTCCCGGAACACGGGTTAATTTGTCGAAATTTGAAGGCAAAAATAAGCAGGAAGTTTTGGGTAAAGCAGTAGCTCTGATTTTGGGCGGAGAAATTTCTCCGAATACAAAAGCTATGCTCTTGAAACAAATCGAACAGCCGCTTATCGAACCGAAACTCGGCATGGCTTCTGCTTCGGACGACGCGGAAATGGAAAATGCTTCGACGATGATGATGCCCGCCCAAGGACAAGGCGGCGGCAAAAGAGGCGGCGGTCAACAAGTGAGATTGCTTGCGCCAAGCGGTAATCCCGACGTTTTCAAAGCCGTCGGTTTGATTCTCGGCTCGCCCGATTTTCAAAGACAATAATTGAGTTGAAATTACAAATGAAAAAGGTGAAACGGATTATTTCATTTTCACCTTTTTCTGTTTGAATTTAATTGAGCGAATTATCTTTTCAGCATCTGTTTGGCATTGAATAGTTTTGCATTTTACCCACAAAGCTAATGTCGTTTGTCCATTAAAATCGAGTTTTGAAAAGCGAATTGACTTGACGTACTTCTTATCTTTTCCAGCTTCTTTATCTTCATAAGTGCAAATTGCGGCTGATTTATTATCTACGTTTGCTATAACAGGCTTGTCGCACGTTCCGCAGCTATTGCAAAACCATCCGTAATCGAATCGAATTTCCATCTCTTCGTTTGTATATTTTCCGATAAACGAATCTTTTCCGCGAAGGTTTCGATTTTCCAACGAATCGGGCGCGTAAAAAGAAAATTCATCGTTGAAAAAAAGTTTCCAGTTATCAGGTATTTCAGAGGGAAATTCTTGAGATTTTGTTTGAGTAAATGCGGTAATCGCGGAAAATATCAAAATCATCAGCACGACAATTTTTAGTAGTCTTTTCATTTTTGTTCGTTTATTTCACTTTCGCGGAAATCTTTTTTGCCCAAATCTGTTTACCTTTTCCGATTGTGGAAAACTTTGTGGAAACGAATTCCTATTATATTTTACCCACCGATAAAACTCATTGTGCGCGCGGGTTGGACGAATGAAACATCATTGATTTGATGTCGCGTCTCCTTTTTCATCACAACTGTACGGATAAATTCTATAATCTCGGCGCGCGTTGCGCCGCTTCGCATTACGTCTCGCAAGTTGTATTCTTCGGTCGAAAAAAGACAAGTGCGGATTTGTCCGTCAGCTGTCAGGCGAATGCGTGAACACGCGCCGCAAAACATTTCGGTTACGGGTGCAATGATTCCTATTTCGCCCGGCGCGCCGTCAGCGAAAGAGTATTTCCAAGCCGTTTCCGCACCGCGCGATTTTTCCGTTAATTTCAAAGGAAAAATTCGGTCGATTTGTTTGAAAATTTCGCGTCCAGAAACAATCATCTCACGTTTCCATTCGTGTCCAGAATCGAGCGGCATAAACTCGATAAAACGCATCGAAACATCCATTTCACGGGCGAAACACGCAAAATCCACGACTTCATCTTCGTTCCAGCCGCGCACAATAACGGCGTTGATTTTCACCGGCGTCAAGCCAGCCTTTTTCGCAGCTTCAATCGCATGCAAAACATTTTCAAGCGCGTCAACGCCCGTAATTCGTTTAAAATTCTCCGGCTTCAAACTGTCAAGCGAAATGGTAATCCGGTCTAATCCGGCGCATTTCAATGCTTTGGCGCGCTTTGGAAAAGTGTAACCGTTCGTCGTCAACGCTAAATCTTTCAATTGCGAACTGCGGACTTTGGACTGCGAACTTTTAAGTTCAGCCAATTTTTCGACAAGTTTTTCCACATCTCGCCTGATAAGCGGTTCGCCGCCGGTCAGGCGAATTTTTTCGATGCCGAGCGAGACAAAAATCTCGGAAACGCGGACGATTTCTTCAAAAGTTAAAATCGTATCTTTGCGCGCTAAAGGAGGCTCGCCGTTCGGCAGACAGTAAAAACAGCGAAAATTGCAGCGGTCGGTCAGACTGATACGCAAATCTCGAATCGTTCGGTTGTGAGCGTCGCGCAAAAGAAGCATTAAGAAAATGATACAGGTTGCAAGCCAAAAGTGAAAACAAAATTCAGTAAGGTTGAAAGTATAAAATAGAAGCTGAATCTTTAACCGTAAATTTTTACTTTTATTTTCGCTTTTTTACTTTTTACTTTTGCCTTTCACCTTTAATGCGAGTGCGTTGCGCTTCAAGCCGTGCAGCTTGGCGCGTTTGATTGGACTGCGGCGAAATCTTTCGACATATGTTTCGTGAGAAAGCGAAAGAATTTTGTCCGGTTCGACACTCGTTTCGTTTTTGCGCGGCTCGAATCTTTGTTCTTCGGTCGGTTTTTCAAAGTGATTCCACGGGCAAACGTCTTGGCAGATGTCGCAGCCGTAAAGCCAGCCGTTTAAGTTTTCCGCGATATTCGGCGCAAATTCCGGCGCGCGCAGTTCGATGGTGGCGTATGACAGACAGCGATTTGAATCAACGACGCGCGGCGCGACAATCGCGTCTGTCGGACAAGCATCCAGACATTTCG
>MWYY01000029.1 GCA_002050355.1 Acidobacteria bacterium 28-9
GTGTGATTGTAGAAGTTGAAACCGCCGCCGAATTTGACGACGTGCGTCCCGACGTTGCGCGTCAGATTGTCTTGGATTTGCGTTATTTTTCGCGGCAGGAAAAGATTATTCGCACCTTCGGGCGAACCGAAGTTTGCCACGCCGGTAATCGTGATTGAAGGTCCGACGCCGGAAAACTCGTTTCTTCTACCGCCGATACCCGTGTTTGAGCGTTGGGCATATTGAAAGCGAAATTCATTGAAAAACTGCGGCGTGTATGATGCAATCTGCGCGGCGAGTCCGTAGCTCACGGCAGAACTGTCAAAACTGCGCTCTAAGGTGTTGAGTCCGCCCGGAGTAAAATTATCTGAACTCCCGTCGGCATGATTAAACCGCATGGTCAGGCGATTTTTATCGTTCAACTGCGCGTCGCTGCGAAAGATATAAAATGCTCCCTTCTCCAAACTCGGAATGGCAGCCGGAAAAATTGAAGGCGATAAACCGGCGGCAATAAGGCGCGTCTTGTTCGCTTCACTGATTGTTAAAAGCCGTTCGGCAGCCGCTTTATCATCGCGCTTTATCCACTCATAACCAAAATAAAAATGCCAGCGGTCTTTGATAATCGGCGCGCCAATCTGCGCCGTAAAATTATCCGCCTTATTATCCGGCAATTCGACGGACGCTGGATAAGAGAACGGGCGCGAGTAGAACGACGGGCGGCGAAAACGATAACTGACTGCGCCGTGATGCGCGTTTGTTCCCGAAGGCGTAACCATATTCATAATCATTCCCGTCGTGTTGCCGAACTCCGCCGCAAAACCATTTGTCAGCAATTGAACCTCGCTCACAAATACATCGGAAATCAGCATAAAACGAATCGTCGCGCGGTCGCCTTGTGTATTGGTGTTGCCGTCGAGTTGGTAATTAACCCGCCGCAGATAGCCGTTGACATTAAAATTAGGAAAAGCCAAGCCGCGGCTCGGACGACCTGTGACGTTAGCTTGTAAAAGCCCAAAGTTATAAGGATTGCGCGGAATAAGCGGAAGATTTTGCACTTCGCGGGTATTCATCACGCGCCCCAAATCAGTTTTGCCCGCATCGGCAATTGAAGTATCCGACGAAACGGTAACGACTTCCTGAACTTCTCCGGCTGGCAAAGTTAAATCAACCGTCGCGGTTTGTCCGGTGGTCAACGTAATACCATCGCGGACTAGTTTTTTAAAGTTTGCGGCTTCGGCGGTGACGCGGTAAGTTCCGAGCGGAAGGAGCGGAAAGCGATAAACACCGCTTTCATCGGTTGTCACGGTTCTGGTCGCGCCGGTTTCGATGCTTCTTACTGTGATGACGACATTTGGTAGAGCCGCGTTGTTTTGGTCTAAAATTGTGCCTTCGATTTGCCCGTTCAAGGCTTGCGATTGGGCGAAAGTTGACAGCATTGATGAAGCAAACAATAAGCCGAGAGCAATGGCGCAGATTAAAAGATGTAAAGCCGTTTCTTTCATTTTATTATGCGGCTGTGCCGCCTGATGTGCGGAAAGGTAAAGCCGCTAATCGAAACCAACCTCTTAATCTCACTTCAACCCGACGCGCCTGACTAATTCATCAAAGCGCGGGTCGTCGCGTAGAATATCAAAAGACGGATCGACATTAAGCTGAACCATCTGACCGTGACGCTTCTCGATTGCTTTGTTCAGATATTCAAACGCCTGTTCCTTTTCGCCCAGCATGGCGCACTGCCTTGCCAGTCTGTAGTAATTGCTCGAAGGTTTCTGTTCGTTTAGCTTTTCTAACTCAAGCAGTTTCTGCCTAACTCCTTGCCAGCCCAAAGTTTCGTAAGCGTTTTGATAAAGTTCGATGTGTTCGGAATTTGCTCGTTTTTGATTTTTCATAAACCACTCGTAAGCTCCGGCATTATCGCCCTTCATTTCATACGCCAGCATAAGCCACCCGTAAGCCGTGGCAAAATTCTCGTCCACTTCTACGACTCGTTTAAATTGAAGAATGGATTCGTCGTAACGGCGGGCGCGATACAAAATAACTCCATTGTATTGCTGATATTTAACCGAATTCGGGTCAATCTCCAGAGCGGTTTTCGATTCCGCAATTGCTTCGTCAAAACGCCCGCGGACGGATAAATACATCGCATACTGATCGTGTGCCAAATCGGAATTCGGTTCCAGTTCGATGGCGCGAAGCAAATCCTTTTCCGCTCCGACGAAATCCCACTCATAGGTTAATTTTAATTCTCCTCGAACCGCGTATCCTTCCGCCAAATTGTTATCGAGTTCCAATGCTTTGGTAACGGCTTGCTTCGCCTTCTCATACTCTACGCGGGACAAGCCGCCGCCTACATTGCCCGACGTAATAAAGGCGTGAGCCATTCCCGAATAAGCCCGCGCAAAATTTGGGTCGAGCCGGATGGCTTGCTCAAAGTATTCAACCGCTTTTCGGGCAGCCGGCGCAGTATGGTTGAGTGGCAAATTTCTAGTCTCTGTCAAATTTCTACCTTGCAGATAGAGCCGGTAGGCTTCTTCACTAGTCGTCCCGCGCTTCGCCGTCAGGCTGTTTGAGGTGACGGCGAAGCGTGCCGACAAGATGTTTCCGACATCGCCCGCGATTGCGTCCTGCATCGCAAAGACATCGCCCGCCTCTTTTTCGCTTTTATAAGTTTCTTCAATCTGACCGCTCGCCACATTAAAAAGCTGTGATGTAACGCGGATTTTGCCGCCCGCCAATTGATAATTCGACGCGAGAACGTAATCAACTTTTTGCTCCTGTCCGGCGGCAAGCGGGTCTTGCTCGATGTCCGCGTATTTCCGCGTCGCGCTCAAAGGTCGGACGATAAATCCTTTCATCGAACTAAGCCGGTGAATCAATGAATCGGCAATCCCGATTTCGTAAATCTCATCGCGGTTTGCCGTATTAATGGGTTTGAGCGGCAAGATGGCGATTGATTTTTTGCCGTCCGCGCTCGAAGCCTTTTTACTACCGTAGAAATAATAACCGAGCGCGATTGAGCCGATTAGAAATGCAGCCAGCGCAAATGCGGCAAATGATACGCGATATTTAGGCGCGTGTTTGCTCTCGCTATATGACTTTGTTGGAGCTAATTCGAATCTGACGGTTTGTTCGGTTGATTCTTTGGGTGAACCAGATGAAACCTCTTCTACCGGCTCGTTTTCATTTGATTCGCGTCGCCAATCCGCCAGAGCGACGACCGCGCTGGAACTCGGCGTATTGCTGGAATGTGAGACAGGCGAAAGGGGAAAAGGAAAATTAGCCGATAAACCGATTTTTGTTTCCTTGTCTTCCAGTCTTTCCGACTCCCTTTCTGCAATTTCGACTCGCCTGACATCGGTGATAAAACGATAACCGCGTCTGGGAACGGTTTCGATAAAACGCGGATTTTTCGTGTCGTCTCCCAACAACTTTCGCAGCAGCCCAATCGTAAAGGTGATGTTGCCTTCTTCGACAAAACTGTCCGCCCAAACCGATTTCATCAACTCATCCTTTTCGACCAGATGACCGTGATTTTCGACCAGAACAAATAGCAGTTGGAATGCTTTCGGCGTGATTGGAAGCGGCTTGCCGTCGCGCAGTAAAACTTTTTCCCGCGCGTCGAGATGAAATTCGCCGAACTCGAAGTTGTTAGTTCCCAGGAACATACGCCTTCTAATAGTTTTCTAATAGTTTTCTAAGAATTAACTCGCCGAAAACAAAGGACTTTTCCGGCGAGAAAAATTTACCGTTCAGTTACAGGCGAATGTTATCACAAATCGGGACTACCCGAAACTGCTAATCGCATTCGTAAATTTTAAGTCAACAAAATTCAGCTAGAGGAAAAAATTTTTGAAAATCAAAACTACTTTAACAACTCTTTCAGCAATTATCGCGCGGGCGGACTAGGCGGCTGCGGCAAGCCGTCGTCATTATTTATTGCCCGATGACCGGATGGTGATTCAACCCAAAGTCAAATAAATCGAAAAGGAAAGGAAAAATTATGAACACGAATTATGGGAGAAAAAATTTGAAGAACAAACTTTTGTTAATTTTGAGCAGGAGAGCGATGCAGCTTTTACGGCGAAAAATTCAGCTTGGCTTGCTGGCATCTGGATTACTTTTGTGGTCAGCCGCTTTAATTTATGCCGCGCCAGGTGTCCTTGACCTTTCGTTTGGTAACGGTGGAAAAGTTATCACTCCGGTTGGCTTTTCTGCTGGGGCGAATTCGGTAGCGATTCAAGCGGACGGCAAGATTGTCGCCGCGGGTTACAGCAACGGCACAAACTTTGGCTTTGCGGTTGTCCGCTACAACACAAACGGTTCACTCGACACCTCGTTTGGCAGCGGCGGAAAAGTTATCACTCCGGTTGGCAGTTTTGCTGTGGCTAGTTCGGTAGCGATTCAAGCGGACGGCAAGATTGTCGCCGCCGGTTACAGCTCCAACGGCGTTTACTCTGACTTTGCACTTGTTCGTTATCTAGCCGATTCAAATTCAAATATTCGCACCCGTTTTGATTTTGACGGCGACGGGGGAGCCGATATTTCTCTCTTTCGTCCATCAAACGGAGTTTGGTCTCTGCGCCGTTCGAGTTTAGGAATTTCCGACACTCAATTTGGCTTATCAACCGATAAAATCACGCCCGCCGATTTTGACGGCGACGGTAAAACCGACATTGCCGTTTTCCGTGACGGATTCTGGTATTGGCTCAACAGTTCCAACGGCAGTTTCAATGCTTTTCAGTTCGGTCAAGCGGGTGATATTCCCGTTCCCGCCGATTATTCGGGCGACGGACGCGCTGAACTTGCCGTTTATCGCGGCGGTAGTTGGTTCACGCTGAATTTAGTAAATAATCAATTTCAAGCCGTGCAGTTCGGCAATTCAACCGACAAACCCGTCGTCGGCGATTACGACGGCGACAGCCGTGCCGATTATGCCGTTTATCGAGATGGAACTTGGTATTTATTGCAGTCAACTCAAGGTTTTGCCGCGATTCAATTCGGTTTGCCAACCGATAAACTTGTTCCGGCAGACTATGACGGTGACGGAAAGACGGATTTAGCCGTTTATCGTGACGGCACTTGGTATCTGCTTCGTTCGCAAGCGGGCTTTACGGCGTTTCAGTTCGGCTTCGCTTCGGATATTCCCGCTCCCGCCGATTATGATGGCGACGGGCGAGCGGATGCGGCGGTTTATCGTGACGGAACCTGGTATCTGCTGCAAAGCACAAACGGATTTTCTGCGGTGCAATTTGGTTTGGTAAACGACAAGCCTGTTCCGTCAGCTTATTTGCCGTAAGAAGCTGTTTGAAAACTCTGTTTTGAAGAATTTTTAACCACGAAATAACACGTGTACAGCACGAAATCCATCGTTTCTTTTGATTTGTTTAGTGATTTTTCGTGTTGTTTCGTGGTTAATTTCTTCTCTTTTCGAGTTTTCAAACAGCTTCTAAACGAAAGGAGAAAGAAAATGAAGGACTTTTCCGGCGAGAAAAATTTACTGTTCAGTTACAGGCGAATGTTATCACAAATCGGGACTACCCGAAACTGCTAATCGCATTCGTAGATTTTAAGTCAACAAAATTCAGCTAGAGGAAAAAATTTTTGAAAATCAAAAACACTTTAACAATGCTTTCGGCAATCATCGCGCTGGCGATGACGGCAATGAGCGCATTTTCGCAAAACAACGGCTTGACAGGTGCCGCGCCAAACGCGGCGACGGGCTTTTCAGTTTTTAGCGCCCCGCAAAATTTGGGCGCGACCATCAACTCGGCGAGCAAGGAACAGCTTCCGGTTCTTGCGCCTAGCGGTTTGAGTTTTTATTTTGTAAGTGAGCGTCCAGGCGGGTTAGGCGGCAGAGATATTTACGTTTCACAGCGTGCCACGCTCTCGTCAGCGTGGGGCGCGGCGCAAAATATGGGTTCGAATCTCAACACGAGCAGTAACGATTCCATTTCGAGCATTTCACCCGACGGACTCGAGATGTTTATGGAAAGTGATCGTCCGGGCGGGCTGGGCGGCAGCGACATTTATCTCTCGAGGCGCATAGATCCGAACGACGATTCCGAATGGAGTACACCCGTCAACATCGGCGGGGTTCTCAATAATGCCTCCAATGATTACTTCGGGAACTATTTTGTTGACCCAGCAACCGGCGCAGGTACGCTTATTTTCCTCAGCAACCGACCGGGCGGGCAAGGATTTAATGATATTTATCAAAGCACGCGAAACGCCAACGGCACATTTAACCCGCCGTCGCCGGTCAACGAATTAAACAGCGCGGCAAACGAACAACGCGCATCAATCAGCCATGACGGTTTGGAAATCTTTTTCAGTTCAAATCGTCTTGGTCCGGCAACTATCTTCGCCATCTTTGTTTCAACCCGCGCTTCGACCTCATCGCCGTGGAGTCCGCCTGTTGCCGTCGCCAGTCTCAACACCACAGGCAGCGACGGTCAACCGGCTCTTTCACACGACGGCACGGTTCTTTATTTCGCCTCAGGTCGCCCCGGCGGCTCTGGCGATGGCGATATTTATTCAGCCGTGCGCGTCAGCGTCAATCGCAGTTCGACCGCCGACTTTGACGGCGACGGGCGCACCGATGTCAGCGTTTTCCGTCCGTCTGACGGAACTTGGTATGTGATGCAAAGCGGCAGCAACACTTTTCGGGCGCAGCAATTCGGCGCAAGCGGAGACAAAATTGTTCCCGGCGATTACGACGGCGACGGACGAACGGACTTTGCCGTCTTTCGTCAAACTCCGCAAAACGGCTTTTGGTATATCTTGCGAAGTTCGGACAATGTTTTTCAGACAGTTCAATGGGGCTTGAATACGGATAAACCCGTGCCGGGCGATTACGACGGCGACGGCAAAACAGACATTGCAGTTTATCGCAACGGCATTTGGTATATCGTGCAAAGCTCAAATGGAAATCCGACTTACGCATATTTCGGTTTGGGTAGTGATATTCCGGTCGCCGCCGCCAATGTTCAATGAAAATTATAGGTGAAACACCAGGAGAGATGACAAAACGCCATCTCTCCAACTTGCACACTTGGTTAAAGATAAAAATTCACAGCAACCCAAAGCCGCCCAACTTTGTATTCTACTGAATTACAGCTTTCTTATACCGAATTTTTTATACACTTATTTTTTATTATAATTCAATAAAAGCTCGGTTTTATGCAAGTTTAGTTTTATATTTCGCTTAAATTCATAATTCCGCATAATAAATTACCGCGAATTATTGCGGTTCGTTTTCTTAATTAAAAAATTAAACAATCGATAAAATCACAAAACCGTTCGCCCGCGAATCGGTTTTTCTGTTTCGGGTCGTCTGCCGATGATTAAAAAGCGTTGAAGCAGGGTTAATTTTTCCTTTAATCTTTTCGGGATTTCGGCGTATTTTATGATGACTTTTTCGTTTTCGCTGTAAATTTTGAAATAGTTGAGGCGGAATGTCGGGTAATAAACTCCCGGAAGCAAGCCGAAACGGACGGAGACGCGGCGGAGGATTTTTAGCCACGTGCCGGTGTTTATTATGGCGCGACCGTTTTCTTCAATGAGAAATGCGTCGTGCGTGTGTCCGAAAATGTAAGCGCAAATCTCAGGGTTTTCGGCGAAAACCGCTCGCGCCCGGTTGAGATATATGTTGGTTGCTTCATCGGTCGGCGCACTTTTGAAAAGCGGGAAAAGCTGCATCCGAAACAGCGTGCGGCGAATGTCGCGGTAGATAAAATAAAGCGGAACGGAAACAGCAAAGACAAAAAACCAGACGAGCATACTCGCCGTGATAATCCAACTGACAATGTTTCCGAAAAGTCCGAGCCAGCTAACAAACGGATTATCGAGAAGAATATTAACATCGAAAACGCCAACGTATTTCAAAAATTGTGCGCCGAGCGCGATTGCCGTAACAGTCAAAAGCAGCAGAAACGGTATGAGCAGCCAGCGCAGAAAGATGTTCATTTCATTGTAGAAATAATTTGAGACAAGCCAGTCTGGAATTTGCCGCACGTCAACCGAACGAATGTCTTTGAGCCAGTCGCTCGCGCCGAAAACCGAATATTTACTCGCGCCGCTTACGAGAGTTTTCGTAATAAAATAGCCGGGCGGTTGCGCGTTGATATTGCCGTATTCGGTCGCGGCGTTATACGGGTCAATCTGCTGACCGTGTTCAATCCAGATTTTTCGATTATTTATTTCACGAATTAAATGAAGCGACGTGTCGAGCGCAATGTTGTAAGCGGCGAGTTTTTCAACAAATTCGGGATAACAAGCCAAATCGTAATCGTGATTGCCGACCATCATCGTTATCTGAATTCGCTCGCCGGTCAATTTTAATTGCTCGAAAATTTCCGTATGAAAACGGACGATTTCATCAAACTGCGCCGCGCCTTCAATCGTCGTTAATTCCCAGAAACCGAATGTGTCGCCTGCGATTATAAGTTCCGTTTCCTTATCTTTACGCGCGAGCTTCTGCAAAAATCCGACGAATTCATTTGTAAAATCGCACGTCATCAGCGAGCCGTCGCCGCCGAGATGTAAATCGCTGACAAAATAAAATTCTTTCTGCATATAGAAATTGTTGAAATCAAATATAAATCCTAAACCGCTCGAAACAAAACGGTAAAAACAAAGCGAAATTCGCAGCCGATTTTGCTATTCTCTTTTTCGTGTTTGAAACGCGCAGCTACAAATTAGAAAGAATGGATACGGGCGATTATACGCCTGAAGAATACGAGCGCTGTCTGGCGGAACTCGCTCGCATCAACCGCTTTTTGGGCGACACGCAGGCTTTGAAAAAAACTTTGCTGCGGCAAATTGAAAAAGCTAATCTGCAAAATTTTTCAGTCTTAGATGTCGGCGCCGGTTCGGGCGAAATGCTGCGGACGATTGCGGAATTCGCACGCAGAGGAAACAGAAAAACTAATCTCTGCGGCTTGGAATTAAACGCGCGCTCGGCTTGTGCTATCTTGGAACAATCGAAAAACTTTTCTGAAATTTTAGCTGTGCGCGGCAATGCGTTAAATCTTCCGTTTGCCGACGACGCTTTCGATTACGCGATTTGCACGCTTTTTACACATCATTTCGCCGACGAATCGGTCGTCAAAATTTTAACGGAAATGGCACGCGTTTCACGTCGTAAAATTTTCGTCATTGATTTGCACCGACACCGCGCGGCATATTTTCTCTACAAGGTTTTCTGCACGGCGTTTAATATCAGCAATTTCGTCCGCGAGGACGGTTCGCTTTCGATTTTGCGTGCGTTCAAGCAAGATGAACTGAAAACGCTCGCCCGCGCAGCGAATTTAACGGAAATTTCCGTCGCCAGACATATTCCGTTTCGGCTTGTTTTACAGGCAAATGCAAATCGTTCAAAATGAATCTCAAATAAAAATCCCTCTATGCCGAATTCGATTTTAATTGTTGACGACGAGCGCGGAATCCGCGAGACTCTGCGCGGCGTTCTTGAGGACGAAGGCTTTACGGTCGAAGCCGTCGCTTCCGGCGAAGATTGTTTAACTTCCGTCAAAGCGAAGAACTTCGCGTGCATTTTGCTCGACGTTTGGCTGCCCGCAATCGACGGACTTGAAACTTTGAAACGCCTGCGCGAGCGTGAAAATGATTCGGCAGTTGTGATGATTTCAGGACACGGCAATATCGAAACTGCCGTTAATGCGACAAAACTCGGCGCGTTCGATTTTATCGAAAAACCGCTTTCAATCGAAAAAACCATTCTCACTGTCAGAAATGCAATCAAGCAGAGAGAGTTGGTACGAACGAATCAGAGTTTGGCGGCGAAACTAGCGCAGGAATATGAAATGGTCGGCGAATCGGTGGCGATGCGCGCTGTGCGGAAGCAGATTGCGATTGTAGCGCCGACTGACGGCAGGATTTTGATTTCCGGCGAATCGGGAACGGGAAAAGAACTTGTTGCAAGAGCAATTCACGCCCAATCGAAACGTAAAAACGCACCGTTTGTCGAGATAAATTCTGCCGCCATTCCCGAAGATTTAGTGGAAAGCGAATTGTTCGGACACGCCAAAGGTGCGTTTTCCGGCGCGACAAACGCGAAAAAAGGGAAGTTTGAAATCGCCGACGGCGCAACCATTTTCCTCGACGAAATCGGCGATATGTCGCCGCGCGTGCAGGCGAAAATGCTGCGCGTTTTAGAAGAACAAAAATTTGAACCGCTCGGCAGTAACGCGCACGTAAAAGTTGACGTGCGCGTCATTTCAGCGACAAATAAAAGGCTGGATAATTTGATTGAAGACGGCGAATTTCGCGCCGATTTGTTTTATCGTTTGAATGTCATACCATTTCAAATTCCGCCGCTACGCGAACGCCTGGAAGATATTCCATTACTGGTCGAACATTTCAACCGCAAATTTTCCGCCGCTTATGTTAAGAAACCGAAAATTTTTACCCGAGATGCGACGAACGCTTTGCAGAATTATTCGTGGCTAGGCAACGTGCGCGAGTTGCGAAACACAATCGAGCGCATCGTGATTATGCACGAAAAACAAAAGGTTTCGGCTGACGATTTGCCCGAACTTAACGGGCTGAACGAAATCCCTGCTTCGTCGTTCCGTTTCCCTTCGTTCAAAGAGGCAATCGACGCCTATCAGCGCGAATTTATTTTGCACAAACTCGCCGAAGCCGACGGTAACGTTTCAAAAGCGGCGGACGCGATGGGCGTTGACCGCAGTCACCTTTACCGGAGAATGAAAAATTTGGGGATTAGTGTTGAAAAAGGGAAGACAGAAGTTTAACGCCCGAATTGACGCGGGCGAAACCGGATTCGCGCAACTCTGAGTTTAATGAGCGACGTTTTTATGAGGCAAGCTGTTTCGCCTCGCGTCGAATGAGTTGTTAGACGCGGTTTTAATTGGAGGGTTTTGCTTGTTCATTTAATCTTTTGAGCAGGCATCTCGCTTCTACCTTGACGCCGAACTAATCCGGTGACTTTTCCCTGCGCGTCTTTAAAGAATTTAATTTGCGCGTTAACCACTTTCATAAAAAACTCAGTTTCTGATTCGGCAAACAATTCGACTTTCGGTCGCCCGGTTCTCTGCGACATTAGTTTTCCTTCTTCGATTGTGATAGCGATAATAGAGTCTATCGTGAGTTGATATTGTCCAACGTAATCTTCGTATATCTTCGGGTCAATCGAAGCGATGACCTTTTCTTTTGGAAGGTATTCGAGCCAGCCATATTCTTTAGCAACGCTTCGCATAATTTCCGCTGATAATGCATCGCCATTGTCTGAATTTGTCATAACCACTGCGCCTTGTCCGGTGTTGGTATAGGCAACCATCAAACATCTGTAACCTTCGTTCGAGCCACTATGACTGAAACTAGCGGATTTGTTTATCCCATGCAGTCCGAGTCCAAGCCCCAAGTCTGCGACTTGGGGAGTAAGCATCTCGTTTACCATTTTCACGGACAAAACTTTATTTGACTTTCCGATTTTGGACTTTTGAATTTCAATCGCAAAACGCGCGATGTCGGTAGGCGTTGTCCAAAGCCCAGCCGCCGTCATTTCAGGATAAGTATGCCAGTTGCCTTTGACTTTTTCTCCGTTAGATTTGTGACCGACGGCTGCCGAATCCCAAAATTCCTTTGGAAGTGGTTGTTGGAATGCGCTGCGAGTCATCCCAAGTTTATTAAGAACTGTTTTTTGCATAAAGGCAGGAAACGACTTCGCGGTTACATCTTCCAAAAGTTTTTGCGTAATGACATAGCCGCCTCCGGCATATCTGAATTCTTTGTTCAATGCGGCATCAACCCGTATCGGCTTTGAATTAGCCGGAGCTGTTCCGTCTAAAATTTGAAGAAGCGTCGGCACTTGCTTGTCCGAAGAATATCCTCCAAAGCCGCTAACAGTAATGCTTGCGCTGTGGCTTAACAAGCCTCGCAGAGTTACTTTCTCCTCTTTTGTAAAATCGTTTTCCGGGACTTTCCACGAAACAAGTTTTTTGTTCACATCCTCGTCAAGATTCAATTTGTTTTCTTGGACGAGCCGCAGCACAGCCATTGCCGCCACAGGCTTGCTGATTGATGCCGCCTGGAAAAGCGTTTCGGGATTTACAAATCTGTTTCCGCCCGCTTCGAGAACTCCGTAACCACGCGCCCATTCAATCTTTCCGTTGTTAATGACGGCAATGCTAACGCCGGGCGTTTTATAAAATTGCATTCGACGGGCGAGATCCATCGCTGGATTCGGTGCGCCTTTAACAAGAACCGGCAGGAGCAAGCCGTCTTCGACGCGCCGAATTCTCTCGTTAAGACTATCTTTTTGGTCTGATGCGGAAACACGTTTTTGAGCAAACCCGGTTGGCGAAAATATACTGGCAATGCTCAAACTCAAAACGGTCAGTATTAATGGGAAAAGAAATAGAAATGCCCTTGTTTTCATTGGTTGCTTACATCCTTTTTTATCATTAAAAATTATAGAGTCGCCCTAAAATGCGAAGCTGTCTAACGATCGAGTTTGTATGTTGACAGGTGTCTGCCGGAGCCGCAAACTTTGGCAGCAACAAAAGGGTGATGGTGAAGCCGGGATTGAGTTATGACCGAACAAAACGAGTCAGTACGTCAGATACGCTCCCGTCGCCCATTGCTTGTTACGCATAAGGTCGAACAGTATCCGAAGCCGCTTGTTTTAAGCTGAGCTTGCATCTACAAGCTTGACCCGCGTTGCAAGTCCAACACTACCGGAAAGGAGTCTAAGGTTATGAATTCATCTGTCGCCGCGCTTGGCATTGACATCGCCAAGTTGAAGTTTGATGTCTGTTTAATCAAAGAAAACGGCAAAGCCAAACACAAAGTCTTTGCTAATACTAAACACGGGTTTGAGCAACTCGTCGCTTGGCTCGGTTCTCATCAAGCCGACTGTTTGCACATCTGCTTAGAAGCGACGGGCAGTTACGGTCAAGCACTCGCGTTTCATCTGTTTGATGCCGGACATGTGGTCAGCATCGTCAATCCGGCGGCGGTCAAAGCCTTTGCCGCGAGCCGTCTGAGCAGAACCAAAACCGACAAGGTGGATGCCGAACTAATTACCCGCTTTTGTCTGGCACAAGAGCCGCAAGCGTGGCATCCTCCCGAACCGCAAGTACGCCAACTGCAAGCTCTTGTCCGCCGATTGGAGTCGTTAGTTGAGATGCGCGTGGCGGAAGACAATCGGCTGTCGAGCGGCATTTCGATTGAGGCAGTCAAACATTCGCTCGAAGAACATATTGCTTATCTGCTTGAGGAAATCAAGCACACCGAATTGCTGATTCGGGAACATATCGGCAATCATCCCCACTTAAAAGAGCAAAGCGAGCTGCTCGATTCGATTCCCGGCATCGGCGCGACGACCGCCGCTCTGCTGCTCGCTGAAATCACCGACTTCAAGCAATACAAAAGTGCCAGACAAGTTGCCGCTTACGCCGGACTCGTCCCGCGTGAACGGCGTTCGGGAAGTTCGGTGCGCGGTCGCACTTGTTTATCAAAAATCGGCAATGCCCGTCTTCGCAAAGCACTTTACTTTCCGGCGATGACGGCTCTGCGATGTAGCGGTTTCTTTCAACAATGGGCTTCAGGAATGCGTGAACGGGGCAAATCCAAAATGTCGGTCATCGGGGCGGCGATGCGAAAATTGATTCACCTAGCTTACGGAGTGTTAAAGACAGGAATGCCGTTCGACCCGAATTGGACGGCAAAAGCGGCTTGACTTTCAACACAGTATCTGACGTAGAGCGAAACCAGCCGCCCGCAAGCTAAAAGTAAAAAGACAACGTAAATAACAAAGTAGATACTGTCTTGACAGTCAAGCAGAAAAAGCCAAACTCGCGTCAAAAGCCCGTTTGTGTTTCAAAACTCCAAATGCGATGTGCAATAGCTTTCGCATTGCCGCACAGACAATCTGCATCGGTGTTTTGCCGTTCTTTTTCAATCGTTTGGCAAACTCTTTGCAAACTTGTTTGAATACGGAGAAACCGCACATCGGCGCGTTTGTCTTGCCGTCGAATCTTGAAATTTAATTTCACTGAACAAACCATGAATAGTGTTCGTTTGACCTTTTACGAATCTTTTT
>MWYY01000115.1 GCA_002050355.1 Acidobacteria bacterium 28-9
GCACTCACTTAAAAAGATTGCAGCGAAGAACGATTTGTTTTTCAAAGACCAAGAAAATGTTCGAAGCGGTGGTTAAACTTTATATTCATCAGATGAATTCCACCAGCATCTCTTTTGTTACATGACCGTAAAATAAAAGCATATCGCAAAAAAACATTGCCAAAATTATGCGGTTTGATTTAAAATTAAGTTTAACTCGAAATCTTAATGACGTAAAGACAACTTAATTTCACACGAGTTTAAACGAGTAACATCCACTTCTGTAATTTAACGATTGAATTTTGGCTGAAAAATGTAATGAAAATAAAAAAGTTATTTCCAGCAATAATTTTGGTCTTATTTGTGTTGTGCTTTTGGCAGCGAAGCGCTTTTGCCAAAGACGAATGGCTGCAAGTGCGCTCGAAGAATTTTAATCTAATCGGCAACGCTTCGGAAAAAGACATACGCCGCGTGGCGACAAAACTCGAACAATTCCGCGAAGTTTTGCGGCAGGTTTTAAACAAAGCAAATTTTAATTCGCCGATACCTACAACGGTCGTCGTTTTCAAAAACAACGCAGCCTACACGCCTTTTAAACCAATCAAAGCAAACGGCAAAACCGATAAATATATTGCCGGTTATTTTCAGCCGGGCGATGACGTTAATTACATCACGCTTCCGTCTTCCGGAAACGATTTCGGAACGATTTTTCACGAATACACGCATTTTATAGTGGATAATAACTACGGACGCACAAACGTTCCACCCTGGTTTAACGAAGGATTGGCGGAGTATTACCAAACTTTCAAAATCGAAGAAGACCAGAAAGTTAAGCTCGGCTGGCTACAGGATGAACACATTTTGCTTTTGCGCCAGAATAACCTCATTCCGTTCGATACGTTTTTTAACATTGACAACTACTCGCTGCACGAGCAATCGGACGACGGCGTCGGCGTGTTTTATGCCCAGTCGTGGGCTTTGATGCATTATTTAATAAACGGCAACGGCGGCGCCAGACAAAAGCAGTTGTATAAATTTCTCGAACTCGTGATGAAAAACAAAACGTCGAAAGCGGCTTTCAGTGAGGCGTTTCAGACCGATTACGCGGCGATGGAAAAGGAATTAAAAAATTACCTCGTCCTAAACACTTATAAAATTACGGGCATAACATTCAATGAGAAATTAACTTTTGATACCCAAATGCAAACTTTGCCGCTTTCAGAAGCGGAAGCCAAAGCTTATTTAGGCGATTTGCTTTATCACGGACATAGATTCGGCGAAGCTGAAACGCTTCTACAGCAAGCTTTAGCGCTCAATCCGAATTCCGTACTAGCACAAACCACACTGGGAATGGTCAAAATGCGCCAAAAGAACTTTGCGGAAGCCAAAAAATACCTGGAAAAGGCTTTGCAGAACGATTCAAGAAATTATCTCGCCCAATATAATTACGCATACGTGCTGAGCCGCGAAGAAATGGACGAAGGCGGTTACGTTTTGAATTATTCGGACGAGACAATCGAAAAAATGCGCTCGGCTTTGTTAAAGGCAATCGACCTAAACCCGAAGTTTGCCGAATCCTACAGCCTTTACGCTTTTATCACCGTTGTGCAAAACAGGGAACTTGACGAAGGCATCAATTATCTACGCAAAGCGCTGGCAATCGCGCCCGGTAATCAATGGTATTTAATCCGGCTTGCAGAAATTTATATGCGGAAAAAGGATTTTCTTAACGCGAAAAATGTCGCGGGGAAAGTTTTCGACACGGCGGCTGATTCTACGCTGAAGAACTACGCACAAAACACGCTCAAATCAATTGATACATACGAAAAACAACTCGAAGCATTCAAAAATTCTCAAAATGGCACATCGGCGGTCACAACTTTTCAAACTTACAATGAACAGACGGAAAAACCTCTAACCGAAGAAGAACTCGGTAAAATGCGCGAGAAATTAAAGCTCGAAGCGCTTAATGCGGTTTTGCGAAAACCAGGAGCGGGCGAAAAAAGAATTTTGGGTTTTTTGACGAAAATCGAATGTGGCGCAAAGGAAATTAGCTTTATTTTCAAATCCGACAATAAAGTTTTGACATTTACCTCAAAGAATTTTAGCTCTTTAACCTTGATATCTTACGAAGAAAAAATGAGCGATAACCAATTCGGCTGCGGACAGTTGAAAAAGGAAAGTTTCGCGGTTGTATCTTATCGTCCGGGCGCAAACGCAAATGCAAAAACGGCGGGCGAAATCATCGCCATCGAATTTATGCCGGCTGATTTTAAATTTTTGAATTAAACCGCTTTGGCTAGTTCGGCAAAATTGATTTCCGCAGACGGGCGCGTGTCGGCTTTCAGCACGCGCTCTAAAAATTTTAAGGTGTCTTGGCTTGCCTTTTTCTCGTTAGCTGCGACGCAGTCACTTGGCACGACAATCTTATAATCGCGCAAATAAGCGTCGTTAGCCGTAAACAAAACACAAATATCGGTTGCCACACCGGTCAAGATCAAAGTCTTGCTTTGGAGATGTTTGAGCAAAATTTCCAGCGTAGTTGAATAAAAACCCGAATGTTTCGGCTTCAAAACAAAATAATCGTCTTCGTCCGGTGCAACCATTTCGACGATTTTTGAACCGCGAACAGCTTCATCGAGCGAATGTGCGAGCAGTTTTTTAAAGTCCGATTGCCATTTACCAAAATTATCGTTGACATAAATTACCGGAATTTTTGCTTTTTTAGCTTTTTTCTTTAAGGCAGCCAAATTTTTCGCCATCGGCAAAGCGTTTTTGAAAAGTTTCTCGCCGTCTTCAAACTCAAAATCGCTGATAACGTCAATCAGGATCAGTACCACATCTGATTTGTCGGGAGCGTTTCCGTGTAGATTTTCGTTGTCAGACATTTTCTTTTGTCGAATTTTTCTTTTCTTTTAATTTTGTTTCTTTTAATTTTTTTGCTTCCGCTTTTTCCAGCTTCAATTGGCGAAAGAAAAAAAAACACGCAACCGTGCAAATGATTAAAATAACAATCATCATTGCAGCGATAAAATAAGCTTCGGAAATCAAAAAATCAGGCATAAATAAAAGTTTAACCCAGCGAGATTACAAGGTAAAGAACGACCGGTTTTCTAAGCTGCGTTTTTACAGGCAAAACAAAAAGTTTAAATCGTTCGATAATTTTCGATAATTCAACTCGGCGCTTGATCGTCAGGAAAGGAATTTTCTTCGGTTTCGACTATTACCAGCAGTTTTTCTTTATAAGTTTCGGGCAGCGACCGTACTTTTTTGTTTTTGTCGGTTACAACGTGGAGTGTTTCGCCTTCTGCCAGCAGCGTTTGATTTGACGCGCGGTAAATTTCGTAAATAAAACGCAATGAACGGCTTCGGATGTCGGCAACATTTGTGCGGATGGTTACCAAATCTTCATAATACGCGGGTGATTTATAACGGCAATAAACTTCGGCGACAACCATCAGAGCATTTTCCTGCTCCTCCATTTCGAGATAGGAAAAACCACGTGCGCGGCAAAACTCGCTTCTGCCGAGTTCAAACCAGATTAGATAGTTTGAATGATGGACAATGCCCATTTTATCGGTTTCGGCATATCGAACCCGGATTTCTGTTTCGTGCCAGCCATTCATAATAGTTGTGAGTGATGAATGGTGAATGATGAATGTAAAAAACAATAATTCACCATTCACCATTCATCACTCACCAATAATTTTGGCTGGGAGACAGGGATTTAGTATGTTAAAATAAAGAATATGAAAATGTTAATTTCATTAGAAGAACTCTCGACTTACAAGTCGCGCCATCCTGTTCCGCTACGATGTGAAAACTGTAATATCACATTTTATAAACCAAAAAATGATATTCTAACATCATTAAAAGGAAACTCGCAATTTGCGCTGAGATTTTGTTCACTCAAATGTAGTTATGAAAAGCGAACGAAAGAAAATCACATTGAGATCGCTTGTGAAAATTGCAATAAATTGGTAATTAAACAAAAGAGTTGGTTAAGGAAAAATAAGTATAATTTTTGCAGTAGAAGTTGTAGCGCAACTTATCAAAACACTCATTCGACTCTAGGAAACATAAGGAAAAGCAAGGCTGAAACTTATTTGTCAGAGTTAATTCGCCGTGATTTTGAGCATTTAGAAGTCAGGGGAAATGTTCGAGATATATTACCGTCAGGGCTTGAGTTAGACCTTTATCTTCCATTGTTAAATCTAGCAATTGAACTAAACGGACCTTTGCATTTTTTTCCTATTCACGGACAATCGAAACTAGATTCTATTCGTGATAAGGATATAAAAAAGCAAGTGGAAGCACAGACAATTGGATGCAATTTAATTGTGTTAGATATTTCTCACTTCAAGTATTTGAAAGAGACAAAAACCTTTCTTGATTATGAATATAAAGAAAGACTTAAACCTATATTAGAGATGATTGGAAAATGAATCTTTATCCCAGCCAAAAAGTTTGCTCGGAATAAATAGAATCTGGGAGACAGGGATTCGAACCCCGATAGGCAGATCCAGAGACTGCAGTCCTACCATTAGACGATCTCCCAATAGCTAATAATTTAAGTGCCTAAAATTCCATTGTCAAATGCTTTATCGCTTTATAAACTTGCCTGAAAGAAAATTGACGGGCAAAATAAAAGCTAATGTCGGCTGACGGAAAGGAAATCGTAAATAATCGGCACGCTTTTTTTGAGTATCACATCAATGATAAATATGAAGCGGGAATTGCGCTGCACGGCACGGAAGTCAAAAGTGTGATGGCTGGGCGAATTCAGTTAAAGGAATCTTATGTTACCGTCAAAGAAGGCGAAGTCTGGCTTTTTAACGCGCATATTTCGCCGTATTCACATGGAAACATAAATAATCACGAGCCTTTGCGGACGAGAAAACTTCTGCTGCATCGAAAGGAAATCGGACGGCTGGAAAAAGAATTGACGCAGAAGGGAATGACGTTGGTCGTAACTCGTGTTTATTGGAAAAACAGGCGCATTAAATTTGAAATTGGTGTGGCAAAAGGAAAAAAACTTTACGACAAGCGCGAGACGGAAACAAAAAGAACGGTTGAACGTGAAACGCGCGCCGAGTTGAAGGAAAATCTCAGATAAGTTATAGATTATAAAAAGTTTTTACGGGAAAAATAAAACAACAAACAGAGGTAAATGAATGAAATCTAAGGCGATAACGGATAATTTTCTGGATGCCGACGTTAATGCGTTGGCAGTTGCGGTATTCAAAGACGAAAAACCGACGAACGGAGTTTTGAAAGAATTTGACACAATAACCGGCGGGCTTGTCGCTTCGACAATCAAAAGCGAAGAATTCAAAGGCGAAGCGGGCGAAACTTTGCTTTTGAGATTTATGCCGAAAGGAAAAAACAGAGCAGGCAGTGTTTTGCTAATCGGTATCGGCGAAAAATCGGATTACAAAGCGGCAAATGTGGCGAAAGTTGCGGGAACGGCGGCGCGCTTTTTGCGAAAATGCAAGGCGAAAAGTTTTGCATTGATACCGCGCTGCGAGGCGGCAGACGATGCGGAAGTCGCAGCCTGCGCGATGCAGGGCGTTATAACCAGCCAATTTGAACTCGACAAATACAAAACGCAGGAAAAAAACGGCACATCAATTGACACTTTCGTTTTGTGTATTGAAGGCGCAAATTCAAAAGATTTGAAAAACGGATTGGAGCGCGGCGAAATCATCGGCGATTCGATGAATTTTACGCGCGATTTGGCAAACGAACCGGCAAATATTCTGCCTCCGACGGAAATGGCGAACCGTGCGCAGAAAATGGCAAAGGAAGCGAATTTGAAATGCGAAATTCTCGACGAGAAGCAGATGGAAAAACTCGGAATGGGTTCGCTTCTGAGTGTTTCACTCGGTTCGGCACAACCTGCGAAATTGATTGTTCTGCGTTACGAGCCGAAAAAGTCCACCGGCAAAAAAGGCGAAATGCTCGCGCTCGTCGGCAAAGGCATCACGTTTGACACGGGCGGAATTTCGATAAAACCGTCAGAGAATATGGACGCAATGAAATACGATATGTCGGGCGGCGCGTCCGTGATAGGCACAATGCGCGCCATTGGTTTGTTAAAGCCAACAGTTCCGGTTTTGGGCATCATCGCGGCGGTAGAAAATATGCCGGACGGAAAAGCGACTCGCCCGGGCGATGTGGTAACCGCGATGAACGGCAAAACGATTGAAATCTTGAATACCGACGCCGAAGGACGCCTCGTTTTAGCCGACGCCGTAGCTTACGCCGAACAACAAGGCGCAACGCGAATCGTTGATATGGCAACTTTAACCGGCGCGGTCATCATCGCGCTCGGCGATTCGCACACGGCAATTTTAGGCAACGATCAGCAATTGATTGACGAAGTGATCGAATGTGGTAAGGACGCGGGCGAAAATTTCTGGCAATTGCCGGTCGGCGCAGGTTACAGCAAAGGCATCAAATCCGACATCGCAGACATAAAAAATATCGGTCCGGCGCGTAAAGCGGGAACGATTATGGGCGCGGTATTTATTGAGGAATTTGTGGACAAAGCGAAATGGGCGCATCTCGACATCGCCGGAACTGCGTGGGCTGACGCGGAGAAACCGCATCACTCGAAAGGTCCGACGGCGGTTGCCGTTCGCACTCTACTCAAATTGGTGGAAAAATCTCAGTAAAAAAATAAAAGTTTAATCACTCGAAAAGCAAAGATAGCCAATATGACTGTCTTTGCTTTTTATTTCGGGCAAAGTTAAACTTTTGATGTTTTCAGAAACCAAATTAGCAAAACATTTATGAAAATTCACGAATATCAAGGAAAGGAAATTTTGAAACAATACGGCGTGCCTGTCCCGCACGGCATCGTTGCTCGAACGCCTGAAGAAGCCGAGCGAGCGGCGCGCGAATTGGGAACTGACATCGTTGTTGTTAAAGCGCAAATTCACGCGGGCGGACGCGGAAAAGGCGGCGGCGTCAAACTCGCCAAATCGCCGGAAGAAGCGCGCGCGATTGCCGAACAAATGATTGGAATGACGCTCGTTACGCATCAAACCGGCGCGGAAGGACGCGAAGTCAAAACACTGCTTATCGAAGAAGGTTTGCCGATCGATAAGGAATTTTATTTGGGAATCACCCTCGACCGCGTTACGGGCAGAAATGTTTTTATGGCTTCGCAAGCTGGCGGAATGGACATCGAAAAAGTCGCCGAGGAAACACCCGAATTGATTTTGAAGGAAGCGATTGACCCGGCAGTCGGGTTTCGTCCGTTTCAAGCGCGCCAACTTGCATTCGGTTTAGGTTTGCCGTCGGAATTAATCAATCAAGCGGCGAATTTTATGACCAAATTATATGAGGCTTATGAGAAGAGCGACGCTTCATTGCTGGAAATCAATCCGTTTTTGCTTACCAAAGACAATCGCCTTATAGCGCTCGATGCGAAAGTAAATTTCGACGACAACGCAAATTACCGCCACAAAGATTATGCCGAATTGAGAGACTTAAACGAAGAAGAACCACTGGAAATTGAAGCCTCGAAGTTCGATTTAAATTATATCAAACTCGACGGCGACATCGGCTGTATGGTCAACGGCGCGGGTCTGGCGATGGCGACAATGGATATCATAAAGCTCGCCGGCGGCGAACCGGCAAACTTTCTGGATGTCGGCGGCGGCGCGTCGCAGGAGCGCGTCGAACAGGCATTCAAAATTCTGCTTGCCGACGATAACGTCAAAGCTGTTTTGATAAACATTTTCGGCGGCATCGTTCGCTGCGATATGGTCGCCAACGGCGTCGTCGCGGCGGCGAAAAATTTAGGCATTTCTGTTCCGATTGTCGCGCGTCTCGAAGGCACAAACGTCGAAGAAGGCAGATGGGTTTTGAAAAATTCCGGCATCAATATCCTGACTGCAGACGGTATGCGCGATGCGGCTGAAAAAGTCGTTTCGGCGGCAAACGCTTCGTATTAAATTTCGAAAATTTACAAAAACACGCTTTTTTTTTAACAGGCGGAAACTCGATTCCCAAATCGGTTTCCGCCTTTGATTTATGCGTTTTCGATTAGAAGATTCGCCAACGCTTTGTTATATTTAAAGAAACTGAATAACCATTCATTACAAAAGAAAAACATATGATTGAACGCGAACAATTGGAGATGGACATAGTTTTCGTCGGCGCGGGTCCGGCGAATTTAGCGGCGGCGCTTCACTTAAAAAATTTAATAAAAGTACACGATGATTTAATCGCCAAAGGCAGGAAAAAGGGAAAACCGCTCGGCGATTTGGAAATCGGAATTATCGAAAAAGGCTCAAACGTCGGCGCGCATATTTTGTCGGGTGCAGTCGTTGACCCGATTGCACTGCGCGAATTGATGCCGGATTTTCTCGAACAAGGCTGTCCGGTTGACGCCGTTGTTACGGATGACGCTTTTTGGTATCTTACCGAAAACCGCGCTCTTGTTTCGCCGATAACGCCGCCGCCTTTGAAAAATCATGGCAAATATATTTTGTCTCTGAGCAAAATGTGCGAATGGTTAAGCGAGAAATGCGAGGAAGCCGGAGTTAATATTTTCCCCGAATTTCCCGGCGCGGAGATGCTTTACGACGAAAACGAGCGCGTCGTCGGTGTCAGAACGGGCGATAAAGGAACGGATAAAGAGGGAAAAACGAAAGACAATTTCGAGCCGGGCGTTGACCTTCTTGCAAAAGTTACGGTCTTGGGCGAAGGCTCACGCGGTTCGCTGGCAAAACAATTGACGCAGCGTCTCGGTTTGAACGAAGGCAAAGAGCCGCAGGTATTTTCGCTCGGCGTCAAAGAACTTTGGGAAGTTCCAGCCGGAAATTTTGATGAAGGGCGCGTCATACACACACTCGGTTTTCCGTCGGATACAAAAACTTACGGCGGCGGCTGGATTTACGGTATGAAAAACAACGTCATCAGCATCGGCTATGTTACGGGCTTGGATTATATTGACCCGTTGCTCGATATGCACGCCGAGTTTCAAAAATTCAAAACTCACCCGGCGATTGCCAAAATTTTAGCGGGCGGTAAGATGCTAAAATACGGCGCAAAAACTATAAACGCGGGCGGCTGGCACACGATGCCAAAACTTTACGCCGACGGAGTTTTGCTCGTCGGCGATTGCGCGTCTTTTCTAAACGGTCAGCGAATAAAAGGAATTCATACGGCGATGAAATCGGGAATACTCGCCGCTGAGACAATTTTAAGTGCTTTTGATAATGAAGATTTCACGTCGAAAACTCTGCGGCAATACGAAGAAAAGGTAAATCACAGTTGGATTTACAAGGAACTTTACGCTGTCAGAAATTTTCACGCTTCTTTCCAAAAAGGTCGCTGGTCGGCGCTCGTCAACGGCGGTTTGCAGTTTATATCCGGGGGAATGGCTTGGGGTTTTATGCCGAAGGAAAATCACGTCGCCGGACACGAGCGAATGAAGACTTTAGTCGAATACGAATACAAAGACGAAGCGAACTCGCAGCGTTATTCGAATCTGAAATTCGACAAACAACTGACTTTCGATAAAATAACGGACGTTTATCACGCGGCGGTTTCGCACGACGAAGACCAACCGTCGCATTTGCACATACTGGATACTGAAATCTGCGCAACACGCTGCGCGGAAGAATACGACAATCCGTGCCAGCGTTTCTGTCCGGCGGCGGTTTATGAAATGGAAGAAAATTCTAAAACCGGACGGCGCGAGATAAAAGTGAATTTTTCAAACTGCGTCCACTGCAAAACCTGCGACATCGCCGACCCGTATCAAATCATCAATTGGGTAACGCCCGAAGGGGGCGGCGGTCCGAATTATAAAGGAATGTAATTTGCTTTTATTTTCATTTACGAACTTATTGTTCTAAAAAGATACAAATTGTCAAAAGGAGAAAATTAATGTCAATACCGAATAAAGATGAAGTCGAAGGAAAATTTGACCAGGCAAAAGGTTGGGTCAAGGATAAAACCGGCGAAGCGACCGGCGACAGAGATTTGGAAGCCGAAGGTGAAGCGGAAAACGCGGCAGGCAAAGGTCAGGAAACCTGGGGCAAAGTTAAACACGGCGTCGGCGACGCGGTTGATGCGGTCGGAGACGCGATAAGCGATGCCGGAAAAGATGTAAATAGGGCTTAGAAAAAAAGGCGGAAAACTAATTTATTGAAAAATAAAATTCAGTTTTCCGCCTTTTTGTGTCTAAAAGGATGTATATTTTTTTTGATGAAATTAGCTGAAAGTTCCCGCCGAAAGTTTGAATTATTTTTTCGTAAACAGCTTAAAAATAAACAATTTCAACTGCCCGCAATTTATTTTTATACCGGAAGATTCTCACAACTTATAACCACAATATTAAACATTCAGGGCATAACTATCGGGAGAAACGTTTTCGTCAAACCGAAATTTGTAACCCTTTTAGAAAATAAAAATTATAAAATTCACGTTGAACTTGCGGCGCACGAAATCGCGCATGTTTTGCAATTTGAACGCGAGGGTTTTTTTCGCTTTCTCTTTAAATATTTAAAAAGTTTTGCAGTGAATTTAAAGCAAAAGGGAAATTTGAAATCGGTTTCGCGGCAGGAAGCATACTGGGAAATTCCTTTCGAGATTCAAGCGCGCGACATTGCCGCAAAATTCGTCAAATGGAATAAAGACACGCAATCAAAAAATCTGTTAAATTCAAACGAGTAACTACTTTTCACTCAAAACTTCATAATCTATTTTTCCTTCGTCGAGTTCTTTCATTGCAATGCGGGTAGATTTGCTTTTACGCGGGTCCATATCGACTCGCGGATTTGCGCCGCGCTGAATTTGTTTGCTGCGCTGCGCGGCTAAGATAATTTTTCTGTATTTTGAGTCGTTCTGCGATGTCGCCCCACTTCTGTTGTTAGTTTCCTCGATTTGTTGTTCGTTTTTTTCGACCATAAATATTTCTAATCTCCTAAGACACTTTCAAGTGAAGCATCAAAACTATCTAAAATAACCCGAATCGCTTCGGTTTGTCTAATTCGCTTTTGTCTTTCGGCTAAAATTATCGTTTCTAAATTTTTTGCCGCTTCGGTAACTTCGTTATTTATAACAATATACTCGAACTGATTGAAATTCCGGACTTCGCCGAAAGAATTTTGCAGGCGAACGGACAAATCTTGTTGTTTCTCAGTTTTTCGCGTAATCAAACGCCTGCGCAAAACTTCAAACGATGGCGGCAAAATAAAAACGGAAACGGCTTCAGGAATTTTCGCGCGCACATTTTTTGCGCCCTGAACATCGATTTCGAGTATTACGTCGTGTCCGATATTCGTTTTTGCCGCATTCTGTTTGAGCGATGTTCCATAAAAATTTCCGTGAACTTGGGCATATTCGAGAAATTCACCTTTTTCAATCAACTCATTAAACTCGGCAATGCCGACAAAAAAATAATCGCGCCCGTTTATTTCACCATTGCGCATCGGGCGCGTCGTGTATGAAATCGAATAATCGATGTCCCGCACGTTTTTCAGAACTTCTTTTATCAAAGTCCCTTTTCCGCCGCCCGACGGAGAACTGATGATGATTAGATTACCGGTCATAATAATGGTGAATGGTGAATGGTGAATGGTGAATGGAAGAAATATTTTTAATTAACCATTCATCACTCACCATTCACTATTACTCTACGTTTTGAATCTGCTCGCGGATTTTCTCAATCTCTGCCTTGATTACTAAAGCAGATTCTTTTACAACCAAATTATTCGTTTTGGAAGAAATAGTGTTGGCTTCGCGGTTTAATTCCTGTGTCAGGAAATCAAGTTTTTTGCCGACCTCCGTTTCCTGACTCAATATGGTGCGAAATTGTTCGAGATGACTTTTCAGACGCGAGATTTCTTCGGAAATATCGCTTTTATCAGCCAAATACGCAACTTCCTGCGCGAGACGCGCCTGGTCCAATTCGATTTGCGTTTCACTTTTGCTCAATAAATTTTCGATACGCTTGTTTAAACGCTGGCGATATTCTTCAGCGACTGATTCGCTTTCAGTTTCGATTTTCGGAAGTTGAATCTCGATTGCCGAAAGGCGCGTTTCAAGTTCAGTTTGCAGCGTTTCGCCTTCTGTCTCGCGCATTTTTTCAAGCTCTTCCAAAGCATCCTGGCAGGCTTTTTCAATCGCTTCGGCAAGATTTTGGTTAATGTCGTCTTTTTTTGCCTGTAAAACGTTTGGCAACCGGGCAATTACGTTCAAATCCGGCTCGCCGGAAAGGGAAAAATCTGTCTGCATCTCGCGCAAAGCCGACAAGTAACCGGAAATCAAAGGGCGATTCAATTCATATGCAATGTCGCCGGTTTGCTCGACGTTGACATAAACGTCAATTCTGCCGCGCGAAAGACGGCTTGTAATAAGCCGCTTCAACTGTGTCTCGAGTGTTTGGAATTCGTTTGCAAGACGCAAACTAACATCCAGAAAACGATTGTTGACAGTTTTTATTTCGACTGCGACATTAAAATTTTCTCCCGCCGCCTGTCCATGTCCGAATCCGGTCATTGATTTCATTTTTCAATTGTCGGCAGTCAGTTTCCGGTTATCGGTTTTATCAGATTTTTTCTGACTACTGACAACCGACAACTGACTACTGTTTTCGTCCTCCAAAAATTGCAATTCGTATAAACGTTTATAGATTCCGCCTTTTTCTAAAAGTTCATTGTGCGTTCCGGTTTCGACGATTCGTCCGCGTTCCATTACGACGATTTTGTCGGCGCGGCGAACGGTTGAAAGCCTGTGTGCTATGACAATTGAAGTTTTATTTTGCATCAAATTTGCCAAAGCCTTTTGCACGAGACTTTCCGATTCGGTATCGAGCGCGCTGGTGGCTTCATCAAGAATTAAAACGGGCGCATTCACAAGAACGGCGCGCGCGATAGCAATTCGCTGACGCTGACCGCCCGAAAGGAAAATTCCGCGCTCGCCGACAAGCGTGTCAAAGCCTTTCGGCAATTCCTCAATAAAATCTAGAGCAAAAGCAATTCGCGCGGCTTTCCGGATTTCTGTTCGAGTTGCGTCGGGTCGTCCGTAAGAAATATTATAGCGAATCGTGTCGTTGAACAGAACCGTTTCCTGCGTAACGAGGGCGATTTGTTTTCTCAAACTCGAAACTCGTGCATCGCGCAAATCGGTTTCGTCCCAAAAAATCGCGCCGCTCGAAACATCGTAAAGCCTTTGAATCATTTTTATCAAACTGGATTTGCCGCCGCCGCTCTCGCCGACGAGAGCGACCATCGCGCCTTTCGGTATTTTCAAATTTATATTTTTGAGAATAGATTTTTCGTCCGTTTGATAATTGAAAGAAACATCTTTGAGTTCGATTTTATCCTGCAAAGGCTGGAGTTCGACGGCGTTTGGCTTTTCCGGCAAGGCTTCGGTTTGGTCTAAAATATCCCAAACGTCGCGCGCGGCTGCAAATGCTTTTGTAATTTCGTTGTGCTGTCGCGAAATTTTTCGCATCGGGTCATAACTTGAAAAAAGGAAAAACAGAAACGTGAAAAACTGCGCGGCTTCCATTCTGCCTGTGTTTATCTCGCGCAGACCGAAAAATAAAAATACTACAACAGCGATAATGCCGATTAAAGTAATGATTGGCGGCGAAAGGGCGGCAATTTTTCCCGAACGAAGATTGGCGCGCGCGATAATTCTTGCTACATTTGCAAAACGCAATTTTTCGCGTTCTTCAGCGCGGTAAGCATTAACGATTGTAAAATTGGCGATCGATTCCTGCGCCGTATCGGTTAAAAGTTTATTTCCTTCGAACGATTCTTCAGAAAGTTTTCTGAGCGATTTGCTGAATTTGGATGTCAAAATTCCAATAATCGGCGCGATAATCATTGCACCCAGCATCAAACGCCAATTGAAGTAAAAAGCGGCGCTCAAAAAGACAACAAGCATAACGGTTTCGCGGAAAACGTCGCGCAAATTCGATGAAACTGCCAATTCAATTGCCGCCGCGCTGGCGACAAGACGCGAGACGAGAAAGTTTGTTCTGTGTTTCTGAAAAAAACTCGCTGATTGATTCAAAAGATGCGCGTATAGTTCCTGCCTTAATTGCAAAACGGCTGATTGCCCGATTTTTGCCATCAAATACGAAGAGAAATATTCGGAAATTCCACCTAAAATTCTAAAACTTATCAGTAAAACGGAGATCATCGCCCACGCCGCAAACCAATCGTTTTCGGGAATCAGTTTTTGCAAACCGTAAAGCGTCTCGGCACTTTGTCCGGCGTTAAAAGTCTGCTTGAAAATCGGAACGAGGAGCGCAAGCGTCGCGCTCTCGAAAAGCGCGCCGAAAATCATTGCGACGAACGCGAAAACGAACGTCGAAAGATGCGGGCGGAGATATTTTAAAAGTCGTTTGAAATCGTTCATTGCCGTGTAAATTATTGAATATACTTTACTCGCGCCGCAAAGCCAAAACCGTTTCGTTACTTAAAAATATGGTAAGATTTGCAACGCCGATTGTTTTGACGGCATCTTTTTAATCGTTAAAACTTCTTCGGAGGCACAAATGAAAATCCATAAAGCACACAGTTTACTCGCCTTATTATCTTTTTTATTTTTACTAACCATAACAAGTTTCGCTCAAGTTGACGTTGCGCGTCAGACGACGGCGATAACTTATCCGCAGGACGAATTGGTTTATGTACAGTTTCGCGGCACGACGCGCTTTCCGCGTATGAAAGGCGAAGCGAAACTCAAACGAACTTCAAAAAACGGAACCGAGATTGATTTGTCGGTTTCAAAAATGCCGCGTCCGTTTGAACTCGGCGCAGGTTACGCGACTTATGTTTTGTGGGCGATTTCGCCCGACGGACAGATTGATAATCTCGGCGAGATAAAACGTCGCGGTTTTTTCGATTTCGATTCAAAAATGTCTGTTACGACGCCCTTGCAAACTTTCTCTTTGATTATCACGGCTGAACCGCATTTTCTCGTGCGGCGTCCGAGCCAGACGATTATGCTGGAAAATTTGAGTCCGTATGCGCCGAGCGGAAGAACGCCGGCGACTACGCGCGCGATACAGTATTTCGGAAATTCGAGCGATTATTTTCGCGATGCGAGAACGCCGGAAATTGCCGAAACCGATTATGCGAAAACACCTTCGACGATTTTGCAGGCGAAACAAGCCGTTGCGCTGGCGAGGTTTGCCGGAGCGCAACGCGATGCCGTCGAAGAATTGCATCAAGCCGAAGCGCTTTTGCAAACCGCCGATGCCGCCTGGCGAGCCGGACGCGACGAAGAACAAGTTGATATTTCGGCGCGACAAGCAATCGGCGTGGCAGTTAAAGCCGAAACGACCGCAGCAGCGCGTCGTGAAGCACGCGAAAAACGCAATGAAAAAACTCGCTCGGACGCGGAAATTCGCCAATCGGAAGTGAGATATACAGACGCGCAAAACGAAGTCGCCGCTTTGAAATCAGAACTCGCGCGCGAGACGAGAAACCGTGAACTTGCCGAACGCGATGCTTTGAATTATTCCAACCAAATAAAAGATTTACAAGCCGAATTAGGCAAAGCGCGCGAAGAACTCGGGCGAACAAAAACCGAAGTCGAAAGCGCCAACCAAAAACTGGCAAACATCGAAAGTCAAAATAAAGCGCTCGAACAGCAGCGAGAAAAAGAACAGAGGTTGAGCCAAATTCAAGCGAATACTGCGGTTTTGATGCAGTCGCTCAAACGCTTCGGCGAGGTCAAAAGAGACGAGCGCGGAATTATTTTAACATTACCGGAAAATTATTTTACGGGAACGCGGACGAGCAGCTTTGCTCCAAAAGGCGAAACGAATTTAAGTTCACTCAGCGAAGTTCTGGCAAGCAACACCGATTATAAAATTTCGGTCGAATCGCACACTGACGACAAAGGAACGCCGGAAGAATTACAGGCTTTAACCGAACAGCGCGCGCAATCGGTCGCCGATAAAATCATATCGCTCGGCGTTGCGCAAAATCGTCTGGAAGCAAAAGGCTTGGGCGCGAGTTTGCCGATTGCGCCGAATACGACAAATATTAATCGTGCAAAAAACCGTCGTGTTCAGATTGTTTTAACACCGATTGAATAATTTGCCGAAAGTTACCTTGGAATTAAGTTGAAGAATTAAGGATTTGAATAGTGTTAAATCATTACTAAGAGTCAGTATTAACATAGCCGGTGAAGAAGCGTTGAAATCGGCTTGCGGAGGAATAAGGAAGGTGTAAAGGAATGAAGCGAATGCCAGCAAATACCATTGAGTGGATTAAGACAATGAAAAGGACAGGCTGGATGTTAACCATGCTATTTTCCGTCTTTGGAATCGAGGTGTTTTCCAAAGATTGAAATGGAATTGTCCCATGTATAACAACTCGCTTTGATGTGGACAAAATTTTGGGAAAAGGCAGCTTTCAAGCTCCAGATACATTCGGAAGTTACAGATATAAAACATTCCGTATAAGTGTTTATTACGACAGAATAAGATAAAAACAATCCGAATAAGAATATTGTTGAAAAGATAAATGTATCCCCTGACAAATCGATACCTTTGACTAATTACATAAAGAAGATCCCGAATTTTCAAAGGAATTTTCGGAAAACAGAATTGGATGACAAAATCACGCACGTTTATGGACTGGCTGTTTATCGCAACTGGGCTGAAGGTTTCGAGATATGGGTTCAGAAGAATGAAGACGATTAGGAAGTAATAAGTAGATTTGGATATTTTGCACCTAATTTGCATTTGCGTTCTAAGTCGTCATCATCTTGGTGTGGTTAAGAAAATCAATTTATACAATCAACAAACGATAAGAGACAAATTAGAAATACGATGCCGACGGCAGACAAATAAAAGCGGGAACATTATAGACTTTCCACAATGCAACGGGTAGAAGTTACAAAACGACCAGTCCAATAACAGTCGGCGGAGTGCAGCGCACCTTGACGATTGAACAGGGCTTTGACGGCGACGGTCAAAGAGTCAAACAATACCAAAACAACAGCTCTGTTACGACCAACAAATACTTTGTCAAATCTACTCTGCTCGGTGTTGTTTATGAAGTAACTAATCCGAGCGGCAACTGGATAAAAAGCCCTGGATTTGTATATCTGAACGGTGCAATAATAGCGTATCAAACTCAAAATTCTACGGGAACAAAACAGTATCTTACAATTACCAGAATCCAATAACAAAAAGTCAGAGAGGCGTTAATGCTTAACGTCGATCGAATAATGGTTTGATTAATCTTTTAAAATTTGAATTCGGTCGGGCGGAAGTCCGACCATACATTCGTCGCCGATATTCAAACCGACGAGGCGCAAAACCAAAGAATTTAATGTTAAGCCATCGGCATCGAGTTCGATAAGAGTCGTTGCGCCCAGGTATTTTACGCCGGAAATTTTGGCTTTGAGCAGATTGTCTTCGGGAAAAGACGCGCCGAAGGAAATCGAAATGTGTTCGGGGCGAATGGCGAGCGTAACAATTTGGTCGATTGCGTCGAGCGCATTTTTTTCGATTTGGTCTGTGAAAATTCGGTGTTCGCCTTTGACGGTTTGAAATTCAGGCGTTTCCGTTTTACTTGAACTTAAACGTTTGGCTTCGATTAAATTATTTCGTCCGGTAACGCGCGCCACCGTCGCCGAATTGGGATTTTCATAGACTTCCCGCGGCGTTCCCGTCTGTTTTATCTCGCCGTCGTGAAGCACGGCGACGCGGTCGCAAATTAAAAAAATTTCGTTAAAATCATTTGTCGCAAAAACGACGGCGAGATTTTTCTCCTTTACGTTTTGCCGGAGCTTTTCGCAATTTTCCTCGCGCGTTTCCCGGTCCATAAAGCAGAATTGATTGTCGAGCAGAAGCACGCCTTCGGCTGTATGCAAAGCATTTTCAAGAGCCAAAACCTGACCGATACCATCGGACAATTCGGAGGGAACTTCGGCTTTGAACATTGTTTTCCAAAAAGATTCGTTTGATAATTTTGGGAAATGAAAACGGCGCTCTGTGCAATTCAAGTCGGTTACGTCATCGGCGTCGAAGAAAACCGTGCCGCCGTTGTGTTCAATATCACCTGCAATAGCGCGGATTAGAGTTGATTTGCCGACGCCGACAACGCCGAATATGCCGAGTATTTCGCCCTTTTCGACTTGGAGCGAAACGTCTTTGATAACCCAATTTTCACCGTGTCTTTTGAAAAGATTGTTGATGATAAGCGACATAATCTTAACGGATATTTGAAACTTTAAGGGAAAATCTGCGTGCAAAGTAAAAGTATGCTTTTGTCATCCGAATAAGGCAAGTATAATAAAAACCGTTTGAGGAAAATTATGGCAAATGAGAATCCAAATTTGAAGAGAAAAATTGTCCACGCCGGCGGTTGGACGCTTGCCAGGCGCGTCGCAAAATCAATTCCATACGTCGGAACCGCAATGGCAATCGGTTTGGTCGGTTATGACATCAAACGAAAAGGCGTCGTCAAAGGCGTTTTAAATGCCGGAATTGACGCGATTCCTTTTGTAGGGGCAGGCAAAAACATTGTCGAATTTTTTACCGGCGATTTGCTTCCCGACAAAGATTTACCGAATCAGAAAACATAAAATTATGAAAACCATAATCCGAAAGTCGAAAGGGATTTTTGCATCCACATTGACATTTTTGTTTTGTCTGTGTGTTTTGTTTTCAGTTGCGGAGGCGCAAACCGCAAAGCGCAAAACAAGGAGAACGGCGCGCCCGGTTGCCGTTTTAACTTCTTTGTCCGTGCCGCAGCAGACCGAGCCGGAAATCATCAGCCGCGCCGAAGACAATCAAAACGAAAATCAAATCGTCATTCCGCAAAATCAATTGACCGAACCGGAAAGTCTGGAAAATAAAATTGATAAAGTCGGCGACGGGATAAAAGATTTAAAAACGCGCGTCAAGTCGCTCGAATCCAGCAAAACCAACACTTACGACGAAAAGCAAAAACGTCTGTTATTGAATCTGGATATTTTAACACGAGCCGAAACGCGCTCGGAATCTTTGCGAAAACAGCTTTTCGATATGATCGAAAAGGAAAGCACCGTAAGAACCCGACTCGAGCAGATTGAAAACGAATCGCGTTCGGAAATGATTGACCGCTCGGTTGCCTTTGTCGGTTCGCTCCGCCCGGAAGAGTTGCGTGATACGCGCCGCAAAAATATGCAAAGCGAAAAGCAAAATCTGCAAAACCTTTTGACGGAAATCCAGAGCAGCCGCACCAGCCTGGAAACGAATCTTCAAAAATCCGATTCTTTGGTTGAAAAATTGCGTTTCAAATTGGAAAAAGATATTGACGACGCTCTAACCGACGAGCCCAAATAAATAAAATTTGCAAGAAATAAAAATTTGCCGCGTTCTTAAATTTATCCGAACTAAAAGCGTAAGTTGAAAACCAGCGCTGATAAAACCTGAAAGAGGGAGATAAATTATGAGATTTAATAATGCGGCAAATTTTTTTTGTTTGTTGTTCATTGCTTTTTTAAGCGCGGTTGAAGCAAGCGCGCAAGGCGTAATCGTTCCGATTATTTGCGAGATTCGCCCGTGTCGTCCGATTCCTCCGCGCCCCCGCCCCGCTCCGCTTCCCAACGCACTTCCGGTTAAATCAATCGAGCTTGATACGCGCATTAACGGGCAAGTTGCGACTACGCACATCGAGCAGGTTTTTCGCAACGACACGCCTTACACTTTGGAAGGAACATACTTTTTTCCGATTCCCGAAACGGCTTCGATTGTAGAGTTTGCGATTTGGGAAAATGGCAAAAAGCTGGTCGGCGAAGTCAGAAGTCGGGAAGAGGCAAGACGAATTTATGATGAAATCGTCAGACGGCAGCGCGACCCCGGCTTGCTTGAATACGCCGGAAAAGACTTGTTTCAGGCTTCGATTTTTCCTATTCCGCCAAACTCGGATAAGAAACTTGAAATCACGTATTCGCAAGTTTTGAAAGCCGAATCGGGAACTGTCGCTTATCGTTATCCGTTAGGCACGGGCAGAAACCTCTGGAATAATTCGCGACCGAATCCACTTTCGTCGGAAAATTCTTTTCGAAATAATAATTCGAGAAATCCGCAAAAATTCGGTACGGTTTCCGGTAAAATCGCAATTGAAGGACGTGAAGCCTTGCGAAACGTTTATTCGCCTTCGCATAAAATCGAAGTTGTGCGCAAAGGCGAAAATGCGGCTACGGTTTCGTTTGAAACAAACGGCGACGACAACGATTTGCAGCTTTTTTACGGAATATCGAACAACGATTTCGGTTTGTCGCTTCTGACTTATCGTGAAGCTGGCAAAGACGGTTATTTTCTGCTGCAGCTTTCCCCGAAAGACAACCTGACGGAACACGAATTGGTTGATAAAGATATTGTTTTCGTGCTTGATACGTCGGGTTCGATGGCAGAGGAAGGCAAAATGGAAAAGGTGCGCGCCGCCTTGCTCTTCGGAGTTATAAACCTGCGCGACGGAGATAGGTTTAACATCATAAATTTTGCCGGCGAAGAACATTTGATGGAAAGCAGTTTGATTGCGGCAAATGCGCAGGGCAAAAAACGCGGTGAAGAATTCGTCAAAAAACTTACACCGACCGGCGGAACTAATATCAACGACGCTTTAAGAGCGTCACTCCGACAATTTGATTCTTCAGACAGACCAAAAATGCTGGTGTTTATGACGGACGGTTTGCCGACGGTGGGCGAATCCAACGTAGAAAAAATTGTTGAAAATGCCAGGCAAATAAAAGTCGAAGATTTGCGACTTTTCACATTCGGTGTCGGTTATGATGTCAATACGAGACTGCTTGATAAACTTGCCTCTGAAAATTCAGGCGTTGCCGATTATATCGAACCAAAAGAAGATTTGGAAGTAAAAGTTTCGAACTTTTTTACGCGTGTAAATTCGCCAGTTTTGACCGATTTGGAAATGGATTTCGGCAGCATCGAAACCGATTTACTTTATCCGCGAACGTTAAATGATGTTTTCAAAGGCACACAGTTGACGTTAATAGGGCGTTACAAAAACACGGGCGATTTGGAAAATGTAACAATTCTTTTGAAAGGAAAAACCGTAAGGGAAACGAGAGCTTTTGAATATAAAAACCTCGATTTTCCGCTTCGCACCGAAGACAACAGCTTTTTGCCAAGACTTTGGGCGACACGACGCGTCGGCTGGCTGGTCGAACAAATCCGCTCAAACGGTGAAAGCAAAGAGTTGCGCGATGAAATCGTCGATTTAGGTACTCGTTACGGAATCGTTACGCCTTATACTTCGTATCTGGCAACCGACGGCAGTGAGCGGGAAAACAGAACTGCGTTCGAAAATATGCGGCAAAGCAATTCTTCAAACACGGTCTCAGCCGATTTGCCGATTAACGGCAGAAGTGTTGCAAGGAAATCTCCTGCAAAACCTTTACCCGCCGGAGCAACAACCGGTCAAGGAGCAGTCCGAGCCAGCAAAGAGGCAAAAAAACAGCAGGGGCAGACAACGATTAATTCCGAGGACGATGAAACGATTATAACCGGAAGCGTCAAAAAAATTGGCGCGAAAACTTTTTATTTTGAAGCGGGCGTTTGGATTGATTCCGAATTCAAGGAAGAAGCCCGTTTGCCGGAGAGGAGATTGAAGTTTGCAAGCAACGAGTTTTTTGAGCTAATTTCTAAGGAAAAAGATTTAGCGCGGTATTTCTCACTCGGTGAACAAGTCGTCGTCGTTTGGAAAGGAAAGGTTTACAAAATTGTTAAATAAGTTTTGAACTGATTTTTCGATTCAATGAAATATATTTTTAAAGGGTGACATTCGGCGCGATAAAGGTTATTTTACTCGTCGAAGAGTCGCCTTTTTTTTACTAAAATTATGAACAAAGCGAAAACGACGGGTTTAAAAAGAGTTTTATTAATTGCGTGTGCCATGTTGTTGTCGGTTCAAATTTACCCCGCGCAAACCGGCTGGTCTGTCAATCGCACTAAAGCGGCAGGCGATTTGGTAGCAGTTCATTTTACATCTTCGGAGAACGGCTTTGTTGCAGGAGACAAAGGTTATCTTGCTTTTACAAAAGACGGCGGTAGAAATTGGACCCAGCACGATTTGCAAACGGACGAAAACATCAATGAAATTTATTTTCGCAACGACAGCAACGGTTATCTGGTCGCCGGAAAAAAAATGTTTATTACTAGAGACGGCGGGCGCAGTTGGCAGGAAACGAAAATATATAAAACAAGTGATTTTAAAGGCTTAACACCGGAGTTTTTGAGTATTCGTTTTCCCGATAAAAAACTCGGTTTCGTCGTCGGTTCGCTGCTTAATAAAGCCGACGAGGTTGTTGACTCGCTCGTTATGCGGACAAACGACGGCGGCGAAACCTGGTCGAGAGTTGCGGTTGCCGCAAAAGCGGAATTATACCATCTGGACTTTGTGAACGGCTCGGACGGCTGGATTGTCGGCGACAAAGGAATAATTCTGACAACCATTGACGGTGGTTTTACGTGGATAAAACAAAAATCCGGCTCCGACAAACCCTTGTATAATGTAGATTTTCGGGACAAATCAGAAGGGTATGCGGTCGGCGGAAAAGGTACGGTTTTGCGTACCGAAGACGGCGGTGAACTTTGGGAAACGGTTAAAACAAATTTTCCGGCGACATTTTTGCGCGTCGATTTTGCCGACGACAAAAACGGCTGGATTGTCGGTTATAGCGGCACGATTTTGCGGTCCTCGGACAAAGGAAAATCCTGGGTAAAACAAGCCAGCTATACAAAAGAAAATCTTTACGGTTTGTTTATAACAAAAAAATTCGGCTGGGCAGTCGGCGCAAGCGGTGCGGTTCTTAAATACCAAAAATAAATTTGCATTGATTCTAGAAGCATTAATATTCAAACTTAAAATTTCTCACCAAAACTTCATTTCCAACTTTGTAATAACTTACAGCAAAAAATAGTAAGTTTTTGATTCCTTCGATTTCAAAACAGTTTTTTTAAAATTTTATTTGTTTCAAAAAAATTAAATTTCTATTAAATTTCGCTTAACTAATTTAGATTTGTATGTTATTTTGCATTAATAATTCTTATCTTATTTCCATAAACACATAAGGCTATTGTTATAAATTAAAATTCGTTGGAGGTCTCAAGGATGAGCAAAAAACCATTTGGACTTTTGTTGTCTGTTTTTATTCTGTCTCTTTTATGGACGACTGCTGCTTTCGCACAGGGAACAACGTCGCGTCTGACAGGAACTGTTACGGACAGTTCCGGCGCTGCTGTTTCAGGCGCGTCCGTAACTTTAACAAACGAGGGGACGGGAATTTCCCTTACCACTGAAACCGCTGACAGCGGAACTTACACATTCGATTTGATACAAGCGGGAAGTTATCAGGTTACGGTTGAAAAACAGGGATTTAAAAAAACCGTAGCCGGCAAAAATACGGTTTTTATTAATCAACCGGCGACCGTTAATATATCGCTCGATGTCGGCGGAGTGGCTGAAACAGTTACAGTGGAGGGAACTGCGGAAGCCGTTCAAACCGGCAGTTCGGGAAACTTGGGAAGTACGGTTGACCAGAGAACTCTCGAAAGTTTACCGATTGTCGGCAATCGCGGACGCAATCCGCTCGATTTACTCAACTTTCAACCGGGCGTTATAAACACTTTCGATGCAACGGCCGGCGGCGGCGTTCACGTTCACGGCTCGCGCGACCGCGCTTTTAACTTTACGCTCGACGGTATAGACATAAATGAATCGAGCGCGGGCGGCTCAAATTTTACGCCGCTTCGCCCGAATCCCGATTCTATTCAGGAATTTCAGGTCGTAACCAGCAATTTTACGGCGGAACTCGGGCGTAGCAGCGGCGCGCAGGTAACTTTCATTACACGCTCCGGCACAAATCGTTTAACCGGGAGCGCTTTTGAATTTTACAGAACGCCGGAATTTAACGCCAATGAATATGGAAATAATCTGAACGGCGTGCGGCGACCGCAATTTATACAACATATTTTCGGCGGCAGCGTCGGCGGTCCGATAATTAAAGATAAATTTTTCTTTTTTACTAACCTGCAAATGCTACGTGCAAACGACACGCTTCCAATCACCAGAACTGTTTATACACAAGCCGCCAGAAATGGAATTTTCCGTTTTGTGCGCGGCGGGCAAAACTCTCCGACCGGAACAACCAACCCGTCAGTTGATGCTGCCGGAAATCCGCTAATTCAACCGTGCAGTACAACCTTAACCACTAATTGTTTGGCGACCTATAACATAAATGCGAATTCTGCTGCGGGAGCCGGAAATCCAACTGCCGTTGGTTTAGACCCGGCAATTTTGGCGGTTATCAATACAACACCGTTGCCGAATAATTTTTCCGCCGGTGATGGATTAAATACAGCCGGATTTAGCTTTAACACTCCGGGCATTGAAAAACAATACGACTTTGTTACAAAGTTTGATTATAAATTCGCCGACGATAAATTGCTTTATGTTCGTTATGCGCAAGGAGCGCAGAATACATTCGGTGACGGCGGCGCAAATGCTGGACGACCGGTATTTCCAGGAACTCCAAATATTGTTGATACGTTTCGAAGCCCGAAAAACCTGGCAGTTAATTTCCGCTGGTCGCCGACTGCCAGTATAACTAACGAAGCTCTTTTCGGATTCAGTAGATTCGCCTTTAGTTTTAATACTCCCGAACCGGATGCGGCGATACCATTCTCATTTAACAACGTGAACGTGACTAACATCAATTTTGGTTATAACGCCCGAAGTGTAGATACTTATCAGGTTGCCGACAATTTGACGTGGGTTAAAGGAAATCACATTGTCAAAGGCGGTATAAATTTTCGTTACGGTATCGCGAAGGATGATAGATCCGGTGTTACTTGTTCAACTTGTCAAATTGAGCCGCAAGTTTTCTTTAGTGCAGGGACAAGCACTTTTAATGCGTTCGGCTTGCCGACAACCGGAATAAACACCAATGATTTAACCAGGCTTCGCGGAACGATAAATGACCTTCTCGGCAGAATAGGCAGCTACCGGCAAGCCTTTGTCTCAGATCCAGCCGATCCCGGGCAATTCGCTCCTGCCGGAACACGGTATTTGTTCCAGGCAACTTATCCTGAATATGATTTTTATGCCCAGGATACGTGGAAATTCAGACCCAATTTAACATTTGATATAGGATTGCGATGGGAGTTTAAGTTAACTCCGAAATCCGATGGCAGACCGATTCTTGCGCCGGATAAACCGGTTGTCGTCGGAGCGGCTCCGGCAAATGACATAAGATTTGTGGAAAAAAAATTGTTTGATAATGACTTAAACAATCTTTCGCCATCCATCGGCTTTGCCTGGGATCCGCTAAAAGACGGTAAAACTTCGATTCGCGCCAATTACAGACTTGCCTATGACAGATTTCCCACATTTTTGTTTTCTTCAAGCATCTTTCAAAATGCGCCCGGAAATACATTTTTGAGTAACAATCCGACATTTGACCAAGGGGCAAATTTATTAAGAAACGGCTTGCCTTCGTTAGCTCCGACTCAAACCCCGGAAAGTTTGCGGCAACGGGCGGCTTTTGGTACGGAAAGCGTAACGGTCATTGATCCTGATTTAAAGTTTCCTGAAATTCACCAGTTTGCGTTAAGTTTCCAGCGCGAAGTTTTTAAAAATACCGTGATAGAAGTTAATTACATCGGCAAGCGCGGAAATCATCTTTTGGGCGGTTACGATTCTAATCAAGTAGATATTAATGCGACTGATGCGCGCTGTCCGGGCGAGACTTTTTTGAGCGCGTTTCGAGCCGTTCAGAATTCGGCTAACACAAGCGTTTGTCTGGCAGGTTTATTAACTGGCGGAGCGAACACTGCCGCTAATACGGCGGCTTTCCGAAACCAATTCTCGACACAACTTGCTCAGAATTCTGTTGCCGCTGCCGCCGCCACGCTTTCATCAAGAGCCGGAGCTGCCGGAACCAGTACTGCTTCATTGACTGCAAACGGCTTTACTCCGTTCTTTTTTCAAAGATTCCCTCAATTTTTGGGCGCGTTAAATGTAATAGACAGCAACGATATTTCTCGTTACAACGGACTTGAATTTATTTTGAAGCGGCGTTTTAACAAAGGCGTCGGTTTCCAAGTCGGTTATACTTTCAGCAAATCGGAAGACACGCGCTCGTTTGACCCGACTTTTACCACTGTTCAGCGCGGTTCGTTCCAATCTGCCGGAGGCACGCCTTTTGACATCAACGATCGCAGCTTGAACTATGCGCCGTCGGATTTCGACAATCGGCACGTTCTGCAAGCGACCTACGTTTATGAATTACCGTTTGGCAGAGGCAGAATGTTTGGTTCGGGAATGCCAAAGGTTCTTGATTATATAATCGGCGGTTGGCAATTGGCAGGAAATGTTTTATGGTCGTCCGGCAGACCGTTCACGGTTTATTCGGGTGCCAATACTTTCAGTAACGTCAACCAATCAACAGTTAATTGTAACGGTTGCACTGCGTATATGGGGCGTTTGATTCAGGAAAACGGAACCAATTATTGGTTTAGCGCCGAACAACGTGCGATGTTTTCAATTCCAGATGCAGGCGAAAACGGTAATACGGGAAGAAACTTCTTTAGAACACCGCGCTATTTCGCAACCGATGCAGCGATTTCCAAGAAATTTAGGATAACGGAAAGATTTAATTTCGATTTGCGTCTTGATGCCAAAAACCTGACCAATAACCCGTCATTCGATAATCCGACAGCAAGGTTTACAGACACAACTTTCGGACGAATACGTGACAGCGTAACAAGCAGGTCAAGGAAAATGCAGGTTTCGATAAAACTGAATTTCTAATTTGTAAAATCGTCGAAAGGAAAATCACCGCAAAATATGAATGTATTTTGCGGTGATTTTCTTTTAAAAAAAAACTATAAATATTTTTTGGTCAAAGCAACTTAACAAAAATAAGCCGCATCACTATTATTGGCTAAGAGTCGTTTTTTGATTTTCAAAACTGTTAAAATAGCGACAAAAAGTCTTTCTGATTCCTCCTGTTTCTTAAGTCCGTCAAGTTAACTTGACGGGCTTTTTTTGTTTCTACTCAATCCGTTTTGTTGCAAACTCCGATTGTCGAGCGAGCGAAACGATAACTTATAAAATTTATTTAATTATTTTTGCAGCAAAAATAAAGTTTTTTCTTTTTTGAAAGTTAAAAATTAATGCGCAAATCTTAAATTTTCGTTAACTGCTTTCAAAGAGAAAAATATGATGGACTTATTTTGCCAATTCTGGTACAAAATAAAATTGTTGTTTATCTTCCATATTCATTCACAATTATATAAAGCCATTTTTTTCTGCCCAACAAGCGGAACTTTAAAGATTTGTAATAAATTTACAGGAGAGAACTAAGAATGAATAAATTTTTTGTCCAAAGTGTTTTGTTTGTTTTTGCACTGTTTCTAGGCGCTTCTTTTGCATCGCTGGCTAATGCCGCCGTTGTAATCAACGAAATTTAGGGCGCTGGCGGAGCATCGGGCGCGACATTCAACTGGGATTTCGTTGAGCTTTATAACAATGGCACAACGCCTGTGAATATAAGTGGTTACTCGCTTCAGTATGCAACTTCGACGGGAACGAGTTTTACTCGTTGTAATATTATCGCAGCCAACACAATAATCGAACCTGGAAAATATTTTTTAATTCAACTCGGAACAACCAATTCGACGGTCGGCGGTGCAATACCGACTCCCGACGCGACGCCGACTTGTAATGTCAATATCGCGGCTTCGGTCGGGAAGTTGGCGTTGGTGAGCAATACTACAACTTTGGACGGCACGACTTGCCCGCCAACTGGAGCGACAATCGTCGATTTTGTCGGATACGGAACAGGAACCGACTGCTCAGAAGGAAATGCACCCGCACCCGCGCCCGCAAATAACCAATCTTCAATCCAGAGAATTCCGGGGGAACAAACGATTCAAACAATAATGCAGCTGATTTTAGTTCAATTAGTCCTCCGACGCCGAGGAATTCGAACTCGCCAACTGCCGCGGCAGTTAATGTCGGCGGGCGTGTGATGAATTCCGGCGGTCGCAAAATCGTCGGAGCGTCGGTCAAATTGACTGATGGCGAAGGCAGCGTTCGCGTCGTTTATACGAACACTTTCGGTTATTATCGTTTTGAAGATGTTCCCGTAGGACAAACCATTATCTTCGATGTGCGCGCCAAACGCTACAGCTTTACGCAGCCGACGCAGGTTGTTTCTCTTTCGGAAGAAACGATTAACGTTAATTTTACAGCTTATTAAAAATAGCGGTCAGCGGTGTGTAGGAAATTCTTTCTTACATCGAATAAGAGTTTTCATTTTTCTCCGTTGATAAATAAAAAGGCGAGTTTAGAAAGTATCTAAACTCGCCTTTTTTATAATTATTTATCATTCAATATTATTATCTGCAACTCACCGTTCAGCACTCGCAATTTACAACTAATTGCGAAACCTTTTGCTATTTGTCGCGTAAAACTATTAACATACTCATTACAAACAAAAAAATTACAAGGAAATAAATGAATAAGAAAATAATTTACGTGATGACAAGCGTCTTGTCGCTGGCTGTTTTGGCGACAGGTATTTTTGCCCAGACAAAAACTACAAACACTAAATCTACGGGAGAAAAAATGTCAGGAAACTTTAAAGTGCAGCCGTTAAAGCTCGAACAGTTTACGCTCGACAACGGCTTGCGCGTGATTTTGAATCAGGAAAATACCGCTCCGGTCGTGGCGGTTGCGGTTTATTACGATGTCGGCTCGCGCAATGAGCGTCAAGGGCGCACCGGATTTGCACATCTGTTTGAGCATATGATGTTTCAAGGCTCGGAAAACGTCAAAAAAGCCGAACATTTTCAATATGTTTTTAACGCGGGCGGCACGATGAACGGTACGACCAGCACCGAACGGACAAATTATTTTGAGGGATTGCCCGCCAATCAACTGCCGCTCGGTCTGTGGCTCGAATCCGACCGCATGCGCTCGCTTGCCATCACGGAAGAAAATTTGACTAACCAGCGTAACGCCGTGCAGGAAGAAAAGCGGCTTGGCGAAAATCAACCGTTCGGACAGGTTTTCGACCAGCTTAATTCAATGGTTTATAAAAACTTTGCCAATTCGCATTCGGTCATCGGCTCAATGGAAGATTTGAATGCGGCGACCGTCAAAGACGTGCAAGATTTTTTCCGCATCAACTATGCGCCGAACAATGCCGTGCTGGTTATCTCCGGCGCGTTTGAAACGAATCAGGCGAAAGAACTCATCAAAAAATATTTCGCCACGATTCCGAAACAGCCAAAGCCGCCCGCGATTGATGTTAGCGAACCGAAAGAAGTAGCACAAACTTACAAAAAGTTTGAAGACAAACTCGCTCCGTTTCCGGCGTTTATACTCGCCTGGAAAATTCCGCAGCGTCGAACGCCCGAATACACGGCGCTTGAACTGGCGAGCAAATTAATAAACGACGGCGAAAGCTCGCGGCTTTATCAAAAACTTGTCAAAGGCGAAGAGTCTGTTTTGCAGATTCAAGGCGGCGCTGATGAACGTCGTGGTCCGTCGAGCTTTATTATCTTTACGATACCGAAGCCGGGCAAAGATTTGAGCAAAATCCGCGAAACGATTATGAACGAAATCAAGGATATGGCGACAAATGGTCCAACCGCCGAAGAGATGCAAAAACTCCACAATCAGCTTTTCAACGACACAGTTCGCTCTCGCCAATCGGCTTTGGCACGCGCTCAGCGCATCGCCGAGTTTGCACTTTATGACAACGACCCGACGCTGGTCAATTCTGACCTTGACGAACAGTTGAAAATTACGCCCGCGCAAATAAAAGACGCAGTTAATAAATATCTGAATACCGAAAACCGCGCATTGCTCGATATTGTTCCCGCCGCCAAAGGAAGCGGCGCGAATACGAAACCTATGGAAAATTAACCAAACGCAGGGAATTTGCTAGAGTTGACAGAGTATATAAAACAAAATTTTTTAACTGAATTGCGTAATAATATTTACTCCGAAAGCTCTGGAAACTCACAAAGGAGAATAATGAAAAAAACAATTAATATAATAATTTTCGTCTTTGCAGTAACGGCGTTTGGCGTCAATGCATTTGCTCAAAAAACTATGAATGAAGATTTTCGTAAAACCGCGCCCGCGCCGCTGGCGCCGAAACCGTTTGAAATACCGAAACCATTCGAAACCGTTTTGCCGAACGGCTTAAAAGTAGTCGTGTTTGAAGACAAGCGCCTTCCGCTCGTCAGTTATCGGTTGGCTTTTAAGACCGGCGATATAAATGACCCGACAGATTCGACCGGTTTAACATCGGCTTTGACCGCAATGCTCAACGAAGGCACAAAAACGCGCACCAGTCGCCAGCTTGCCGAAGAAATCGAAAGACTCGGTGCAAGCATTTCGGCAAACGCAGGCGATGACAATACAATTATTTCCGCTTCGGCATTGTCCTTATATAGCTCCGACGTATTTCGACTAATGACGGATATGGTTTTGAATCCCACGTTTCCAGAAAGCGAACTCGCATTGTACAAGAAAAATGCTGTTGAAAATTTGAAGTATCAACGTTCACAGCCAGCATTTTTAGCAAACGAACAAGTATCGAAAATTCTCTATGGTACGCACCCGTACAGCGTTGTTTCGCCGACCGCCGCCGATGTCGAAAAAATTTCGAGAGAAAAGTTAATGGCGTTCCGCGATAAAATGCTAGTTCCGAATAACGCGACTTTGATTGTTGTCGGCGATGTAAATCGTGAAACTCTTTTGAAGGAAATTAACGAAAATTTCGGCGGTTGGAAAAAGGGAACGATAGAAAGCATGAAGTTTCCTGCTCTGCCCGCTCGCACGGCTGCGACAATTACTGTGGTTGATCGCCCCGGCTCGATTCAATCGAATATCGTGCTGGGAAATTTGGCGATTGAACGCAACAACCCTGATTATTTTCCCGTCCTGGTTATGAACCAGATAATCGGCGCCGGACCTTCGTCGCGTTTGTTTATGAATCTGCGCGAAAAGAACGGCTATACTTATGGCGCCTATTCAAGTTTCGACACGCGTCGCCTTGCCGGTAATTTTCAATCGACGGCTGAGGTTCGCACGCCGGTAACGGGCGCGTCGCTCAAAGAGTTTTTCTATGAGCTAAATCGGGTTCGCAACGAAAAAGCTACCGAAAAAGAACTTCGAGACGCGAAAAGTTTTCTGACCGGAGTTTTTCCGCTTCGCGCTGAAACGCAGGAAGGCTTGACGAATCTGCTCGTCTCGCAGCAGCTGTATGATTTGCCAGCCGATTATCTTCAAACTTACCGCGACAAAATCAACGCCGTTACGCTCGATGAAGTCGAGCGTGTAGCGAAGAAATATATTTCGCCGGATAAAATTGCGATTGTGATTGTCGGTGATGCCGAAGAAATTTTGCCGCAGGTAAAAACTTACTCGCAGAAAATCGAAGTCTTTGACGCCGAAGGCAAAACGCTGAACGTCGCTGATTTTGGCAAACCTGCCAGCAGCGGCGGCGCCATGGCAAATGCAAACGGCGTGTGGAATTTGACGGTTGATGCGCAGGGACAAAAACTGCCCGTAACTCTGACGCTCAAACAAGACGGCGCAAAAGTTTCCGGTTCGCTCGATTCGATGCTCGGTAAAGGCACAATTGCCGATGCGAAAGTCAGCGGCAATAAATTCGTCGGAAATGCCAAAACCGAAATACAAGGTCAGGCGGTAGAATTAAACATCAATGGCACTATTAACGGTGATATGATGAAAGGCGTTATCACCGCGTCAATGCCGGGCTTGCCGCCGCTTCCGTTTGAAGGCAAACGAGCCGCGGCGGGCGAAAGCAAACCGATGACACAGCCGAAATAACGTTTTGATAAAGATTGTCGAAACAAAAAAGAAGTATTGGATTTTTAAAATCCAATACTTCTTTTTATTTGAAAACAGTTGTTACGGGTTCAGATATTTACCCAGCCAATCAAGCACCTGACCATACCAAAATTGCGAATTTTGCGGCTTCAAAATCCAGTGTCCTTCGTCGGGAAAGACGACCAGTTTTGAATCAACGCCTTTTAGCTGCAAGGCGGTGAAAAGCTGTAAACTCTGGTCAATCGGTACTCTGTAATCAATTTCGCCTGCCGTAACGAGCGTCGGAGTGTTGAAATTGTTGACAAATTTATGCGGAGACCATCTCTGGTAATTGACTGGATTTTCCCAGGGCATTCCCTTAAATTCGTAATTGACGAACCAAAGCTCCTCGGTTACGGTCGCCATACTTTCGAGGTTGTAAACACCGGCGTGGGACACGAGTGTTTTGAATTTGAAGCGCGGGTCGTTGTTGTGTCCTAAAATCCAATCGACCATATAACCGCCATAACTTGCGCCCGCCGCGCCGATGCGGTTTTTGTCGATATAGGGATTTTTTATAACGTTTGCCACGCCGCTCATAATGTCCACGTAAGCCTTGCCGCCCCAATCAGCCGAAACTTCGTTCGTCAATTTTTGCCCGTAACCGGTCGAACCGCGTGGATTGGGTGAAAAGACGACGTAACCGGCATTTGCAAAAATCTGCGGATTCCAGCGATAACCCCAATTATTGTTGCTCGCGCCCTGGGGTCCGCCGTGTATGATAACCAGGAGCGGATATTTTTTCGACGGGTTAAAATTTGCGGGTTTTAACAAAAATCCGTGAATTTTCGTATTCATCGCGCCTGTCCATTCAACATCTTCCGGTTTTTGTAAATTAAAATCAGTGTTTGCGCGGCTTAGATTTATCGCCTGCGGCGAATCAACAAATGCACGAAAAATTTCGCCCGGCGCAGCGTTTGAGCTTGAAAGAAACACTAAAGTTTTACCGTCGCGTGCGATATTTACATTTGAATTGAAGCCGCCGGAAATGATTTTCTTAACCGATGTTGCGCTTTTCATCTGTCGAGCCGGTTCGACCGCAACGGAATAAATTGGCGCCAGCCCGCGCTCGTTCGCTGTAAAATAAATTGTTTTGCCGTCAGGAGAGAGTACAAAATCATCAGCCTGCAAATCGAAACCACCGGTCAACTCTTCGCTTGCGCCTGTCTGACGGTTATAACGCATAATGCGCCAACGGTCGGATTCAAAACCCTGAGTCGCCTGCGAACGGTAAATAACATATTTACCGTCGGGCGTGTAAACGGGCGAAGCGTCGTAACCTTTATTGTTGGCAGTTATATTTCGAGCCGTGCCACCGTCGATTGAAACAATATAAACGTCGCTGTTGGTCGAAATGGCTTCGACTTTATCGGGATTTCTCAAAAAAGCGATTTCCCGCGAATCCGGCGAAAATGCGTAATCAAAACCGGTCGAAGCGGCATACGGCGGAGAGTCAAAATCGCCCGGCGTCAAATCTTTTGCCACGCTGCCATTGCCGTCGCTTGAAACCACAAGAACGTGCGTTCGTTTGCGGTCGCGCCATTCAGCCCAATGTCTGTAAAGAAGCCGTTCGGTAACGTGCGCCTGAACTTTATTTGCTTCCTGCGCTTCATCTTTTTGCCGGTTGCATTCATCAAAAGCGCAATCGGGGTAAACTTCCGAATTGAAAGCAATCCATTTTCCGTTCGGCGACCAGACCGGATTTCCGGCGCCGGTCGAAATTTTTGTAATCTGTTTTCTGTCACCACCGTCGTCGGCGTCCATCGTCCAGATTTGTCCGCCGGTTGTAAAAGCGATTCGTTTGCCGTCAGGCGACCAGCGCGGGCTGGAGTTGGATTTATCGCCTTTTGTGATTTGTCTGATTTCGCCGCCCGCGGACGGAACAATGTAAATTTGTGAGACGACTTTGTTTGCCGCCATATCGACATTTCCGATTGTGTATGCGACAAAGCGTCCGTCGGGCGATATTTGCGGGTCACCGACGCGACGAACCTTCATCAATTCGTTAAAATTAAAAGCTGAAGTTTGTTGAGCGTAAGAGTTTGCGAAAGCAAACGCAAACAGAAAAAGAAGAAAGAAAATACGTTTCATATTTTTGTTTCCGAAAAATTTAATTTAGAAAATCAATGCTATTATTGCACAAAATTGTGGTAACTTAGAACGCAAATTCTCCCGAAAAATAAAATTTTTATGTACAGCAAAATCAAACAAATTTTTGTGATATTTCTCGGTCTATTTCTGCTCGGCGCGACGGTGGAAATTTTCGCCCAGCAACCGACCGCTTCGCCGACGCCTGTTTTGTATACGGAAAAAACGCTCGCTCAAATGAAACAAATTCAGCAAGCCGCTTTACAAAGCGATTTTGCCCTGCGGCAGACGGCTTATCTTTCTTATAACATCGGTGCGCGTCTGACCGGTTCGCCGCAGGCGCAGCGCGCTGTTGAATACGTCGCGGGCGAAATGCGAAAACTCGGTCTCGATGTACGTCTCCAAAAATTAACCGTTCCGCACTGGGTTCGCGGCGAAGAGCGCGGCGAACTTGTCGAATACGATGGAATGGCGCGCGGAACGAAGCAAAAAATTGTGTTGACTGCGCTTGGCGGAAGTATTGCGACTGCGCCAAACGGTTTGGTTGCCGACGTCGTTGTTGTCAATAATTTTGACGAACTCACACAAATCGGACGTAAAAATATTGAGGGGAAAATTGTTCTTTTTAATAACAAATTCGACCGCGAAATGGCGGCAATCGGTTTTGGCGGACAGGCATACCGTCATGCCGCAGGTTATCGCGGCGGCGGCGCCATAGCAGCGGCACGCTTCGGCGCAATCGGTGTTTTAGTTCGCTCTGCGGGCGGCTCTCAAAATCGTCTGGCGCATACGGGCGCGATGCGCTATGCCGAAGGCGTAAAAAAAATTCCGGCGGCAGCAGTTTCTTTTGAAGATGCAGAGATGATTGATTATCTGGCAAAAATGGGCAAAGTAAAAATTAAACTACTTCTCACGCCCCAGACTTTGCCCGACACGACCAGTTACAATGTGATTGCTGATTTGAAGGGAAGTGAAAAGCCGGATGAAATCGTGATTGTTTCAGGTCATCTGGACTCCTGGGATTTGGGGCAAGGCGCAATTGACGACGCGGCGGGCGTTGCAGTTTCGATGCAAGTCGCTTACCTTTTAAGACAATTAAAAATCAGACCAAAGCGTACGATTCGCTTTGTTGCCTGGATGAACGAAGAAAACGGGGTTGTCGGCGGCAGAACTTACGCTCAGGAAGAAGCCGCAAATATTTCAAAGCACTTTGCCGCAATCGAAAGCGATTTGGGTGCAAATCATCCGGTTGGTTTTCATTTTGCCGGCAAGCCCGAAGCACTCCCTTTTTTGGCGCCGATTTCAAAGATTCTAAAAGAACAGGGCGCGGGACTCATCAACTTAACAGAAGAAGCCGGTACGGACATTGACCCGTTGACGAGTAAAGGCGTTCCGTCATTTGCGCAGTGGTTCGACACCAGAACTTATTTTAATTATCATCACACCGCCGCCGACACTTTCGACAAAATCGTGCCGCGCGAATTAGCCGAAAACGGCGCGGTCATTGCGGTTTTGGCTTACGGACTGGCAAATTTAGAACAACCTCTGCCACGATAAGTTTCATTTTAACACTTAAAATTTATCGTTTGTTGAGTATTGGCTTTAATTCTTTATAACTTGTTTCGCAGATTGCTTTGGTAAATGATAAATGATAAATGTTAAATGTTATGGACAAGAGACCACCGCCATATTTTCCGCAAAGCCAATTGTCGCCGCCGGATGCGAATCGTTATAAAAAATTTAAGCTCTATATTGCTCTGGCAATTTTAGGCGGTTTACTGCTTTTGACAGTCGCCGGTTATGCCGTTTTTTATATGGCGAAATGGTTGTTAAACGGATAAAGCCAGAAATATTAAAATTGTTTCAAGAGAAAAAGGATGAGAAATTTACAAATTTCTCATCCTTAATTTTTTATCTAAAGTAATTTTACCGATTTACATCGGCTTGCGCTTTTCTGGCATTCGCCTTGGCGCCTTCGATGGCAAGTTGTCTAGCTTCAGGCAAAAGCTCGATGGCGCGTTTTAATTGATTGTCGAAATCGTTATAAATCTGTAGCGATGTATTGAAAATTTGTAACGATGTTGTCGAACCGTAAGCCGCCGTAATAAGTTCATTGCGCAGCGAGCGCATTATAAGTTCGCGTTCTCTATCAATCTGCGCGGAGGAAAGTTTGTATTTATTCACCGCAAAGGTTTTGAATTTTTGATAAAGATTTTCGTTTACGAAAAAATCCTGCGCTTTCAAATCGTAATTAAAAGCAATCGGACGGTCGACTTTTAAGTTTTCAAAACCGGCAATTTTTCCGTAAGCCAAATCCATTGCGAAGGCAAAAATCGGGTCGTTGAGTTTTTGCTGTGCGCGAAACTTTTCAACCGTTAAAGTTTGACCTTTAACGACCACATCAGGATTGATTCCGTTACCGCCGAAAACTGTTCTGCCCGTATCGGTTTTGCTTTCCGTGCCTTTTGGCTTTTGGGGAGCGGCGTCTTCACGATTGTAATACTTATAAAGACTTCCGTCGGAATAATCGTGCTGAATCAAGCGTCCTGAAGGGGTTTCATATTTGGCAATGGTCAAAAGCAGCATCGAGCCGTAATCCAAAGGGAATGGATTTTGAACCAGTCCTTTACCGAAAGTGTCTTCGCCGACTATCAGAGCGCGGTCGTGGTCTTGGAGCGCGCCCGCCAGAATTTCCGAAGCCGAAGCCGAACTGCCGTTTACTAAAACTATCAAGGGAGTGTCATCGGGCGCGGGATTATTGGCGCGATATGTATTGCCCGTACCGTCGATGCGACCTTTTTGCGTAAAAATCGCCTGCCCGCGTGCGAGAAATGTGTTGGCGACATTTGTTGCCTGGCTTACCAACCCGCCCGAGTTGTTGCGTAAATCGAGAATAAGTTGTTTCATTCCCTGTGCTTTTAATTCGCTCATTGCCCGGACAAATTCTTCATAAGTCGTGTAATGAAACCCGCCGGTCATTGCTATGTAACCAATTCCGGGTCGTATCATATAGGCTTGAGGAATTGACGGTTGTGAAACGGCGTCGCGGATAATACCGACTTCTTCGCGTTTGCCTGTTCCGTATCTTTCAACCGTAATTTTTGCCGGTGTTCCGCGCGCACCAATGAGAAAAGTCCGCACTTCCTGCAAATTTTTGCCGAGCATCGAAGTGCCGCCGACCGCTAAAATTTTATCGCCGTAGCGAAGTCCGGCGCGATTTGCCGGCGAGCCTTGAAAAGTCGCTCTGATGTAAGTGGCGATAACTTTACCGTTTTCGTCTCTAAGATCGCCGAGCAGCGCGCCGATGCCGAAATATTGTGAAGTTTGTTGAGCGCGAAATTGTTCGGCTTCTTTGGCGTCGAAATAATTCGAGTGCGGGTCGAGCGTTTGCAGCATACTATCGTTGACTGATTTGAAAAGGTCGTTATAATCAATCTTTTTGCCGCTGACGTGCTTGTCTTCAACCAAAGTCAAAGCCTCGGCTAAGTCCTGTTCTATGGCTTCGGTGGTTACGATTTTGTTTGATTTCGCCGCCGGTTCAGGAGTTCTCGGATTTATTTTAGAAACCGTCGCGGTCTGAGAAAAAAGATTTGTAACAAGAAAAACGGTTATGAGCAAACCGCCGGAAAGAGTGGAACGTAATTTCACTGCCGATTAATCTCCTTGAATTTATTACTGACGAAAATACGGATTTTCGGTTAAAATGATAACATTCGTTTGAAGGAAAAGCGATGAATTTAGTTGCACGCGGCTTGCTAACCAGGACAAATTTTTATTGTAAATAGACAATGAAAAACAATAACGAAGAATCAAATTTTGTTTTCAAAATTACAAATGTCTCACTTACTTGAAGTTGAAAATCTGCAAACTCATTTTCCAACGCGCAGCGGCACGGTCAAAGCAGTTGATGACGTAAGCTTTTTTGTTGACGAAGGCGAACTTGTCGGACTGGTCGGCGAGTCGGGCAGCGGAAAATCAATCACGGCGCTGTCGGTAATGCGTCTGATTGCGGCGCCGGGGAAAATTGTCGGCGGTTCGATAAAATTTAAAGGCGAAGAATTAACGACCGCTCCAGACAATCGCATGCGCGAGATACGCGGCGATGATATTTCGATGATTTTTCAAGACCCGATGACATCCTTAAATCCGGTTTATACAGTCGGAGAGCAGATTGCCGAAGCGCTGCGTCTGCATAGAAATCTCAATAAAAACGACGCCTGGAACCAGGCAATCAAAGCGATGGAAGAAGTGTCGATTCCTGATCCGGCGCGTCGCATCAAAGATTACCCGCACCAGCTTTCGGGCGGAATGAGGCAGCGTGTAATGATTGCGATGGCACTGGCGTGCAATCCCGAATTGTTAATTGCCGACGAGCCGACGACCGCTCTGGACGTAACGATTCAGGCGCAAATTCTCGAACTGCTTGACGAATTGAGAAAGACGCGCAAACTTGCGATTTTACTCATTACGCACGATTTGGGTGTTGTCGCCGAAGTCGCCGACAGAGTTTGTGTAATGTACACGGGAAGAATCGTCGAAAAATCCGGTGTCGGAGAGATTTTTGAAAAGCCGAAACATCCATACACGCAGGGTTTGCTGCGTTCGGTTCCGAAATTAAGCCTGGTCGGTCAAGCGAAAGAAACGCGCCTGCAAACAATTGAAGGAACAGTTCCGAGTCCGACAAATCTACCCGAAGGATGTCATTTCGCTCCGCGCTGTCCGTACCGTTTCGAGCGCTGCATTCACGACCCGATGCCGCTTTTCGATTTGGAAAACAATGTAAAAGTCAGGTGCGTTTTGTATGAAAGAAAAGAATCTGAAAGTGAAAAAAGTTTTTTTGCGGTATCCGACGACTGAAGATTTCACGGAATTTGCGGCATCGAGCAAGGCAAGCCGAAAATTTCATCGCGGTTTGGTGTCATTGCCCGTCGAGTGAAAAACTTTTGACGAGTATTTACGGAAAAACAATAAAATCGAAAATGAACGGAGCAGCAACACAAACAGACAAAAAAGAAATAATTAAAGTTCGCAATCTGGTCAAGTATTTTCCGATCGAAAACAGCGACGATGTTGTGCGCGCCGTTGACGATATTTCGTTTGATATTGTTGCGGGCGAAACGCTCGGGTTGGTCGGTGAATCCGGCTGCGGAAAATCGACGGTCGGGCGTTGTCTGTTAAGGCTTCACGAGCCGACGAGCGGCGAAGTTTGGTTTGAAGGACAAAATATCGTCGGCTTGGGAAATAGAGAAATGCAGAAACTGCGCCGCGAGATGCAGATAATTTTTCAAGACCCGTATGCCAGCTTAAATCCGCGCCTGACTGTTTTTTCAATCGTTTCCGAACCGTTGAAAATTCACGGAATCGGTGATAAAACCGAACAAAAAGAGCGAGTCGCCGATTTGTTGAAAAAAGTTGGTCTCGAAAGCGATTATATGTTTCGCTACCCGCACGAATTCTCGGGCGGGCAACGCCAGCGAATCGGAATCGCCCGCGCTCTAGCACTTAATCCGAAATTGATTATTGCCGACGAGCCGGTTTCGGCGCTCGACGTTTCTGTTCAGGCGCAGGTGGTTAATCTTTTGCAGGATTTGCAATCGGAATTCGGTTTGACATATCTTTTTATCTCGCACGGCTTGGCTGTCGTCGAGCATATTTCGCAACGAGTAGCGGTTATGTACTTGGGAAAAATCGTCGAAATTGCCGAATCAAAAGCGCTCTACGAAAATCCGTTGATGCCATACACAAAAGCGTTATTGTCGGCAATACCCATTCCCGACCCGAAAATAAAACGTGAAAGAATTGTCTTAAAGGGCGATGTCCCGACGCCGATAAATCCGCCTTCCGGCTGTCGTTTCAGAACTCGTTGTCCGTGGGCGATTGAGGACTGCGCGCGAGTTGTTCCCGAATTGCGTGAAATCGAGCCGAATCATTTCGCCGCCTGCATTCGCATCGAAGGATATGACAGCGCGCCGCCGTTAAGTTAAATTTAATCGAATCGAAATGAAACTTGACAGCGTGATTGCGCGTAAAGACTGACGATTACACAAAAAAGTTTGCGTCTTTTGGTTGGTTTTTTGTTTTAGAGCAAAAGCGCGGACTCGAAAACCAATTCGTAAGAGAGGAAATTTTTATGAATCAGGAAAATTCGGATTTTACAGACCAAAACACAAACGAATGGCAAGCGCCGCCTTTGCCCGAACAACTCGTGCAAACGGAAGACCAAACGCCGCGAATGTCCGAAGCCGCAACGCTCGGCAATATATTTTTCTCGCCGTCGGAAACCTTTGAAGATTTGCGCCGCAAACCGCGATTCGTTTTGGCTTTACTGCTAATGCTTGCCGCATTAACCGCATATCAGTTTTTGTTTATGCAAAAAATGGGTGAAGACCGTATGCGGAGTTCTATCGCCGAACAAATGGATAAAAGCAGCTGGATGCAATCGATGACGCCTGAACAAAAACAACAGGCAATTGAAAGCAGCGTCAATACGTCAGCCTATACGCGCTATCTGCTCCCGCTAATGTTTCTAATTGTTTTTGCAATCGGCGGACTTATTTATTGGCTGGCGGGCAAAGTTATGGGAGGTGAAGGAAATTACAGGCATGGTATATCCGCCTGGGTCTATTCAAGCTTTCCGCCCACGATAGTGGCAACGCTCGCCAATATTTTAATTTTGTTTTTGAAATCAGCCGACGATATTGATATGGCAACTAGCCAGAGCGGTTTAATTCACGGCAATCCGAGTTTTTTTCTCGACGGAAAAACGATGCCTGTTTTAGCGACCTTAATTGGAACATTAGACCTTTTTCAAATTTGGGGCTGGGTTTTAGCCGCTATCGGTTTGCAAAAATTGTTGAAATTGTCAAAAGCATTTGCCTGGTCAATCGTGCTGATTTTGGCTTTAGCCAGTCTGGCTTTCAGAATTATAGGAGCGTTTTTCTCGGGAAACCCAATGTAAATAATGGTGGATGGTGAACGATGAATGGTGAATTGAAGAAAATGTTTTACATTCATCATTTATCATTCACCATTCACCATTTCTTTTACTCGTATCGCAGTGCTTCGATCGGATCGAGGCGCGCGGCTTTCCATGCCGGAAACATTCCGAAAACAATGCCGATCCCGACGCTGGCGAAAAATCCGAGCACCGGCGCCCACCACGGAACATATGACGGCATAACGAGTTTTACCAGCAAAGTCATAAGCCAGCCGATGAGCAGACCCACAACTCCGCCAAAACCGGTAAGCGTCGCTGCTTCGACGAGAAATTGAAGCAGAATGTCCGATTTTTTCGCTCCCAATGCTTTGCGGATTCCGATTTCTCTCGTTCGTTCGGTAACCGAGACGAGCATAATATTCATCACGCCGATGCCGCCGATCATCAAGCCGATTGAGGATATAAAAATCATTGCAAGCGCGACATACTGCGTGATTGAGCGGAAATTTTCGATGATGCTTTCGGCGGTTTCCATACTGAAATTATCCGGCTCGCCGTATGGAACCTGGCGGCGCACGCGCAACAAATCCTGCACTTGGTCTTTGGCTTCATTGAGTCGCCCGTTTTTGGCGATGGCGAGCAGAAACAAATCTTCCGAATTCGGTTTTATCCGCAGCGCCGAACCCATCGGCATGTAAATCGTGTTGCTCTGGTCGTTATTCCCCCCGCCACCGCCGCCAAACTGTTCTTTTTTCTGCAAAACGCCAATTACGCGAAACTGACGCCCGCTGATTTCCAGGGTTTTGCCGAGCGGATTTTCAAACGGAAAATAAGAATCAACCACGCTCGTACCGATAACCGCTACATCATCATTGGCATCACTTTCCGATTGCGTGAACCATCGTCCTTCGATAAGTATTTCACGCGTCGATTTTTCAACATTGGGAAAAGTTCCACTCAAATTAACAGATGAAGAAGTTTTTCCGTTGCTGCCGGTAACCAGAATTTTCTGACCAAAACGGTTGCTCGAAACATTAAAAAAAGGAATTGCCGCTTCAATCGTCGGTAGATTATTCAAGGCTTCGGCGTCGGCGATGGTCAACGGTTTCCGCATACGTTCTTCGCGGGAGCGTTTGCCGGTGTGAAAGCCGATTTTAAATTTATAGAGAAAAATGGAATTTGTGCCGAACGACTCGACTTGTTTTGTAACGGCGGTGTCAATGCCGCTGATAATGGAGGAAATCAGCATTACGGTGATAACGCCGATAACGACCCCAATAATCGTCAAAAAAGAACGCAGCTTATTCGAGCGCAAAGTGGCGAAAGCCATCTTAAAATTTTCCCAAAAAGTGTTTCCCATAAATCATTTAACATTTAACATTTATCATTTATCAAATTCTGTTTAATGTTAAATGATAAATGTTAAATGTTTTAATCTGCCCGCAGTGCCTCAATTGGATCAAGGCGCGCCGCTTTCCACGCGGGGAAAAGTCCGGCGAGAATTCCGACGACCGCCGAAACGCCGATGGCAACGAAAATTGCCCATACCGGAATTATCGTTTGAAAAACAAATTTTGAAATCAGAATCCCTAAAAGCTCGGCGAGGACCAAGCCGACAATTCCGCCGATTGCAGAAAGCGTCGCAGCTTCGAGCAGAAACTGTTTCAGAATATCCGATTGCCGCGCCCCCAGACTTTTTCTGATGCCGATTTCTTTTGTGCGCTCGGTGACGGCGACGAGCATAATATTCATAATCACAATCGCACCGACAAGCAGCGCGATGCCCGGGACGGCAATGATGACGATAAACGTCGGACCCAAAATGCTGTCGCGCAAATTAGTTATTGCGTCAGGCGTGATGATTCCGAAGTTATCTTTTTCATCGGTCGTCAGGCGTCGTTTGATACGCATCAAGGTTTTCGTTTCGTCAATCGCATCTTTGAAAGTTTCGTCCGATGTGGAAGTCGCTTCAAAATAAAGATAACGATTGCGCGTGAAACCGCCGAAATTCGAGCCGTAAGTTTTTAGCGGCAATTGAACGAAAACGTCCTGCGGCTGACCGAAAATGCTGCCTTTTGCGGTTTGAACGCCGATGATTTTATACGGAATGCCGCGAATGTTGATTTCTTCGCCGAGGGCTGATCCGTAGGGGAAAAGTTTTGTCGCTATGTCAGCGCCGACAAAGGCGACGCGCACTGAATTGTTATTTTCCGATTCGGTAAAATATCTGCCATCGCTAATGTCGAGCTTTTCGATGTCGCCGATTACGGGTTCTGCGCCGCCGACAATTACGTCCTGCAGCGTTTCACTGCCGCGCTTTATATCCACGTTCGTGCCGCCAGCCTTGGCGCCGATTTTATCAATAGCCTGTGCGCGTTCCCGGATAAAAATCATTTCGTCGAAGGTCAGTTCCTTATTACGTCGCTGGGCGGCGTTTAATGTGTCACTGTCCTTGAAATCTTCGATGCTGAATCGCTGAACAGTAATCTGATTCGAGCCGATTCCCGCAATTTTATCGTCTATATAAACATTAAAACCCTGCAGCAGCGACAGCACGACCATAAACGCTGTGACACCAATAATCATACCGAGCAAGGTTAAAAATGAGCGAAGTTTGTGCGCCCAAATAGCTGCGAATGCAAGTTTTAATGTTTCGGTGAAATTCATTTTTTCTTAAATGTTAATACGTAGAAAACGGTTGAAAAGTTTTTTTACTATCTTTTGAAAATAACCGCCAAATACTTGCCAGGTGACAAAATAAAACTATTGGTACAACGACCGACGGAAGCCAGACGAACGGGAAATAAAGCACGGCGCGGTTCGGCTGTTCAAAAGCGAATTGTTGAAAGGGAAACGGGAACGAGAAAAACGCATTCACGACAATATTTACTAAAAGTCCGAGCGCGAGAAAGTTCCAGAGAACCAAAAGCGAGCGATTTGTTTGACCTCTGCGAAAAGCCAACCAAAAAACTATGGGCGCCGTCAATCCTGATAACACATCAAAATTTCTACCTTCGAAGGTCATCAATTGCGGCACTTGTTTGGCTTGAAATAGCCAGAGCAAAACCATTTCGACAGGAATGCGAATGACGTGAATAATAGTTAAGATTTTTAGGGAAAGTTGCGATATGAAATTTTTTCGAGCGAAAGCAAAAAGCGCAATTATTAGGAGCAGCGCGGGGAGAACGGCGAAAAAGGGAAGACGCGGCGGAATCGAATCAGTCTTTGAATAAAAACCGCTGATTGATAAAACGGCTTGAAACAAAAGCCAAAAAGGAAGCAGAAAAAGCAAAATCTTCGCCGCCGCCGAATCAAAAGCACCGCGTTTGATTGCGTAAAGAAAAATGCCAACCGTGAGAAATGTTGTCAGTATAAAAACAATCGAAACATACGCGGGCACATTTTCCATTATTTTATTCGTTCATCTTTTTCGATTTCCCCATCTCGAATTGTGATGATGCGATGAGCGCGTTCCGCGATGTCGTGTTCGTGCGTTACGAGAATAATCGTATTGCCTTCGGCGTGAAGTTTTTCAAACAGAAGCATAATTTCAAAACTCGTTTTTGTGTCGAGCGCTCCAGTAGGCTCGTCCGCAAGAAGAATCGAAGGATGATTTACGAGCGCACGCGCGATTGCCACGCGCTGCCGCTGACCGCCGGAAAGCTCGTTGGGGCGATGCGTTACACGGTCGCCGAGTTCGACTGATTCAAGCGTCGCCTGCGCTCTTTCGTGGCGTTCTGCCGAGCGCATTCCGGCGTAAATCAAAGGAAGCTCAACGTTGTGTAAAGCTGTCGCGCGCGCTAATAAATTAAAAGTTTGGAAGACGAAACCGATTTCTTTGTTGCGAATTGAGGCAAGTTCGTCATCGGTCATCGCCGAAACGAGGTTTCCGTTTATCCAGTATTGTCCTTTCGACGGCGAATCCAGACAACCGATTAAATTCATCAAGGTTGATTTACCCGAACCCGAAGGTCCGATAATAGCAAGATACTCACCCTTTTGAACTTCAAAGGAAACGCCGCGCAGAGCGTGAAGCTCTTCGACGCCCATCTGGTATGTTTTCCAAATGTTGCGCATCGAAATTAAGGCTTCGGGCGCGCCGCTTGTCCGGCTCGGATTTATTTCCACGGTTTGTTCGGTTGTCGGCATAAATTAGAAATCCGATTTTTATGATTTTATTCAGGCTTGCTATGATTTTATTTCCGCGCCTTCTTTTTTGATTTGTCTTTTAACGATTGCGCCTTCTTTTAATGTATTCAAAATGCGGCTCGGACCCGTTATAACTTCCTGTCCTTCGGAAAGTCCGCTGGTTATTTGAATGTCAGACTCGCCCGTGATGCCGGTTTGGACTTCGACAAATTTCGCTTCGTTGCCGTCTAAAACAAAAACGCCTTTGATTGTTTTCGGTTTGTCGGCGCTGACAGTAACGGTTGCAGATGAATCGCCGGAAACTGTCGGAGAAACTGAAGCGTCGGGTTTTTTCTCGATTACGGCTTGAATCGGGACGGAGACGACGTTTTCAGCCGTTTTTGTAGTGATAACCGCCGTCGCGCTCATTCCCGGGCGGAGACTGTCGCGGATTTCGCCGTCTAAATCCATCAATTCGATTACGACGCGAAATTCTTTGGCTTCCTGCACGTTGATATTGGTTGAAAGCCCGCCGGTAGTTTGCGATTTGCCAACTGCAAGCGGTGTTTTTTGTCTGACTTCGCCGGTCAATTCTTTTTCGCCGAGAGCATCAACTTTGACTTTTACCGGTTGTCCCACAGCAACTTTGTCAATCTCTGTTTCATCGATTTTTACTTCGACATTAACCGCTGACATATCGGCAATCGTTAAAAGCGGTGTCGTCGAAAGACCGGCGACGGCGAAAGTTCCGACCTTGGAAGGAATATCGGCAATTACGCCGCTAATCGGGGCGACCTGCAAAGTTTTGTCGCGCTGGTTTTTTTGACCGCTCAAAACCGCCGCTTGTTGTTCGGAGCGTTTCGCGCTGGCGTTTGAACTGTAATTCGCCGTATCTACGCCGCGCCGCGCGTCTTTAACGGCAACTTGTTGCTGCGCGACTCTGGCGCGAGCTTCATTGACGCGCGCCTGTGCATCGCCGACTTGAATTTGCGCGCTTTTGACGGCACTTTCCTGAGACTGCGAACGCGATTTGGCGTTTCGCAGTGCGACTTGAGCATTTGCCACGCGGTCTTTCGCCTGGTCGTATTCAAGCCGCGAAACTACGCCGCTCTCGACCAAATCAGCCGTTCGCTTCAATTCACGGTTTGCTGCGCTTACTTCGACTTGCGCGCGGTCAACATCGGTTTGCGCGGCGACAATTTCCTGCCGCGCGCGGTTGACGCTTTCGCGCGCCGATGCGACCGCTTGCTGTGCGGTTGTAACACCAGCATCTGTCGCATTTAAACCTTGCTGCGCCTGCGCGAGCTGATTTTGCGCGGCAAGAATCTGCGAGCGTGTAACCTGAAGTTCGTTTTGCGAGGCTTGATAAGCGGCAAGCTGGGCATCAGTATTTGATTGCAATTGCGTCGGGTCGAGTTTGACGAGCGGCTGACCGCTGGTAACTTTGTCCCCTTCTTTGACGTAAATGTCTTCGATACGACCCTGAACTTCGCTCGTTAGATTAATAAACTGAATCGGTCGAACTTCGCCCGAAGACGTAACGGTCGAACGCAGTTCGGGTTTTGTTTCAATTTTTACGACCGTAACTTCCGGTGTATCTTTGCGTGTAGCAAAAACGCTGGCAATAATAATAATGGTTAATAAAACGGCGGTTGTCGCTCCGATGATGATTTTTCCTTTACGGCTGATTGCCATGCTGCTGTATCCTCTCAAACTTGGAATTTTGTTAAAGATTTGTTGGTTTTATGCAAAACGATGTCAATGTTTTACTACGTTCGAGTATTCGGTAGAGTTTCAAAAAAGAAATTTGAATGTAAAAATTCACCGTCGGGTTTTCAGAGAATTTAATATTTCGTTGGTTTGACAGTTTCAGGGCAAAACTCCGCGCTTTATAATTTACGAACGAACGTTTACGGGTTAAAATGAGTTTGCCTTTAATCCACGGAATCAAAATTGTAAGATATTTGCGAAAATGAAAAGATGTAGAACGTGCGGCACGGAAAATCCAGACAATTCTCAGTATTGCGATGAATGCGGAGCGATACAGAATAGTCGAGCGGAAAACGAACAAAGGGTTGAAGCCTTAAGTTTCAATCCGAAGATGTCCGAACAGCCGATTTTTCAATCTTCAAAAGTTACATCAATGGGCATTCAGCCAGCTGCGATTGGATCTAAAACAGAAGAAAAATCCTTTGCCGGAGATAAAGAAAAATCAAAAGGCGCTCACGCCAGCTTGATAATCGAACGCGGCGATTCAAGCGGAACTGAATTTCCATTGATTTCCGATGAATCAAATATCGGGCGTTGGGACGCCGACAACGGCATTTTCCCGGACGTTGATTTGGACAGGCACGACCCGGAAGCAAAAATTTCCCGCCGCCACGCGCGAATCATAAGGGAGAACGGCAGTTATATGATTGAAGATTTAGGCTCCACCAATGGAACTTTCGTCAATCGCGGGCGGCGTCTTCTGCCGGGAAATAAAAATGTGTTGAAAGACGGCGACGAGGTTATTGTCGGAAAAACATTTTTGAGATTTAATGTAAGCCAATAAAATAGATTGATTTGAAACGTTTGTATTTTTGGAAAATCTCTTATATAGACCACAAATCAAACAGGAAGATTTTAACGATGGCATATTGTTACCAATGCGGTTCAGAAGTTAAAAAGAGTGACTTTTTTTGTCCGTACTGCGGAATCTCATTCCAGAGTGCCGTGTTGCCGGAGGAAAAGAACGATAAAACTCAGGAAGTAATTTTAATGCCTGACCAAAAAGATGTAATTCGAGATGAAACTTTAAGTTTGGAGTTTGATTCACAAATTCCGGTGCGAAGAATCTCTGTGTTGGAAAACAAATTGATTGAAGAAAACGAACAGAAACTTGAAAACGGCTTTACGACGGAGAAAAACAATGTACAGTTTACAGAATCAAACGCGGATAATGAATTTCAAAATCCTGATTTGCCCGAATTAACGGAGCGAAAATCGGTTGACGCCGATGCTCTGGGAAACCCTTTGGTTTCGCAGGAGGATTTACCCGAATCCGTCGTTTCTCCGGACGATAATGAAAAATTAATAGAAAAGGACAATCAAACCGAATCGTCTTTGATGAATTATGAAGAAGTGGAAGTTAAAGAAGGTTTGGATGTCGAAGAATTAAATGACGAAAATTTGAATTCGCCTTCGAACGGCGTTGCAGAGGATAATGAATCGGAAAATACTGTCAAACCGATTCCTTATATTCCGCCGGCAGGCGAGAAAATCGAAAGTTCGGAAGAAGACTATGTTTCGCAAAATATAAATGAGAAGAACGAGTCTTTATCTTTGAAAGATGAAACTTTGAGCGCAGCCGAACAACCGATAATCAAGCCAGAAACAGAGTTGGAAAATCCCGAAAATCAAACGCTTCAGCCGCGATTTGATTCGGTTCGGATAATGGAGCCGCAGGAAAGGGACGGAAAAAATTACTCGGAAAATTCGCCCGAAAACGAGAGGCTTATTTCGGATTCGGGTAAAACAAACCTGGAAAAACCTGTTTCCGACGATTCTCAAAATCAAAAAAACGGGCATCCCTTTACTACACCAAATATCGGTATTTCGACTGATGGGAAAAAATCCGCCAAATTAAAACCGCTCGAAGAAGGCGCGGTTTTGAACGGGCGTTATGAAATCGTCAGAAAAATCGGCGGCGGCGGAATGGGCGCGGTTTATCTGGCTTCGGACAAAAATCTCGGCGGCGTTCTGCGCGCCGTCAAAGAAATGGTTCAATCGTATATCGAAGACGAGCAGCAAGAGAAAGCCGTCAACGATTTCAAGCGCGAGTCGATGCTTTTAACTTCACTCGAACACCAATCAATTCCGACGATTTTCGATTATTTCTTTGACGAAAAGGAAGCCAGATTTTATCTCGTGATGAAATATATTTCGGGCGGGGATTTGGCTTTGCGTCTGCGTGCCGCGCCCGAAGGCAGGATTGACGAGCGAAGCGTTACCGAATGGGGAATTCAGATTGCCGACGTTCTGGATTATCTGCACAACCGCCAGCCGCCGATTGTTTATAGAGATTTAAAGCCAGCCAACATTATGGTTGACGGAAATTTGGGACGCGCTATGCTGATTGATTTCGGTATTGCGCGCTGGATAAATAAAGAGGAAAAAGGCGTTACGGCTGTCGGCACGATGGGCTACGCGCCGCCCGAACTTTTCTCGGGAAACGTCGAGCCGCGCTCGGATATTTACAGTTTGGGGTCGACGATGTTTCATCTGTTGACCGGCGCCGACCCGCAAAGCAATCCGCTTCTGATTTTCGATTTCCAAAAACACCCGCGCCCGCGCCAGATAAATCCGCAGCTTTCCGACCAAATCGAAAAGATTTTGATGCGCGCCGTCGAGTATAATGCTGACAAACGTTTTTCCTCTGCTTTGGAAATGCGGCAGGCATTGGAAAAAAATCTGGAAAATCTAAAATCCGGCAAAGCTACATTTGGCGTCAGAGAAGTTCCTGCACCGGTTTCTCTTTCACAGCAACAGGTTTTTTGCGGCTTTTGCGGGCAGAAAATTGTCGCAACCGATATGTTTTGTGCCTTTTGCGGGGCGAAACAGCCAATGGCGCGGCAAGGCGTTCATTCGGAAAATTACGTATCCAGAAATGTTACGGCGCAGCTTCTAATCGTCGGCACAAATGAACTGGAAACGCCGGTATTTACTATCGAAAAGGACGAAAATCTGCTCGGCAGACGCGACCCTATGTCGAATATCTTTCCCGAAGTTGATTTGTCGAAATTTGACCCGCAGACAAAAATTTCGCGTCGCCATGCGCGCATAAGGCGCGAAGGCGATTGTTTTTTGGTCGAAGATTTAGGTTCTTCAAACGGAACGATTGTGATGTCGCCGGTCAAGGAAACAGTTCGGCTGCAACCGCGCCAACCGTATACTTTAACCAACGGAGACAAGTTAAAATTAGGCGATACTACATTACATTTTATAATCGGTTGATTATATTTTTTGACAAGTTTTTTATAGAAATTTTTTATGAGTGCAAGAATTGAAGGAACCGCATCCGCCAATAATTTCAGAGCGCGGCAGATTGTTGTAAATTTCGACGCGGAACGATTGAAAGCCCCATTTGCGCTGCGTTGGGGAGCGATTTTAATTGATTATATTTTGCTCGTTACAATTCCCGTCGCCGCCCTTCTACTCGGCAGGTTTTTCAATTACGACGGCACAAGACTTCTCAACAGCGAGGTGAGCAACGCAGGCTGGTTAATTACAATTTTATTGGCTCTAACGAATTTTATTATTTTTCCGCTTTTCAGCGGGCAGAGTATCGGCAAAATGCTTACGGGTTTGAAAATTGTCAAGACTGACGGAAGCGAGCTGTCGTTATCGGCGCTTCTCTTACGACATTTGCTCGGTTACCCGTTAATTTTTTTGACACTCGGATTAGGATTTTTTATATCTATGTTTAATCAAAAAGGTCGCGCGCTACACGATTTTCTTGCCGGAACGGTCGTCATTTACGGACAACGAAAGCAAAAATAATTACGGATTTCATATTACGCATAAAAAAGTTTACGGTAATTTGAAACTCGTAAATCGCAATTGAATATTATGCCGCAGTTAATTATAAAGACACCTGACAATAAGACTGATACTTTCAATTTAGCGCGCCTTCGGACGACCATCGGGCGTTCCTCACGCAGTGATATTTGTATTCCGGATGCTTTTGCTTCGCGCTTGCACGCTGAAGTTAGAGAGGAAGGCGACGGCTTCTGGCTTCAAGATTTAGGCTCTGCTAACGGCACAAAATATAATGGCTCGGCAGTTTCATTGCCTATTCCGCTTGTTTCGGGCGGCGAAATTCAAATCGGCGAAACCGTAATTACATTTGAAGACGAGCGCATTCAATCGAATAAAAACGCCACTTTAATCACTGATAACACGGAAGCCTTAAATCCGGCGATGACGATTTCTCTGATACGCAAGCCAAGCTCGACGGCTGACATGCTCAGGTCTCCGTCTTCGAGCCGCAATGATTTGCTCGCCTTGATAAGCAAAGTTGGAGTTGCGCTGCTTTCTTCGAGCGGTTTGGACGAAACTTTAGACCAGGTTGCCTCGCTCGTGTTTGAAGCCGTTCCAGCCGAACGCTGTGTAATTATGCTGCGAGACGACGCGGCTGAAGGTGGAATGAAAATCAGCGTCGCTCGCGTGCGCGGCAAAAACGAACGAATCGAAGAAGTTCGCATCAGCCGCACGGTGATGGACGAAGTGATGAAAAACGGCAAATCGGTCTTGACTGCCGACGCGCAGCACGACCCGAAATTCGCCAGTCAAACGATGTCTCTGCTCGGTATTCGCTCGGTTCTTGCCGTTCCACTCAGCGTTGACGAGAGAAATATTTTCGGAATTATTTACGCCGATTCGCCGACACATGAAACTACCTTTACCGAGGAACATCTTAATATCTTAACGACGCTCGCTTCGGTCGCTTCGATTCGAGTAGAAAACGCTAAACTTCTCGAAGAGCGCTTAGAGCGCGAGCGAATGGAATATGAACTTGAACTTGCCACTGAAATCCAGCAGCGTTTTCAACCATCTGCGCCGCCTGTGATGGACGATTATGAATTTCAAGGAATTTCCTTTTCGTGCTACGAAATCGGCGGCGACTATTATGATTTCATCGAACAGCACGAAGGTAAAATGCTTTTTGCGCTCGGCGACGTTTCCGGCAAGGGAACGGCTGCCGCACTTTTAATGTCGAGTCTTCACGCTTCGATACACGCTCAGGTAGCTGCAAAAACATCGCTTCACGAAACCATCAAAGCCGTCAATGAGTACCTTTCCGAAAATACGCCTGCAAACCGTTTTATTACTCTGTTTATTGCTGAACTCGACCCGAAAACAGGAATCATCAAATACATCAACGCCGGACACAATCCGCCGCTCATCGGACACGCCGGCGGCACGGTGGAACAACTGGCTGCGGGCGGTTTTCCGCTCGGAATTATGCCGATGGCTGAGTATGAAGTCGGAGAAACTCATCTCGAACCGGGCGAAGCGCTCGTCATTTATTCAGACGGCGTTTCCGAAGCAAATAATCTGGCGGGTGATGAATTTGGTATGGAAAGGCTGACAGAAGTAGTCAGCAAAAATTTCCAGGCGTCGGCTTCCGGTATGCGCGATAAAGTTGAGTCCGCCCTTTCGGCTTTTACACAAACCGCGCCTGCAAACGATGACATTACATTGGTTATTGTCAAAAGAAAAGATTCGTAAAATAAATAAAGAAAGTTTGATTTTGTTTGCCATCAAATAAAATTTCTACTAACCGCATAAATTCACATCACGATTTTGAATAATTAAAATAGATTTACAAGACATTTTTATTTTGAAACGCACGTTTGCCCAAGCGTGCGTTTCTTTTTTATAATCAAAGTTTTAGTATTTCCGGCAAAAGGAGTTTTGTAAAAGTTTTGGCGCTGAATTTTGGAAATCAAATCCAAAATCTTAAAACCAAAACTCAAAATCCAAATATGGCATTTTTTTGGAGAAGAAATAAAGACCAAGACAAATTTTCGACATCGGTTTTGGGTCTCGACAAATCCATCGAAGAACTACAGGCGCAGGAAGCGGCGGTCGAAAGGGAAATTGGCGTTCGCTTTAATAAAGCAATAGAAAAAACGCGCCATTCGATAAATAATCGTCTCGACAGTGTTTTTGAAAACCGTAAAAAGATTGACGAAGCGTTTCTGGACGAACTCGAAGAGCTTTTAATATCAACAGACATCGGCGTTGCAACTACAATGCAAATTCTCGAAGCGGTCCGCCGAGGCGTTTCGCGTCAGGAAATCAACGATTTGGATGCTTTGAAAAAAGCGATGAAAAACGAATTGCTCGGTATTCTTCACACATCCGAGAATAAAGGCGTGGCGAGCGAGACGGAAGTTTCTGATGCGATAAAACCATATGTTTTGATGGTTGTCGGCGTCAACGGAGTCGGCAAAACCACGACTATCGGCAAACTTGCGCAAAGAATAAAAACTGAAGGCAACGACGTTTTAATCTGCGCCGCTGATACGTTTCGCGCCGCCGCTTCCGACCAGCTTGAGATTTGGGCAGACCGCGCCGGAGTTCCGATTGTCCAACAAAAACAGGGAACAGACCCGGCAGCAGTTTTGTTCGATGCGCTAAAATCGGCAAAAGCCCGCAACGCCGACGTTTTGATTGTTGACACTGCCGGACGCCTGCACAACAAAGCAAATTTGATGGCGGAGTTAGAAAAAATGAAACGTATCGCCGGACGCGAAGTCGAAGGCGCGCCGCACGAAACGCTGCTCGTCATTGACGCCGTAACCGGACAAAATGGTTTGGAACAAGCCCGCCAATTTCTAAAAACGGCAAACGTTACCGGTATCGTTTTAACCAAACTCGACGGCACAGCAAAAGGTGGAATCGCGGTCGCCATTTCAAAAGAATTGAATCTGCCGATTCGGTATATCGGAGTCGGCGAACAGGTCAATGATTTAATGGTTTTTGACGCTGAACAATATGTCAATGGATTATTTAATTAAGAGGAGTGTATGTCTACTAATTGGACTAGAAGCGATATTGAGAGAATACAAAAAGAAATTGAAAACCTTCAAAAACAAATTGCTGACGAAAATAGAAAGGAATCAAGCAATACTGAAAGAATTTTGCGAGTGAAAGGTAGTATAAATTCAAGCACAACTGCATCATCCTTAAAAAGTAAATATAGTGAGATTGAACGATACGAAAAAGATATTCTTTCGTCCCAAAAAAGACGTGCGGATTTGAACAAAAAAATTCTGACAAAACAGGGCAACTTCACAAGCTAGAACAAAAATTATCAGAAGTTTTAAAATAAATTGAAAAAAGAATTTTCAGAATTCGACATTGAAATGACACGCCGAGCTTTGGATTTGGCAGATTGCGGACTCGGACAAGTTTCGCCGAGTCCGCTCGTCGGCTGTGTTATTGTTGCAGACGGCGGCGAAATTGTCGGTGAAGGTTGTTATATCTACGAAAATCTTTTACACGCCGAAACGATTGCGCTTGCACAAGCCGGGGAACGTGCAAAAGGCGCGACGGCTTATGTTTCACTCGAACCGCACAATCATCAGGGACGCACGCCGCCTTGCACCGAAGCATTGATAAAAGTCAGAATTAATCGCGTTGTTTGCCCGATTGAAGACCCGAATCCTCTGGTCGCCGGTAAAGGTTTTGAGCATTTGCGACACAACGGAATCGAAGTTGTAACCGGAATCTTAAAAGAAGAAGCCGAAAAGCAAAACGAAAAATATATTCACTGGCACAAAACCGGCAGAGCGTTTGTGCATTTGAAAATGGCGATTTCTTTAGACGGACGAATTGCCACGCGCACTGGTGATTCGCGCTGGATTACGGGCGATGAATCTCTGAAAAAATCTCACGAGCTGCGCCGCGAATACGACGCAATTTTAGTCGGAGCAAACACTGTCGTCGTTGATAATCCAAGCCTGACCGACAGAAGCGAAAAAACTCGCCGCCGCAAACTCGTCCGTGTTGTTTTGGACAATTCGCTGCGTATTTCTTTAAATTCGCAACTTGTTTTAACGGCGAAGGAATTTCCTACAATCGTATTTACTGATTCCGAAGATATGGGAAAAATCAAAGATTTGTGCAATGAAGGCGTTGAAGTCATGCAAATTGCCGAAGGCGGAAGAAATCTGCAAGGCGTTTTGCGTGAACTCGGACGACGCGATTTGCAAAGCGTTATCGTCGAAGGCGGAACCACAGTTGCAGGCGCGTTTTACGACGCAAAACTGATTGACAAAGTTTCGTTTTTTATCGCGCCTATAATCATTGGCGGATTAAATGCTCCGCCTGCAATTGGCGGGCAGGGCGCGACCCTTTTAGCAAATGCAATGCGTTTACAAGATGTTGAAATAAAACCTCATGGCGCGGATGTGGAAATTACGGGCTACCCGAGATGAATAAATCCAAAATCGGCAATCCAAAACCCGCAATTCAAAAGCCTTTTGCGAAAAAGTCTTTCGGACAGAATTTTCTAGTTGACCAAAATTATATCGAAAAAATTGTTGCCGCGCTCAATCCGCGAAAGGATGAAACAATAATAGAAATTGGCGCTGGTCGCGGCGCACTTACGGAAAAGTTAATTGAAAGCGGCGCAAAAATTATCGCAATCGAACTCGACCGCGATTTGATTCCGCTTCTTCGTGGAAATTTCGGCGAATACGAAAATTTTCGATTAATTGAACAAGACGCTCTGAAAGTTGATTTTGCAGAATTATTAAACAATCCAAAATCGGATTTCCCAAATCCGAAAAAGGCAAAACTCGTCGCAAATCTTCCTTACTATATTTCAACCGCCATTTTGCAAAAACTCATCCGGCAACGCGGCATTTTCTCCTGGATGATTTTGATGTTTCAACGCGAAGTTGTCGATCGAATTACTGCAAAACCCGGAAACAGTGAGCGCGGATTTTTAACCCTTTTAGTCGAAGCATATTTGAATACGGAAAAACTTTTCGATGTTCCGCCCAATGCATTTCAGCCTTCGCCAAAAGTGCAAAGCGCCGTTATGCGTCTGATAACCAAAGAGGTGTGTAAAATTGATGTTGAAAAAGAAGATTTATTTCGTGAATTGTTGAGCGCGGGATTTACCCAAAAGAGAAAAACTATTTTGAATAATTTGAGAAATGCTCAGCCAAATTTAAAAGAAAAAATAGGCAATATTGAAAACCTTTTGGAAAATTGCCGGATTGATTCAAAACGCCGTGCCGAAACCTTAACCTTGAATGAATGGATAAATTTAATCGAGAAACTTCATAATTGCGGCGATAACTGAAATTCTGTTACAATAAAAAATTTCGCAAAAAGATTAAATAAATTATCGAAGGAACTATAAATTAGTGAGTAAATTAGAAATCATTCCGCTCGGCGGTATCGGCGAATTTGGAATGAATTGTATGGGCATTCGCTGCGGCGACGAGATGATTATAGTAGATGCGGGAATGGGTTTTCCCGAAGAAGCACCTTACGGAGTCGATATTTCGATTCCAAATTTTGACTTTTTTGAAGATTATCGCGGCGATTTGACGGCTTTAATTTTGACTCACGGACACGAAGACCACATCGGTGCGCTGCCGTATTTTTTGAAAAAATTCAACATACCGATTTATGGCTCGCGTTTTACGTTGGCGCTGGCGGAAAAACGACTTGACGAGCATAATTTGCTCGACGAAGTTCTGCTGCACCGAGTTCGAGCAAATGACGTTATAGAAATCGGAAATTTCAAAATAGAATTTATACACGCGACGCATTCTCTTGTCGAATGTTTTTCGCTGGCGATAACAACACCGGTTGGAACTTTGATTCACACGGGCGATTATAAGATTGATGACACGCCTGTTATCGGTAAGCCGTATGATTTGAAAACGCTTGCCAAGTACGGAGACGCGGGCGTTTTGGCGCTGCTTTCGGATTCGACCAACGCAACTGTCGCAGGCAGAACGCCTTCGGAAAAAGACGTGATTCCGGCTTTTGAAGAAATTTTCTCCCAAGCGCCGGGCAGAATTATTGTCGGCTCGTTTTCTTCGTCGCTGCACCGCCTTCAGGTTGTTTTCGATGTGGCGCACGCTTTTGACAGAAAAGTTTGCGTTCTCGGTCGTTCGATGCTAAAAAACGTAGAGCTTGCTACCGAACAAGGTCTTCTCGATATTCCTCATAATACATTAATTGGTTTGGGCGAATCACGCTCTCTCGATGACGACCAAATCGTCTATCTCGTAACCGGTTCGCAAGGTGAAACGCGCGCGGTTCTGGCAAATATGGCGGGTGGTAGCTACAAAGGAATGCAGATCGAAAAAGGCGATACGGTTTTACTTTCAGCCAGAATTATTCCCGGAAACGAAAAGGGAATCTCGCGTATGATCGGGCATATCTACAAACGCGGCGCAAATATTATCGAGGAAAAACGTCGTCTGATTCACGTTTCAGGACACGCTTCGCAGGAAGATATTCGCATTATGACCGAAACGGCACGCCCGAAATTCGTCATTCCGATTCACGGTGAATATCGTATGCTTTTCCGTCAAAAGGAGTTTATCAAAAATCACATTGAAGGTTACACGGACGAGAACATTATCCTGATTGAAAACGGCGACATTTTGGAACTCGATGAAAATCGAGCAGGCATCATCGCACACAACGAACTGGAAAAAACGTTTATTGACGAAGAAGGTTCGGGAGAAATTGAATACGATATCATCCGCGAGCGTAAAAAACTGGCTTACGGCGGCATAGTTTCCCTGGTTGTAACGATTGACAAAGAAACGAAAAAATTAAAAAACGAGCCGCAAGTTACTGTCCAAGGCGTTGCCGGAATTGGCCCGCTCAACGGCGATTTGCAAAATTTACGCGAAGCGATTGCCGATGTTGTAAACGGTATGAAGCGCGAAGAATTCGTCGATAAAAATTTTGCCAAAGAAAATCTGCGTATCCAGCTAAAAAAAATTTTACAAAAAGAAACTGGCACCAAACCCGTTATTTTTCCGACAATTGTTGAAGCTTAAATGAATGTTCTTGAAACTCTAAGAAAGACACGGGTCGAAGTCGCGCCGGAAACGTTTTTTCTTCTTTCTTTACGGCGTACAGATTGGCTGAAACTTCTCGAAAATCCCGAACTTTCACCACGGATGAGCGCACCCTTTATGATTTTGTCTGACAGATGGGAAGTTACGCTCCTGCTCGACGAAGTTGATTACGAAACGATTAGGCACACCGTCCGAGACGCAAAAACACAGGGAAATTTTCGATTTTTGTCATTTGATATTGAACTTGATTGGAACAGTGTCGGTTTCTTCGCTGAAATTTCACGTATCTTAGCCGAAGCTGAAATTTCCATCGGCGCGATTTCCGCATTTTCGCGCGACCACATTTTGGTAAGGCAGGAAAATTTGGCAAAAGCATTAAAAGTTTTGGGTGAATACATTGAAGAAGTTTGTTAGAAGTAAATAAATTTTAGTTTTTGTTTATCGATAATTGGCAAGAAAAATGTTTTGGAAAGATAAAGTTGTTTTTCTGACGGGCGCGTCGAGCGGCATCGGCACAGCATTAGCCTTAGAAATTGCAAAGCGCGGCGCGACTCTGGGATTGCTGGCGCGACGTGCAGAACTGCTTCAAGGAATATCCGTTAAAATCGAACAAAACGGCGGATTGGCAAGAAGCTTCACGGTTGATATTACAGACGCTAAAGCGGTTACCGAAGCTGCGCAAAGTTTGAGAAATGAATTCGGCAAAATAGATGTTTTGATTGCAAACGCGGGAATTGGCGGCAACAACAAAGAAACAAGAAATCTCGATGCTGAAGCCGTTACAAAAGTTATCAACACAAATTTAATCGGCGCGGTAAATACGGTTGCGGCGATTTTGCCGCAAATGCTCGAACGGGAAAGCGGTCAACTGGTTGCAATTTCAAGTCTTGCGGGCTTTCGCGGCTTACCGAAATCCGCCGCCTATTGCGCATCGAAAGCCGGAATGACAGCGTTTTTTGAAAGTGTCCGGCTTGACGTTCAACATAAAGGCGTTTCAGTTACAATTATACAGCCCGGTTTTATCAAAACACCTTTGACTTCAGGACGCGAAGCTCAAATGCCTTTTTTGATGGAGCTTGAAGACTCAATCCCGCATTTTCTCAACGCAATCGAAAAGCGTAAGAAGTTCGCTGCCTTTCCCTGGCAACTCGCAGCAGTTGTTCGCGCCGGAAAGTTTTTCCCCGCTTCGCTTTACGACAAAATCGCCGGAGGCGCGCGGTTTAGAGAATAAATCGGTAGCCTTTTCACGGTAAAGCCTGTAAAATCCAAAAGTTGTTATTCTAAATTAATCCCAAACATAAATTGGTTAGCAGCTTATAATGCGGAAAATATGTCGTGTTTCAAGGTTTCTGCATTTTATCAAAGCGTTGACCTCCGACCGATAACAAATGAATCTTTTACAAGCGATTATACTTGGCATCGTTCAAGGATTAAGTGAATTTATACCGATTAGCTCGACCGCGCATCTTGTTATCGCCAGCCGTCTTACCCATCTTTATGAAGGACAACCGGAACAGCTTACAGCGACAATTGCCGTTTTGCAGCTTGGCACTTTACTGGCAGTTTTTGTTTATTTTGCAGCCGATATTTTTAATATCTCGGCTGCTTTTGTTCGTGACCACTGGGCTTTTTTAACCAGAAAACGCAGAAATTTTTCCGGCACTCATGGCATTCGTCCGATGTGGCTCTCCGAAGAAGCGTGGCTCGGTTGGCTGGTCATTATAGGCTCAATACCGATTGGAGTCATTGGTCTTGTGTTCAAAAAAGTCATCGAAGGCGAGGCGACAAAAAATCTCTGGTTAATCGGAGCAATGCTTATTTTAATAGCAGTTTTGCTTGCTATTGCCGAAATAGTCGGGTCAAAGCGCAGGGAAATCAGAGATTTCGGAATAGTTGATGCGGTCGTTGTTGGTTTAGCGCAGGTTTTAGCATTGATTCCGGGCGCCAGTCGTTCGGGTTCGACAATTATGGGCGGACTCCTTGTAGGACAAAAACGCGAAGCTGCCGCAAGATTTTCGTTTCTGCTCTCGATTCCCGCAATCACTGCAAGCGGTTTACTGGAACTCAAACAAGCTCTGGAAGGCGGAATTCCGCCCGAAAGTTTTATGCCTTTGTTTGTCGGCACAATCGTCGCTGCCATCGCCGGGTATCTCTCGATCTGGTTCCTACTCGCTTTTTTAAGAAAAAACTCGACCGCCGTTTTTATAGTCTATCGTCTGATTTTGGGCGCAACTATTTTAATTCTTCTCTGGCAGGGAATTATCAGCCCGCAAATTTAAGCGCGCAAATAAAATGGAAAAATCGAAATCGCAAAAAAATGATCGTCGGGAAATTTTCGGTTGGCTCGCGTATGATTGGGCAAATTCCGTTTTTTTTACGACTATCGTCGGCGTTCTTATCGGACAATATTTGACCGCTTTGGCGCAGCAATCCGTCGGGGACAACGGTGTTGTTTTTAGTTTGGGTTTTTTTGAAGTAACCGCAAAATCGCTTTTTCCGTATTCGGTCGGGTTTTCTGTTTTTATACAAATTTTCTTTTTGCCTGTTTTGGGTGCGATTGCCGATTATACGAATTTGAAAAAAACCTTTATGGCGGTTTTCTGCTATCTAGGGGTTTTGGCAAGCTGTCTGTTGTTTTTTGTCGAAGGGAATTTGTATCTGCTCGGTTGCGCTCTTTTTATCGTAGCTAATTTAGGCGCGGGCGCATCGATGGTTTTTTACAATTCTTTTTTGCCCGATATTACAACGAAAGATAAGCGCGATAAAATTTCAAGTTGGGGATTTGCCGCCGGTTATACCAGCGGAAGTTTGGTGTTATTCGCCAATTTGCTTTTGTTGAAATATGCCGAAACGTTAGGATTATCAACCGGTCTCGCCGTCCGAATTTGTCTTCTGACAGCCGGAATCTGGTGGGGCGGATTTGCATTGATAACTTTCGCCTTATTAAAAAAACGTCAGCCTTTGCGCGCCGTTTCCGCCGGAAAAAACCACATTGCGATGGGTTTGCGCGAACTCGGCGACACTTTCCGAGAGCTTTTCAAACTCAAACAAACACTCTTGTTTTTAATCGCCTATCTTTTATATAACGACGGTATTCAAACGGTGATAACAAGTTCTTCGATTTTTATTTCGCAGGAACTTTTTCGCGCAAAAAATCTGGAGACAGATAATTCAGTTCTCATTATCGCTTTTCTGATTGCGCAGATTGTCGGACTGTTCGGTGCGTTGGCGTTCGAGCGTATCGCCCATTTTACCAATACCAAAATTGCAATTATCATTTCTTTATTGATTTGGTCGGCGGTTGTGGTTTACGCTTACGGTTTTCTGCAAACTTTAACCCAAGCCTATTTTATGAGCGGCGTTATCGGTTTTGTGTTGGGCGGTTCACAGGCTCTGTCGCGTTCATTATTTTCGAAGATGATTCCGGCGGGGCGAGAGTCAGCATATTTTGGTATTTATGAAATCTCGGAGCGCGGAACGTCCTGGATCGGTCCGGTAGTTTTCGGTCTAGTAGCTCAATTGACCAATTCGTATCGTCCGGCTATTTTAGCTTTAATTGTTTTTTTTGTCGCCGGAATGATTATTCTGTTTTTTACGAACACCGATCGTGCCATTCTTGAGGCTGGTAATTTATCTGCCAAAAACGGTATAAACGAAGCATAAGCATTTTGTTTTGAAAAAACGTCGGATTATAATGCAAAAACAAGACTTTTTATAAACTCTGAACCATAGAAAAAACGTGATTGAAACAACACAAGATAAATTCGTTACAATTTTCGGAGGCTCGCGCTGCGGTAAAGACTCGGCGGAATACAAACAGGCAAAAGAAGTCGGAGCGCGGCTTGCCGATTCCGGTTTCACAATTTGCACCGGCGGTTATCTCGGCGTGATGGAAGCCGCATCACTGGGAGCGCACGAAAAAGGCGGAAGAGTTTTCGGAATTGTGATGAATCAATTTAAATCCGAACCGAATCGCTATTTGACGGACAAGGTGGCGACCAATCATTTTTATGAACGTCTGCAAAATTTAATTGTGCGTTCCGTAGGTTTTATCGCCCTTCGCGGCGGAATGGGGACTGTTACGGAAATTTCGCTTGTCTGGAACAAACTGGTAACAGGCGTTATAGAAAAGCGTCCGCTTGTTCTTTTGGGCGATTGTTGGAAACCTGTCGTCGAATGTTGGCAGGAAAATCTGGTTGTCAGCGATGATGACGTTTCATTTCTAAATTTTACCGAAACAGCCGAAGAAGCCTGCCAAATTATAATCGAAAAATCTAAAGGAATCGTTTTATGAATTGTCCGAAATGCAACTCGGATCTTTTGCCCGATGCAAGATTTTGCGGCTCGTGCGGTTTTCAATTGCAGAACTCATCACCACACTTCATCCAACAGCCGCAATCGTTTGGTCAGCAATCGAATCAGCAGCAGGGTCAACAAATAAAACACCAAAATCAACAATCGCAAAATCTCGGTGGAGCATTTCGGTTTGACGATGACGGGCGCGGGCAAGGGCGCGGCTATTCGTGGGAAATCCAGCACGAAGGCTCATTCGCTTTAGCAGTGGTAAATTTACAGGCTGAACAATCGATTTCCGCCGAAGCCGGCGCAATGGTTTCAATGTCTGCCAACGTTGATTTACACTCTGAATTAAAAGGCGGAGTTTTCGGCGCGTTTAAGCGTGCAGTCGGCGGTGAATCGGCTTTCGTTTCGACATTTACGTCACGAGGCGGCGCAGGCGAAGTTACGCTTGCGCCGGGGGCGCCTGGTGATGTTGCCGGAATTGAGATGAATAACCAGACATTTATGGTGCAGTCGAGTTCGTATTTGGCAGGGGACACCAACTTGCAGGTTGAAACTAGATTCGGCGGCGCAAAATCCTGGCTCGGCGGCGAAGGCTTATTTCTTTTGCAGGTAAACGGAAGCGGTCTGCTGCTTGTCTCTTCCTTCGGTGCGATTCATCGGAAAACTCTGCGCGCCGGCGAGCGATATGTTGTTGATACGGGACATCTAGTCGCTTGGGAAGGACAAATGCCCTATGAGTTGCGAAAGGCAGCAAAAAGTGGATTTTTCCGAAGTTTTTTAAGCGGCGAAGGATTGGTTGCAGAATTTTCAGGTCCCGGCGAACTTCTTATTCAAACCCGTAATCTACGCGCTTTTGCCGGTCTTTTGAAACCGTTTTTCCCATCGCAAAGCGGCAGCAGCGGTTTTAAAATAGACATGTGAAGATTTTATTTTTTTTGAGAATAATTATCAGTTTAATTTTTCCCGCGTTATGACGAAAATGAATGTTTATGATGAAACAACCCGCCAAGATTCGCCACTAAAAAGAAAAAATGTTGAAACGGAACTTTTTGGTCAAGCGGTTTCAAGGGGAGTTGCAATCGGAAAGGTTGCCTGGTTGTACGGACAGAAGAGACAATATTATTGTATTGATTTAATGGAAAACCAAATTGAGGGCGAATTGCAGCGATTTCGTATCGCCGTTAGTCTGGCAAAACGACAAATTAAAAAAATTGCATCGCAAACAACCGAAAGCACCCGAACAAATAAAACAAGTATCCTCGACGCGCACCTTTTAATACTTGATGACAAATCTCTATCAAAAAAGATCGCAGACAAAATTCGGCTGAGAAAAGTTAATGCCGAATGGGCTGTGAAAGTCGTAACCGAAACTTACATCGCTGATTATAAATCCATTACAAGCACACATCTACGCGAGCGTTATATTGATTTGGAAGACGTTTCAGATCGCTTATTAAAGGTTCTCGGCGGCGAAAAACCTGATTTTCTGCTTCATAAAAATGCAGTTATCGTGGCAAAAGACATAAAACCTTCGTCCCTGATCGAATTATCCGAAAGCAGCCCAAAAGCGATTATTACCGAAAGAGGCGGCTGGACTTCGCATACATTTATTCTGGCGCGAGAAATGAATTTGCCTGCGGTTACCGGCATAGACGGCGTTTTGCAGCAAATCGAAACCGGTGATGAAGTTATCGTCGACGGATACAACGGAAAAATAATTTTGTATCCAACGGAAATGAATCTGCGCGAATATAAAATTGCCGCCAAAAAATTTAAGAGCGTTAAAGTAGAAAGTTTAAAAACCACCGGTGGAAAACTAAAAACTCTTGACGGACGGGAAATAATTATCCGCGCCAATGTTGATTCGCCCCAAAATTTCTTAAAAGCAGAACGTGTGGGCGCGCGCGGCATCGGCTTGTATCGCTCTGAATTTTTGTTTAATCAATACAAAGATTTTCCTTCCGAAAAGGAGCAAATAAATGCTTATCAAAAGATTGCACGCCTTGTCGCAGAAGAAGCGGTTCAAATTCGGACGTTTGATCTGAGCGTCGAGCATTTGACAGGCGAGCATTCGGAAAAAGAACAAAATCCCGCGCTTGGATTGCGCGGAATTCGACTTAGCTTGTCGCTCACTGAACAATTTCGCATTCAATTAAGAGCTTTATTGCAAGCCTCTGCGGGAAACAAAATTGCCATAGTATTACCGATGATTTCCGATGTTTCCGAAATAATTTTGGCAAAAAAAATTTTGCAGGAAGAAAAAGAAAATTTGCAAGAGCGAAAAATCAAATCTGGAAATCCGCTTTTAGGCGCAATGATAGAAGTACCGGCGGCGGTTTTTACTGCTGACGATATCGCACGGGAAGTTGATTTTCTGAGTCTCGGAACGAACGATTTAGTACAGTATATTCTAGCAGTTGATCGTGATAATCCGGCGGTTGCCGATTGGTTTCGGACTCTTCATCCGGCAATTATCCGGGCGATAAAAACGGTTCTAACAGCAGCGGAAAATAATGATATTCCGGCGACTGTTTGCGGTGAAATGGCTGGTTCGCCTTTTTACGCGCCAATTTTAATCGGTCTCGGCGCGACGGTTTTGAGTATGAACGTAAATTCTATTTTGCGCGTGCGTAAAATCGTGTCAGGCATTGCTTTTGAAGAAACGCAGGAGATAGTCAAAACAATTGAAAAATGTAAAACAGCCGATGAAGTTGAAGATATGGTCAGAAATTATTTTGTAGAAAAATGGTCTCATCTTTTTTCTTCCGATATTCTGCCGCCAAGGAAAAGCTGAAAGCTGAGAAAACTTTTAGTCATTAAGACATAATTTGGTGCTAATGTCATAAAAGAAAAAAATAACCATAACCGATTTCAAAAGCGGGAAACACAATTGAAGTAATAAAAATTATAAACAAGAGAAAACTTAAAAGATATAATCGAACATTTTAAAATTTGCAAAACAAATTGTAATTTTTCAAAACTTATTGTTAATATAATCAAGCCAGGCAAACGGGAGCAAATCAGGCAGTCGCTTTTAAATTTATAAATAAAAGAGGAAAGTCCGAACACCGTAGGGCAGCGAGCCGGATAACATCCGGGCGTTTGACGACAAATCAAACGATGACAAGTGCAACAGAGAACAGACCAGCCACGCGCAGGTTTTAGATTTAAGATTTCAGATCTCTGGAATTTATGATTTGAAACCTTGTGGTTATGGGTGAAACGGTGCGGTTGTTATTTATTATAACAACTTAAAGTAAGAGCGCACCAGCGCGTTTGGTAACAAGCGCGGCTAGGCAAACTCCTCGCGGTGCAAGACCAAATAGGGAAACACAAATTGAGTTGCCCGCTCAGGCTGTCCGCTATTTGCGGACTCATGTTTCCGGGTAGGTCGCTCGAATTGTTCGGTAACGAACAATCTAGATGAATGATTGCCGCTTTGAAATGATGCAAAGCTACAAAATTCGGCTTATAGAATTGTTCCGGTATGCTTGGTTTTATAATTATTTATAAAATTTGGAGGAACAAATAAATTTTTATGGCAAACCGAAAAGGAGTTTTTATCGGAGCTTATGTTCCAAACGAATTAAAGGAATCCCTGCGCCGCCGCGCCGCTTCAGAACATCGAACTTTGTCGCAAGAAATTACGCGCATTTTGGTTGAAGCCGTTCACGGCAAAGCTCTGCCGGCTGGCAGTGTTGACCGCAGAAACGCTGCTGCTGTTCCGCGTCGACGTCTGACAGACCCGATGCCGCGCCGCCGCACCGAAGATTTGCCGTATGTGGCGAGCAAAGATAGCGACAAAGATAAAGAGTAAGTATTTGAAAAATCGAAGATTCTCGAGCGTTGTAAATTTGAAAAACAACGCTCATCGCTTTTTAAAAGCCGTTTTGGTAAAATTCGTCTTGAATGAACAAAAAAGTTTTTTGGTTATCCATTTTCGCAATTTTAGTGAGTTTTATCGGGGGCTTTCTGGTTGCAAATTCGCTTAACCGATATGAGATGAACGCGCTTCGTGCAGAAAATGAAAATTTAAAAAATACTCAAAACGAAACAAATCAACAGCAAGTAGAACTTTCTTTGAGTGATGAAGAAATCAAGCGAAAAATCATTGAAGCCGACCAAAATCCGACAAACATTTCTTTTCAAAAAAATCTCGGTTTAGCTTTGTATAATTATGCTTCGATGAAGCAAAACGTCGAGCTTCTGGCGGAAGTTTCACGCCTACTAAACCGTGTTTACGAAAAAAATCCCAAAGATTACGAGGCATTGGTTGCGATGGGTAATATAAATTTCGATATCGGATATTTCGGAAAGAATAACGACAATTTTCAAAAGGCACGAGTCTTTTATGAAGAAGCACTGAAACAAAAACCGAATGATGAAAACGTGTTGACCGATTTGGGCTTAACCTTTTATTTATCAAATCCGCCGGAAACCGAACGGGCAATAGTCGAATTTCAAAAATCTTTACAGCAAAATCCGAAAGACGAAAAAACCTTGCAAGTAATGACTCAAGCACTTTTAAGTCAAAACAAAAAAGAGGAAGCGAAAAAATATTGGGCGAGATTAAAGGATATAAATCCGAATAATCAAATTTTCAGCTCCCAAAATTCGCTGCCCGTTCAAGACGAAGAAATTTTACAAAAACAATGAAATGGCTGATTTTGTTACTTCTGGTTGGAATTGCCGGTGTATTAATTGCCACCAGATTCCGACGCCAAATTCAAACCGGAATTTATCTCTGGCGTATGTTTACAAAAATGCGCCAAATGAGTCAAACTGACGAGAAGCGAATTGAACAAAAGGCAAATTCAAAAGAAGTTCCGCTTGTCAGATGCGCCAGGTGCGGAACTTGGATACCGCAAACAAAAGCCTTAAATCTGCGTTCAAAAGTTTTTTACTGCTCGGCAAATTGTATGGAAACCGCGGTAAAAGTCGGTTGAGTTTTTTAACGCGGAAAAAAAGTGTCGAAATACCATTTAATCATTTGTTCACCGAATAAAAGTGAGAGAATTGCTCCCGTACCTAGAAAAGTTCCAAATGGAATTTGAGTTTGCAAATCTTTATTTTTTTGTTTGGCAATAATAAAAATCCCAAAGACTGCGCCGGAAAACGCACCGAGAAAAATTGTCAGAATCGCCAGTCGCCAGCCGAGAAGCACGCCGACGGCGAACATCATTTTTACATCACCTAAACCCATCGCTTCTACTCCCCGCAAACGTTTCCAAATTCCGCCGACCAGCCACAGAAAACCGCCGCCAACCAATGCGCCCAAAACCGCTCCGACCAGAGAAACTAGCCAAATTGGTGAGTCATCTAATTGATTTAAGGGAAATGTTTTTAAATCGGAAAAAATTTCTACGCCTGAAAATAGAGGAAAAATTAACCTGACAACTAAAGCAAAAACGAGTAACGGATAAGTTATAAGATTTGGCAAAATCATATGTTCAGCGTCAATGAACATCAGGGTAATAATCGAAGCGGCAAAAACCAAACAAACGGGTAGAAAAGCGTTAAAACCGATCTGCCTAAAAACGAGAATAAAAATTAAAGCAGTAAAAAATTCGACAGATGGATAACGCTGAGAAATTTTCTCATTACAGTGACGGCAGTTTCCGCCTAAGATAAACCAGCTAAGAATCGGAATATTATCATAAAATTTAATTGGATTTTTACATTTGGGGCAAGCTGAAGTGGGAAAAATAATTGATTCTCCGTTTGGAACGCGGTAAATAACGACGTTTAAAAAACTTCCAACCAATGCACCGAAAACGAAAACAAAAATATAATTAATAATCTCCGGCATTTCGGTTTTCGTTTCAAAGAAAGCTGGAAAAAAGTTCATCGATGGAAAATCTCAAAGGGGAAGAATTTGATTTTGGGAAAAAAGAAAAACACATGATTTCGATTTTGCATTTATTTAATATCATAAACTTTTAAGTCTGAAAGTAAAAGAAAAACCATTTCTGACTTTTTTAAATTACAATTTAAAATAATTTCTTTTAAGATAAAATTGAATGATGGAAAAGGAAAAACCTCTAATAGAATTAACAAAAAAAGGATTATATTGCGAACACGGTGATTTTTTTATCGACCCGTGGCTGCCGGTCAAAAAGGCAATTTTAACGCACGCCCACGCTGACCACACATATCGGGGAAATCAAAACTATCTCGTACCAAAAGAAGGCGAACGACTTTCGCGCATACGGCTCGGCGACGAAGCAAAGATTTCAACGAGTAGTTACGGTGAAGTTCAAAATATTAAAGGGGTAAAAGTTTCTTTTCATCCGGCGGGACACGTTCTCGGCTCGGCGCAGGTTCGAGTTGAATACAAAGGCGAAGTTTGGGTTATATCCGGCGATTATAAATTGACGCCCGATGCGACGTGCGCGCCGTTTGAATCGGTTCGTTGTCATAAATTTATCTCCGAAGCGACCTTTGGATTGCCGATTTATCGCTGGACCCCGACTGAGCAGATTTTCGAACAAATAAACCAATGGTGGCGACACAATCGTGAATGCGGAAAGGCTGCGGTGATTTTCGCCTACGCGCTCGGTAAATCGCAGCGCATATTAAACGGCATTGACCGGAGCATCGGGAAAATTTTTACACACGGCGCGGTTGAAAGATTAAACGACGCTTATCGGCAAAGCAAAGTTGATTTGCCGGAAACAAAATACGTCGGTGCGGTTAAAAATAAAAAAGATTTCATCGGCTCGCTGATTGTCGCCACGCCTTCGTCTGCAGGTTCGGCTTGGCTCAAGCGTTTCGGCAGTCATTCGACGGCGTTTGCTTCGGGCTGGATGGTTGTGCGCGGCGCACGTCGAAGAAAAGCGGTTGACAGAGGTTTCGTTTTGTCCGACCACGCAGATTGGACGGAACTTCAAACCGCAATTAGAGAAACACGCGCCGAAAAGGTTTTTGTAACGCACGGTTTTATATCGGAACTTGTGCGCTGGCTAAATGAAAACGGTGTGAATGCCGAACCTTTGAAGATAAATTATTTTGGAGACGACGAACTGGAAGATGTTCTAAAAGATGAATTTGTAGAAAAGGAATTGCAATAAAATTTTGTGCCCGGTTTTAATCTAATGAAATTATTCACCGAACTTTACACAGAACTCGAACAGACAAACAAAACTAACGAAAAAGTGGAGGCACTGAAATTTTATTTCAAACGTGCCGCGCCAAACGACGCTGCGTGGGCTTTATATTTTTTGTCGGGCAGAAAACCGCGCCAGATTGTACCTTCAAAAAAATTGCGTGATTGGGCGATAGAATTGTCTGGAATTCCCGAATGGCTTTATGAAGAATCGCGCGATACGGTCGGCGACGGATCGGAAACAATAGCGCTTCTTTTACCGAATAACGCAACCGTTGACGAAACGCCGCTGCACATTTTAGTTGAAAAAAGGCTGTTACCGTTGCGTGCTTCAGACGAATCAAATCAATACGAAGAAGTTATTTCAACCTGGCAAAAAATGAATTATGCCCAGCGGCTGGTTTATAACAAGATGATTTCGGGGAGCTTTCGCGTCGGCGTTTCGCAGCTTCTTGTAACGCGTGCTTTGTCGCAATTGTGCGGACAGCCTACCGATATTATTGCAATGAGATTAATGGGTGCCTGGGAACCAACTGCGGAGTTTTACCAAACAGTTATCAACAGTGAGGTAAACGAGGCAGAAAGACCGATCGCGCGCCCTTTTCCCTTTTATCTGGCTCATCAGATTGATTTTCCGCTCGAAAAACTCGGCAACATCAACGAATGGCAAGCCGAATGGAAATGGGATGGCATTCGCGCTCAGGTAATAAAGCGCGAAAATCAGGTTTTTGTTTGGTCACGCGGCGAAGATTTAATAACCGAACGCTTTCCCGAAATTGCGCGTGCCGCCGAATTTTTGCCAAACGGGACGGTTTTAGACGGAGAAATATTGCCCTGGCTGGATAATGCGGTTCAGCCATTCACGGAATTGCAGAAACGCATCGGGAGAAAAAACCTGTCGGCAAAGCTGCTGGCGGAAGTTCCAGTAATTGTTCAAACCTATGATTTACTGGAGTTTCAGGACAAAGATTTACGCGGCGAAACTTTTTCACAAAGACGAAAAACTCTCGAAAAAGTTGTAAAAACTCTGGACGAGCCTGCGAAAAATGTTTTTCGCCTGACCGAATCTGTCAAAGCAGATAGTTGGGAAGATTTGCAGGAAAAAAGAGAACAAAGCCGCTTGCTGAAAGTCGAAGGTTTTATGCTCAAAAAACTCGCGTCGCCTTATCGCGTCGGGCGTGTACGCGGCGATTGGTGGAAATGGAAAATCGACCCTTTGACAGTTGACGCTGTTTTACTCTATGCGCAAAAGGGAACAGGAAAACGTTCCGGTTTGTTCACCGATTACACGTTCGCCGTCTGGTCTGGCGGCGAACTCGTTCCGTTCGCTAAGGCTTATTCGGGTTTGACTGATGCTGAAATTCGCAAAGTGGACAGATTTGTACGCGAAAACACGAAGGAAACTTTCGGTCCCGTCCGCAGCATCGTGCCGCAACTAGTTTTTGAACTCGCCTTTGAAGCAATTCAAAAATCCAATCGTCATAAATCCGGCGTTGCCGTTCGTTTTCCGAGAATTTTGCGTTGGCGCGACGACAAAAAAATTGAAGAAGCCGATTCCCTTGAAACGATTCACGCACTTCTGGAAAGTTTGGAAGGAAACGGAAAATGAATTTCGAGATTTTTGACCAAACTGACGAACTGTCTAAAAATGAAGGTGTTTTCAATCTTTCAAACAAAACAGGACAAAGTTTATTCGTCGGCGTTGCGGAAAACATAAAAAGTGAAGTCGAAAAAACATTGGCAAAAAATGATTTTTTGAAATCGCAAACAACGTATATTGAGACGACAGACGGTTCCAACAAAGATTTTATAAAACTTTATGCTCAGATAATACGCCGCAAAAATCCGCTCTGCAATTTCTCTTTCGACCAACAAAATCTTTACCCGCATTTGAAAATAACCAGAGAGGATTTTCCGCGGCTTTTGGTAACGCGTCGAATTGAAGATGACGAAGCGGAATATTTCGGCGCGTTTTTACCCGAAACCGGAGTTCGTTTTTTGCTCGGATTTATCAATCGAATGTTTCGTCTGCGCGGGTGCGATATTCCGATTGACGGCAGTTTCGCCGTTCCTTGCCCGGAATTTTACCGAAAAAGATGCGTTGCGCCGTGCGTTGATAATTTGTGCGATAAAGAAAATTATTTAGAAGTAATAAAGTTGCTGAAACTTTTCCTGCAAAAAAAACAAGATAAATTAAACTTAAAACTTTTAGAAAAGATTCGACTTGCTTCGGATGAGTTAGATTTTGAAAGGGCAGCGAAATGGCGGGATTTTTCGCAAACTATAAGCGAGTTTGTAAATGACAAAGTTCGTAATTATTGGTTGGAAGACACCGTTGATACTTATGAAATAAAACAAACTACTTCGGGTTTTTTATTGCATCTTGTAACTCAAAGAAAAAGAAAAAATCTCGGCAGGCGAACTTTTACTTATGAAAACAAAATCGGTTTCTCGCCAAAAGAGATTATTTCGCAACTGCTCTGGCAGTTTTACCAATTTCACGCGCCGTCAAAAATTTTTGTTCCGTTCGATTTTCCGCACCGAAAATTTCTCGAAAAAGTATTTAACCGGCGCGACGGCGGCGGTAAACAATGCGAAATTCTTGTCTTGAAAAAGAACAATCAAAAAAAGACGGTCAAAAGAGCGCTGCGTTTTAACGAATATAAATATGAACTGGAAAATATCAAACCTAAAAGGTCTTTAAAAAACGTTCAAAACGAGTTAGAACTGGAATTTAATTTATCGAATAAAACAAACAGTATTGAAGCCTTTGATGTCGCGCATATTTCGGGAACTGATTTTGTCGGCGCAAAATCAGTTTGGACAGCGGGGAAGTTTGTCGCCGAAGAATACGAATTTTGGTTTCTCGATGTTAAAAACGAAATCGAAGCACTGTCAAAAACAATAGAAAACAGATTTATAAAAGAAGAAAATTTACCGGATTTGATTTTGATAGACGGCGGGAAATCACAATTACAAGCGGCTTTGAAATCTTTGCAAAAGCAAAATAATATAAAATTTACGGTCGTTTCAGCCGTAAAGCCGCCGCACAAGCACAACGAAATTTCACATTTTTTGTCGGAAAGTGGTCAGATTTTAAATTTCAATAAGACATCAGAAGCGTTTCAAATTTTGTTGAATCTAAGGGACGAAGCGCACTCCTTAGCAAATTATGTTCATCGAACAAAACGCGAAATGGCGCATTTTTATGAAGTCATCCAAATATTGCCTACATTAAAGCAAAATGAACGACAGAGTTTGCTGCAAAATTTCGGCTCGCTCGCGGGTGTAAAGAATGCTTCGGAAAAAGAGTTGATTGAATTTTTAGGTGCGATTAAAGGCAAAATGGTTTTTAAAGAATTGGAAAAAGAACACGGAAAACCCGAACCGTTTATTGTTCCAATCAGGTTTGACGAACCGAACGGCGAGGCAACGGATTTGCAACCTTTAAATTTACCGGATACCTTTTACAAAAATAACGGAAAATTTGGAGGCGGCGATCGGAATTGAACCGATGAATAAAGCTTTTGCAGAGCTCTGCCTTACCACTTGGCTACGCCGCCAATACGAATTCGGATTGGTGATTTTGGATTTTAAATTAATCTTCGGCAAGAGTCCGAAATCTTTATGAAAGATCAAACGATAAAAATTTCAAAGCGGCGTTCGGCTGATTAATTGCCAATGCGCCGCTTCTAAAAAAAAATGGAGCGGGAAACGAGATTTGAACTCGCGACTTCGACCTTGGCAAGGTCGCGCTCTACCACTGAGCTATTCCCGCACGATTCGTAAAATGTAATTCTACAAACTGTAAAAGTTTTGTCAAGTCTGTGAAAAATTTATCATTTTCCCTCAGATAAATGAAAAACTTATTTGTCCTCGACAGTAATATCCTTCACAAAACTCCAATCGCCGCTTGCACCGATTTTTATATTTCCGATACGTTTATTGGAGACAACCATATTTGCCGGATACCAGAGCGGAAGCATCGGCACATCATTACTGGTGAATTCCTGGGCTTTGAAATAAAGCTGTTTGGCTTGTTCGCGGTCAGTAGTGTTAAAGGCTTCTTCAACAATTTTATCCAGTTCGGTATTGCTGTAACGACTGCGGTTACAGCAGCCGCCTTTCGCGGTCGGGATTTTTGCGGTGGAAAATAAATCTCGCAAAAAAATCGGATCCTGGTTTCCGCCGATCCATCTGCCGGTGTTCATTTGAAATTGTCCGAGAGCAAGCTGCTGACGTAAAGTATTTGGCTCCAAAGTTTCGATTTCTACGTTTAGTCCGATTTCTTTTAGTGAGTTTTGTATAACCTGCGCGTATTGATTAACGGCAGCGTTTCCAACAGAAAACTTAAATTTTATCGGCTCATTTTTATAACCCGCTTCCTGAACAAGTTGTTTAGCTTTTGCCGGATTGTAACTATATTCAGTTCCAGCGTTGTATGCCCAGGATTCTGTCGGTAAAATCGAATGAGCTATAACCGCTTGACCAAACAATAATTCGTTTATAATTTTTTCGCGGTCAACACCGTAAGCTATTGCCTGACGAATTTTTACTTTATCAAGCGGCGCAGATTGTGTGTTGAAGCCCAAATAATCAATATTTGAACCCTTGAATGGTTCGACTTTTAAGTTTGTCTTTTGTCCCAAAGTTTTAAGTGTATCGGGCGGCAGATTGTTGGCAAGCGGAGCAATATCAACGCCGCCGCTTTGCAATTCGGCTTGCAGAGAACTGGCGTCGGTTACGGTTTTAACGCGAATTTTTTGCACCGTTGGCGCGCCTTCCCAGTATTCTGGATTTGCTTCAAAATCAACCGTATTTTGCGATTGGTCAAAAATAATAAACTTAAACGGTCCCGAACCAATTGGTTGACTGGCTTGTTGCGCAACTGTTCCTTCGGGAATAATCGGTATAGTTACCAAATTTGATAAAAGCTGGTTTTTCAGTGCGGGGCGGGCTAAAGCGAAATTGATTGTTTTCGGGTCAACCACATCGATTGATATGATGTGCGGTACTTTGTTGTTATCGACAGTTTCAAAAAAAGCATTCGATTTATAACTATTGCTCTTGAAAAGTTCGTCGAAAGTGTATTTTACATCGGCAGAAGTAAAAGCTTTTCCGTTGTGAAATTTTACGTTGTCGCGCAAGACGAAAGTTATTGTTTTGCCGTCTTCCGAAGTTTTGATTTCCTCCGCCAAATCGCCGACATAATCAAACTTTTCATCCTTTTTTATCAATGAATTGAAAATCAAATTGCGTATACGATCGGCTGCCGCATCTGAAGCCTGTGATGTCAAAGTATCTAAAGCGGAAAATTTATCGGACAGTGCGATTGTGACGAAATCGCTGTTTCTGGTACGGCATGAAAACGAAAATATAATGCCCGCAGCAGTAATAAAAACAAATAAAATTCGGCGTAAAAACATTTATCCTCCGTAAGGTTGATCTAATTTTTTATTTAATTGCGCAACTTCTTCGGAAAGAATTTGCAAACGCACTGCATCAAAAGGTAAAGGTCGCAGCATCAAGGATTTTAGATGCGCGATTCGGGTTAGCGATTCGTCAATTCTGCTTTCGGAAATTTCCTTGTTTTTGACCGCTTCCAAAACCCCGTAATATCCCTGTTGGACAGCATCGGCATCAGCGCAAATTGCCAGCATATCTCCTCCCGCTAAAATTGCCGCTTTGCAGGCTTTGCTAATACTGTAATTTTTCACAATTGCTCCCATTTCCAAGTCATCAGTTATGACCAAACCGTCAAAAGTCATTCGTTCGCGCACTAGTTTTGTGACGAAATTATAACTCAAAGAAGACGGTAAAAGTTTGCCACTCGAATCGGTTTCCTGCAAGTCAATGTTCGGAAAAACGGCATGGGCAACCATAATTGCTCGAACATCTCCGGTTTTTATAAGTTCCCTAAAAGGCAATAAATCGTTGTCATAAAATTCATTTTCGGAAAGATTAATAACCGGTAAACTTTCGTGAGAGTCAACTTCACTTGCGCCGAGTCCGGGAAAATGTTTGAGACACCCAAAACAACCTCCGGCTTGTAAGGTTTTCAGATATGCGCCTGCCAGTTCAATAACTTGTTCCTTTGTTTTTCCGAAAGCGCGGGCGTATAGACCGTTTGAAAACTTCTCGCGGCTTTCGTCAAGGATGTCAACAACGGGCGCAAAGTTCATGTTAAACCCTAGGATTCGAACGATTTCTGCTGTAAGTTTCGCCAGTTTTTTCGCATTAGTCGTGTTTTTAAGCAAACTTACCGATGGCATCGGAGTTAAGATTCGGCGCAGGCGGTCAACGACTCCGCCTTCCTGGTCAAGACTTAAAATGGGTTCGATTGCTAAATTTTCACGAATACCGGAAATAAATTTTATGACTTGATTTGTAGATTTTATATTGCGGGAAAAAAGACAAACCCCGCCTGGCGAAATTTCACGCAGAAGAGAAACGGAGTGTTCATTAATCTCATCACCCGAAAGACCTATAAAAAATAATTGACCGAGTTTTTTTTCGATGGGAAGAGATAATAGTTGCTTTAACATAATAAACAAAAGCCGATTGTAACAAGGCTAAAGTGCTTTATAAAGTGTTGGCGGACAGACAATTCGGGTAATACATTAAAAAATAACCGCTACATATAGTTTCAATAATTTCTAAAATTTTTTGCTCGGTTCAGACAATTCTGGATTTCAGGTCGGATAAAAACTGTTTGGCTTCTTCCGGAGTCAGATTTTCTGGTTTCATTTTTCTTAATTCTTCAATTACGAATTCGTTGGGAATCGAAAAAAGGGAAAATTGTGATGCTAGTTTACTTTTTGACGCCTTACTAAAAGTTGTTTCCAAAGAATCAGGGAATGTTGATTTTTTATTTTCGGAAAAGACGGCTAGTTCATATTGTTCAAGTTTTGATAAAACTTCGCGGGCGCGGGCTATCGTTTGAGCGGGAAGCCCGGCAAGTTGTGCGACAGCAATGCCGTAGGATTTTGAAGCCTTTCCTTTTTCAAGTTTGTGTAGAAAAACAACATCACCATCCTTTTCGGTAGCTAAAACCTGATAATTCTGAGCACCGGGAAGTTTTTCAGCCAGTTCCGTCAATTCGTGATAATGTGTGGCAAACAAAGTTTTAGCCGAATGCTGCGGCGAGTTATGGATATATTCGGCGACTGCCCAGGCAATCGAAAGCCCGTCAAAAGTGGAAGTTCCGCGACCGATTTCGTCCAGTAAAATCAAACTTCGCGGGGTAGCATTGTGCAGAATCGTCGCCGTTTCCGTCATCTCGACCATAAAAGTCGAACGCCCGCTCGCCAAATCGTCCGATGCTCCGACTCTTGTCCAAATACGGTCTGTAACAGGAAGTTTTGCCGCTGTCGCCGGTACGAACGAGCCAATTTGCGCGAGAATTTGAATCAAAGCAACTTGCCGCAAAATCGTCGATTTTCCGCCCATATTCGGACCGGTAATTATCAATAGGCGGTCGGTCGAATTGTTCATTTTCAAATCGTTCGGAATAAAAGTTTCGGGCGAAAACGCTTCGACAATCGGATGTCTGCCCGACTTTATTTCAATTTCATCACCGGCGTGTAAAACCGGCGCGATGTAATTGCGCCGCGTAGAAGTTTCGGCAAGGCTCGCCAGTGCGTCGAGTGTCGCCAGTGCGCGCGCGGTGGATTGTAAGGATTTGGTTTCATTTGTAATCACACTTCGGACTTGATGAAAAATCTCGATTTCCAATTCTTTAATACGGTGATCCGCGCCTAGAATTTTCTGCTCCCATTCTCTTAATTGCGGTGTCGAAAATCTTTCGGCGTTTGTTAAAGTTTGTCTTCTTTCATAATCTGGCGGAACACGCCCCAAATTCCCCTTTGAAATCTCAATAAAATAGCCGAATACGTTATTAAATTTTATTTTCAACCCGAAAATTCCGGTTCGACGTTTTTCCTGTTCTTCAAAAGCTACTACCGTTTGTTTAGCCCTGGACGAAACTTCTCGCAGGTTGTCTAACTCTGAATTGAAACCTTGACGAATTACACCGCCGTCGGAAATATTCAAAGGCGGCTCATCATTGATTGCCTTTTCAATCAAATCTCGAATTTCAGGTAGTTCAAATATATTTTCACTTAAAACTTGAAGTAAAAGACTTGAAGCGTCTGATAACGAAGAATTTATGTGGGGAGTTTGAGAAAGGGAATGATTTAGACTGATCAAATCTCGGGGCGTTGCTGTACTCAAATTTAAGCGTCCGACGAGTCGCTCCAAATCGGAAATTTGTTTTAATATAATTCTAATTTTATCTCGTAAGATAGTTTCGGTTAATTCTGAAACAGCAGAGAGTCTGGTTTGAATCTCGCTTTTTTTGACCGATGGACGTAGCAGCCAAGAGCGTAGAAGTCGCGAACCCATTCCTGTAACTGTCGTGTCTATTACTTCAAAAAGCGTCCGGTTTCGACTTTCGCCGCGCGATTCAACGATTTCAAGATTTTTAAGAGTTACTGCATCCAAGACCATAAACTCATTGGCTTCAAAAAAACTTAAATCGGAAATATGTTCCGCCGAAGTACGCTGTGTATCTTGTGCATAATGAAGACACGCGCCCGCTGCGCGGACTGCTTCGGCTTTTCCATCCAAACCAAAGCCGGCGAGTTCGCGCGCTTTTAATTGTTTTTTCAAAAGATTTTCACTGTCCTCAAAATCAAAAGCCCAATCGTCGAGCGCGGTTAAAGCAGGTGAATATTTATTTGAATTCGGTGGAGAAATATATACTACGTTTGAAAAATTTTGATTTTTAGAATTTGAATTGCCTTTGAACAAACCTTCGACTAATTTTTGCAAGGATGCAGGAAAGAGAAGCTCGCGCGGAGCAAAACTTTCTATATCGGCACAAATTTTTTCCCACGCATCTGTGCCTGAAAGCTGGGTTGCAAAAAACTCGCCGGTCGAGAGTTCCAGAAAAGCCGCACCGAAAGAATTACCTGTGCCGCAAACTGAACCCAGATAAACCGATTCTTTCGATTCGATGAGTTGCGGGTCGATCGCCGTTCCCGGCGTGATGACGCGAACGACTTCGCGTTTTACCAATTTTATTCCCTTGCCTGCATCTTCGGTTTGTTCGCAAATCGCCACGCGATAACCTTTTTTTACGAGACGCGAAATATACCCATGTGCAGCATGATGCGGCACGCCGCACATCGGAACGGGGTTTTTTGAATCCTTATGACGCGCGGTCAAAGTAATATCCAATTCTCTCGAACCGAGAACGGCATCTTCGTTAAATAGTTCGTAAAAATCGCCGAGTCGAAAAAACAATATGGTTCCCGGATATTGTTTTTTGATTTCGAGATACTGCCGCAGCATCGGCGTCGGATTTTCCATAAGTGTCGTTTTTACAATTAAGAGGGCAATGGAATTAAAAAGTTTAACTCAAAAACACTAACTTATGAAACTGAAAAACTTTTAATAAATTATCTGTGTTTGCTAGACTATATATTTTTAAGCTATTCTTTCAATCAAGACAGCGGAACTTTGTGATAAACTTTTCCAGCAGAAACCGAATCGAACGGCTTGCAATTTCAAAACGAAAACAAATTTGGAGTAAAACTATGAAAGCAATCAAATCATTGTCGGTTGTGTGTTTTTTGTTTATTTTTATTTTTTCTTTTTCTACAAGAATTAGCGCGCAGGAAATTATAAAAAAACAAGAAACGACAAACGAACAACCAAAGCCGGATAAATTACCGGCTGAAACTCTAAACTCAAATGTAATTAGCAAATCCGGTGAAGAAAGATATCGAATAGGTTTGCAGGATATTTTAGAAGTATCCGTTTATCGCCACCCGGAACTTTCACAGCCGAATATCAGAATGGATGAAACCGGCAGAATCAATCTTCCTAGAATTGATACTTCAATTTTAGCCGTCTGCAAAACGGAAAACGAACTCCAAACGGAAATTGCTAACCTTTATAGACAAAGTTATTTACGTGAACCGTATGTCCGTGTTTTCGTCAAAGAGCAAAACTCTCGCCCGTTATCGGTAATCGGCGCTGTTCTTAAGCCCGGACAATTTTTTACCAATCGTCGTTTGACTTTGATTGAACTTCTTACATTTGCCGGCGGACAAGACGTAGCGCGTGCAGGAACGAAAATTCAAATTGTAAGCGCTGGAGGAATTTCCGGCTGTTCTGCAGATTCGAACACGGAAAATCCCGAAACCAAAGAAAGCGAGATAATGGCATTTACCAGTTATAAATTGGATGATGTCTTGAGAGGGAAAGTAAACCCGGTAATGAAACCGGGCGATATTGTTATTATTGCGGAAGTCGAACAGGCGTATGTGACGGGAAATGTGGTCAGACCGACAGCGATTAATTTAAAGCAAACGCTGACTTTAACTCAAGCTATTGCAGCAGCTGGCGGCACTTTGCCATCTACAAAAAAGAGCGTGGTTCGCATCGTCCGTCAAGGCGGGGAAAATGCTGCAAAACAGGAACTCATTTTTAACCTGAATGATATAAAAGACAGAAAAATTCCAGATCCGCAACTGCTTGCGAATGATATTGTCGAAGTTCCGACCGACAAACTCAAAAGTTTTACCGAAAGTCTTATCAGAGCAGCAACGGGCAGTGTCGGTACACTTTTTTATAGAATCCCATAAAAATTAATTTTTTCCAGCTTAAATTAACCGATGAAAGAGAGTCGTGAAATCGTTCAAAGAAAGGTCAAAACGGTAGAAATCGAACAGCCTTTTGAGAGTCAAGTTCCATCACCAAGCGGCGGTTATGGCGCATACCGCGAAGTTTATGCTCAGGAAGGCTTTCAGTTATCGGATTACTGGCGAGCTATCCGTAAAAGATTGTGGCTGGTTATCGGGATTGCCGTTTTGATGACAACTCTGGCGGCAATCTATATGGCACGCAAGCCTAATATTTATGAAGCAAAAGCTGTCGTTCAGGTTGATACCGAACAGGCAAATCCTGATTTGGTTTCCAGCGAAAGACGCCTTCCGGCAGCAATTCAAGACCCATCTTATTATAACACTCAGTTGCAGATTTTATACAGCGAAAGGCTTTTGCGAAGAGTTGTCAAAGATTTGAGTCTGGACAGCAACAAAGATTTTCAGAAAGTTAAAACCGAAGAATCGGTTTCGGTTGTTAGATCGACCTTGAAAGCTCTGGGTTTAGCGACCGAAGTAACAAAAAAGACGGACAAAGGCGTCGAGGAAGTTTCCGTTTCGGCTAGTACGACTCTTGCCGAAGATATTTCCGAAGCAATCCGGCTCGCTCCCTACGTTAATATAATAAAAAAGGAATTGGGTATTGAGCCGGTAAGAGAAGGTCGCGGAACAAACAAAGACACGCGTTTGATTAATATTACATACCGTCATGCAAATCCGGAGCTTGCAGCGCTTATCGTTAACGGAATTGCTGAAATTTTTACAAAATCAAATCAGGAAAAACGTTCGGGAACAAGTCGGAAAACAAACGACTTTTTGCAGGAGCGAATTGCCAACCTGCAATCGGAAATAAATTCCGGGGAACAGAGATTATATGAATTAACCAGAACAGCGGGTATTCTAAAAACCGACGATGAAAAAACAATTGTAACTGACAGCCTTTCGATTTTGAACAACCAACTGCTCGAAGCTGAAAATGCGCGTAAAGAAGCCGAAGCGCAATATAAAGCCATCAACGATTCGCCGGAAAGAGTAACCGCCCAGGCTGAAGAGCAAATGGGGCGTTATATTACTGAGAGAGAAAATGAAATCCGCGCTCTGAATAACGAAAACCGTAGAACAATTGCAGGTCTTAGAGCTGAACGAGCAAAACTTTTAGAAGAGTATTTGGAGGGCGCAACGGAGGTAAAAGAGGTAGATAAAAAAATTGCGACGCTCGAAGAGGAAATCAAAAAGTCGGTGAGCAGTAATGAAGAAGAGTTAAAAAAATACCGCGCGCGCATAACCGGTGTAATTTTAGACAATCTAAAAACCAAATTAGACAAGGCAAGTAAGCAGGAAAACGAGCTGCGAATAGCTTATAACCAGCAATACAATCAAGCACAAGGACAAAATCAAACCGGCGTAACCCTAAGACTTTTGAAACAGGAAATTGATACTAAAAAAGGATTTCTCGAAAACCTTCAGAAAAATCAGCGTGAAAATGACGTTCAAGCGGTAGGGTCGGATAACAATATCAGCGTTGCCGAAATCGCAATTCCGCCCGAAACACCGATTGCGCCGCGTCGTCTGACAACGGTATTGGGCGCGCTTTTTTTATCGACTCTTTTCGGAATGGGACTCGCGCTCTTCCTTGAATACCTTGACGATACGATTCGCACGACCGAAGAAGTTGAAAGTTATTTGCAGCTTCCGGCTCTGGCAGCTATACCGACAATAGATTCGATGCCCAAGCGTAGACTTTTGCTGGTCGGCTCTAATAATGACGATGCCGGCGTGGGAACTTCGGAACTTTTAATTCATACCGATTCCCGTGGGGCATTGGCGGAAGCCTATCGGCAATTGCGAACTTCAATTCTGCTTTCAACCGCCGGTCACGCTCCGAAGTCTCTTTTAGTAACTTCCAGTCTTCCGGCAGAAGGAAAGACGACAACTGCTATCAATACGGCAATAAGTCTGGCTCAAACCGGTGCGAAGGTTTTGATTATAGACGCCGATATGCGTCGTCCGCGCCTGCATTCGGTTTTCGACATTAGCAACGGTCAAGGTTTAAGCACGCTTCTTTCCAGTGAATTTACAGAACAGGAAGTTTTAGATGTTATACAATACGACGAAGCGGCAAAGTTAAATTTAATGCCTTCGGGACCTGTGCCGCCGAATCCGGCTGAATTGATTGGCTCTGAACAAATGTCGAATCTGTTGAAAACCGTACAGGATAATTTCACTCACGTTGTGGTTGATTCGCCGCCGATTGCTTCTTTTACCGACGGCGTGCTGATTGCTTCACTCGTTGACGGCGTGATACTGGTTGTTCACTCAGGCAAAAGTTCGCGCCAGATTATACGCCGCTCGCGCCAGCTTCTGATGGATGTCGGAGCAAAAGTTTTCGGGGTTGTTTTAAACAACGTCAATCTCCGTTCGCAAGATAATTATTATTATCAAAGTTATTATCACCGTGATAATTACCGCCAGGACAGCGAATAAATAATCGCTTCTCGAAATAAAATTTGAAGTGGAAAAAAGGTTTTTACGAATTAAATATGCAAAATCAGACGAAGGTTTTAGTTACTGGTGCGGGCGGTTTTATCGGCAGCCATCTGGTTACTTACCTAAAAAATAAAGGATTTTGGGTGCGCGGCGTTGATATAAAATACCCGGAATTCAGCAAAACAGATGCCGACGAATTTGAGATTTTGGATTTGCGTCGGTGGGACAATTGTTTGCAAACCACGAGAAACATCGAAGAAGTTTACGCGCTCGCCGCCGATATGGGCGGAATGGGTTTTATTTCCTCACACAACGCTCAGATTTTGTATAACAATTCTTTGATAAATCTGCATACACTGGAAGCAGCAAAAACTAATGATGTAAAACGCTATCTTTACACTTCAAGTGCGTGTATCTATCCCGAACATCTGCAAGAAGTTACCGATGTCAAGCCCCTCCGAGAAGAAGATGCATATCCGGCGCAGCCGCAAGACGCTTACGGGTGGGAAAAACTTATCAGCGAGATTCTGTGTATGCACTATCGGAACGATTACGGAATTGAAACCAGAACCGTGCGTTTTCATAACATCTTCGGCGAAAAGGGAACTTGGGAAGGCGGACGCGAAAAAGCGCCGGCGGCAATGTGTCGCAAAATTGCCGAAGCAAAATTAAACGGCAAGACGGAAATCGAAATTTGGGGCGACGGCGAACAGACTCGTTCGTTTTGTTATATAGAAGATTGCGTCGAGGGAATTTCCCGCTTGATGCGTTCTGATTTCTCTGAACCGCTCAATCTCGGACAAGACCGAATGGTAACAATAAATCAACTGGCAGATATTATTTCCGAAATTGCTGGCTTGAAAATAAATAAAAAACATATTGACGGACCACAAGGCGTTCGCGGAAGAAATTCCGACAATACAAAACTGCGCGAAATTCTCGGATGGGAGCCGCAAATTTCTTTAGAAGAAGGTTTACGCGATACTTATCGTTGGGTTGAAGAACAGGTTCAAGAAAGAAGCCTTAAAGACAACACTGAAAAGGCATTATATAAAAGTGTGGTTTCCTAAAACCGAAAATGAAATGAGTAGTAATTTTGCTGAAGTTTCAATAAACAAAGTAAAAGATTATTGGAACGCCAGACCTTGCAACATACGCCATTCGACGGCTGAAGTCGGAACCCGAGAGTATTTCGACCAGGTTGAAGCCCGAAAATACTTTGTCGAGCCGCATATTCCTCTCTTTGCCGAGTTTGAAAAATGGCGCGGGAAAAAGGTGTTGGAAATCGGCTGCGGAATCGGGACGGATACGATTAACTTTGCCCGCGCGGGCGCAGAGGTTACTGCTGTGGATTTATCGGTCAAATCTTTGGAATTAGCAAAAAAACGTGCCGAGATTTTCGGATTTTCCGACAGCATAAATTTTTTTGAAGCAAATGCCGAAAGACTTTCCGAATATGTCGCACCGCAAAAATTCGACCTTGTTTACTCATTCGGCGTCATACATCATTCGCCGAATCCTGAAAAAATTATTCAGCAAATAAAAGAAAATTTTGTAGGCAAAGACAGCAAATTAAAATTGATGGTTTACTACCGTCATTCATGGAAAGTTTTGTGGATTTTACTCGGTTACGGAAAAGGAAAATTTTGGCAATTGGACAAAATGATTGCCACTCATTCCGAAGCTCAAACAGGTTGTCCGATTACTTATTCTTACACAAAAGAAACAGTAAAGGATTTGTTAGGCGACGGTTTTGAGGCGGAAGATATTTTAGTTGACCATATTTTTCCTTATCGAATACCTGAATATGTGGAGCATAAGTACTTGAAAGAATGGTATTTCCGTTATTTACCAGAAAGTGTATTTAGAAAACTCGAAAGAATGTTCGGATGGCATTTGTGCTTAACTGCTAAAGTGAAATAAAAATTAAGAAAGAGGATATTTAAAATCGAATAAATGCAGAAAAAAATTTCCGTTATCGGTTTGGGAAAATTAGGAGCAAGTATGGTTGCCGCGATTGCAAGTCGCGGCTTTGAAGTTATTGGAGTAGATGTCAATCAAAAATCGGTTGATGCCGTCAACGCCGGGCGCGAGCCGGTTCAAGAGACAAATTTAGAGAAATACATTTCCGAAAACCAAGAACGGATTCGCGCAACTATGAGCCACGAGGAAGCAATCCTCAATTCGGATTTATCATTTGTAATTGTACCGACGCCGAGCGATGAAAAGGGTTCATTTTCTTTGCAGTATGCGGCTTGGGCTTTTAAGGAAATAGGGAAAGCTCTCGCAAAAAAGAATGCTTATCATCTTGTAGTTTTAACCAGTACGGTTTTGCCGGGCGCGACACGCTTCGGACTTCTTCCGATTTTGGAAAAAGAATCGGGGAAAAAATGCGGCGAAGATTTCGGACTTTGTTACAGCCCGGAATTTATTGCTCTGGGTAGCGTTATCAGAGATTTTTTGAACCCCGATTTTACACTTGTCGGCGAATTCGACGTGCGTTCGGGGAGTGAATTAGAAGAATTTTATTCGGAGGTAATGTTCGGCAACGCGCCTTGCAAGCGTATGAGTTTGGAAAATGCCGAATTGACAAAAATTTCGGTCAACACTTTCGTTACAACAAAAATCACTTTTGCCAATATGCTGGCGGATTTGTGCGAAAGGATTCCGGGCGGAAACGTTGATGTCGTAACCGACGCGCTCGGGTCGGATTCACGCATTGGGCGAAAATATTTGACCGGAGCGCTCGGTTACGGCGGACCTTGTTTTCCGCGCGATAATGTCGCTCTGAGTTATATGGCGCGAACTTTAAATTCCTGCGCCGACATTGCCGAAACGACCGACCGCGTTAATCGCTCGATGGCGGACACGATAACGGAAAAACTGCGTCCGATAATCCAAAAAGGTAAAACGGTTGCAATATTAGGTTTGGCATATAAACCGAGTTCTCATGTTGTCGAAGAATCACAGGGCGTATACTTAGGAAAAACACTTTCAGAAGCCGGTGCGCGTGTGGTAGCTTACGATCCGTTGGCTAACGAAAGCGCAAATGCCGAGTTGAACGGGAAAATTGTGATTTTAGATTCGGCAAAAAAATGTCTTGCCCAAGCCGATATTGTTTTGATAACCACTGCCGACGATGAATTCAAACAATTACTGACAAACGATTTTGTTGTGGACGGAAAGGAAGTAACCGTCTATGATTTTTGGCGGATTTTGAAAGAAGAACTCTCCGGTAAAGAAAAAGTTAATTATATTCCGATCGGTTGCGGTACAAATGACGAAAGGCAATCTCAATTTCTTAAAGAACTTTGGGGTAATGAAGCGAATATTTAACTGTATATAAAATTATTTAAGACGTGAAAAGAGTAGAAATCGTAGCTCCTGTTCATAACCGACGTGAAATTACTTTGCAGTGTCTGCGCAGCCTTTCAAGAATTGCAACACGAGGCATAGACGTTCATATTGTAATTGTTGACGACGGTTCGGCTGATGGAACTGGCGAAGCCATCAGAAAGGAATTTCCAAAAGTCGAGATTGTGAAAGGTGACGGCAGTTTATGGTTTACAGAAGGCACAAACGTCGGCGTGCGAACTGCGTTAAAGCATAATCCGGATTTTGTTTTAATGATGAATGACGATCAGGTTTTCGACTCACAATTCTTACAGTATATGGTTGAAACAGCAGAGAAATATCCGCGTTCTATCATCGGTTCGCTGCTTTTGCTGTGGGACACGCCGCACAAACTTTTTCAAACTTCGCCGCGTTGGGAAACATTTTCCGGCGGTTGGCGACATTGGCATCACCAGACGGTTTGGACGATTCCCGAAAAAGCTTGGGAAGTAGGAGTAATCGCCGGAAATTGTCTGTTAATTCCGGTTCAGGCAATTAAAGAATTAGGTTTGATGAATTCAAAACGCTACCCAAATTTTGGAGATGCAGAATATACACCGCGACTCAGGAAAAATGGATGGAAACTTCTTATAGAACCGCGCGCGCGCGTTTTTTGCCAACCGAATAATCTTCCCGGGAAAGTCGGAAAAATGAGTTTTAGAGAAAAAATTAACGCTCTCATCTTTAACCTCGGTCATATTCATAATTTAAGGCGAAGGTTTTACGCAAATTTAGACGGCGCGCCGTCTAAATTACAGGGTGCGGCGGCGTTTTGCGCGTTTTTCGTTCGTGCCGCTTTAAATAAAAGCCCTGAGGGTTCATGGGCAAATGAACAACCTGAAAAAGAGTTAAAAGAAATGTTCAAAAGTTGAGTGAAAACATTAAAGATCAACGGAAACTTCTCAAGACAATACTTTTGAGTTGTTTAGGAGAAGTTACTTTAACAGTCTATTGTCTGACACTTCACAAACAACTTAAAGCTATAAATTAGAAAAATTTTATTTTTAAATGCTCCCGAAGAAGGTATTTTATATTTGGAATTATTTAGAATGGGGCGGAGCGCAAGTTTATTTTTTCGGCTTGATGAACGAAATGAAAAATTACTCCGATGTGCTTGCGATTATGCCGTCGGGTTCAAACGAGCAGTTATTAAAATTTTTACATAATTTACAAATACCTTGTGAATTTTTCGATTCTCACACGGATACAAAACCGGCACCGACCTTTGCGAGAAAGTTGCAACGCCACTGGAATAAAATCTACTGCGAATTTGTAATGCTCAAATATTTAAACAAATTCGATTTTTCCGACAGCGTAATTCACATCGAAATCGCTCCCTGGCAATCACTTTTTGCTTTGCTCTGGCTTTGCCGAAAAGCAAAAGTTTTTGTAACCGTTCATAATTCTATTTTACCGATTCCAAAACACCGATATTTTATTTGGCTGGCGAAATTCGGGATTCTTGCCCGAATGAAAAACTTTCATATTTTTACGGCTAATAATGACGCTAAGGAAAGTTTGAAATTGCTGGTTCCGGAAGATTTTTTTCAAAAGATAAAAGTAACGCACGCTTATATTAATCCGCAAGAGATTAATCAGGCATTACGTACGAAAATTAATCGAAACGAGATCTGCGAAAAATACAACTTGCCGAAAGATAAATTTTTGGTTTTTTGTGTCGGACAGTTTATCGACCGAAAAGGACGTTGGATATTTTTAGAAGCGGCGGCGAAACTCAAGCAAACAAACGACGACATTGCGTTTGTTTGGATTTCCAACTCAAAACCAAGCAATATGGATTTGGAAAAAGCAAAAAGTTTCGGTCTTGGCAAGGGCTTTGTTTTTATAACCTCAGAACAAGTTGGACGAGAGCATATAGATTTATTTAACTTACTTCGCGTGGCTGATGTTTTTTCCCTGCCGAGTTATATCGAAGGATTACCGATTTCATTGCTCGAAGCGATGGCTCTAGGAATTCCGAGTGTTTCAACCGACATAAACGGCATTCCCGAAGCCATCAAACATCTCGAAACCGGCTATCTGATTGCGCCCGGAGCGGTCAAAGAATTAAAAAATGCCATACAGACATTAAAAGATGATTCAACTTTGCGTGAAAGATTATCGAAAAACGGACGCGAATTTATTTTGACAAATTTCAGCGAAGAAGTAGTCGCCAAAATCGCGGCTGAAAACTACATCGAATCGTTCGACAGAAATTAATGGAAAAGCAGCAACCCCAAACAACACGTAGTGTAGGAAGAAATGTGCTGTACGGTTTCTCGACTTGGTTTCTGCCCTTGGGACTTAGTTTTTATGCAACACCGAAAATTGTAAATGCTTTGGGTGACCATGATTATGGAATTTACGCGCTGGTTTTGGGATTTGTCGGTTATTCATTTAATTTTAGCTTCGGGCGTGCCATTACGAAATACATCGCCGAATATCGAGCTGTTGGAGAAGACGAAAAAATCCCTGACATTATTTCATCAGCCTTTTTCGTCAACATTTTAGTCGGATTATTGAGCGTTTCTATCTTTTGTCTGACTTCCGGTTGGCTGGTTGAATATGTTTTCAAAATAGAACCCGCAGCGCAAAACAAAGCGACGATTGCTTTATATATTGCTTCGACAATAATTTTTTTCACGATGCAGAATCAGATTTTCTCTTCAATTCTGCAAGGCATACATCGCTTCGACGTTTACTCGAAAATATTCAATCTCAACAATATTGCATTATTAGTCGGCAATCTTTTTCTGGCAATCAGCGGATATGGACTTTTGAGCTTATTCTATTGGAATTTAGCCGTAACCGTTTTGACATCTTTGGTTTATGTTTTTACGGCGAAGCGTTTTATGCCGGATTTTAAGTTGAGTTTTCGGTTTAAAGGCGAAATTCTACGGTTGATAATAAAATATAGCGCAGGAATTATCGGCTATCAAATTTTGTCGAATTTTTTGCTGCTTTTCGAGAGAGGCTGGATAAGCAACCAAATGGAAACGAAAAGTCTGACTTATTATGTAGTGCCGATGCAGCTTTCCTTTTATATTCACGGCTTTATATCGAGTTTGACGCTTGTTTTATTTCCTCTTTCGAGCGAACTAAAAAACGATAAAGAGAAGTTGCTTCGCCTCTACACAAAAGCAACAAAAATAGTTTGTTTTTTCGTGTTTTTTTTGGGAACTACTCTTATATCGGAAAGCAACATTTTTCTGACTCTTTGGATGGGTCCGGTTTTTGCCGAAAAAACTTCCGTTCTCCTGGTAATTCATACGATAACTTACAGCCTGTTAGCTATTCAAATTGTATCCTGGCAAATGACGGAAGGGTTGGGTTACCCGAGCTATAACTGCTATCTTTTTATGATATGCTTGATTGTCAGCCTTTTTTTGATGGTTAGCCTGACGCAAAATTTTGGACTCGAAGGCGTAGCAACGGGAAGGATGGCTGGCTACATGGCAATTTTCTTTTCGATTTTTTATGTTGAAAAATGGTTTTTCGGACATGTTCAGTTGAGTTTTTGGGTGAAAATTCTGAGTGTTTTGCTGACAGCGTCAGTTTTTGCGGCTATTATTGAAAAATCAATCGTTGAATTTTTTTCATTCAGTTGGTTGAGTTTCTTGACGGCGACTTTTTTCGGGGGCGTCGTCTATGTTTTGATTGCTTGGATTCTGGGTTTCATAAAAGAGGATGAGAAAATTTTGCTCAAGCATGTTTTGCAAAGATGAAAATAGATGGAAAACGAATTTGAACTTGTTCACAGAGTAAAATTTATAAAACAAGCGTGTTCGGGAAAAAAAGTTTTGCACCTGGGCTGCACCGATTACCCTTATACGGAAAAAGCTCTGGAGAACAATATGCTTTTGCATTTGGAAATTCAAAAAGTGGCAGAGCGATTATACGGATTTGATTTTGACCAAAAGGGAATTGATATTTTAGAACAAGCGGGCGTAAAAAATCTTTACCGAGCAGATTTGGAAAAACTCGAACAAGTATCTTTAAAGGAAACTTTCGACGTAATAATTGCCGGCGAGATGATTGAACATCTTTCAAATCCGGGACTTTTCCTCAGGGGAATTCAACGTTTTATGCATGCGCAGACGAATTTGGTAATTACGACCATCAACGCCTACAGCGCCTTGCGATTTTTTATTTACGGTCTGCGCGGACGCGGCGGAAAAAATGAACCGGTTCATCCCGACCACGTTGCCTATTACTCATACAAAACATTGAGTTTGGTTCTGGAACGGGAAAATTTACAGGTAAAAAAGTTTTTATTTTATGACATTGGAGCCGAACATCGGCAGTTTAATCGCCGAATTTTTAATTTTGTCAACGATGTCTCCGTTAAATTTTCGCCTCAGCTTTGCGACGGCGTAATAGCCGTTTGCGGACTTTCCAAATCCGAATAAAAAAACAAATTAGAGTCAGTATGATAGTGTCAAATAATAGAAGTAATGCTTTTCTCATACCGATTTTGCTAATCGGGCTTCTAACTATTATCGGTACGATTACGCTTTTAATATTGGTTGATGATGCGGCAAATCCGTTCAAGGATATGTATCTGATGCCGTGGGTGATAATGGTCGGTTTTGTGCTTTCGCTGCCGAGCCTTTATTTGTTTTACAAAAAGAAATTCGATTTTTTTCACCCGCTTGTATTTGCCGCCTGGTCATACTTTATACCGGCTTTTTTCCTGGGCGGTTTAATACTAGCCAGCGGGCTTTCAAAGCCTTATTTTCTGGCGTTTATTGAAGACGAGCAATACAATTTGCCTCTGACTTTAGTTTATGTCGCAATCGGTTATATTTGTCTGACAATCGGGTTTTACCTGCCGATTAGTAAAAAAGCGGCGAATAAAATTTCAGCTCGCCTTCCTGTTTGGAATTGGAAATCTGAACAAGTGTTATTTCCGGCATTGATGTTGTTGTTAATGGGTTTAATTAACACGATTATGGCATTTATTCTCGGTATTCTCGGATTTCAGAGAGCCGATGAAATCGGCGCCTTTGACGGGCTGATTTTTCTCCTGACTTTATTTTGGCTCGAAGCGAGTTTTTTGCTTTGGCTGGCAATCTTTAGAACAAAAACTTTGAATATAAACCATTACCTTATTATCGGATTACTTTTTTGGTTTGCGTTAACGAAATCCGCATATCAAGGTAATCGAGGAAGTTTATTTCAAATTTTTATTCTGATAAGTTGCGCTTTTATTTATTCAAGAAGACCAATTACATTCAGACACAAGGTTTACGGCGCTGTGCTGTTGGTAGCGGCTGTCGTCGGCGGAATGATCTACGGAACGACTTTTCGAAACGTAAAGCAAACGGAAGCGACGGTTAGTATGGCGGAATACACCGAAAACATTCTGACAACTTTCGACCAGGTTGCCGAGCAGGATTTAGGCAGCACTTTTGAACAAGGTTTGACTGCAATGGCTGAACGAATCGAAGCGGTCAGCACTCTTGGGGTTGTCGTTTCTAATTATGAAAAACTAGAACCATATGAGGAAAGTTACGGTTTAGACCACAATATCTACAAAGACAGCGTTACCTTTTTTGTTCCGAGACCGTTGTGGCAGGATAAGCCTATAGCTTCAGAGCCGAGAAAATACAGCGATCTATATTTTAATTTCGCAGAAAGTTCCTTTGGGATTACGCCGATTGGCGACCTTTTGCGAAACTTCGGACCGTATGGAATTGTGTTTGGAATGTTGTTTTTAGGTATCGTTATACGGTTTATATATACGACTCTGATTGAAAACCAAGAGTTTTCCTACTGGCGCACGACCCTTTATTATATGCTTTTAACCGCCATTTCGTATGAAGGTTTTTTCGGCACGATTATACCTTACCTGATAAAAGTTGCATTTATTGTTATGATTGGAATTTTGATAGTTTGGTTTCTTATGAGCAGGACTCGTTCGGCTGCTTCAAAAATGAATTACCAATTAAAAACAGTTAATTAGGTTTGGGAATTTACCGTCTCTAAATCTCTATATTATGGAAGTTGTAGTATTTACAAACGGTTGTTTCGACATAATACATCCGGGACATATAGATTTACTGAAACAGGCGCGCGCGCTCGGAACAAAATTGATTGTGGGCATCAACAGCGACTCGTCCGTAAAATCAATAAAAGGCGACCGTCGACCGTTTATCAATCAAACGGATAGAGCGGAGATTTTACAGAATTTGCGATTTGTTGACGAAGTTCGTATTTTTGATGAACCGACGCCGGAAAGTTTGATCAAAGAAATAAAGCCGGATGTTTTGGTCAAAGGCGGCGATTGGGCTAAAAATGAAATTGTCGGCGCCAGTTTTGTTGAGGAAAGAGGCGGCAAGGTTTTTTCATTACCGTTAAAGAACGGTTATTCGTCAAGCGGCATTGTTGCAAAAATTCAACAAACAGTCGGCGGAGAAACCTGCGGGAAATTAGTTAAACCGAGTAAGACAACCGATTTAATTATCAATACTTTAAAAGCTCATTTGGTAATCTTTCAAAAACTTTTGTCGAATGAAATTAATAATATAGAAATTTGTGCCGAGCTGATTTTTACAACCTTGAATAAGGGAAATAAAATTTTAATTTGCGGTAACGGCGGAAGCGCTGCCGACGCGCAGCATCTCGCCGCAGAATTTGTCGGACGCTACGAAACTGAGAGAAAAGCACTGCCTGCAATCGCTTTGACAACCGATTCGTCAGCATTGACGGCACTAGCAAATGATTACGGTTTCGAGCGCGTTTTTTCCAGACAAGTTGAAGGTTTGGCAAAAGCTGAAGACCTTTTAATCGCAATCAGTACCAGCGGGAATTCGACTAACGTAAATCAAGCAGTAATAAGCGCGCGGCAAATCGGTTGTAAAACAATCGGTTTGACCGGCGGCGGCGGGAAGAAACTTGCGTCAATCTGCGATGCCTGCATTTTGGTTCCCGAAAAGCGCACCGCGCGCATTCAAGAAGCGCATATCACTATTGCACATATTTGGTGTGAAATAATTGATACGAAATTTAAGAGTTAAATTTCTTTTGGGTCGGAAACATTTATAAATCAGGCATTAAAAGACTATCGGACAGAGAATTGCAAACAGCTTTTAGTTTGCACGGTTGGTTATTCCCACCATAATCTATAATAGTTCTCAAAGTTTTTGAAGACAAAAATCCTTTCCAAAACTCTTATTTCGCTTCGGGAAAATTTTATGTTCTGGTTATGATTTTTACCATTCTGCCACATAACTTAAATATGTTTACCATCCTTAAAAAATCGACGACTTTTTTTAATACTTTGGAGAAAATAAAAAAAAACGAAAAATGAGAATTCTTATTTCCATAATAAGATTTGAACCGGGAAGAACACTAGGTTCGGAAGTTTATCTTAGTTCTTTACTGGATGGTTTATCAAAAGTAATGAATAAGGAGGAAATTGCAATTGTCGGTTCGGAGGAAAGCTGCGGTTGGGGAGAATTATTTAACAATAAAATAAACTGGATACCTGCAAAAATACCTCGATCTGCGGTGGGACGAATGATTTTTGAATATAATAATGTAGAAAAAATTGCGAACAATTGGAAGGCAAACGTAGTATTTTTTCCGTTTAATATAATGCCGTCAATGAAAATACCGAGTACGCTGCTTATTCACGACCTGGTAAATGAATTTTACTGCAAACATTTTCCACGCTTTCGCCCGGCATATTTTAGGTTTTTAAGACGTTTAGTTCGTAACTCGATCAAAAAGCCGCAGTCAATTATAACAATCAGCAAAGCAATAGCTGAGGAGTTGAATCAGCTAAATTTACTTAATGTAGAACAACAAGTTCATGTTGTTTCTTTGGCAGCTAACCGTCGGATTAATAAAGAACAAAGACCTGAGCATTTACCACAGGGAAACTTTAAGATTATTCTTCAATCCGGCGCGCAGTTACCTCACAAAGACCATTTAACGGGTATTAATGCTTTTGTTGAACTAAAAAGGAATTATCCAAATATTTACCGCGACACAAAGCTGATTCTAACAGGCGATATAAATAGTGATAAACAATTAAAAGAAATTGTCAGAAAACAAGAGTTGGAGAGTAATGTGATTTTTCTGGGAAGATTATCTCCCGAAGAGTTGGAATGGACAATGCAAAATGCAAGTATAGCCTGCTTTCCAACACTTTATGAAGGTTTTGGATTAGGTATCGTTGATGCCCAACTAAGGAAAATACCGGTGATTGCATCTGATATTCCAGTTTTGAAGGAAGTATCAAGCGGCGGAGCGATATTTTTTGAGTCCCGAAATGCTAAGGATTTAGCGATGAAAATCGTTGACGCATTGGTTGGGAAAAACGATGGCATTGTAAAGTTAACTGAAATCGGTACAGCAAACGTAGACAAATATTCATGGGAAGTGCATTGCCAAAAGGTTCTGTCTATTCTTAAGTTTACGGCAGGTTTTTAATGCTTAAAATCAATTTAGTTTACAATTAACATCAAATGTCTTTATCAGGACATTTAATGTTACGGATAGAAATGAAAGTTTTAGTAATCGGCGGCGGCGGAATGCTCGGGCATAAATTAGTTCAAATTCTGTCAGTTAAATTTGATGTTTGGACGACCGTCAGAGGCGAATCTAAAGCATTTGATGAAATCAAAATTTTCGATAAAAGCCGTGTTTATGAAAACATAAATGTTGAGGATATACGGAAAATTGAAACGATTATTGACCGGCTAAAACCGCAGATTGTTATAAATGCCGTCGGAATAATCAAACAATTGCACGAATCGACAGACATTGTGCAGACATTAACAATAAATTCAATTTTTCCGCATCGTCTGGCAGAGATAACAAAAAAATATAATGCGCGTTTAATTACATTTAGCACGGATTGCGTTTTTAGCGGAAAGAAAGGAAATTATAAAGAAGACGACTTGGCAGACGCGGTTGATTTATACGGTAAAAGTAAAAATCTGGGCGAAGTTGATTCGGACAATTGTTTGACATTGAGAACCTCGATTATCGGTAGAGAATTATTTTCCGCTCATAGTCTTGTCGAATGGTTTCTATCAAATCGCGGAAAACAAGTAAATGGTTATGTGAACGCCATTTTTTCAGGTTTCCCGACAATTGTTATATCTGAAATAATCGCTGATTTAATCGTAAATCACAAAAATTTGGAAGGCTTATATCATCTGTCGAGCGAACCGATTAATAAATTTGAATTGCTTGAATTACTAAAGAACGAGTATAAAATTGACATAGAAATCGTACCGTATGAAAATTTTTACATAGATAGAAGTCTCGACTCGACAAAATTCCGAACCGCCACCGGTTTGCAACCAATCGGTTGGGAGGAAATGCTGCAAAAAATGGTCAATGATAAAACACCTTACAGACTTTAATAAATGAATTATTTAGAAGGAAAAAGAATTTTAGTAACCGGCGGCACAGGTTCGCTCGGACAAACATTGGTCAAGAGACTCTTGAGCGGGGAATTAGGGCGTCCGTCAAAAATAACGGTGTTCTCCAGAGACGAAGCCAAGCAGCATTATATGCGGCTTGATTATATGCACCGAAAAACCGCGACAGATGATGTGATTTATCAGAATTCGCAGGACGTATTGAATTTTCGCATCGGCGATGTGAGGGATTTTCCGGCACTGTTGGCGTCAATGCGTCAAACGGACGTTATTTTTCACGCTGCGGCTTTGAAACAGGTTCCATCTTGCGAATACTTTCCATTTGAAGCAGTAATGACGAACATTCATGGTGCGGCAAATATAGTCAGGGCAATACGCGAAAATAACTTGCCGGTCGAGAAAGTAGTCGGAATTTCAACCGATAAAGCCTGTAAGCCGATAAACGTTATGGGAATGACGAAAGCCTTGCAGGAGCGGGTTTTGATTGAGGCAAACAGAGATTGCCCGAATACGAGTTTTCTCTGCGTGCGTTACGGAAACGTAATTGCTTCTCGCGGCTCGATTGTGCCGCTGTTTGTCGAACAAATCCGCAACCGTCAGCCGCTTACGGTTACTCTGGAAGAAATGACGAGGTTTTTACTGAGTCTGGACAAGGCGGTAGACACGGTTTTTGCGGCGATTTTAACGGGAAAACGCGGAGAAACCTTTGTGCCGAAAGTGGCAGCGGCGAGAATTACCGATATTGCCAAATCCTTGATGGGTGAAATCGAATTGCCGATAAAGTTTACGGGTATCCGACCGGGCGAAAAAGTGCATGAGATTATGGTTTCCGAAGAAGAATGTTTTCGCACAACCGAGCGCGACGGGTATTTTGTGATACTGCCGGTTCTGCCTGAATTGCGCGATGAACAGAATTTTACCCCAGCTTTGACGGGTGAATATTCATCAAAGGATAATAACATTTCCATCGAAGAGTTGAAAAAATTATTGGGCGAATCGAGCAATGAAATTGCGCGTTTTCTAGTTGATAAGTAATTTACGCCATAAAAAAATTATGAAAATAATGACCATTTTCGGAACGCGACCGGAAATAATCAGGCTAAGTCCGATTCTAAAAATTCTCGACCGGCACAGCGAACATACGACGGTTCACACCGGACAAAATTATTATGAAAGTTTGAGCGATATTTTTATAAAGGATTTGGAAGTTCGACCGCCGGACGTGCATTTCGGTATCCGGTCGAAAAGCTTGGGCGAGCAGCTCGGTTTGATACTTTCAAAAACCGACGAGGTTCTGGAAAAACACAAGCCGGAAAAAATCTTGATATTGGGCGATACAAACAGCGCGCTTTCGGCAATAATTGCGGCGCGGCGCGGAATTCCGGTTTTTCATATGGAGGCGGGAAACCGTTGTTTTGACAACCGCGTGCCGGAAGAAGTCAATCGCCGCATAATAGACCATTCCAGCACGATTTTGCTGCCTTACACTGAAAGAAGTAAAGAAAATCTGATTAGTGAAGGAATCGAGCGAGAGAGAATTTTTGTAACGGGAAATCCGATAAAGGAAGTCCTGGACATATTTTCCGACAAAATCGAAATGAGCAATTGCTTGAGAAAATTTGCAGTCGAGCCATCTGAATTTTTTCTCGTTACCTTGCATCGAGCAGAAAATGTAGATACTTTGAAAAGACTCGAGCAAATTTTCCGAGCCTTTTCACAACTGGTAAAAAAATACGACAAAAAAATGTTAATCAGTGTTCATCCCCGAACTGCCGAAAAGCTCGAAGAATTCGATTTGAAACCAGAATCCGAAAAAATAGTACTTCTTGAGCCGCTCGGATTTTTTGATTTTGTAAAACTTGAAAAAAATGCGCTTGCCGTTTTAACCGACAGCGGAACCGTGCAGGAGGAATGCGCCATATTCGGAATCCCTAACGTAACTTTGCGCGACGTTACCGAAAGACCGGAAACAATAGAGGCGGGAAGTAATATCTTGAGTGGTGCTGAAACCGATAAAATAATGCGAGCAGTCGATATAGCTATTTCTCAACCTGCAAATTGGACGCCGCCGCCGGAATATTTGAAGGAGAATGTAGCACAGACGGTTGCGAAAATTATTTTGGGTTATACGAGTTTAAAAAAACATACCAGCTAACCGAAAGTCCAAATAGTTTAATTTCACAAAAATTTGTTTTAAACGTCAAAAAAATGGACAAAGGCAGCATACCGGAAGGAAAATCTCAAAAGCTAAAAGCTAAAAAATTAAAGAGACTTTGGGTTATAACAGAGCTTTATTACCCGGAAAACAATCAGACCGGGTATTATTTGACCGGTATCGGCGAAGGGTTAACTGAAATTTTTGATGTAAAGGTCATCTGCGGTCAACCGAATTATGCTGCCCGCGGTACTCGCGCTCCAAAAAGGGAAGTGCACAAAGCGGTTGAGATTTTTCGTGTTTGGGGAACAACTCTCGACAAAGACGTTTTAATATACCGTCTTATAAATATGCTGACACTAGGAATTTCAATGTTTTTGAAAACTTTAACAAAAGTAAAAAAAACGGATGAAATTCTTGTCGTTTCCGCTCCGCCGACACTGCCTTTTATTACTGCTTTAGCGGCGAAAATCTGTAAATCCGAATACACGCTGGTTATACAGGATAAATACCCTGAGACACTGACTGCTGTCGGTAAATCCAGACCTGATTCGCTGTTTGTCAAATTTTTAAACAAGTCAAACCGGTGGTTGTATAGGGAAGCAAAGAATATTATCGTCGTCGGGCGCGATATGCGCGAGCTTGTTAAATCGCAGTTAACATCTGCCGGCGATGGCGATAAAGATAATACGCCGATTGAGGTTATTCCAAATTGGGCGTCGCTTGAAGAAATCGAACCGCTTCCCAGAGATGCAAATCCGATTTTAAGAGAATTAAATCTTTTGGACAAATTTGTTTTTTTATATGCCGGAAATATGGGTCACCCGCAGGATATAGAAAGCGTCGTCGCCTGCGCCGCGGAATTAAAAAATGATAAAAGATTTCATTTTTTGTTTATCGGTTCTGGCGTCAAACGGAAATGGCTTTTGAACGAAGTAAAAACCAAACATCTGACAAACTTGACAATCCTAGCCCCGCGATCGCGAAACGAGCAAAACGTTTTTTTAAACGCCTGCGATGTGGGACTAGTCCCATTAATAAAAAAAATGCGAGGAGTGGCGATGCCGAGCCGAACATACAATTTTCTGGCGGCAGGAAAGCCTATACTGGTTTTGACCGAAGAAAATTCCGAGCTTGCACAAATATTGGATGAAGATAAGGTTGGATGGTATGTTCCGCCTTCAGCACCAGAAAAACTTTTGAAAAAGATTTACCAAATTTATAACGAACGAGAAAAAATTAAAGAGATGGGATGCCTCGCGCGTAGAATAGCAATTGAAAAATATTCCGTAGAAACGGCTATCGAGCGATATAAAAAGGTAATGAAGTAAATGCGTCCGATAACATTAAAAGTGCGTGAAGGTTTTTTATTATTTTATGAAGGTTTTAGTTACAGGCGCCAGAGGATTTATAGGCAGAGAGATTGTTACGGAACTTCTTAGGTCAGGTCTTAAGGTTTATCAGACAAGCGGCTCAAAGTTTTCTGTCAGAGAGCGAACCGCGGAGATTAACGAAAATTTTATAACAGCAGATATAACCGATTATGAAAAATTAAAGGAAGTTGAAAAACACGGACCGATGGATGCAATAATTCATTGCGCCGGACTGGCACATCAATTTTCAGAAATTAGAGCGGAAAAATTTTATGCAGTTAATGTAGCGGGGACGGAAAACATTTTGAAGTTATCACAGCAATTAGGTGCAAGGCAATTTATTTTGATAAGTTCGACGGCGGTTTATGGAATAAAAAAAACGCCCCCGGACAAGAAAGATAAATCGTTGAATTTGGTGATTGACGAAAATGCAAATTGCAAGCCGGAAACTTTCTACGCCGAGAGCAAGTTGGAAGCTGAAGTGAAAGCGATAGAATTTTGCGAGAAAAATAATGTTGCCTTAACAATTTTACGGCTTGCGCCCGTCATCGGCGAAGGAAACGTCGGAAACATTGAACGTTTGATTGAATCAATAGATAAAGGAAGGTTTTTTTGGATAGGAAAAGGCAAGAATTTGAAATCCTTAATTTACAAAAATGACGTAGCGCGTGCGTGCGGCAAAGTTTTGGCTCAAAAGAAGGGCGCGACAGAGATTTTTAATTTAGCGGCACCACCAGTCAAAATGTTTGATTTTGTTTCTTTGATTGCCAAACAATTGGATAAGAAAATTCCGAAGTACAATATTCCGGCGGAATTATTTGAATTTTTATTCAAAGTCAAAGATAAATTACCGAAGGTAAAGAAAGTTGACGGATTGTTAAAGACAATCGAAAAATGGCTTTCGGACGACGTGTATTCCGCCGCTAAATTTGCCGAAGTTTATAATTTCAAAACAAAAACTACAATCGAGCAGGCAATTGAAAGACAGATTGTTTGGCATAAAAACAAAAAGTCGGCAGGTAAAAGTATAAGTTAGATAAAAGATTTGTGACTGAAATTTTTATACAGGCGACGGTTTTTCTTTGCACATATTTCGGAGTTGCGATTTTTCGGCGATGGAGTTTGCGACGAAAACTTTTCGATATACCGAATGAACGAAGCTCGCACACGCAGCCGACTCCGCGCGGCGGCGGTTTTGTAATTGTCGCTGTATGTTTGGTTTTCTACATTATTTACACGCTTTTTTTTACACATACCTTTTCATGGGGTTATTTTGTCGGGGCGATTTTGATTGCAGTAGTTAGCTGGCTTGACGATTTGTATACGATTTCTTTCGTCTGGCGTTTTTTGGTTCACGCAGTTTCAGCATTTCTCGTAATCCAAACTTTAGGCGAATTTCAAGAAGTCTCCGGCTTTTCTTTTTATTTTGAAAACGGCAGGATTTTCCACTTGATTTTATTGTTCTTTTGGATCGTTTGGCTGACGAATGCCTATAACTTTATGGACGGCATTGACGGAATTGCCGGTATGCAGATGGTTACAGCGGGAATCGGCTGGTTGATAACTGGTAAGATTTTGAATCTGCCGACGGCGGAATTTTTTGGCGGCGTTTTGGCATTCTCCGGTTTGGGTTTTTTGATTCATAACTGGCAACCGGCAAAAATTTTTATGGGCGATGTCGGGAGTGCCTTTTTGGGATACAGTTTTGCCTCCTTGCCAATTTTAGCCCTAACAGACGACTCGGAAAATTTCGGGAAATTTCTATTTGCCGGCATCGTACTGGTTTGGTTATTTTTCTTCGACACTATTTTTACATTTCTGCACAGAGTTTATAAACGTGAGAGAGTATGGCAGGCTCACCGCAGTCATATCTATCAGCAATTGGTAATAAAAGGTTTTTCACACCAAACAGTAACGATTCTTTACGGGACGATTTCTGTCTTAAATGTAATTTTGCTGGTCGGGTTGATTCTGGAGGAAAATTTTAGTATCTATTTGTACAGTTTTATATTGTTGGAATCAATCGGTTTAACAATTTTTTTATTTTGTGTAAAAAAAGCCGGAATACAGGGCAGATAGACCGAGATTAATGTTTAGTCAATTGTTTGTTAAAACGTAGAAAAATTACCAGTTCAAAAATTTCAATGTCCGCAAAAAAAAGAGCGACTCGAAATCAAATAAATTTTGAAGCCTACGGTGTAAAATTGGGCATTAGAGTGAACGCAGGTTCATATCTGGAAAAAATTGAAGAACGTATCGTTGAAATTTTACCGCTTGGCATCAATGTCATTGAGCAGAACGGAATTGAGCATCTTTTGGAGGTAGCCGACGAGAAAAACGGAAATTTTAAAATATTCAAAGATGGTAAAATGGTTGCCAACTTTCCCGGCATCGAAAATCTATTTGATTTGCTCGCCGGTCAGATACGTCTGACGGTAGCGGAATACGCGGTCGGAAAAGTTTTTCTGCACGCCGGCGCGGTTGCCTGGAAAGACAAAGCGGTTATAATACCGGCAAGAAGTTTTTCAGGAAAAACGACATTGGTAGCCGAGCTGATAAAAAAAGGCGCCGTATATTATTCGGATGAATACGCGGTGTTGGATGAAAAAGGCTTTGTGCATTCGTTTCCGAAAACGCTTTCGATGCGCGGAATCATCGATGATTATAAACAAGTTGAATACTCGCCGTTTCATTTTGGCGCGGCAGTTGGACAAACGCCGCTGCCGGTCGGTATGGTATTAATTTGTAAATTTGATGAAACGCGAAAAAACGATTCGGAAACGCCATTAGAATTTCTGAGCGCCGGTCAAGCGATGCTGGAAATGATAGATAATACGATTCCGATAACAAATAATCCGAAATTCGTATTAAAAATCTTGAATAAAATTTCCGAACATGCAATAATCGCAAAGTGCCAAAGAGGTGAAGCAAAGGAATTTGCAAACTTTTTAATTGAGTATCTCGACGCCACGTTTTGAAATTCAACAAAACTTTAAACTTTATTCTTTAAATTATTCGGAGGAGAAAAAATGAAAGACTCGCAAATACCAGTCGCCCGAAAGGAAGGAATGGTAATCCAGGAAATGCCCAATGAGGTTTTAGTCTACGATCTGGAGACTAATAAAGCCCATTGTTTGAATCAGACGGCAGCTACGATTTGGAAATCGTGTGACGGCAGTAACAGCGTCACGGACATCTCCAAACTACTTGCAAAAACCAGCGGAAGCGCGGTTGAAGAAGATTTGATTTGGCTGGCGATTGACCAGTTAAACGAAAAGAATCTGCTGGAAACACAAATCGCGCCGAAGTTCAACGGACAGACAAGGCGTGAAGTAATCAAGAAAGTCGGTTTAGCGGCAGTTATAGCCTTACCAATAATTTCCTCATTAGCGGCGCCAAAAGCCGCTCATGCCGGCTCCCAATGTCCTGTAGGTGATCCTTGTACAACAAGTGCCGATTGTCCTAATTGTGCTTGTTTAGGAACACCGCCCAATGCAGTTTGCGGTTAATTCAATTGTAGAATTCCAATGTAAACGGGTTGTTAGAATCAACTAACGACATATTTTGGAAAAGGCTGGGCAAAATGCCCAGCCTTTTAATTTTGAAGGACGAAAATCTCGGTAAAATCAAATGAGGGCGTATTATTGCCGGTTGAATTTGGAAAGCCAATGAAAAAAGATTCAAAAATTGAGTCCGATAATGCAGATGATAATAATGTTAAAAAAGATTTTACGTTGTCAATTGAAACAGGGATCAGAGGTGGAAGTATCGCTCTTTTGAAGCATACAACCGAAATTGACTCAAGATTAGGACAAAGCGAAATCTCGAGGTCTGAAGATGTTTTAGAGGGAATTAGAAGTATACTCTTGGAAAATAACATTGAAAAAACACAAATCAAATTAATAGTATTTTCCAAAGGTCCCGGGAGTTTTACAGGCATTAGAATTGGTATTATGCTCGCGCAAGGTTTGTGTAAATCTCTCGATTGTAATTACTTGGGATTATCCGTTTTGGAAGCGATGGCTGATATTGTGAAAACTGATGAGAGAGTTATTACGGCAGTTAATTTTGGTAAAAATCAAGTTTGTTGGCAATACCATAGAAATGGACCGAAAGATGAAATTTCAAATCTTCCTCATTTCCATCTCTTTAAGCCGCGGGTTTCGAAAACCGGTTCCTTCATTCAAGAAATTGAACTACTCGAGTTCGACATTTTAATTTTGCAAAATCATTTATACAATCATTTATTACCTTTGATAACAAAAATTAGTCTATCAAACCGCTTGCTTATCAATGCGGGGGATAATTTGGCTGTTATGCTCGGGAAGTATGCGGAAAAGTTGAATAATAATTTAATCAATCAAAAGGAAATGTTTGAACCGATATATGTAAATGGGTTACAAAAATAGGAATGAATGAATTAGAAGATTTACAGATTCTGGATATGAAATTATCAGATGTAGTGCAGGTTCAGGAAATAGCCCGGCGATTAAACTTGAGCAATTGGAGTGATGAGGATTATCAGTGTGAAATTGGAAGAAATTATAGTATTATCAAGGTAGGAAAAATAAAAGAAATAGTAGTGGCTTTTATTGTAGCGCGTCTGATAAAGTATCAAACTTCCTATAATTTATTCTCAGAAAATATAGGATATAAAGAAAATTGCGATGCCGTGAATTTTGATGTAAAAGAAATTGATGTTGATATTGAAATTTACAATATAAGTGTTGTCAAGCAATTACAAAACAGAGGCATTGGAGTGAAATTGCTTGAAACATTGTATGAAATCGGGATAAAGCACAAAAGCGCCAAAATTTGGTTGGAGGTCAGAGAGTCGAATACAAATGCGATAAATTTCTACAAAGCAAACAACTTTGAAATTTGTTATCAAAGAAAAAATTTTTACGTTAATCCGAATGAAAATGGTTTAGTTATGAAACTGGAAATTAATTAACATATTTTGTAATACGATAATTCTTACTTGCCACTCAAAGCAAACATAAGTTAACATTTTATTCACAACCGATCGCCGAATTTATAAAACTTTTTACCGGTTTAAGTTGTAAACCCATCAAATCAAAAAGGAAGGAAAACGCTATGGATACATCAACAACCGAAGCTGTCAAAAACGTGCTTTTTAAAGAAAATCAAACCTTTAGAGATTTGGTTCAAAAACATCAAGGCTACGAAAAAAGGTTAACCGAACTAGCCGAGTTAACCTACCCGAATGATGAAGAATTGCTCGAAGAGACAACTCTCAAAAAGAAAAAGTTACTTCTTAAAGACGAAATACACGAGATGATGCAAAACTATTCTAAGACTCATTAAAAATTGAATGTGGGTAAAAGAAACTGTTTTAAATTATGCTTTTATCCACAACTTCTAAAACTTCTAATTATCTTTACAACCGCCGGGAAAGAGGGAATAGGCAGTCAGCCCGTATGAGTTTGAAAAAATAAGCATTTTTCTTTCCAAAATTACATTGTTTGTAAAATAATTTCCTTCCTCAAAAGCAAGCCGATTAATTGTCTTCCCATTTTTGATATCGATGAAGACAGCATTTGAGTCATACGAATTAGTAACTATCGCATATTTGTCTAATATCAGAGGCTTGTAAATAACCCTTCCAGGAAGCCTTTTTTTCCAAATAATCTTTCCACTATTTGGTGAAATTAAATAAACAAAATTATCGAATGAAGAAACTAATAAACCTATATTACTTAGATTTATGCTAGATATTTCCGCACCCTGACGGATTTCCCATAAATTATTATTGGTCTTTAAATCAATTGCGGTAACATTGCCTTTTTTATCACCGAATACAAGTTGGTTTGAAGTTGGAAGAGTAACGGCGGTAATTGGATTTTTCGCTTTGAATTCATATATCTTTACTCCGTTGGCAACAGAAATCATTACCAATTTGTTATCTGCGGTTCCAAACGCAATAGTATCACCTTCAAAAGCAGGGAGTGAGGTCAACTTCGCTGCAGCCTGTGTTTTCCAGAGAACCTCACCATTCACTTTTTTTAAGGCATAGCAATTTCCGTTCTGAGTGATAATAATAATCTTATCGGCAAGCAAGTGCAAAAATACTTCTTTATCGCCTGTTGGCGACCCTTCCAGCTTTGCTTTCCAGTTAACGATTCCTGTTATTTTACTTATATTCTTTAAAAAGAGATTTTCTTCAGTTTTCACGATTAAGAAAATTTCTTTTTCGGTTAAAGATAGCTTGGAGACTATTTTGCCATCTAACTCCGAAATCCAAATCCTGTTGCCGTCTTTTAAATTAAATTGTTCTAGATTTTGTTCGAACGAAGGCAACAAAGAATTTCTAGGATTGTAGTGTGAGAAAACCCTTGCATTATCGGACGCAAATAAATAACTGCCGGTCGGATTTATCTTACTTCTCCAACATTGTTGTAATGGATTTAATAAAGAAACGTTTGCGGGTATCGATTGAGACAAACTTTGCGTGTGTAATATCAAGTTAAAAAAAAGGGTTGAAAAAAAATATGTTAGACGAAAAGTTTTACATACATTTTTTTTCAATTTTCGCATTTATCGCATCGGTCACTGAAAAATTACTTCTAAACTGTTATTATATACAAATTAAAATCTATATATAGTCAGCTTGACGATAATAGGTGGATGAGAATATTATCCGAAGAAGTTCGCTGTAAAAATTTTGTAAAATGGAGAAAAATTAAAGAAAATGTCTTTTAATAAAATTATCGTCGTCGGAAATCTTGGGCGTGATCCCGAACTTCGCTATACACCGCAAGGTGATGCAGTTTGTAATTTTTCTATTGCCGTCAATGATAAAAGACGTGACAAGGCTGGAGAATTACAGGACGCCACAACTTGGTTCAAAGTAACATTATGGCGAAGACAAGCCGAAACCGCTTCCAAGTATCTTACAAAAGGTAGTTCCGTATATATAGAGGGGCGCCTGCGTGTCGAGGAATGGACTGACCGTGACGGTAAAAGCCGTTTTACACTCGAGATAAGCGCTACCGATATGCAATTTCTCAGTACCAGCGGCGGAGGACGGGGCGAGGAAATGTCTCAGGATAATAATGATTCGGACAGAGAAATATCCAGCGTCCGTCATACAGATCATGACGAAGCCCAAGCTTTACCGTCTGATGATGATATACCCTTCTAAAAAGACTATTTAAAACCCAGACTTCCAGTTGCCCATTTCTCTGAATTTTTGAAATCGCAGCTGGAGTCTTTGCCTTTCGCCCAAAGCATTTAACTCGTTTAAATTTCTAATTATTACTCTTTTTAAATTCTCGGCATTCGCCTCAAAAGAGGCTTGCACTTCAGATTCTTTTTCAAGAGAAAATTTCCAATCTGAAGGCTCTTCCGAAACTATCTCGTCTATCAAACCGAATTCCTGCAAATCACTCGCCGTCAAACGCAAGCACTCAGCGGCACGGCTGGCTTTGTCTTTATCGTGCCATAAAATAGCCGCGCATCCTTCTGGAGTTATAACCGAGTAAACGGCATTCTCCAACATCAAAACTCTGTCACCGATACCAATAGCTAAAGCACCGCCGGACCCGCCTTCACCTAACACAACTGCTATGGTCGGGATTTTTATACCCGCCATTTCCCGTAAATTAAAAGCGATCGCTTCGGCTTGCCCACGCTCTTCAGCATCAATTCCCGGATAAGCACCCGGTGTATCTATAAAACAAATTACCGGTCTTCCGAACTTTTCAGCCAATTTCATCATCCGCAAGGCTTTACGGTAACCTTCCGGTTTCGACATGCCAAAATTTCTAAAGCGCCTCTGATTTGTATCACGCCCCTTTTGCTGACCAATAACTACAACCTCATCATCATCAATTCTAGCAAAACCACAGATTAGAGCAGGGTCATCAGCGTATCTCCGATCACCGTGAATTTCCATGAACTCGGAAAAAATCGTCGTAAACAAATCCATTGAATAAGGTCTTTCGGGGTTCCTGGCGAGCTGAACTTTTTCAAATGCTAATTTGGTCTTATTTTCCATACAAAATCGTTTCTCTCTAAGAATGATATTAGTAATTACAAAATCCAATGAACTCCACATCCTTTCCGCTGTAATTCATCTTCAAGGCGGCTTGTCCCTTGTATCCGTAAAGGTTGAGAAAGCATTGAAAGTGAGAAATTTTCTTCGAGCGAAATATTAAATATAATTTCACAGTTTCCTTTGCTTTTGCTCAAAATAGAAAACAAATCATCCAAAAGATGCTCATCAAATCCAACTCCGGGAAGGGTTAAGTATAACTTTTTTGCTTTTAACGGGACAGCATCAGCAATTTTTTTCGCTTCTTCCAATATTAAGGTTATTTCCTGCCCTTCACTTGATTCAACCTTGCCGTCAACAAGCAGCAGTTCACCGTCGCTCAGGCAGTCGGCATATTTAGAAAAGGCTTCCGCCCAAGCCAAACATTTTACCGCGCTCGATTGATCCTCCAACCTAAAAATGCAAAAACGGTTGCCCTTTTTACTGTATCTGACTTGCTGGCTCGAAACGATGCCGGCTAAAGTGATTTTATCTCCCGGTTTAATTTCATCATAATCGGCGATATTCCGTATTTTCAAATCCGATAACACCTGACTGAAAGCATCCAGCGGATGACTCGATAAATAAAAACCAACAGATAATTTCTCTTGCCTGGATAATTCGGCTTGCGACCAGGGAGCTACCTTTGGCAAATCGGCATTCAAATCTATTTGACTCATCTGTGTTGTTCCGAAGAGATCAGTCTGACCACGCATCTTGTCTTGCCATATCCTCTGCCCGCGCGTTAATGCACCTTCTATCGCCGCAAAATTCTGTGCCCTCCAAAGCTTCACCGCAGCATTGTCTGTAGACTGCGGCGGCATTAAAGAATCGAAAGCTCCGGCAGTAACCAAACATTCCAGTACACGACGAGTAATAGTTCCTTGCCCGACCCGGGCAGTAAAATCGGACAGGGAAGTGAATTTTCCTTTCTCTCTAGCTTGTCTAATAGCGTTTATACTATTTGCGCCAATGCCTTTTATTGCACTCAATCCAAAACGAACGTCATTTTCTAATGGTGTAAAATCCGCATCGCTTTCGTTTACATCCGGCGGCAATAGTTTCAAACCAGCATAACGCAGTTCTGTAGAATACTTGTAAATCTTGGCTGTGTCGTCTGACTCGTTAGATAAAACAGCTGCATAAAAATAAGCAGGATAGTGTGCTTTAAGATAAGCAGTTTGGTAAGCCAGATAAGCATAGGCAACACTATGACTTCGGTTAAACCCGTAATCGGCAAACTGTGCCATTAGATTATAAATTTCCTCCGCTTTTTCTTCCGGAATGCCTCTGCTGACTGACCCTTTTATAAATTTCTCCGAATGCAGCGCCATCTCTTCGCGTTTCTTTTTGCCCATCGCACGTCGCATCATATCCGCTTCGCCCAAACTATATCCGGCAAGGGTTTGCGCCAGTTGCATAATTTGCTCCTGGTAGACAAGAATACCGTAGGTATTACTTAAAATTTCCTTCATTTGAGGAATAATATATTGGACGCGTTTTTCGCCGCGATGCCTTGCAATAAAATCGTCAACCATTCCTCCATCCAATGGACCCGGGCGATATAGAGCATTCAGTGCCGCTAAATCTTCCAATTCTTTTGGCTTGAGCCGACGGCAAATTTCCTGCATACCAGGTGACTCAAATTGAAAAATCGCTTCGGTTCGTCCTTCGCCGAAAAGGAACATTGTTTTTTCGTCCTCGAGGGGGACTTTACTCCAATCTATTACAGTATTTGTCTTGAGCTTAAGATTTTTTAAGCAATCGCTTATAATGGTTAAGGCGGTTAAAGCTAGGAAATCCATCTTAAGCAGACCAACTTTTTCAAGGTCGTTCATCGTGTACTGACTGGTGAGTTCGCCTTTGGCAGATACTGCTATAGGAATTATTTCCTGAAGTGGTTTTGGTGAAATTACAACTCCTGCCGCGTGAACCGAAGAATGTCTCGCACAGCCTTCGAGTCTCTTTGCCAAATCAACCAGCTTTTTTGTGTCAGGGTCAGTTTCCGTTGCTTTTCGCAATTCTCCAACTTGTTCGAGCGCTTGGGAAATACTTATATTTCGTCCGCGAACCGGCGGCGGTATGAGTTTTGCAATTTTTTCAACCTCACCGTAGGGAATACTCAATGCTCGTCCGACATCCTTTATAGCAGCTTTTGAAGCCATTGTTCCAAAAGTAATTATTTGGCAAACCGAATCTCGACCGTAAAACTCTGTTACGTGATTTATTACATCGGCACGTCCGCGGACACAAAAATCGATGTCAATGTCCGGCATCGAAATTCTTTCCGGATTGAGAAAACGCTCAAAAAGCAAATCATATTGAAGCGGATCGACATCCGTGATTTCCATACAATAAGCTACCAGCGATCCGGCTGCCGAACCGCGTCCCGGACCGACCGGTATACCTTTTTCCTTTGCAAAGCGTATAAAATCCCAGACAATCAAAAAATATCCGGGGAACTCCATGTTTTTGATTGTGGATATTTCTTTTTCGATTCGTTTCCGGTAATCGACAAGCGTGTGTTTGAGTTTACCCTCCGAGAGTTTGGGTAACCATACTTCTTGTTTTCGTGCCTCAAAGCCTTCGATAACGATTTTTTGAAAATACTCTTCAATTGTATTGCAGCCCGAATCAGTCGGAATCGGATAACTTGGTAAAGTTAATTTGCTTTTTTTTGGAAACTCTACCTGACACATTTCGGCGATTTTTATTGTGTTATCCAATGCGCCCGGTAATTCAGAGCCGAAGATTTCCCACATCTCCTTGGCTGAACGCAAGTAAAAGTTGTCGTTCTCGAATCGGGTTCGGGTACTGTCATTGACGGTTTTGGATTCGCCGATTGCCATCAAAATCTCATGAGCCAAGGCATCTTCCTTTGTTAAATAATGAACATCATTGGTTGCCACCAGCGATATTTCCGCTCTACCCGCAAGTTCTACGATTTGTTTTTGAATTTTTGCCTCGACTGCTAAACCATGGTCTTGAATTTCTATAAAAAAGTTTCCCTTTCCGAATATCTCTTCTAGTTGTTTTGCATTTTGATAGGATTTCTCGAAATTTTCTTGTCTGATGAAATGCCATATTGCGCCGTTAAAACCTGATGATAAAGCAATTAGCCCCTCACTTTTTTCGGCTAATAATTCTAAATCTATACGCGGTTTGTGATAAAAACCTTCGGTGAAGGCTTTCGAAGCTAAATTTACCAGATTATGATAACCTGTTAGATTTTTCGCCAACAGGATTAAATTATAGTATGGTCTCTCGCCTGTTTTGATATTTGATTCTTGAGCAAAACGGCTGCCAAACGTAAGATATGCTTCATAGCCTAAAATCGGATGAATCTCCGAGTCTTTCATGTTATTATAGAAGGAAATTGCGCCGTACATATTGCCGTAATCGGTTATGGCACAAGCTTTCATATCCAATTCTTTCAAGCGTCCGGCGAGCGGTTTGAGTTGGATGGCACTTTGTAAGAGACTATAATCCGAATGCATGTGCAGATGAACGAAATCTTTACTTTTAAATTGCGTGTTCATATATTTCGGCGGTTAATTCCTTTTTCGCCTTTTTGTAAAATAAGTTTATGAAAAAAGTTTATTTGGAAACTTTCGGCTGTCAAATGAATGTTTCCGATTCTGAGCGAATAGCCACTCAACTGGAAATTGACGGTTTTCAAATCATACCGAATGAAAATTCGGCAGATGTTGTTTTATTAAATACTTGTTCAATTAGAGAAAAGGCAGAACACAAACTTTATACGAGAATCGGACAAATCTGCAACACCGCAGACAAAAAACCGTTTATAGGCGTTCTGGGTTGTGTCGCTCAACTCGAAGGTGAGACCCTTTTTAAGGGTAATCCTGCTATCGATTTTGTTGTCGGAACAAAAGCCGTCGGTCGTATCTCCGAAGCTGTCGAAAGAGTGTTAGACGGGGGGAAAAAATTCGCTGATTTAAGAGATAGAGACGCCGATTATAACTGGACTGTTTCTACTTCGCAGAGACATTCGCCTTTTGTCGGGTTTGTTCCAATAATTGAGGGTTGTAATAAATTCTGCACTTATTGTATTGTACCTTTTTCCAGAGGACGGGAGAAAAGTTTAACGGCTGCGGAAATTATCAGACAAGTTCAGGTTTTGAAGATTCAAGGCATCAGGGAAGTTCATCTAATCGGTCAAAATGTGAACAGCTATCGCCCGATGAGTGAAGAAGGACTTGAAGGATTCTATGGTGCGACGCCGTTTTCTCGTCTTCTGCGCGCGGTTGCCGCAACCGGTATCGAACGTATAAAATTTAACACTTCATTTCCGAGAGATTTTCATACGGATATAATCAAAGCTATTGAGGAAAATGAAAATCTTTGCAACTGGGTTCATCTGCCGGTTCAGTCGGGTAGTAACGATGTACTCAAAATTATGCGCCGCGGTCACAGTATTGAAAGTTATATGGAGAAAGTAGACAAGATAAAATCTTCCGACAGAAAAATTTCTTTAACAACCGATATTATTGTCGGGTTTCCAACTGAAACCGAGGAGAATTTTGCAGAGACTCTAGAAATGGCACAGTACTGTCACTTTGACAGCGCTTTCGTCTTTAAATATTCACCTCGATTCGGAACCCCAGCATTTGAGATGCATGACACGATTTCTAAGCAAATTAAAACAGAGCGGTTTTTGGTATTGGAAAAAGTTCTCAGGAAAAGTCAGCAGATTGCTCTGCAAGATCAATTAAATAAAACGTTTAAAGTATTAGCGGAAAGAATTTCCAGCAAAAATAATCGTGAGATGACAGGACACACAACTTGTCATAAAATTGTTAATTTTAAAGGTGCTGATGTTCTGCTCGGCGATATTGTAAATGTTAAAATTACCGAATGTAAGAAAAATTCTCTGTATGGAGAAGTTTGCTAAAAATCATTTTTTTATGCTTGTAGAAGTTAAAATCGGGGCGTTGATTATGGATCCCAACACAAATACTCCGATAGTTGTGTTAAAGGGAATTGATACAGAAACAATTTTACCGATCTGGGTGGGTGCCTTTGAAGCCAACGCCATAGCTATTGAAATCGAAAAAATCGCATCGCAACGTCCTTTGACACACGATTTGTTAAAAAATTTTATCTTAGAAACTGGCTTCACATTATTAAAAGTTGTTATTTCCGATTTACGGAATAATACTTTTTACGCAATGATAGAATTAGTTAATGACAAAAAAGAAATAATGGTTCTCGATTCACGTCCATCTGACGCTATTGCGCTTGCTTTGAGGCTCAACGGTGCAATTTTTGTAGAGCAAAAGGTTTTTGATGTCTCTACTGAAACAGCACATTCTGAAGCTGATTCTCGAGAAAAAACCGTTTCGCCGGTTGAAGAATGGCCCGATCTAATCAGCTAAGTTTATCTTTTATTTATAATAATGATTATAGTTATTGCTAACCAAAAGGGTGGAGTTGGAAAAACCACTACTGCCATAAATCTCTCCGCTGCGTGTGCTATGCAGGGGAAAAACGTTTTATTGATTGATTTAGATCCTCAAGGAAACAGTTCGCTTTCATTTGTTGATTCCGAGAAAATCAATGGGAGTGCATTTGAGTTGTTTACTGAGGTAAATCAGCCTTGGGAAAATTTTATTTATCAGACAAAAGTTAAAAAGCTGGAAATTGTTCCCTCAAAGATAAATCTTGCCAAATTAGAAGCGAAACTGGTCGGAGACTTTGATGCTATTTTTCGTCTAAGAGATAGACTCGAACAAGTTCGTTCTGATTACGATTTGATTTTTATTGACACTCCGCCAACACTCGGACTTATTACCGTTAACGCCTTGGTAGCCGCGACACATGTCTTGATCCCCATTCAATCTTCATATTTTGCGTTGGAAGGAACTGATGATTTGCTAGAAACAATCGAAAAGGTACGCTCGCGTCCAAATCCGGATTTGGATTTGCTTGGAGTTTTAGTAACGCTTTTTGATAAACGTACGTCATTGTCAAAAGATGTCGAAGCACATATTCGTAATGTTTTTGGGGAAAAAGCGTTCAAGACTATTATCACAAGAAGCGTACGGCTTGAGGAATCGCCAGCGCATAAAGAAACTATCTTTACATTTTCGCCGAATTCATCCGGTTCAATCGAATATCAAAAATTAAGCAAGGAGGTTTTAAGTCGTGTCTAAAAGAGGTTTGCCAACTGGAGTTAAAATGCGTCATGATTCTCACTATGTGGAAGATTTAGCGGGTCCGAACCGCTCCGTCGGTCGAAAAATTCCTATCAATCTTATTCAACCAAACCCAGATCAGCCGCGTTCGGAAATAGGTGATTTATCTGAATTAGCAGGCTCCATTAAGGAAAAAGGTGTTTTAGAACCAATTTTAGTAAAACCTGATTCGAAATCGGGCATATGGATGATTATCGCTGGCGAGAGACGCTGGCGAGCAGCTAATCTCGCTGGTTTAGATGAAGTTCCTTGCATCGAACTCGATATTGATGAAAAAGATATAGCCGAGATTGCTTTGATTGAAAATTTGCAAAGAAAAGATTTAACGATTTGGGAAGAAGTTGACGGTTATGCTTATTTGATAGAAAAATTTAGTTATACACACGAAGAAGTTGCCAAAAAGATCGGTAAAAGCCGAACAACTATAACAGAGTCTCTATCCATTGCAGGTTTGCCAGACATCATCCGCACAAAATGCCGCCAAGTTAATATAAACGCAAAATCAGCTTTGCTCGAAATTGCGCGTCAATTTGATGAAAAAGCGATGCATGCATTTTTAGACAATACTATTAATCAATCGCCAAATCATAAAACTGCACGTGGAAAAGCGAAGATAAACAATAAATCGAGTAAAAATTTAGTTGTTGCCAAGAAGAATCTTAACGGATATAATTCGAAAAATAATATCTTTAGATATACTCCAGAAAACGAAACCTTTAATTTGGAAATACATTTTCTGAAAGAGAATAACTATAGTAAGAAAGAAATTCTTTTAGCCCTAAAGGAAACGTTTAATAAAATCAAAATCGAACCGTGATTAAAATAAATGTAATAATTACATAATCTTTATTATCAGACGCTAATTGTGTTATTCTAATTATTGCTATCTGCATTTAACTTTTCTTCCCTTTTTGACACTGTATCAATAAACGGCTACCATTTTCCTTTTGTCACATTTTCAAAAAGATTAAATTTTTTTTTATTAAAGGAGTTACAAATAATTGAGTAAGGCAAATTTTTTATTTACGTCAGAATCAGTAACAGAAGGACATCCCGATAAAATTGCCGACCAAATCTCGGATGCTATTCTTGATGCAATAATTGAACAGGATCCAAACGGCAGAGTTGCTTGTGAAACTTTGGTTACAACCGGTTTAGCCGTCGTAGCAGGTGAAATTACAACAACCGCAAAAGTTAATTATAAACAAATTATTCGAGATACGATTGCGGAAATCGGGTATAACAATGCCGTTTATGGTTACGATTCAAACACCTGCAGCGTCATTGACGCCATCGGAACGCAATCGCCTGACATCGCCCAAGGCGTTGACACAGGTGGTGCTGGTGACCAGGGATTAATGTTCGGTTTTGCCTGTAATGAAACTGATGAATTGATGCCACTGCCAATACAATTAGCTCACAATCTTACGCGCAAACTTTCAGAATTACGTAGAGATGGCGAACTTCCCTATCTTCGACCCGACGGAAAATCACAGGTTACTGTCGAGTACCGCGACGGCAGACCATTTCGGGTTGAAGCAGTCGTAATTTCCACGCAACACGCCGATGATGTTACAAATGAAACGCTCCGTTCCGATGTTCTGGAAAAAATTATAAAAACAACTGTCCCGGGCGATCTTCTGGATGAAAACACAAAATATCATATAAACCCGACCGGTCGTTTTGTTGTCGGCGGTCCGATGGGCGATGCCGGTGTTACGGGTCGAAAGATTATTGTTGATACTTATGGCGGGTACGCCCCGCACGGCGGAGGAGCCTTTTCCGGCAAAGACCCGACAAAGGTTGACCGCTCGGCAGCTTATATGGCGCGTTATATCGCTAAAAATATTGTAGCTTCAGGACTAGCGGAAAAATGTACCGTTCAGCTCGCTTACGCCATCGGTGTTGCAGAACCGGTCTCAGTTCTGGTTGATACTCACGACACGGGTCGAATTGATGAAACAAAACTTGCCGATGCGGTTCGTGGAATTTTTAAATTAACGCCGAAAGGTATTATCGAAACACTTGATTTGCGCCGCCCGATTTTCAAAGCGACGGCAAAATTCGGTCATTTTGGTCGCACTAATGACGAATTTACCTGGGAGAAAACCGATAAAGTTGACGCTTTATTAAATGCCGTCAACGGGGCGGCAAGCGCAGTCTAATTTTTATTCAAGTAGTCTGTATTTTTGATAAATCAAATTTGACTCATCTGAAATACATACATTCTTTTTAACTCTTTAAAAAATATAAATACAAAACCTATGGCAAAAGAAGGAATTTCAATGCAATACGATATAAAAGATATAAACCTTGCTGCACAAGGAAAACAAAGAATTGAATGGGCTGACCGTGAAATGCCCGTTTTGCGTTTAATTCGCGAACGTTTTGAGGCGGAAAAACCGCTCGAGGGCATCAGACTTGTGGCTTGCGCACACATTACAACCGAAACCGCTAACTTGGCACGAACGCTTCAAGCTGGCGGAGCCGAAGCAATTCTTATCGCCTCCAATCCGCTTTCGACCCAGGATGATGTTGCAGCCTCTTTAGTCTCCGATTGGGGTATTCCGGTTTTCGCCATCAAAGGCGAGTCAACCGAAACCTATATGAGCCACGTTCGTATGGCTCTGGAAACCGCTCCCGATATTATTATTGACGACGGCTCGGATGTTGTGGCGACGATGCTCAAGGAAAAACGAGAGCTAGCCGATAAAATTATTGGAACGACCGAAGAGACAACAACCGGCATCGTGCGCTTGAAATCAATGGAAAAAGCCGGAGTTTTAACTTTCCCCGCAATGGCTGTCAACGATGCGCAAACTAAACATTTTTTCGATAATCGTTACGGCACGGGACAGTCAACGCTGGACGGTATTATCCGCGCAACCAACATTTTGCTTGCCGGGAAAAACTTTGTTGTCGTCGGTTACGGCTGGTGCGGAAAAGGCATTGCAATGCGCGCGCGCGGTTTGGGAGCAAATGTCATAGTAACCGAAATCGACCCTATTAAAGCAATCGAAGGCGTAATGGACGGTTTCCGTATTCTTCCGATGAAGGAAGCAGCCAAAATCGGTGATTTCTTTGTAACCGTTACAGGTAATCGCCACGTAATCGACAGAGAGCATTTCGAAGCGATGAAAGACGGCGCAATTGTCGCTAACAGCGGACACTTCGACTTGGAACTAAATCTCGAAGCCTTACGCGAAATATCCGATTCAGTCACCACACGGCGCCCGTTTGTAGAGGAGTACGCTGTTAAAAACGGCAAAAGTGTGATTGTTCTCGGCGAAGGTCGTCTAATCAATTTAGCTGCGGCTGAAGGTCACCCGGCAAGTGTGATGGATATGAGTTTTGCCAATCAAGCATTGTCAGCGGAGTTTCTGGTGAAAAATAAAGGAAAGCTGGATGCAAAAGTTCACGTTCTTCCTGCCGAAGTCGACCAGGAAATTGCCCGTTTAAAATTACACTCGCTTGGCATTAACATAGATACTCTAACGCCTGAAATGCTTGAGTATATGTCCTCTTGGGAAACCGGTACTTGATTTTGCCTTAATAAAAAAATAAAAAAGCGGAAAGCAAAAACTTTCCGCTTTTTTATTTTTTTTACTATTTTAAAAAGTAAACGTCAGGTTTTCACTTTTGTCAGTAAATAAATACCCAAAATAGTAAAGAAGATAACCGGACTCCACACGGCAAAGCTAGGAGAGATAAAATCATTAAGTCCGAATTGTTCAAAGGTGCTGTTGATGCCAATGAAAAGAAGCCAGATTCCGACGCTATATCCGACGGTTACAACTCTTCCCTTGCGACTTAGGGACAAAGCAAATGGAGCGGTAAAAAGCGTTATTACAAACGGAAGAAAGGCGTTTGTATATTTTTTTTCCATTGCAACCTGATACATTCTGCGTTCGGCGTCAGAGTCGCTATTTTCCGCCAGATTCTTTGTCTCTTCCACATTTAGATGACTGGGTTTTTTGTTATTGCTGGTTACCAGTAAATCTACATTTTGATTTATTACAAAATTTGGTACTTTCCTCACATTTAATTTACCGTTCAACCAGGAGCTTTCTTCCGCTTCACTGGATAACGTTACTTTGTCTTTTGCCCAAACTGCCGCTGATGCTTTATAAATAGATTTCAATTTTGTACGATCATCGGAAAATTCATAAATCGCTAGATTTTTTACATTTTGGTTTGCATCGTTGCTTCCTTCTTCAAACTCAAATGAGTAAATCCGTTTGTCATCGGCTACCCAATATTTGGCTTGTTTTTTTAACAAAACGCCACGATTGCGAATTTGAGCGCGCAATTCATCCTGGGTTTGATTTGCTGCCGGGAGGATTTTTTCCTGAAATTGCCAATTAAAAAACCCGATGAAAATCATCAACCCGAAACACGGCAATAAAAGCCGGTAAGTGCTCTGCCCGGCAGCAATCCAAGTGACAATTTCATTTTGTCTGGATTTGATAACGAAAGTGGTCAACACGGCAACCATCAATGCCGACGGCGCAAGTTGGATATAAATAAAAGGCAATAAATAAAATAAATATTTAGCTAACAAGGCAAATCCGTTGTTGATTTCACCGGCAAATTTCCATAATTCGAAAGCCGTAAAAATAATATAAACGGAAGTTAAAAATACATAGGTGAGCAGAAAATACTTTATCAAATTCAAGATTATATCGAAATCTAGAATTCGCGTTGTGGGATTTATGTAAAAACTTCTTCTGGAAGTTTTAGTTATTACGGAGGTAAAAAAGGTTTTATATCTTTTATTAATTTTAAACCGATAATTATTTGAAAAAATCCTTTTAGAAATAAAAAACCAAGTAATAAACAAAAAACTTGTAGTAACCGGGATTAAACCTGCGGTTAAAACACTTATTTGACCCGTTCTGGCAAGCTGCTCGCCAAAAAGCGTTAACAAATAATGAATTATTAAACTTGAAAGAGCTAAGACAATACCGAAACCTCTGCCTCCGCGATTAAACCTCAATACTAAAGATACGCCCAAAATCGCAAAAATAAGGGGCGTAACGGATAAAATAATTCGCCTCTGCCAAAGGATTTGTGCTTCCGTTTTCTCTTTGCCAGTCTTGGAGCGCACAAAACTCGCTAATTCCGTTAAACCCAGTTCTTCCGGTGTTTCTTCCGTTTTGCTTATTTGTTCTATTAATTCAGAACGCTGAGTTTTTATTGCTTGACGAACCTGCCTGATATTGTCTGTTATAAGTTTTGTTTCACCATTTTCATCGGAAATAGTATTGACAGTAGCGTTTTCTAAAACTAATTCTGAAGTTTCACCAACGACATCAATTCTACCTTCGCTTGATGTTATCAGACGCAGTTTTTTACCTTTTATATCTTCGTAATAAATAAAGATATTTTTCCAAGTTCCCTTTTCTATATCACCATCTTTTACGTAGATTGTGTAACCATTTATTTCAGTGTTAAAAACACCAGGCTCAATTGGCGATTCAAGTTTGTATAAGGCAGTCTGTAATGCTACTTTTCTTACAATTTTAGCGGCAAACGGAACACCGTACAAATTTATTGAAAACGTAAGCAAGGAAAGCAAAATCCCGAAAAAAACAATTGGAACAGTTATTTGCATATTACCGATTCCGGCAGCGCGCATCGCAATTAATTCGCTATCGCCTTGAATTCTCGATAATCCAATTATGACGCCGATTAAAACTGCCATAGGGCAAGTAAACGCAATTACATTTGGAACGAGAGCCAACGTTAGTTGCCATATCAAATTTTTCGGTATATTTGCATTAAAAAAAATGTCTGAAAAGCGGCTCGCCTGCTGAACAAACAGAATCACACTGACCAAAACCCACGAAAATAAAAAGTACGGCAGAACTGCTTGCCACAAATATTTTGAAATTAACCAACCGGTTCGCTTCATTTTTCGATTAAGAAGTTGTCATTTGGACTTTTTCAACCGTTATTTCTTTACCCAAGATATTGGAAATAATACGCTTTAGGATTATTGAAACTTCCTGCACTTCATTTCGATAAACGAGTGTCGATTCGATAAATTTTACTGGTGTTAAACGCTGCGCTATATTGAAGATTTTTCTTTGCAGAGGAGTTACGATCCAGTTACTTTTCCCTTTTAGACAACTTTTACAAAAAAGATGGAAGTTTAATTGTAATCCGGTCGCTTCTTCTAAATTAAACTCTGTTTTGCAATTATTGCATTTGTTCCAATCTGGAAGAAAACCTCCCAATCGTAAAATCCAAAGTTCAAAATAAAGAACTATGTTCATGAGGCATTTTGGCTTTTCCGATGCCGTTTCCAAACAAATTTTAGCCATCCGGTAGAGTTTCTCATTAGGGTCGTGAGGCGGCGCAAAATTAACAATCAATTCTGATAAATATGAAAATTTTTGAAGAAAATGTGGATCACTTGCATTTTTAAAAAAAGATTTAACCATTTCAATTTGTCTGATCGATACTAATTCCCTTTCTTCTTTTTGAAAATAATTGACTTGTACTATCGAGAATGGTTCAAGGCTTCCGCCAAACCGACTTTTCAAACGTTTTGCGCCTTTTGCTACGCCTCTGACAAGTCCTTCTTCACGTGTGAGAAAAACAACAATTTTATCTGCTTCGGCTAAACTGTAACTTTTTAAAATTAAGCCTTCGGTTTCGACTAGAGACATATTTGAAATTTATGTTATTGAATAAAATATCCAACCAATTACCAAACTGATAATCAAGAACTGCGCGAAAATTTTTACGCCGTAAATTATTCTTTGTCTTGAAGTTCCGTTTACAAAAACGGCAAAGGCAATCGAAACGAAAAGAGCAAAGCCAACCAGATAAAGAAAATGAATCATTTTTTTCTCCCTGTTTGAAAGTCAACGGCATCGAAAGCAGCTAAATAATTTAGCAATCCGGCGACTTCTAAGAATCTTCCACCATATTCAAAGGTTGACCAGGCAGCAACATTTTGCGGCGGTGTTTTAAAAAGAAGGAAACTAATTACAGTACCTAATCCGTTGCCCATTCTAGCGAATATATTTAGAAGATAAAGCAAGGCTCCATCTTTGAACTCAAAACCTGGGTAATACAATCCGCCACTAATCAAAGCAATGATAAACATTGCCCAAATTACGACCGCCAAAATAATACCGCTTTTCCAACGCCTTTGAATCAAATGTCCAGCACCGGGCAAAAACCAAGATATTAAACCGATAGTGAATAGGTTATTCATTTATAAAACGCCCCCTCATATTATTATAAACTTTAATAGTCTGAATTTCGACTTGTATAAATAATTCTTATTTTTACTACTAATTGCTAGTTAATTAAGGATTTAATTATCAAAAAATTACCTTAAATTTAATACATTAAGTATTTTTTTCGCAATTTTGTGAATTTTTTGACATCGTGTTGCCAAGAAGTTTTGATGCCTTTTAAATCCATTCCTTTTTCAATAAATTGCCTCGTTTTAAATGTCCCGCTGATAACGTCAAATGGATTGCGATCAAAAACATATTCGTATGGCGTTTCCTTCCACTTAAATTCGTTTGGATACAAGTCAAATATCGTTTTAACCACTGCCACACCGGTTATAACAGATTCATATATTTCTCTGTCAGTAACGTGCAAAAATACGCCTTCGCAAACTTTTCCGGCATGCTTTTGAAAGGTAGGTATAAACTTAGTTGAGCGGAACATAACTCCTGGTAGTTCAAGTGACTTTAGACTAACTGCTAACTCTTGAGCATTAATAAAAGGCGCGCCGACAATTTCAAACGGGCGAGTCGTCCCGCGCCCTTCCGAAACCTCCGTTCCTTCTAAATAGACCGTTCCCGGAAAGACAATTGTGGTATCGACAGTCGGTATATTTGGTGACGGCATCACCCACGGAGAATCGGTTGCATCATAAAAATCCTCGCGCGACCAGCCGTCCATTGTAATTACTTCCAAGTCACAATTTATATCGAATTCCCGGTTAAATAGTTTAGCAATTTCACCGACTGTTAAACCGTGCCGCATCGGTATCGGAAATTGACCTACAAAAGATTCGTGTCCGATTTCTAACAAACTACCTTCTACCGAAATACCATTTAAAGGATTCGGGCGGTCGAGAACGAACATTTTCTTTCCAAATTCAGCACAGGATTTCATTGAATTTGCTAGAGTGTATATAAAAGTATACACACGACAACCAACATCCTGTAAATCAAAAATTAGCGCATCCAAGTTTTCTAACATCGCTCCGGTCGGCTGGCGTGTCTCGCTGTACAGTGAGTAAATTGGCAAACCGGTTTTTTTATCAATTTCGTGCAGTGTTTCAATCATATTATCCTGCACATCGCCTCGAATTCCGTGCTGCGGTCCGAACAACGCAACTAAGTTAATATCTGTGTTTTCAAAAAATAAATCGGCGGCGTGTCGAAATTGATGATTTACCGTTGCTTGATTGCAAATTAACCCGACGCGAAGATTTTTTAACTGAACTTTTTGTTCATTTAAAACCTTTTCTAACCCTAACTTTATCGGTTTTTTTTGAAGTTTTGTCACAAATTTTATTTTATTATTTTCTCACCACTGTATTTCGTTGAAAATTCAACAAATGTTTCAAATATTTTGCCTTAAAGTTTTTCTGTCTTCGCAACATTGTTCGGGGTGTCATTAAACTCCCAAATTAAATCTCCCCTGCCGTGTGTCTTCGATACATTCTACAACACCGTGTTTTGTCCAAGCTGTCGGTTTTAAGTTTAACTTACTTGTTTTATTGATTGATAATGATAATAATTAACCCTTATTTTATTAGTGGTTATCAGACGCGACAGCAGACTTCTCTTTTCAATTTCGATTGAATGTAAATTTCTATCGAGCGGTTTAACTTGTCCATACTTTGCAGAATCTAAAGTTTGCGCGTATATCCTGAAACAACGTACCTCCTCGAAAAACATTCAATATCTGCATTCCGAAACAAATTCCTATAACAGAAATGCTCTTGCTTCTTGCCTCAGCAAAAACAAGCAAAATCTGTCCTATCGCTTTCAGGTACGACTTTTCCTATTTTGGATAGGGTCTACATTGTAAAGCAGAGAGCTTCGGAGTAATTGCGTCCTAGATATAATCCACGGCTTTCAATCTCCAACCGCCTGACAGGTCCGATTCTCGGTTTTTGTTTCATAAACGTTACAATGCTCAAATAATTTATAAGCATCTGTCAATTTGAGCATTTCAATTTAAAGATTTATCATTAATTTTTTATGAAACAAACACAAAAATCTACCCAAATACGCTCGACAACGGTATTGCTGGTACGGCGTGACCAACAAGTTGCAATGGCGGGAGACGGGCAAGTTACTCTGGGCGAGACGATAATAAAAAGCAATGCCCGAAAAGTTCGTCGAATTTATAATGATAAAGTTTTAGTCGGATTTGCTGGCGCTACTGCCGATGCCTTTTCGCTTTTGGGCAAATTTGAAGCCAAACTCGAACAATTTCAAGGACAACTCGAACGCGCCGCTATTGAACTTAGCAAAGACTGGCGAATGGACAAATACTTGCGACATCTGGAAGCTCTTCTAATCGTTGCCGATAATAAAGACGCTTTTTTGATTTCCGGTAAAGGCGACGTGATTTCTTCGGATGAAGGTTTATTGTCTGTCGGGTCAGGAAGTATGTTTGCACTCTCTGCAGCTCGCGCTTTATACAAACATACCCAACTAACTGCCAGAGAAATTGCCGAAGAATCCTTAAAAATAGCCGGTGAAATTTGCATTTATACAAATTCTGCTATCACCCTAGAAGAAATTTAAAGTATTTAATGTTCACTAACGACAATTTTTGTTTTAAAAACTTATGCCAATTTATTTGAGTGGTGAAATAAAGGAAACCGGGTCAAAATTAAAACTGGATGACCTAACGCCTCGCCAAATTGTTGCTGAACTCGATAAATATATTATCGGTCAAACAAATGCTAAACGTGCCGTTGCCGTAGCTTTGCGAAATCGAATTCGTCGCCATAAACTTCCGCCCGAAATTGCTCAGGATGTATTACCGAAAAATATCTTAATGATAGGCACTACCGGTGTTGGTAAGACTGAAATTGCCAGGCGGTTGGCACGGCTTGCAAACTCGCCTTTTATCAAAATTGAAGCTTCAAAATTCACTGAAGTCGGCTATGTCGGACGCGACGTTGAAAGCATGATACGTGAATTAACCGAAATTGCAGTTGAGATGACTAAACAAGCCGCCTATTTAGACGTTTTGGAAAGGGCGAAGCAAAACATAGAGGAGAAGATTTTAGATATTTTGCTTCCGTCTAATAACTCATATGTACCCAACGATTTTAACGAAGGTTTCGCAAATTCCGAAGATAATATAAAAACAAATCGCACCCGTGAAAAACTTCGTGAGCAGTTTAAATCCGGCGAACTCGATGAACGTTTGATTGAAATCGAAACTCAAGATCGCTCGAATGCAATGATTGATTTTGTCGGCGGTCAGGGGATGGAAGAAATGGGTGTTAATATACGCGATATGTTTGGTAATTTGTTTCCAGTCAAAACCGTAAAACGAAAAATAAAAATATCCGATGCTAAAGATTATATGCTGCGCGACGAGCAGGAAATTTTAGTGGATATGGAACAAATTACGCGCACAGCAATTGATAGAACCGAGTCGTCCGGCATAATTTTTCTGGACGAAATTGATAAAATAGCTGGCCGAGAGTCCAATTCCGGAAGCCCGGATATTTCAAGGGAAGGCGTTCAGAGAGATTTACTGCCGATTGTCGAAGGAACAACCGTCAACACAAGATATGGAATGGTTAGCACCGAACATATTCTTTTCGTTGCGGCAGGTGCTTTTCATATTTCAAAACCTTCTGATTTGATACCGGAGCTTCAGGGGCGTTTTCCGATACGCGTAGAACTGGAAAGCTTAACATTAGAGGATTTTAAGCAAATACTTATACAGCCTAAAAATTCGCTTATTATGCAGTATCAAGCCTTGCTTAAAACGGAAGATATTAAACTGGAATTTACGGAAGATGCAATTTTAACACTTGCCGAAATGACAGTCACTATTAATAAATTTAGTGAAGATATCGGAGCGCGCCGACTTCACACCCTTCTCGAAAAACTTCTTGAAGAAATTAGTTTTCTTGGTAATGAGCTGGAAAATAAAAATCAGATTATTGATGCAAATTATGTCAGAGATAAACTCGAAGGCATTATAAAGGACCAAAACTTAAGACAGTATATATTATGATTTATACACTTTTTAAACATTATGCTTAAGTTATTTTCTTTAAGGAATAGCAAAACTAAAAATGCGATATTAGCGCTTATAATTTTTGTTTTGCTTATTTCTGCCTTAAACTGTGGGAAACGCAAACCACCTCTTCCTCCTCTCGAACGAGTTTCTCAAAGAATTGAAATTGATGGCTACCAACGTGGAAATCTCGTGAATTTAAGTTGGATTATGCCACCCAGAAACGCTGCTGAAGCCAGTAACTTAAATATAAACCGGATTGATGTTTACCGGTTGGCAGAAACTCTAGATACTCCTTTAACTCTCTCTGAAGAAGAATTTTCATCTCGCAGCACTTTAATAGCCAGTTTACCAATTTCAAATGATGATTTTGGGTTAAAAAAATTTACTTTTACGGATACATTAGAATTCGCCGGTCAAACTGTCCGACTGCGATACGCTATTCGATTCGTAAATTCATCCGGTCAAAAGGCAGCTTTTTCAAACTTTTTACTTGTAAAACCTACTGCCAAAGTCGCCGAGGCACCGAATTCGCTAACCGCCACAACTACGGAAGAAACAATCATTTTAGATTGGGTTGCTCCGCAGTTGAATGTTGACGGCTCGAAACCGGTTAATTTGCTAGGCTTTAACATTTATCGCTCCGCGTCAGAAAAAGAAATAGCTAAAATTCTAAATACAATACCGGTTAGCAAACCAGAATTTTCCGATAAATTTTTTGAATTCAATAAAAAGTATTTTTATTTTATACGAGCTGTTTCCTTAGGAAGTAACGGAGAACCGGTTGAAAGCATTGAATCGAACATTGTAAATATCCTGCCGCAGGATATTTTCCCGCCGAACGCACCTGCAGCCATAACCATTGCCGCCGCACCCAATAATTTAGCAATCTTCTTTGCTGCTAATCTGGAAAAAGATATTGCCGGTTATAAAATCTATCGTTCGACTAATCCTAAACTTCCCTCTTTGCAATGGCAAAATTTAACCCAAGAATTATTGACGACCAACACATTTCAGGATGTAAACGTTGATTCAGGAAAAATTTATTTTTATTATCTAGTTGCAGTGGATAAATCAGGAAACATTAGTAAACCTTCCGAAATTGTCTCGGAAACAGCGCCCTAAAACGTGAAATGAAAATATGTCGATTTATACATGACGGTGTAATAAACAATGGTGTTGTTAAAGATGACTTTGTTTTTCTTCTTAAAGACTCCAAAAATCTCTTGCAAATACAACGAAATTTTAGCCGGGCAAGTTATCTAAAAAAATCGGAAGTTATATTTTTGCCTCCCGTAAAGCCTTCAAAAATCGTATGCGTTGGACGAAACTATGCTGAACATGCTGCTGAGTTAGGAAATGAAATACCAAAAGAACCAGTTCTTTTCCTAAAAGCACCTACGTCAATTATCACTCAAGGCGATGAAATAATAATTCCAAAGCAATCGAATCAAGTTGAGCACGAAGGCGAATTGGCTGTAGTTATTGGGCGCGAGTGTAAAAATTTAACGGAAAAAGATAATCCTTATGATTTTGTTCTTGGGTACATTTGCCTTAATGATGTAACGGCTAGGGATCTTCAGCATAAAGATGTGCAGTTTACTCGTGCTAAATCCTTTGATACCTTTTGTCCGGTCGGGTTATTTATCGAAACTGAACTAGATGTTTCAGACCTTCGCGTAACGACAAAAGTTAACAATGTAATAAAGCAAGACGGGAAAACTTCTCAAATGGTTTTTTCCGTTCCCTTCCTTATCAGATATATTTCAAACCAAATGACGCTCAGAATCGGTGATATTATTACAACAGGAACTCCTTCCGGTGTTTCCAAATTAAATGACGGCGATGTTTGCGAAGTTGAGATTGAAGGAATTGGCATTGTGAAATGAAAATATGTCGATTTATACATGACGGTGTAATAAACAATGGTGTTGTTAAAGATGACTTTGTTTTTCTTCTTAAAGACTCCAAAAATCTCTTGCAAATACAACGAAATTTTAGCCGGGCAAGTTATCTAAAAAAATCGGAAGTTATATTTTTGCCTCCCGTAAAGCCTTCAAAAATCGTATGCGTTGGACGAAACTATGCTGAACATGCTGCTGAGTTAGGAAATGAAATACCAAAAGAACCAGTTCTTTTCCTAAAAGCACCTACGTCAATTATCACTCAAGGCGATGAAATAATAATTCCAAAGCAATCGAATCAAGTTGAGCACGAAGGCGAATTGGCTGTAGTTATTGGGCGCGAGTGTAAAAATTTAACGGAAAAAGATAATCCTTATGATTTTGTTCTTGGGTACATTTGCCTTAATGATGTAACGGCTAGGGATCTTCAGCATAAAGATGTGCAGTTTACTCGTGCTAAATCCTTTGATACCTTTTGTCCGGTCGGGTTATTTATCGAAACTGAACTAGATGTTTCAGACCTTCGCGTAACGACAAAAGTTAACAATGTAATAAAGCAAGACGGGAAAACTTCTCAAATGGTTTTTTCCGTTCCCTTCCTTATCAGATATATTTCAAACCAAATGACGCTCAGAATCGGTGATATTATTACAACAGGAACTCCTTCCGGTGTTTCCAAATTAAATGACGGCGATGTTTGCGAAGTTGAGATTGAAGGAATTGGCATTTTACGAAATACTGTTAGAAGCTAAATTGTTTACAGGGAGAATGAAAATGAAATTTTTTATTGATACGGCAAACTTAGATGAAATTACCGAAGCTAATGAGATGGGCTTGATTGACGGTGTTACAACAAATCCTTCGCTTGTAGCCAAAGAAGCAAATGTTGATTTTAAAAAACACCTCGCTAAAATTTGTAAGATTGTTTCAGGCGATGTTTCCGCCGAAGTTACGGCTCTTGATTCAAAAGGAATGCTCAAAGAAGGACGCGAATTGGCGAAAATTGCACCAAATATAGTAGTCAAATGTCCGCTGACGCTGGAAGGTTTAAAAGCAACCCGTATTTTTCGAGAAGAAGGAACAAAGGTAAATGTTACGCTTTGTTTTTCCGCTGCTCAAGCAATTTTGGCAGCTAAGGCGGGTGCCGGTTATATCAGCCCATTTATAGGACGGCTCGATGATATCGGGCAAAACGGAATGCAGCTTATTAGCGATATTGTTCAAATTTATGAAAACTATGGTTATGAAACCGAAGTTTTGGCGGCAAGCATTAGGCACCCGATGCACATTGTTGATGCAGCACTGCTCGGCGCAGATGTAGCGACCATTCCCTTTAAGATAATAAAACAATTGGTTAATCATCCATTAACGGATAAGGGTTTGGATTCTTTTATTTCTGATTGGAAAAAAAGCGGACGATAAGAGTGAAAGCTAATACCTTATTATTCAGGGCGTGAAAACACACCTTTATTTAGCGTTCTATTTTTATCAGAAAGTTTATTCAGCGGCGAAAAGCCTGTTGGAATGCTTGTAGGCTTTAGTGCAAATTGTGGAAACCACTAAATGCATCAGAAAATAACAGATTCCAAATTATACAATATAGAAAAAGCCGTCCACTTTTTTAATCTCGAACAGCTTAAATTTTTTAATAAAATACTTTTTGATGTTATTAATCGAGTGGTTTTATAAGATGATTGAAAATAGAATTTTTACAATTAATTCGTTGAAATTCGACGAAACAATTCATCGTAGTTGGAAAGTAAAGTTAATACACGAGACTGAAGAAATAATCATTTTCGAAGGAGTTTTTGATGAGGAAATCAAACACCCATATTTGGATGTTATCAGACGCGGAACGATTAGTATTGAGTATTACTGGAAGAATCGCTGGTATAACATTTTTCGGTTCCTCGAACCTGAAGGGGGTTTGCGAAACTTTTATTGCAACATTAATCGACCTCCTGTAATTGAAAACGGCATTTTAAATTTTATTGATTTGGACATTGACGTTTTAATCTGGAAAGATTGGACATATGAAATTCTTGACTTAGGTGAATTTCAGGAAAATGCACAAATATTTAATTATTCCGCCAAGCTTCAAAATAAAGTTTGGCAAAGTCTAGACGAACTCTTAAAACTAATCGAAAACAAAGACTTTCCATTTAACATTCCAATTAAGTAACCTAAAACAATTTATTTTTAGCTGAAACAAAAATTAATTTTAATAACCTTTTGCTGTCTGCCGATGAAATTTTCGCTTCTGTTTGCCGGTTAAATTCCGAAATTTATTCCCAACATTTTTCGAATCGATTTTAGGTTTCCCCTTTGTTTTCGGTGTCAGTCCGCTATCTTTATGCTTTTTTTTATTTTTGTTAAATACTTCTCGTAAAGTCCTAGAAAGAGAATGATCAAATGAGTTCGATTGTAATTTTTGCTTCTTCAAACGGTTGCACATCATTCTTTTTTAGTTAAACTTGTCTTTTATGAAACCTAAAATTACACACCAACCTATGAGTAAAATTGATATTCTACGAAACAAATCCCGGCTTGCCGAAGAAGGCGGCGGCGGGGCGCGTCTGGAGAAACAAAAATTAGCCGGGAAAATGACGGCGCGTGAACGTATAGAGTTTTTTTTAGATGAGAATTCATTTGAAGAATTCGATAAATTTGTTGTTCATCGCTCTACGGATTTTAATCTCGAAGAACAAAAATACTTCGGAGACGGCGTTATAACCGGACACGGCTTAGTTGGCGGGCGTGAGGTTTTTATTTTTGCTCAGGATTTTACTGTTTTTGGTGGTTCTTTGTCGGAAACTCACGCGCAAAAGATTTGCAAAGTAATGGATTTTGCGATGAAGACAGGTGCGCCAGTTGTCGGTTTAAATGATTCCGGCGGCGCGCGAATTCAAGAAGGAGTCCTTTCACTCGGCGGTTATGCCGATATATTTTTGCGAAATACGCTGGCAAGCGGAGTCGTTCCCCAGATTAGTTGTATTCTCGGTCCTTGCGCTGGTGGCGCGGTTTATAGTCCTGCCATTACCGATTTTAACGTTATGGTCAAAGACACTTCTTATATGTTTATCACCGGACCAGAGGTTATAAAGACTGTTACGCACGAAGAGGTAACCAAAGAAGAACTCGGAGGCGCGATGACACACAATGCAAAATCGGGCGTCGCGCATTTCGCCGCTGATTCGGATGAACACGCCCTGCGTTTAACACGGGAACTTCTCTCTTTTTGTCCTTCAAACAATATGGAAAAACCGCCATTTGTCCCGACAAATGATATAGATAGTAGGATTGAAGAAAAATTAAACTCGATTATACCCGAACTTTCCACACAGCCTTACGATATACGGGATATTATTCATATCATCACCGATGAAAATCATTTTTTTGAAATTCAAGAACATTACGCGGCTAATATAGTGATTGGTTTCGCCCGTCTCGGCGGTTTCTCAGTCGGGATTGTCGCAAATCAGCCGGCTTTTTTGGCGGGTGTTCTAGATATTGACGCATCGGTTAAAGCAGCTCGATTTGTGCGTTTTTGTGATTGCTTTAATATACCGCTCATCACCTTTGAAGACGTTCCGGGTTTTCTTCCCGGCGTTAATCAGGAACACGGCGGCATAATTAGACACGGCGCTAAACTACTTTATGCTTTTGCCGAAGCGACAGTTCCAAAAATCACGGTTATTACACGCAAGGCATATGGTGGAGCATACTGCGTAATGGCTTCAAAACATATTCGCACTGATATAAATTTTGCATATCCGACCGCCGAAATTGCTGTTATGGGTGCTGAAGGCGCGGTCGGAATTCTCTATCGGAAGGAAATTTCTCAAGCACAAGGTGCTGAACAATTTCGCAAAGAAAGAGTAGCTGAATTTGAAGAGAAATTTGCAAACCCGTATATTGCTGCTGAACGAGGATTTATAGATGAAGTAATTGAACCTTCCCAAACACGACCAAAACTAATCCGTGCGCTTAGATTGCTACAAAATAAGCGCGATAATAATCCACCGAAAAAACACGGCAATATTCCACTTTAGAAAATACATTAAAAGTCATTATGCCGACTTTTAATGTATTTTCTAGTAAAACGTTAAACCTCTTATATACATTGTTTATAAAATTGCTATTATAATGTTTTAAATTCGCTATGTTATTACCTAACGGTATGCGTCCAACTTGGGCAAAAATCAATCTTGAAAATCTCGCCTTTAATTTTCACTCTGTCAAAGATTTTGTCGGGAAAGATTTAATGTATATGGCTGTCGTAAAAGCCGATGCTTACGGTCACAGCGCATTCAAATGCGCCCAAAAACTCGAAGAAGCCGGTGTAGATTGTTTTGGCGTCGCTTTACCTGAAGAAGGTTTGGAGCTGCGAAATAACGGAATAAAAAAACCGATTATTTGTCTTGGAGGTTTTTGGAGCGGACAAGAAAATCTTTTGTTGGAAAAAGATTTATCCCCAGTCATTTATAGCCTCGAGATGGCTAAAAGGATTAATCACTTCGCAAAAAAGAAAAGAATTTTAGCCAATATACATTTAAAAATTGATACCGGAATGGGCAGGATCGGAGTTCGTTTTGAGGATGTTAAAGATTTTATTGGATGTTTTAAAAAATTCAAGAATCTTCATCTCGCAGGTTTGATGACACATTTTGCCGCTGCAGAGAATCTCAAGCAAAATGATTTTACCAATACGCAAATTAGACGCTTTTATGAAGCCTTAGAAATTTTTGAAATTAATGGCTTTCATCCATTTTATAAGGATTTGGCAAATTCACCCGGTGCAATCGTTCATACAAATTCTCGCGGGAATATGGTTCGTTTAGGCGGTGTTTTGTATGGTTTGAGTGGGGATATTCTTCCTAATGAAGTTAAAAAGCCTGTACTTCGACCCGTTATGTCGCTTTTTACACGAATTGCTTACTTGAAAAAGGTTCCAAAAGGAGAAACTTTAGGGTATGGTCGAACTTTCAAAACCAAAAGGAATTCTGAAATTGCAACAATTCCAATTGGTTATCATGACGGTTATAATCGTCTGCTATCAAATTGTGGTCGCGTAATAATTAACGGAGTCTTTGCGCCGGTCGTCGGTAGAATTTCGATGGATTGGACAACAGTGGACGTAACTGATGTGCCTAAAGTTAAAGTAAAGGATGAAGTTGTATTAATAGGAGAACAGGGCAAATTAAATATAAGAGTTGAGGAATTAGCTCAACTTACTGATACTATTTCTTATGAAGTAACATGTGGAATAAATAACCGCGTTATAAAAATCTGCAAATAAACATCATTCGTTTTTTTGGTAATTTATTTCTTTAAGAAATTTAAATCTTGTAGTTGATTATAATATGCTTGCAGCAAAAAAAAGTATATTGTTCGAGCGTTTTTTTTCGGTCTATAATCACAATCTAATCAAACGACGTTTTTGTTCTTTCCAGGTTGTAGGTTTATCAGAATTTAACAAACGAAATTTGCAAATTCCGCTCGTGATTTATGCAAATCACTCTTCTTGGTGGGATGGGCTGGTTGCTTTTGAGATTTCACGAAAGACAAAACTCGACGGTTTTATAGTGATGGAAGAAAAACAATTGAGGAAATTGTTTTTCTTTCGCCTTCTCGGAGCATTTTCTGTTAACAGGGAAAAACCGCGCGAAGCGATAAAAACTATTAATTACGCTGTCGAGATTCTGAAAGAAAATCCGGCTAGAACAATATGGATTTTTCCGCAGGGCAAAATTTTGCCGACTGACAAAAGACCAATTTATTTTTACAATGGTTTGGGGAGAATAATCGAAAAGGTTCGAAAAGTTCAAATTGCTCCAATCGCAATCCGGTATGAGTTTCTAAATGAATTCAAACCGGAAATTTTTGTTAAAATCGGAAGAATTCAGTTGATTGAAGTCGATAAAAACTTTGCACCGAAGAAAATAAGCGAACATTTTGCCGGAACATTAACCGAAATTTTAGACGAACTTAAACTAGAAATAGTTACTAAGAATTTTGACGGTTTTGAAAAAATAATTTAGAAACGTGCCTTTCCCAAAGATATCCGCAATAGAAATGCCTGTTTTGCAGGAGCTTGTCGCCACCGGCGGCAGCGATAATTTGCGTTTTCTTTACCAAAGATTGGCTGCGTATTTTCCAAGTATATCGGAGAAAGAATTTTCAGAAATTAGAAATAACACAAACAAAACTTGGAGAATTTCGGTTCAAAAAACAGGTAAAGTTTTGGATCAGAAAAACTTGCTAAGGCGCGAGCGCGGTTTTTGGACGGTAACCGAGAAGGGTAAAGCCGAAGTCGAAGCGGAAACAAAAGGTTTTGCCGTTACGGAAATTGTAAATAATCAGCCTTCACATTCAGACATTCAAGAAATGCTGGTTGATATCGGCAAAAGTTTAGGGTTTTACGCGGCTTTGGAATTTGAATTTTACGATGTCATTTGGCGCGAAACGTCCGCCAGTCAAAGAATTTCCCACATCTTTGAAGTGCAGAGCAAAGGAAACATCGATTCTGCTTTTGCAAAACTCAAACGCGCTTACCAAAACCAACGAACAAAGCCTTTTTTGATTTTATCAACCGAAAAAGACTTAAACCGCGCCGTAAAATCTCTGGCGCGTGAGTTTCAAGATTTGGAACAGACGGTTACGATTTTGACCTTTGAACAAATCAGACAAGTTCACCGTAACCTTGCAAATATCGCTGAAATAATTAAAGAATTTCTGTTAAAATAATTTTCCAAAATGAAAACGGAAACACCGATTCGGCGACAATATCTCGAAATAAAAGCCAGGCACAAAGACGCGATTTTGCTTTTTCGTCTGGGCGACTTTTACGAAGCCTTTGATGAAGACGCGAAACTTTTGTCCGCCGAATTGGATATTGCTCTGACTTCAAAATTAATGGGTAAAGACGAGCGCGTTCCGCTCGCAGGAGTTCCCCATTACGTCCTTGAACGCCATCTCGCAACTTTGATTTCGCGCGGGCATCGCGTGGCGATTTGCGAACAGACCAGCGCGATTCCGGTTAAGGGCAAAGACGGAAAAAAGCTGATTCAGCGGGAAGTTGTCCGCGTCGTTACAGCAGGTACAGTTATCGAATCCCAGCTACTTGACAGTAAATCGAATAATTATCTTGTGTCGTTTTTCAGCGACGGGCAGCGTGCCGGCATTGCTTATGCCGACATCACAACGGGTGATTTTGCCGCAACCGAAGTTAATAATCGGGAGGCATTATCCGAGCTAAACCGTCTTTCTCCGGCAGAAATTATCATTGCTGAAACGCAGAAGGAGAGCTTCAGTAACAAAGATTTGCCCGAATTCGTTACGAAGTTAGACAGCAAAGTTTTTGCGTTGGAGATTGCCCGAAAATCTCTTCTCCAACATTTCAACGCCGAGACTTTGCAGCCGTTTGGCTTGGAAAATTTGCCGCTAGCTACTTCGGCGGCTGGTGCTTTAATTAGTTACTTAGGGCAAACGCAGGGCAGCACAGCCGAACAATTAAATAGATTGACCAGCTATGATTTCAGTTCGTTTATGCGTCTTGACGGGAACACTGTGCGAAGTCTGGAAATTTTCGAGAGCGATACGGGGACGAGTCTTTTGTCTGTTATTGACCGAACGAAAACTTCTATGGGCGGAAGGCTTTTAAGAAATTGGCTGCGCCAACCGCTCCTCGATACGGCAGAAATTTTTCGTCGTCAAGAAAACGTGGCGTGGTTTAAGGAAAATGTTGAAGGGCGCGAAAATCTGCGGAAAATTTTGTCGAGTATAAAAGATTTGGAGAGACTGTCGAGCCGCGCCAGAGCTAATTATATTTCGGCATACGAGCTTCGCCTTTTAAGCAACAGCTTGAAACTTATTCCGCAAATAAAGAAAATTCTGCAAAAAGACGCGATTCGTTTTGGTCAACTACTCGTTCATCTGCCGGAATGCAGGGAAATTATAAACTTAATCGAGACGGGAATTTCCGATGAACTTCCCTCTCGCTACAACGAACAAATCGGCTTCATCCGTGACGGATTTTCCGAAGAACTCGACAATTTGCGGGAAGTTTTACGCAGCGGTAAAGGTTTTTTGGCAGAACTCGAAAAACGCGAACGAAATCGAACCGGTATTAAAAGTTTGCGCGTCGGTTTTAATAAAGTTTTCGGTTATTACATCGAGGTTACCAAACCGAATCTGCATCTTGTTCCGGCAGATTACACCAGAAAACAAACGCTCGTTCCGGCGGAAAGATTTATAACTTTAGAACTAAAAGAACACGAATCTTTGGTCGTTCACGCCCGCGAACGCATTGTTGAACTTGAAAATAATCTTTTCCGCCAGATTTGTTTGGAGGTCGGCAAGCATCGTGCGGAAACATTGCTTGCCGCTTCGTCCGTCGCTTTTCTCGACACCATTTGCGCGCTGGCTGATGTTGCCGACGAATTCGATTACGCCCGCCCGCAGGTTAATGAAACTTCCCTGCTGCGCGTAAAAAATGGTCGCCACGCCGTCGTCGAAAAAATTTTAGCCGAAAATCGAACTGAATTCGTTGCCAACGACACGGCTTTAGGCGGCAGCGGCGCGCCGCAAATCGCTTTGATAACCGGTCCAAACGCTTCAGGCAAATCAACTTATCTGCGGCAGGTCGCATTAATCGTTCTGCTCGCGCAAATCGGCAGCTTTGTTCCGGCTGAAGAAGCTGTCGTCGGAATTTGCGACCGAATTTTCACGCGCATCGGTCTCTATGATCGAATCGGAAGCGGTGAATCAACTTTTATGACCGAGATGATTGAAACTGCCGAAATTCTGCATCACGCGACGCCGAACAGCTTGATTTTGCTCGATGAATTAGGACGCGGAACTTCTACATACGACGGTTTGGCGGTCGCACGCTCGGTTTTGGAATTTATACACAATCACCCGAAACTAAAATCAAGGACGCTTTTCGCCACACATTATCACGAGCTTTCCGAACTGGAAGATTTACTGACGAAACTTGAAAATTTCTATTTTATTATAAAAGAAAACGGTGAAAAACTTACATTTGAATATAAAATCGCTAAAGGGATTGCGTTGAAAAGTTACGGCGTTTACGTTTCCAAATTGGCGGGGCTTCCCGCGCCGGTCGTGCGCCGCGCCGAACAACTGCTTGCCGAATATGAACCCGAAAACTCATATGAGATGAATTTTTCAAATCCGAAAGAAGAATTGAATGAAATCGAGCGCAGGTTAAACGAAATCGATACCGACAGCCTTTCGCCGGTCGAAGCCTTGATGAAAATCTACGAATTAAAAAATATCTTAGAAGCTAAAACCCAGCAAAAACCTGAATTAAAACGGGCTTTTGGATAAAGTTTAAAGAGATTTTCGGCAAGACTAAAATTTATATCGCTATGAATTTTAACGTAATTTTTGATACCGAGTAAATTTTTCACGCTGTGTTAAAATATGATTTTTTTATCAAGCAGAACATAGGATTCTTCGATACTAACAGCGGTTTACAACAAAAAAAAACGATTATGAAATTCGCACCCAAACAATTTTTTACGCGCCTTTATGAAAAGGCGTTCGATGAAGATATTTTAAGCAGCGCGGCTCAAGTCGGATTTTATTTTATGTTCGCCTTGTTTCCGCTTTTGTTGTTTTTGGTCAGCATTTTTGGAATTGTCCTGGAAAAATCGGACGACTTACGGCATGAACTTTTTGTTTATCTGCGCCAGATAATGCCGGGTTCGGCGCTCGAATTAGTCGAAAAGACGCTGGCAGAAGTCATGCAGGGCAGCTCAGGCGGAAAGTTGACTCTTGGATTCGTAGTCGCTTTGTGGTCGGCTTCCGCCGGAATTGACAGCGTGCGAACTGCGTTAAACTCGGTATATAAATTGAAAGAAACACGGGCGTATTGGAAAACAAAACTTTCTTCTCTGGTTTTGACTCTCGGAATCGCGCTTTTAATTTCTGTCGCGCTCGGTATTATTTTTTACGGGTCTCAGTTTCTGTCCCTGGTTTTAGGCTATATGAGTTTGCCCATTCCGTCGCCGCTTTTCCTGCAAATTCTTTCGTTTATTGTTGTCGGCGTCGTTTTGACGCTGACCTTTGCATTACTTTACAGTTTCGTTCCAAACCACGTTCCGTTCGAGTGGCATTGGATAACGCCCGGCGCGGTAGTAGCCATCGTTTTGTGGGTTACGGCTTCACTCAGTTTTCGGTTTTATCTGCATTACTTCGATTCTTACGCAAAAACTTACGGTTCACTCGGCGCGATTATTATCTTGATGTTGTGGCTTTTTATAACGGCACTTGCAATCATTATCGGCGGCGCGATAAATGCCATTCTGGATGAGTTTTCCAAAGGCGCATACACCAAAGAAACTCGCCCAAGCAAGGCGGAAAACGAAGAAACCAGAGAGGAAGCCGAAGGTCAAGCCGAGGCTCAGGAAACAGTTAAAGCAAACAGCGCAATCGAGGGTTCAAAAGAAAAAGCAAGTGTGCTGAAAAAATCGAAAGCAGCGTTTGGCAAGAAAACTGAAACGGTCGCTGAATCTTCAGGTGAGAAAACCTATGGAAAAATGATTTTCGGCGGTATACTCGGCGGATTAATCAGTTACTTTTCAAAAAAGAAAAAATAAACAGTTTCAAAAATATTATGTCTTTGATGCTTGATGAAATTTCCGAACAACCGGAAGTTTTGGAGAAAACCATTCAAGCCGAACGATTAAAAGTAGAACGAGTCGGTAAATTTCTATGCGAAAAAGATATCGATTTAATTGTTCTGGTTGCGCGCGGAAGCTCAGATAACGCCGCGCTTTTCGGACGTTACCTGCTGGAAATCACAACCGGAATACCAGTTTCGCTTGCCGCGCCGTCCGTTTATACGCTTTATGCTGCAAAATTGAAATTAAACCGCACCCTTGTCGTCGGCGTTTCACAATCGGGCGAAGGAGCAGATATTAATCAAGTTTTGGAGAGCGCGAAGAATTCAGGCGCCTTTACGATTGCAATAACAAACGAAGTGGAATCTTCAATGGCAAAAATCGCGGACGAAACATTATTGATTCACGCAGGGCGGGAAAAATCTGTCGCCGCCACGAAAACTTATACCGGACAAATGCTTTTTTTTTATATGCTGGCAAATGCTTTGTCGGATAAAAAAATCGCTTTTGATATTATTCCCAACCTTGCCGCGCAAGCATTAAAATTAAAAAACGAAATTAAAAATTTAGTCGAGCGTTATGTTTTTATGGAAAACTGCGTCGTCGTCGGGCGCGGAATGAATTACGGAAATTCTTATGAACTCGCGCTGAAATTGATGGAAACCTGTTACGTTGTTGCTGAAAGATTCTCATCAGCAGATTTTTTTCACGGACCGCTGGCGTTGGTCGAACGTCGTTTCCCTGTGATTTTATTTGCGCCGCAAGGCGCAACGCGTAATGGCAGCATCGATTTGCTAAAACGCCTAATGGAACTCAATGCCGACAGTTTTTCCATCACAAACGACGATGAAATCGCCCGTTTGAGTTCTCGCGCTCTGCGTCTGCCAAAACATATAGATGAATTTTTGTCGCCTATTCCGTTTGTCATTCCCGCCCAGCTTTTCGCCGCTTTTTTATCAGAAGCAAAAGGCATCAATCCGGATGCGCCGCGTTCGCTGACAAAGGTTACGAGAACTGTATGAATTCTATATTCAAAATTCACAATCAAAAGTTTGGGTTTCAAAGTTCAGGAATCAAAGACGCTCACGATGACCCGCAAAATTTTGAACCTTAAAGATTTGTCCGAAAAATAAGTTATTGGATAAAATAACTAGAGGTAAAATGATTATTCGCTGTCTATATATCGCTTTTTTCCTACTGGTCTTTTCATTGGGTTTTATGCAGCCTTCGGTTTGGTTTCGGTATTTTCAAATTCCAATCACGGATTTCATTTTTGCAATCGTTTTTTTGTTTGGTTGTTGGCGATAATTTTCAAAAAAACCGGATTTCGCACCAGTAAGTTTTATTTCCCTTTGATTTTTTGTTTTGCCGCATTTTTCAATCACAGCGGCAATTTCAAAAGGAATATTAGGTATTCTCTGTGAAATCGGTACAAACGGCTTTTCAAAACAAGCTTTGATGCGTCCATTCCGCTAACAAATTCCGAAACTAGATAAATTGTTCCGTTATAACTTCCGTGTTCGATATAGCTAACGATGTGCGGATGCCGAAGAGTTGCCGAGACTTCGATTTCACGCATAAAACGTTTTAAAGATTTTTCGCTGACTGCTACTTCCGGCAAAAGGGTTTTTATCGCGACAGCGCGTCCGTCTTTTTCGGAACGCGCCAGCATTACGTTGCCCATTCCGCCTTTTCCGAGTTGCCGAATCATATGATAGCCGCGAATCGGCTGCGGATTTTGTTTTAAATTTTCGCGGCAATCCTCGCACAAAAAGAAAAGTTTACCATCGGGCTGCGAGGCTTCGACTTTTGATTGAACCGAGCAATTCAAGCATTGAACAGCTACGCTTGACGGAGAGGAATTTTGAAGTATCGGAAAGTTTAGAGAAAACTGCTGAACCGGCTCGATTGCAACATCGACGATCAAAACAGTTTCACCGCCCTAAATCTGGTCGCCGCCCTTTAGGTGTGCGGTTTCAACCCGAATACCATTGACATATGTTCTGTTTGTCGAACCTAAATCACGCAAAAAACATTGCGGCGGCGCAATTTCAAGCAGACAGTGATGGCGAAAAAAAACGGTCGTGGGGCAAACAAAATTGCGCGTCTTTGCTGCGACCAATCATAAAAGTTTCGTGCTGCTTAAATGTGAAACTGCGCCCCGCCTGCGGTCCGGCAATCACGCGAAGGGTTACTCGCATTGGCTTTTTCAAATACGAATTAGAAGAAATCTTTCATTCATTCAAATTTTATCATTGTTAAATTAGTAATTTTTTACAGTAGTTTTTAGAAACCAAAAGAAAAAAATTTGTTTGTATTATAAGCTATTTCATTCGGGGGAAACAAAAGTAACCGAATAAAATTACTCTAAACTTCTGCCGCAGCGACCGCAAAATTTTATGTTCGGCGGAAAAGCTATATGACAACGAGGACAGATTTTTTCGACGCCTCGGATAGAAGACGGTGACGAGTTTGCAGAGTTCGTATATTTTTGATTTGAAGCCGAGATATTCGGATACTCAAGATTAAACCCACAATGTCCGCAAAATCTTGAAGTGCGTGAAAGACGTGCCGAGCAGCGCGGGCAAATATTTTGCTGTCTGTTTTCGTTGATGGAATCAAAAGAACGGTTGCTGCAGCGACCGCAAAACTTAACGCCTTCGGCAAAGCGCGCGTCGCAGTTTGTACAGGCAACGATGCCGGGCATCAAACTAGACTGCCCCGTTGCGCCGCTTACAATCTGCGAAGACGAAAGTTGATTACCCAAATTTTGCAGAGATTTAAGCTGCGCCTGGATTACTTGTTCGTCTGTGCCTTCGCGCACTTCGATGACGCGCTCGTCGTCTTTTTCGCCTGCTCTGGAAACTCTTAAAACATGCCGACCTGCCGGAATTGTTGTTAAAACCAATCTTCCCGAACTGCCGATGCTTCCTCTCCTTTCATCGTCAATATAAACTTCGGCATCGACGGAAGCTAAAATTACAAGCCTTGAAATTCCGATATTCGTTTTTTCTTTGACATTCTCCGCTGCTAATTCGAGTTCGGAAATCCATTCGGAAACTGTCGCCGGGCGTTTGTTCTGGTCAATTTCTAAAGCGCGCATTACGGCTTGCTCGACATCTTTCGGAATGTCGGAGCGCAAGACGGATAACGGCGGCGCGTTGTGCATAACTTTTTGCATAACAAGCTGCATCAAATCGCCGGTAAAAGGAGTTCGCCCGCCGAGCATCAGATAAGCGATTGTTCCTAGCGCGTAGATGTCTGTGCGAACGTCCACACCAAGTTCCGGCTGCATTTGTTCGGGCGACATAAATTCCGGCGTGCCGATAATTCCCCGCGAAGACGGCGTGGCGTCTGAACTGGTATCCGTTACGGTTTGATTTACAATTTTCGCTAAACCGAAATCACCGACTTTTATAAAACCGTCATTGTCGCCGCTTTTACCTTTTCGCATTATAAAAATATTGGCAGGCTTTAAATCGCGGTGAAGTATTCCGGCATCGTGGGCAGCTTCCACGCCATCGGCGATTTGCCTTAATAATTTTACGGCGCGTTTAACGGAAAGCGTTCCTTCGCGCCGCAGAAGTTTGTGCAAAGTTTCGCCTTCGACGTATTCCATCACGAGATAAAATATGCCTTCCGCTGATTCACCAAAATCTGTTACATCAACGACGTGCGGGTGATGAATCGAAGCTGCAGCTCTTGCTTCACGCTCAAAGCGCAAAATCGCTTCGCCTTCCTGCAAATCATTGCTGTTTAAAACATCTTGTCGAATGGTTTTGACGGCAACTTTGCGTGTTCCGAGATTTTCGTCTCTTGCCACATAAACCTGTCCCATCGCACCGCGTCCGAGCCGTTTCTCGAGTAAATAACGATTTGCGAGCAACTGACTTCCGGGCAACGTCAAGCGAGTCGGCATTTGGTCGTGCGGGCAAAAATTCACTTCGTCCGCGTAACAAGTTTCACATTTTGGGCATTCCTTCATTTCTCGCTTATTTTCTCTGTTAATGAGAGTTTTTCCAAATTACTAACGAGAATTATTAAAATTTTTGCATTTAGACTTTGTTTGGACATCGTTTTAAGAAATTTGTTATAATCCGTTTCGTTTATTTGGGTCGTTAGCTCAGTTGGTAGAGCAGCGGACTCTTAATCCGCGGGTCGCAGGTTCGATACCTGCACGACCCACCATATAATTCAATACTTTAAGGACATCTTACCGATGTCCTTTTTTTGTTTTGTGTGCCAAATGTGTGCCAACTTATGAAAGTGTGCCTGTTTTGCGCCGAAAATCAAGATTAATAAAGTCGCTGTGAAAAACGTCAATAATTGACCGAGATGACTGCAGCGAATTTTGCGTCGTAGATTGACGGCATCGTGCCGTCTTTTCGTCCGACTTCGCCGGTCAGGAAAAGCAACGTCAAAACGCCTGCCAATATTGAACACAAATATAAAAACCAGGCGAAAATCAGAACACGAACGGCTAGAGTTCCATTAAAACTTTCGGGAACAAAATCCTTTTTAAAAGCAATGCTTAAAAAAACGATGCCGGTTGAAAGAGTTAAAATCTGTTTCGTCGTATCGTTCGTTAATTCGATAGCTTTCTTATCACGGTCTTCCATAATTCATTTGAAACCTAACATTTACGCGAAAAATTTAAGGTCGGTCAAAGCACCGACTACCACGAATTCTAAAAACAAAGAACTTTCACACCCACACGGTTGATAAGAGAATTCCCCGACAGCCTGCTGTCGGGGAATTCTCTTAGATTAAAATACAATTTAATCGCGCGTTTTCCGTTTAGTGCAAATCGGATTTCAGTCAGCCTCGACTAGCGGCGCTTCGACCAGGTGTTCGGCGATAAACCAGACGTGTCGCTCGTTGGTGCGAACCACGTCGCTGATCAACACGTCGTTCGTGCCGTCGTCTTCGTTCTCCTCGGCGTCTTTAGCGAATTTTCGGCATTCCTTCAAAATAATTTCGTGCGCTTCGAGCAGGCGCGAGATTTGGACGGGAACTTCTTCGCGTCCGCGCGGTGGACGTTCGATGTTGGTTTCTTCGGCGACGTCGGCAGCCATCGCCAGCGCGATGCCGCCCAAGCGCTGAATTCGCTCGGCGAGAATATCGACCTATTCGGTTTGTTCTTCGTCA
>MWYY01000096.1 GCA_002050355.1 Acidobacteria bacterium 28-9
GAAGAAGGCGACAGGCTTGCCGAAAGCAGTAATAAATTGCCCGGAGTAAATTTGAGCGAATCGGAGATGGTGGAAATTCTCTCGACCGACAACCCGGACAAAATTCGCGCCGCGCTTTTGAAAATGTCGCCGCAGTTTCGCGCTCTGGCGAGATTGTAATTCAAAACGCAGCGGTGCGCGTTTTGACGAATGTCCGGCGCGGGAACGATTTCCAGCACGATGACTAACCCGGATTTCATCTGCATCGTAATCGTTACCGACAATTCCTTTTGTCCGGCAGCCGAACTTTGCAGAAAGCCTTCGCCCGGATAGAGAGTAATCGAGCGGTCGGTTTCTTTCGTCGGCGACTGGAAAACCGTAACGAGTTTCGGGTTTCCCTCGTGGATGTAATAAATCTGGTCAATGACGGGGAACTCGACGACGGAAGTCGCGTTTTGCGCGAGTCCCAACCGAACGACCGTCGGCTGTTTCGGATTGACGGAAACGCTCGCTTCGCCCGACAAATAATCGGCTTCGGCGCGATTGACGACCATCACGGCATTACTGCTTACGCCGCCTACAAGCGTGTTCTTGCGCGTCGCGTCGTTCATTAATTTTGCGATTGCCGATTTTGTCTGACCGACTTTGGTTTTAGTTTTTCGGTTGAAGCGGGTCTTTTGCGCCGAGCCGTAAACGGCGCAAAGCATAATCAGAATCGAGAAGGCGAAGACGCGCAGGAAAAAGATTTTCACGCCGCGGCGCTCGCAGAAACTTTTCACATAATTCGAGTTTGTTTTCGTCATAGTTTTGTTTTTGAAATGAGCGCGCTAACAAAAATCGCGCCTGTTAATTTGAATTTTTTAATCGTTGAAACGGCTGAATAAATTTTCAGTCGAAGATTTTATTGTTTATCGCTTCCTACGTCGGCGTTTGTTTCGGCGCGATTCTGGCTTACCGTGACTGAGAGGTTGTCGCCCGCCGTGCGCTCGTCCGATAGCAGCACGAGCGGCGATTTGCGCGTTCCGTCAACCGCTTCGGCGCGGTATTTCAAAACGTAAAATCCGGTGCGGTAATTGTTGTCGTTTCTGGCTGGAGAAGTCGGCGAGTCCATCAACAGAAATTTGATTTTGATTTGCGTTTCTTCTTCCACAGTCGCGCCTTCGCGGACGCGCCGGATGATTCTTTTGCCGAGAGCGCGAACGATATACGGGTCGCGGTCGTCGAAAGTAACGTCCTGCAACTCCCAACTCGAATTGACGCTTTCCGTCTTTTCCTGCGCGAGGAGTTTGTCGTTGTTGAAAAGCTGCGCCTGCTGAAGCGACAAATTCGGCTCCATCATCTTCAGCAGACGGTTGACGTTTGCCGGGCGCGTCGCGCCGCTGACTTCATACAAACAGCGCAGAAATTCCGCCACCAGAGCCTTTTTGTCGCGGTTCGTTAAGTTGTCCGGCGACAGCGCGACGGTTTCCGTCTGACCGTAATCGCGGTTGTTAATCGCCAGCGTGCGACCGCTCGTTTTGTCCACGACGATTAAATCGGCTTTTCGCAGGGCAAGATAAAAGTTCAGCCCACAGCTTGTAAAAAGCAGAGCCGTTAAAACGAAAAGCGCGCGCAACAAATGCGAAATCGTCAAAACGTCTTCCGGGTCTCGCTCGACGGAAACTAAGGAAGTTGAAGACGAAAAATCTTTTTCCGTCTCGCCGGCAAAATCTGCGGGTCGTTTGCGTTTATCGAATGACATATAAAAACCTCAAAAACTTAAGAAACTTTTTTGTATTTTGCGGAAAGCAATCAATGAATTTGTCTAAATCTTCTACCGAACGGCGAGAGCTTCAGCGAAACAATGTCCGTCATCGCCGGCTCGATGTGGCTCTCCGGCACGCCTGCCGACTCGTGAAGCGTCTGCAAAAGGTATAGAGAATCCGTCAGACAAACGTCCGAGAAAAACTCCATCACTTCGAGCAGATTAAACTCGTCTGCTATCGCCGTTTCCACCGCTGCATCGCTCGGCAAATTGTCCGCCCGCTGCTCCGACATATCTAGTTTTTCCATAAAAATTGCGGCTGTGATTTGCTGTTTTGAAACCGGATTCGATTAATCATTGGCGATTTCCGAAAGAAGTTGTTGCCGAACTGAGAAGTGCAAGACGAGTGCCAGTGAAAACTAACGAGCTTTTTTCGCAAAAAATAGGTTTTGAGCGCGTTTCTGACCTTCACTTTTAGCGATTGGTTTGCGAGTGGTTCGTTGAACGAGCCACAATGAGCTGCCCAACGAGCCACCGTTTCGGGCGAGTTTGTCAGGAACAAGCAACTGTCGAGAAATGAAGTAACGCGAGGCGGTTCGTTGGGCGAGCCACTCGCGCCGACGCGCAAAAAATTAATCTCGCACGCAACGGTTTTAGCGCACAAAAAGCCGGCTCAAATTCAACCGGCGCATTCCGAAGCTAATAAAAAATCGAAAAATAAAAAATTGTCATTCAATCAGCGGAAAGATGATGATTGTTTTGGCGCAGGAGAAGAAGTCTTACTGCCGAAAAAAGTTCCGCGCGCGCGGTTCGTGGTCGGCGTTGCAGGACGCATTTGCTCGCCTACAATCAACTCGCCACTTTCAACCAGACGTTCCATTTTGCCGCCGCTCGTTTGAAATCTCGCTCCCGTGCGCGGCTCGTAATATACTTCGCTCGATTCCTTTATCGGTTTTTCTTCCTTCGTGCTGTTTCTTGATGAATCTTCCGAAACACTCTGGACGGGAAAACTTGAAATATTCGTTTGAAAATTCTGTCCATCGAGGCGCACGGATTTATTCGCCGTGACGTTCGCTTGAACTGCGCTCACGCCAGATTGAATCCGCGCAAAATTGTTTTGCCGTTCTATACCGGCATTCAAACGACTCCAATTCGGTATTTGAGTCAAAAGCGAGCCGTTAATATCAATCTCCGGGTCTCGCAGCCAAACGCGAGCAACCGATTCGGAAACGACGGTAGGATAAACACCTGAAGTGGTCGCGCCGGAAAACACTTGCCGTTCGCGCAAAAGGCGATAAATGACCAGACCGCGAGCGACGTAGCCGATTGTTTCCCGATACGGCGGAACGCCGCCGACGGTTTTTATGCCGCTCGCGTTGATAATTTTCTTTCCCGCGCGAACGGTTCTGCCCGACAAAAATGCGTCAACCGCGCCTTCGCCGGCGTTGTAACCGGCGAGAATCGAATCAATCCGCCCGCCGAAACGGTTTGATAGAAACCGGACGTAACGCGCCGCCGCTCTGATAGCAGGTTCGGGCTGATAGGGATTGAACAAATTAAAGCGCGCAGCGGTCGCCGGAATAAACTGCATCAAGCCTTCCGCTCCGGCAGGCGACGAAAGCCACGGTCGAAATCTGGTTTCGTTGTAAGCAATCGTCCATAAAAGGTAAGGGTCAACCGCTTCTTCCGCCGCGATGCGAGAAATTGTCGGCTCGAAAAATTTGGCTCTTTTCAGAAGCGGAAAACTCGAAAACTGCGTTCTGGTCAAAACTGTTGTCTGTCCAAAATTAGAAGATTGAAGCGACGTAAAAATAACAATCAGAAAAAATGCGTTTAGTTTAAGCGCAGCACTGCGCGTGCGAAAGTTCGGTAAAAAATTTCGGTTCATAGTTTATCGTTTGCAAGATTTGAAATTTCGGATTTCGAGCCGAAGAAACTTTTCCGGCTCGCTCTGTACGAAGCGCAAGAAATATACCGAACGGCAAACCTCTATCTTTTCATCGCTTTACGGCAAGGCACACGCTTTGCTTTTCCTTTCATCAAGCGTCAACCACATTGAGATATGCGTTAACGCTCTAATTCCTAAAAATAGAAATTACAGGAGACACGAAATGAAAAACGGATTAAATTCTGTCGCCGCCGATTTGCGTCAAGCGGCGGCTCGAAGATTCAAAACCTTTGCTGCAAAACAAAACCTTTCCAATTTGAAAAACAAAACTCGTCTCGCCGCGCGGAGCTGCGCGCCCATCTTCGCGGCATTACTGCTCAACTTAATCGTCCACGAAGCCGCACACGCGCAGAGCGGCGGTCCGATTTTTTCGGGCAATGCGAACAACCTCGCCAACATCATCCGCGAAGGCTTGAAACTTTTCGCCATTCTGCTGTTCTGCGGCGGCGCTCTCGGAGTTGGCGCGGCAATCTGGAACAAAATGTGGGGTAAGGAATGGGGCAACTACGCCATCGGCGGCGGTGCGGCTTTCGCTTTCGGCACAATCGTCGCGGTCATTTACTCCATCGCTCAGGGGCAAAACGTGGCGGTCGACACGAACTTCTAAAACGGAGATTTTTTAGCTCAATGAAACCGAGACCGATCAGACCGAATGTTTACCACGAAATAAAACGTTGCGGAGTTTATCAGGGCGACTGGAAATACATTTTGATTCCGACCGCCGCCCTCTACATTCTGCCGTTCGTTTTCGGCTGGTGGATTTACTACATCCCTTTGGGCGTTCCGCTCGGCGCAGTCACATTCGTTTTCACGCTTTCGCTGTTCACGTTCTTAAGAGCCAGCAAGCCGAAATGCTGGCTCTATCACCGATTGGACGCGGGAACGGACGGCTGGAGCAAGTATCGCCGACCAGTAGCTGACGAATACGAACGCGACGGCTGGGTAACGAACGACAGCGCTTAACGACAAACAATAAAATTTATGCTCGAAAACTACACGAATATATCGCAGACATTTTTGCTGACGAGTTTGATTGCCAGCTCGGCGGCTTTAGGAGTCGGACTCGTCATCGCGTTTCGGCTCGTGCCGGTTTACCGGCGTGCCGCGGGACGCCAATCTAACAGCCAATCTTCGCCGGTGATAAACGCTCTATCTGTTTCCGACGAGAAGGAACTGATGCACGGGCAGGGACGACTGAGAAAAAGCGAAATAATGGGCTTTGACGGCAATTTGCTGCGCTATCGAGACGGCAGTTACGGTCGCGCTTTTCGCATCACGCTCGCCAACACGATTTATCAGAACGAAGAGTTTACCGAAAACCGCGTTGATGAAATCGCAAGCCTGCTTAATTTCGACAAACCGGCGGGAACGATTATTCAAATCCGCTTCGATTCGCTGCCGGACTCAGGAACTACTTTGCGAAATCACCTTCGTTGCCGAAACGAAAAAGACAGTCACGCGCACGCCTCTTTGCTGCACGCGACGAATCTTAAAATTTATGAAGAAGCCATCGGCGACGGTTTGCTCAAAGAACAATCGGCAACCGTCTGGATTCGCGTTCCGGCAAGCGACAGCCACGACCACCCGGCGATTTTGAATTTCCTGCCGAGCGTCGGTAAAGAAATCGAACGCGGCGGATTTTTGAATTTCATAACCGCGCCGGTCATCGGCAGCAAAAACGCCTTTTCACAAAATTTCGTCAAACGCGAAAGGACGCGCGAAGAAAAATGCCGCCGCGAAGCCGAAAAAGTTTTTCGCAGCTTTGAAGAAAATTTTCCGAAGGAACTGCGGCTCGAAGCTCTCCATCGTCAAGAAACTTTTGAAATGCTCTTTGTTTCGCATCGCCGTTGCGTTAACACAGGCGCGCCCGTTTTGCCTGAAAAAACAACGCGTGTTGACGTTCGGCGTTATCTTGCGGCGAGCCAGATAAAAGCTCAAGAGTCCGATTACGTCATTCACGAGCAATCTCTGGCGAGCGTCGTCAGCTTAAAAACTCCGCCGCAGAACTTCGTTACCGCCGACACGATGCGCTATTTGACTTGCCGGGGCGATTTGAACTTTCCGCACACGATTGTCCTTGATTTCGTCGCGCTCGATACGGAGTCGAGCAAAAAAGAACTCAAGAAAAAAATCAAACGCATCGAAGGCAGCGGCAACACATTTTTCGGGCTGAAACCGCTGGGCGAAGACGCAAAAGTCGTCCGCGAAGAATTGACCGAGCTTTTACGACAAGTCGAAAAGGGACGCGAAAAAATTTGTCAGGCGCGAATCAACTTTATCGTCTTCGGCGGACGCGCCCGCAACCGCGCCGAGTTAAACGAAAAGACGGAAATTTTGAGCGAGCGATGCGAACAGATGATGTCCGCCGTGCGGAAAATTCCCGGCGCCGACGCCGTGCGAGAAGAACCGGCGCGGGTCCGTGCGATTTATCCGCGCCTTCTCGCCGGAGAATTATCGTGGAAACAAACCGGGCAGGAATTCGGCGAAGCCGCGAGCAGCCTGGCGGCGTTCGTTCCGACCGAAGGCGCGTGGCGAGGAAGTCCGCGACCGCACAGCCTGTTCTTAACGCCCGACGGTCAAATGTTCGGTTTGGATTTGTTTGACCGGAATTTAATAAAGTCTCCGACCGTCATTGTTACCGCCGCGAGCGGCGAGGGCAAATCGGTTTTGGGAATGCGAATCATCACCGACATTCTCGCGCACGTCGGGCGAGTTAAAGTGCGGGCGATTGATTACAAAAACTCGCTGAAGCCAATGTGCAAATTGTTCGGCGGGCGGCATATCAACTTTGCCGAAGCAGAGCCGAAGCCTTTGAACGTCTGGAATTACCCGGGCATCCAAACCGGATTGCCCGCCTCGAAACGGCAAAGCACATTCGTTCTAACGGATTTATTAAACCTGAGCAAAACGCCGAAAGAAGACACAATTACCTACTCGATTGCAAAACTCATCGTGGACGAAGTTTATAAAATCTCGCAAACCAGAAACGGCGCGGGCAGACCGAAATTCCAACCGACTTTGAGCCATTTTCTCGATTTGCTTCGCAGCTACAGTTGGAACGAAACCGAGCGCACAAAGGCGAACGAGCTTTTCATAAAACTCAATATTTACCGCAACGACGTTTGGCTCGACGCGCCGACGCACGCCGATTTCGATTCTGATTCGCCGTTCGACGTTTATGAACTGACTTCCCTTTCGTGTCTTGATGAACCGGTCAGAGAAAGTATGGGTTTCCGCATCGCCGCTTCGATTATGCAGGAAATCGGCGAGGAAAATTCCAAAGGTCAAATCACGCCGTTTCTTTTTGTCTGCGACGAGATGAAGGAAATTACGAAACATTTCCCGGCAATTCTGAATTTAATCGGCAATACATCGCTCACGGGACGCAAAGAAGGCGTAGTTACTCTACTTATGGGTCAAGCCTACGAGCATTTCAGCGGGACGGACGACTCGCCGAATCCAATCGGCATAGACCTCGTGAAAAACAGCGGCGTGAAACTCATCGGCAAACAAATCGGCAATTTCGACAGGCTTGTCAGGGATTGTGAACTCTCAAAAGAGACGCAGACCGCAGTTCGCAGCATTCGCAATCCTTACGGGATTTATACGCAGTGGGTAATGGTCATCGGGAGCGGCGACGACAAAATCGTCGAAATGGCGACCGTCAGCCAATCGCCGATTGAGCGCTGGAATTCGACGACGGACGCGAATGAGAAAAACGCCCGCTCGTCCGCAGAGCGACTAATGGCTAATCAGCCTTTCGCGTTCGTTCTAGCTTGGCTGGCGAGCAAATATCCTTTGGGCTTAACTGCCGCCGGACTGACGGAAATCAGCGCGGAACATTTGGAGGAGCTTAGAACTTTCGCTTCTCGCAACACAGCTTAATTAAGAAATTAAAAATTATGAAAAACCCGAAATTTATTCATCAATTCGTCATCGCGTGTCTTTTATTTTCTTTTCTAATGTTTCCCGCCGTGCCGCCGGCGCGGGCGCAATTTGCGACGTTTGACGCGACGAACTATGCGCTGCAAGTCTCTAAGAAAATCGAAGAAGCCAGCCGCTGGATTAAAACCATCGAGCAATATACGACGATGTATCAAAAGGCGATTGAACAAGTTTCAAACCTTCGCGGAATTCTTTCCATCGTTGACGAGCAAATCACGAAAAACAAGCAAATGGTCGAAGGATGGGCGGCAGTCGGAAGAATCGTCAAAGGCGTTTACGATTTGAAACGTCAAATCGAAAACTCCATCAGAAGCGAGATTCAAGCGGTGGTCAGCATCTCGCGCCGCTACCGCAACGGCATCTTCGATATGGAAGCGAACAAGCGAGATTTGGACGATTACCTCAAACACGCCATCGGCAGGAACGCCGACGCGAGTCTCAAAAATCTGGAACGGCTCGCGCAGCTCGACTCCTCTTTCGAGCGAATGCTTTATGACCGCGAGATGATTCTGGCGGAACTCGCCCTGTTGTACAAAGAGCAGGCGGAACTGCAAGACCGCGTAACCGAATTAAGAAATATAGCCAGCAGCCAGCAGGACAAAATCGAAGGAATGCTCGCGCAACTTCGCGCAATCGGTTCGCGCATCGCCACATTGGAACTCAGGCTCGACGAGTTAAAGAAGCAAATCGAGGAAAAGTGCAAACAATACGGCTTGAAAATCGAGCAGATGGAAGAATTCGGAAAACAAATTCGCCAGACCGAAGAAATGATGACGACCATCACCAGAGGCAGCCAGGAGTTTTATTCGGAACTTGAAAAATACGAAGTCTGGAAAAACGATCCGCTCGACAATCAATTCCCCTGGTAGGCGCAGCAACAACAAAAAATCGGAGCGTTTAAAATGTCATCGAAAAAAGAAAAATCAACCGTCAAAAATTTGTCGAAAGTTATTACCGTTGCGGGAATCTTGCTACTTTTTGTTTTGAGCTTGGCAACCGAATCGTTCGCGCAAAATCAAACGCCAATCGGCGAGATAAACGGCAAGCCGATTTACACCGACGACGTGATAAATCGAATCAACAACGACAGCCCGTTTATGCCCGCGCTCGAAGACGATAAATTGAACACCGAGCCGCAGCCCGTCACAAATACTACGCCGGTTCCAACGCCGGTTCCGCGCCCGGCTGCCGCGTCATTTGGCAAACAAATCGACAATATGATGAAGACGGCGAAGGACTGGCTCTTCGCTTCGGTATTAAATACGGTCGTTAAACCGATGCTGCCCTATCTCACGTTTTTCGCGTGGATTATCGCCAGCTTCGTTCTCATCATCTCTTTCTTGCGAAAATTTTCGGACGAGCGCGGTTACTCGGTCGAGTTGCTCTTTCGCTGGGGCGCTCGCACGCTCTGCTTTATGCTCATCATCGGCAGCGCGCCGTATTTGCTGGACGTTTTCACTCTCGTCGGCAAACAAATAGCAAAGCCGCTGAAAGGCGCGAATTACTGGCTCGTCAAAGATTTCGACGAGAAAATGCGGCAGTATGTAAAAGCGAATTTCAGCGTTGAAGACCCGAACGCCATCATCACAGAGCGATTGCCGAACGGCGAGCCGGGCATTTTGGGCGTTATCAACAACAAAGAATCGTCGGTCGCCGACATCACGGCGGACTTGAATTTCTTAAATTGGAATATGCCAAGAATGTTCACGCTGATGGTCGTCAGTCAGAACATCATCAAATTCGGCGGCATTCTGCTCGCGCTTGCCGGACTTTTTATTCTCATTGGCTTAAAACTCGCGGCGCCGATTATGGCGGCATTAGGCTTTGACGATAAATTCGCCGCGCAGACTTTTTACCCGTTTTGCTGGGGCGTAGCTACATTCTGTTTGTCCTACCCGATTGTCAAAGAAGTGGCGATGTATATAGCTTACAGCATCGGTATTATCGCGCTTTCGATTTACAACAATGAACCGCTTTACACGCTTGACCCGGCGACGGCGAAAATCATCTCCTCCGGCAATTACGACCCCGGCTCAAGCGCGGCAATCGTTACTTTTTTGTTTTTCATCGCCGCTCTTTCATATATCTTGACGCCCACGCTGGCTTACAAACTTCTGCGCGGTCAGGTTTACGAATCGGTCAACCAGGTTTCGATGGGCTGGATGCTTTCGGCGGTCGGCACGGCTCTTGAAACTTACGGTCTTGTCGCAGGCGCGGCAATCAATCGCCAAGCCGAAAACACGCAGGTTCAGGGAATTTTCAACTCTGAAAAAGCAAACGCCAGAGCCGCGCTTGAAGCCGGAAAGCTGCAAACCGATGCGCGACGCATTCAGGCTTTATCGGGCGTGCAAGGAAGTCTGCAAACAACGCTCGGTCAGATTTACGGCAATCAAACGACGAATATGCTGATTACCAACTCGAATCGAACGATGCAGTTGCAGCAAACGAACGCCGCGACGCAGCGCGAAATCCAATCTCAGCGCGTTGATTACACTGACCGGACGAACCGTTTGGGTTTTGATTCAGCGAAGCAAAAAGGAGAAAGATTTATCGAAAACGGCGTGCAGGCGCGTGAAAACACGCTCAATATGATTCCCGGTAGTGGCGTCATCGGCACGCGCGGACTGGCGGGCGGCGTCGCTCAAATGGTCGGCGGTGACACGACGCAAATCCGTGAAGAAACTATGAATATGCTGACTGACGAACAGTATACGCTCAATCTCGGTCAAAACACGCGAACGCTTTCTTCGCAAAGAGAAACGAGCGAAGCCTATCAAGCGAAGATGGAAACGAGCGTCAACCAAAACGCCGACGCGACTATCGGCGCGATTCAAAAGGGAGCGAGCATTAGCGCGGGCGCTGCGAAACAAGGCGCAGGCATACAAACGGCGGGAATCAATCAGTCTTACGGCTTAGAGATAAAAGCTAACGACGTAACTTTTGCGGGACGCAACGAAGCTGCATTGATTAATAAAAATTCCGCCGAAGAAGCCGCGCATCTGCGAATGGCGGCGACTGTTGTTACAGGCTTTTTCCGCGATATGGACCGAAGGCTAGAAGAAATGAAGCCGAAATATTAAATTGCCCGGAATCCGAGCCGAATAAGGCTGACGATAACTTGAGCGGCGAGTAAAAAGGCTTTGTTATTTTTGGAGTCGAAATCAAGATGGGAGATTCGCGCTACAGACGAGCGACGCGCCGCGAGCCGTGCCTGATTTGCGGCAAACCCGATTGGTGCAGCCGGACGGCGGACGAAAAAATCTCGTTTTGCGCTCGCTTAACCGACGGCGCCGACCGCCTGAGCCGCAAAGAAGGCTGGGGCGTTTTTTACCACGACCGCGAGTTGCTCGACCAGCCGCGATACTTTTCGAGCGAGCCGAAAAATCGTTTCAAACCGGTCGAAGAAATACCGTTCGCTCCGCTCGAAATACGCGATTTCGTTTACCGAACCTTGCTGCGCCTGTCTCCGGCAAGTCGTTATGAGAATTTAACGCACGGGGCGAAAGGTTTGATGGAACGCGGGCTTGCGAACTTTGACGATTTCGGAAGCCTTCCCGGTTCCGCCGACGAAAGACGAGATTTAGCCGCGCGGCTTCGGCTACTTTTGAATCAGACATTCCCTGTCTTCGTTCGGCAGAACCCGCTCGGTATTCGCCACGTTCCCGGATTTTGGACTGATAAAACCGGCGCGGCGTGTCTCTGGCAAGACCGAGATTTCCGAAATTCGATGCTGCTCATTCCCTATCGCGCCCCGACGGGAAAAATTCAAGCCTGCCAGATTCGCTTTACCGGCATCCTCAAACCGACCGAAAAAAGGTATTTGTGGCTTTCGCTTCCCGCGATGAACAGCGCCGGTTGCGGCACACCGCTTCACTTCGCGGCGTGGAAAACTTTTGGAGCGGCGGCGGGTTCAAATAAACCGATTCTCATCACCGAAGGAGCATTGAAAGCAGATGTAGTAACGCGCCTGCGCGCGGACTTTTCCGCCGTCGCCACCGGCGGCGTTGCTTGCGCGCACGAGCTTCTAGTCAACATTTCGCGCGGCAAATCGGTTTATCTCGCCTTCGATAATGATTGCCGCGAAAATCCGGCAGTCGCCCGTCAGCTTGCGAAACTCGTCAAACTGCGTTTTGACGACGCCCGAAATCAAGCCGAGACAAAAATTCTCGTTTGGACGGACAATGAAAAAGGCGTGGACGACGCGCTTCTCAAAGGTGAAGATTTGCGCGAGATTTCTTTCGCCGAATGGTTTTCTGTGCTCGGCGAAAAATGCCGCGATGAAGTCCGCAAAATTTGGGACGAGAAACCGTTTATTTCATAAAATCAACAATCAAAAATTGTCGGCATTATTTCAACAAAAGCTAATTCTCGGCGAGATAATGGTATAGCCAAACGCCTCCCCCGCCGAGCAAAATCAAAGCCAGCACAACGATCCAAACGAAGGTTAAATCATACTGAATCTTCGACATTTTTTCGGTGTATCTCGTGTGCGGCTCTCGCATCTGACGACCGCAATTAACGCACGCTGAAGCCGTGTCGGAAATTTGTTTTTGACAATCGGGGCAAACAATCAGTGCCATAAATGCGAAAACCTTATGCGTCGCGGCGCATTTCCAATTATTTTAAGTCAATACGTCGTTTCGATGTAGCCAACTGACGCCTATTGCCAGCAACGTAGAAAAAATCTCGTCGTTCGAGTATTTTCTGCCTGTTTCCAGGTTAATTCCCGCTTTCAGCTCGGACATTTGGTATACGACTTCTTCGGTAACGGTCAGCGAACGCCGGGTAGTTTCTTCGGCGCGTTTGACGAATTCAAATGCGGTCGCTCGCAAATCTTTATAATTTTCGGGCGAAACCGCCGCCAGCGCCTCTCTTAAAAGAAAATCAATGATGACGTTTTGCGTGAATTGCTCGTCAATGGTGCGAAATTTAGATTTCAAGCGCGTCGTATCAATAATTAATGTTCGCGGCAAGGAGAACGGGCGCGTCGTGTTGCGTCCCTGCCCCGCTTTCGACGACGCGATGCGGGCGGCAATCGTCTCTAAATCCCGCAAATGCGCGCCGAAAGTATCGTCGCTTTCAGCGTCGGAGCTGACCGAGACCTTTTCCGATGAATCACTGCCAGGCGAAGACGATTTTTTGCTTGCCGTCTTGTCTTTTGCAGGTTTTGAATCCTTTTTACCCCCGGTAGACTTGGCTGCTGCGGGTTTGCCAGAGAGCTTCTTTATATCAGAACCGTTTTGTGCGGAAATATTTTCGTCTTTCGATTCCGTTGCCGCAGGCGTTTTGCTTTCCGCTTTTTCCGAGCCGAAAATTTCCTTTTGCAAATCGTCGAGTTTTTGATAATCAACCGAATTTCTTTTCGGCGCAGGTCTTAGTGCCATAATTTTATCTCCTGTTCAATAGTAAAAATCAGACGGTCGCAGATTTTTTCTTGCCGTTTTTCGACGGCGAAGAAGTTTTAGCGGTTTTGCGGCTGATGCCGAGAAGCGTTTCGATTTCTCCGACCATCTCGCGCATCTCGCGCTGTCCTTCGCGGTCGGACGCGGTTCGAGCGCCGATTTCCAACACCGACAAGCCGCCCGAACTGTTTTCGTAGATATTCCGGTTGCCGACTGTCGTCTCCATTAAGGGAATGTCAAAACCGCTCAAGGCTTGTTTCATATCGTCGGAAACTTTCCGCTTATCACGGCGGTTCAAGAGAAAACGTGCCGCGAAAACGCCGGACCTGATTGCAGCCACTTTTTGGATAAGCTGCATCGTCGCGTCCGAACTCCAAAGCGAATAGTTTCCGGGCGTCAAGGGAATAATCACCAGATTCGACGCGGAAATAACGCCCAAAGAAACGAATTCGTTGCGTCCGGGCGTGTCCACGACGAGAATGTCGCAGCCGCCGGCGATGTCTTCCAAATCAATGGTTACTGCCGATGCATTGACGGTTTTTTTGTAATGCTTGCTGAAGCCGCGCACCTTGTAGTTTTCGGCGAAATCTTCGTCCCGCGCATTGCACCACAACTCGCTGCTTCCCTGCTCGTCGGTATCGAGCAGCACGACGCGGTAACTTTCGCTTAAAATCGCCGCCGTATTTGTCGCAAGAGTTGATTTTCCGACTCCGCCTTTCTGATTGACGAATGCGACTACTTTTGACAGAAATGGTTTTTGATTAGACATCGTGTTTTTTTACTGAACTGATTTACGGTCGCAGATTTTTTCTTGCCGTTTTTCGACGGCGAAGAAGTTTTAGCGGTTTTGCGGCTGATGCCGAGAAGCGTTTCGATTTCTCCGACCATCTCGCGCATCTCGCGCTGTCCTTCGCGGTCGG
>MWYY01000069.1 GCA_002050355.1 Acidobacteria bacterium 28-9
CAACGCTGCGCTGGCTGTTGTATTCGCCCGTGCCGACCCAGACGGTCGAGGTATTTTTCGGGTCGAGCGCGATTGCGCCGATTGAAAACGCGCCTTCGTTGTCAAAAACAGGTGTCCATGTCGTTCCCGCGTTGACGGTTTTCCACACACCGCCTGAAGCAACCGCAACATAATATTTCGCCCGGTCGTTCGGATCGACCGCAAATCCGTTGACGCGCCCGCTCGTTACTGCCGGACCAATCGAGCGAAAACGCATTCCGGCGAAAGTTCCCGTCGAAAGGGCTTCAGGCTTCGGAGTCGGCGTTGCCGCCGGTGTCGGCGTAACAGTCGGCGTTGGGCTGACCGTCGGCGTGGGAAGCGTTTGGGCTTTTGAATCCTGTTGGGCAAGCAAATTTGTGCCGGCAAACGATGAAAGACAAAGTAAAAGTAAAGAAATACGCAGTTGGCGCATAGCTGAAAGCTCCTTGTTGAGTAAAAAATTTTAATGCAGGTATTTGCATTATGAATATATGCGAAAGCACAAGCAAGCAAAAACAAAGGTAAGTTTCATTCAAACGGTAAAATTTCAAATTTCACACCTTTTTTAGATTCGGATTTAACACTCAAATTGTCTTTACGCGCAATTCGCCGTAAAATTCTGTATCTTTTAGTTTATGCAAAACAGAATCGAAGTTTTCAAACAAATGCTCGAAGTCGATCCGACAAATACAATGGTTTTGTTCGGTCTGGCGAATGAATATCAAAAATCGGAAGATTGGCAAAACGCAATCGAAACGCTCGAAGATTATCTGACCAAAGCCGATGACGAAGGCGCGGCTTACGGAATGCTGGCAAAGGCTTACGAGCGAATCGGTCAGCGCGAAGAAGCAAAAAAGATTTACGAAAAAGGCATCGAGGTGTCAAACGCGCACGGTCATCCGACGATGGCAAACGAATATCGTATGACGATTGATTTGGATTACGCCGAGTAGAATTTCAAAATCTAAAGTTTCAATCCGAAACTCGCCTGTAAATCAAATTTATAGATAAACTACGTCTCTCTGCTGGAAAATTTTACCTTCCAGCGTTTAAGATAGTCTATTCGTTTATCAAAAATTATTATTAAATTTAAGAAATTATCAAAATGGCAACAGCAACAAAAAAAGCCGGTAACACGGCGAAAACAAGCAAAAGCAATAATAAAAAAGAAACCCGGGGAACGTCGCAAACAAAAAAAACAAGCGCGTCGAAGGATAATGACGCCAAGGTTTTAATCAAGCCGGAAGGTTCAATCGGCGACGGCGAGCTAGACCACGACACGAGGCAGAAAACTGCGAAAGCCGTGGAACCGAACAAGCCGAAAAATGCCGTCAAACGGCAATCGGCGGCAGCAGTTGCGGCGCACAAGCAAGATTACGCAGGTTTGGACGCCGCAACTTTAATCGGTTTGTATCGCACGATGTATATGTCGCGGCGGATTGACGACAAGGAAATCCAACTCAAAGGTCAGAACAAAATCTTTTTTCAAATCTCCGGCGCCGGACACGAAGCGATGCTCGTCGGCGCAGGTTTGGCGATGAAGCCTGCCTACGATTGGTTTTTTCCGTATTACCGCGACCGCGCGCTTATGCTCCAGCTTGGAATGACGGCGCAGGAAATGTTGTATTCAGCAGTCGGCGCGGAAGCTGACCCGAACTCTCACGGGCGGCAAATGCCTTCGCACTGGGGACACAAAGATTTGAATGTTCCGTCGCAGTCTTCCTGTACAGGAACGCAGGCGCTTCACGCGGTCGGCGTGGCGGAAGCATCGTATCGGGCTTCGCTGGTCAAAGAATTACAGGATAAAATCGCCGGTTTCAAAGGCGATGAAGTCGTCTATATGTCCGTCGGCGACGGCACGACCAGCGAAGGCGAATGGTGGGAAGCATTAAATACAGCTTGCAACTTGAAACTTCCAGTGATTTTCGTCGTCGAAGACAACGGTTACGCCATCAGCGTTCCGGTCGAAGTCAGCACGGCGGGCGGCGATATATCCAAATTGGTCGCCGGTTTTCCAAATCTTTTTATTCAAAAATGCGACGGCACGAACGCGCTCGAATCTTACGAAACTTTTAAAAAAGCCGTTGAATTTTGCAGAGAAAGAAAGGGCGCGGCATTCGTTCACGCGAAAGTCATTCGTCCCTATTCACACTCGCTTTCCGACGACGAAAAATTGTATCGTCCCGAAGAAGAGCGCGAAGCCGATGCCGCGATTGACCCGATAAAAACTTTCGCCGAATTTTTGATGAACGAAGGCATCTCGTCATCGGAAGACTTGGAAAGTTTGCGAAAAATGGTTGACGCGGAAATAAACGAAGCCGCCGACATTGCCATTGCCACGCCGCAGCCCGCGCCGGAATCAGCTTTGAGAAACGTTTTTTCGCCCGACGTTGACCCGACATCAAAAGATTTCGACACCGAAGACGGCGCGGAATTGTCGGGAAATGCAGGAACGATGGTTGACCTTATCAATCGTTGTATGCACGAAGAAATGGAACGCGATGTGTCCATTGTCGTTTTCGGCGAAGATGTGGCTGACGTTTCGCGCGAAGAATATCTCGAAACCGTGAAAGGCAAAGGCGGCGTTTTCAAAGTTACGGCGAATTTGCAAAGAAAATTTGGCTCGGCGCGCGTTTTCAACTCGCCGCTTGCCGAAGCCAACATTGTCGGACGCGCTGTCGGAATGGCGATTCGCGGTTTAAAACCGGTCGTCGAGATTCAATTTTTTGATTATATTTTCCCCGCTTTTCACCAAATCCGCAACGAAGTCGCCGTTACGCGCTGGCGTTCGGACGGCGACACGAAATGCCCGATGGTAATGCGCGTTCCGGTCGGCGGTTATTTAAAAGGCGGCGCGGTTTATCACTCACAATCGGGAACGACTTTGTTCGCGCACACGCCCGGCTTGATGATTGTTTACCCGTCAAACGCGCTCGACGCCAACGGCTTGCTGCGAACATCGATTCGCTGCGACGACCCGGTTTTGTTTCTCGAACACAAACATCTTTACCGGCAGGTTTACAACAAATCACAATATCCGTCATCGGAATTTATGATTCCTTTTGGCAAAGCGAAAGTCGTCCGCGAAGGCACGGATGTTACAATCGTTACATACGGCGCGCTAGTTCAAAGAAGTTTTGAAGCGGCGAAACGTCTGGAAAAACAAGGCATTTCAGTCGAGCTTATAGATTTACGCACGCTCGTGCCATACGATTGGGAACGAATTGCCGAATCGGTGAAAAGGACGAATCGCGTTCTCGTTGCGCACGAAGATTCGGTTTCATTCGGCTACGGTGCGGAAATCGCGGCGCGAATCGCCGATGAACTGTTTGAATTTCTGGACGCACCCGTCAAAAGAGTCGGCGCAACCGACACGTTTGTCGCTTATGCGCCGCAGGTCGAAGATTTTATTCTGCCGCAGATTGATGATGTTGAGAAAGCGGTTGCCGAATTGATGAAATACTAAAGCAAAATTTAACCGCAGATGAACGCAGATCTGCGTTCATCTGCGGTTAAATTTTCATTTTATAAACTCCAACCGATAATCTTTCAGCAAAACCTTCCTTCACAAGCGCGTGATTAGCTTTTCCTGCTTCTTTGCGCGTCAAGCCGAGCGCTTTAGCGAATTCGCCGCGCGTCGTTGTGCCGCACATTTGCAGGAAGGCGCGGGCGAGTTCTTTGACGGCTTCGGCACGCACAACTTTTTTTGATAATTCTTTAGGGAAACGCGCTTCCGCCAATGTCCAGATGTATGTAAATCTCGGTTGATACAAAACTTCAAGCGGCACAACTTTCATTGCACGCTGTAGTTTGTCGAGAGCTTTGGTTATTCTGGGGCGACTTTTGATTTCGGTTTCGAGGCGCAAATCCGCCGTTCCCATTTCCCATTCCTTGCGCAGAACTTCCAGAATTTTATTGGCGCTGCCGGACAAAATTGTTTTTTCTCGATTCTTCGGAACGCCCCAAATCGCGTTGAAATATGGAATCAGGCGCGGCGCGACAAACATTGCGCGACCTTTGCAAAGTTTTGAGTAATAAACCTTCCCGCGCATCATCACTTCGTCCTTCAAGGTCCAGGCAAGGCTCATTTCATAATCTTTCTGCACATTTTTCGGCGAATAAGCGTCGCGTCTGCCGCAGACGGCGATATAAACGCTCGGCAAATTTGTTCGCGCATCCGTCAGCGCGAGACAAAACCCTAAATCTTCAACCATTGCTTCGACTTCCGGCGCGGTTTCAATTTTCAAAATCTCTTCGCGCCGCCATCTTTTATCGCGGAAACTTTCGATCTCTTCGGTTGAAATGATTATTTTGCTCAATTTATAATTTGATTCAAAGATTGATTAAACGAATTTGCTCCCGGCATTTATAAAAAACCGAGAGCAAATTCGTTTCTGCCAAAAGCAGAAGTTTCGACAAAATACCGGCTTATTTGTCCGAATATCTTACGCCGGAACTTTTCTAACTGTTTCTCTGCCCCAGTTACGATGCTGAGCGATGGCTTTGATAAAGTCGTTTGCGGCGCTTTTAGAGCCGTTTTCGCTTAAGATAACCGCTTTATCGTCTTCGGCTAATTTACGTGCAAAAGTTCCACTGACAAAATCGACGCCTTCGCCGGTCGCCGCGATTGCTTTGCAATGACGAAACGCTTCGTTGACAAAGTGATAAGCATCGGCTTCGCCTGCCAGCATTTCGATGCTTGCCGCACCTCCGGGAACATAAACGGCGTCGAATAAAACCGAAGCCGCCGTCAGAAAGCTGAAATCAGCCGTTACTTTTTTACCGTCGGCAGTGTTGATGCCACCGAGTTTGGGCGCTACTGTTTTTAGCATTGCGCCTTCGGCTTCGAGAGCTTTTTTCATTTGATTAAGCGCGTCGCCATCGAAACCGTCGGCAATCAGCGCGGCAATCTTGCGCGTTTTGATTGTGTCTTTAACAGTATTTTCCATACTCAACGGCTCGGATTTTTCAATCGAAGATTTTACTTTTACCGGCTGCACCGAAGCCGGGTCGGTATCTGCGCCGAACGAGCGATTCATCGGCTGTTCCGGGTGACGCGGAACGAGCAAGCCGAGTCCGGCTGCGACTTTATCGGCTAAACCGGCATCAACCTGTTTCAAAATACCGAGCATTCTTTCACGGATTGCGACGATTTCGACTTTTCCGAGTTCAAAGCGCAAAGCGTCAACGATATGTTTCTGCTCGGCTGGCGATTGGCTGTTGTAAAAAAGCGTCGCCTGGCTGAAATGGTCGTGGAAACTTTCGCTTCTGGCGCGGACTTTCCTCGCGTCAACGCGCTCTTCGTAAGTGTGAAAACCGCCGTCCTGCATCGCCGCTTGAAACGGACAGCCGCCGGCAATTGAATTCGGCTCGTAGCTGACTTTTCCCTGATTTATCGTTTGACGCATATGTCCGTCGCGCTGGTTGTTGTGAACCGGCGCAACCGAACGGTTAATCGGAATTTCGTGAAAATTCGGACTGCCCAGACGTTTCAACTGCGTATCTGTATAGGAAAAAAGTCGTCCCTGAAGCAGCGGGTCGTTCGTAAAATCAATACCGGAGACGACGTGACCGATATGAAAAGCGACTTGTTCGGTTTCGGCGAAAAAATTGTCCGGGTTGCGATTCAAAGTTAGTTTGCCGATTCTTTGCACCGGAACTAATTCTTCGGGAATAATTTTTGTCGAGTCGAGCAAATCAAATTCAAATTTGTGTTCGTCTTCTTCCGCAACCAATTGCACGCCGAGTTCGTATTCGGGAAAATCGCCGTTTTCAATCGCTTCCCACAAATCACGGCGATGAAAATCCGGGTCTTTGCCGGAGATTTTCTGCGCTTCATCCCACGCCACTGAATGGACGCCGAGCAGCGGTTTCCAGTGAAATTTTACAAAAGTCGCCGTTCCTTCCTCGTTGACAAAGCGGAAAGTGTGAACGCCGAAACCTTCCATCATTCGATACGAACGCGGAATCGCGCGGTCTGACATCAGCCACATAATCATATGCGCCGATTCGGGCATCAGGGAAATAAAATCCCAAAACGTGTCGTGCGCCGAAGCCGCCTGCGGAATCTGGTTGTGCGGTTCAGGTTTGACGGCGTGAACAAGGTCGGGAAACTTTATCGCGTCCTGAATAAAAAAGACGGGTATATTATTGCCGACCAGATCGAAATTCCCTTCGTCGGTATAAAATTTAACGGCAAAACCGCGCACGTCTCGCGCCAAATCAGTTGAACCACGCGAGCCTGCGACGGTCGAAAAACGCACGAAAACCGGCGTTTCCCGGCTCGGGTCCTGGAGAAATTTTGCTTTCGTATATTTCGTCATCGAATCATAAACCTGAAAAACGCCGTGCGCGCCTGCGCCGCGAGCGTGAACGATTCGTTCGGGAATGCGCTCGTGATCAAAATGCGTGATTTTTTCCCGAAGGATGAAATCTTCCAAAAGCGTTGCCCCGCGCTCGCCTGCTTTTAAAGAATTTTGATTGTCGTTGATTCGCAATCCCTGATTGGTCGTCAAGAATTCATCCGTTCCGTTTTCGCGGTTGAATTCTAAATCAAGCGATTTTTTATTGTCGCCGTTGTTATGCTTTATTTCATTTGATTTGTTACCTTTAATTGCTTTTGATTTATTATTTTTAATTGCTTTTTTTGATGTTGTTTTACTAGCCATATTTCTCCTTGTCGATGCTTTCCTTGAGTTTAAAATATGATTTACGCATCGGTCTTTCGACGAAAAACGCTCGGTTTCAAAAACCCGGAATTGTAGGTTTTGCGGCTTTAAAGTATCACAAAAGACACCCGCAAAGCGAAAACGGCTTGCAAACTTTTTATTTTTGTTCGCATCTAGTATTTAGTCTTAACAGAGAAAAAATAGAGAAGGAAAAAATGATGAAAAAAGTTCGGAAATTATTGATATTATCTATCTTGTGTATTTTGGCAACCGGTGTTTTTGCTCAAAATTCCAACATCGTCAAAAAGGATTTAAGCCAAGCTGAAATCGACCGCATCATCAAAACATTTACCTCGAAAGAAACTGAGTTTCGCAGCGCGCTCACCAATTATGTTTTCAACCGCAGCGCGACCCTTCAGACAATCGGAATGGGCGGTCAAGTTACGGGAAATTACCGCCGCGACTCGTTTATGAGTTTGACGGGCGACGGCAGCCGTTTTGAGAAGATACTGTTTTTTCCGATGCCGACAATGACGGAAATCACTGTTACGCCGCAGGATTTGGAAGATTTGGGCGGCATAAATCCTTTCGCTTTAGAGCCAACCGCCGTTTCGCAATATAACTTTAACTATGTCGGCAAGGAGAAAATTGACGACTTAAATTTGTATGTCTTCGACGTTACGCCGAAGGTTATACCGAATCCAAAAAAATCCAAATTACGTCTTTTCAGCGGCAGAGTTTGGGTTGACGATGCGGATTTGCAGATTGTCAAATCAAAAGGCAAAGCCGTTCCCGAAGACAAAAACAATAAATATCCGGTGGTGGAAACGTGGCGCGAAAATATCGACGGGAAATATTGGTTTCCGGCATATATCAGTTCGGACGACGAGCTTGTTTTCGACAGCGGACTAGCCGTCAAACTCAGAATGCGCGTCAAGTATACCGATTACCGGCAAGGAAAATCGGAGGTCAGAGTTTTGGATGATGATGAGCCTATCAATGAAGATACGCCGCCGCCGACAGCAAAACCGGTCGTAAAACCCGCGGCAAAACCGACGCCGAGTCCGACACCGAAAAAACCGTAAAATAGTGCAAAACGGAAAACCGAAAGTGGAACATTGAGAATTTACTTTCTCAATGTTCCACTTTCTTGTTTTATTTTCCGGTGTTTATAATTTTCCGTTTTCAATTTTGCCAAACCTTTTGTGATAGAATTTTCCGGTAAGAAACATCAATTTTTCATTAATAATTCAACTTGAGGTTTGTCCGCAATGCTACGACACTTTCTCGGTCGGAGATTTTTTCCGGCATTATTTTTTTTAATTTGGCTGGCTTGTTTTGTTTTTCAAACGCCGGCGCAAATTGTTCCGAGTCCGCAGACGGTTTTAGGTTTTCACCCGACCGACGATAAAACAATTGCCGATTGGCGGCAAATTACCGGCTATTTTCAAAAACTCGATGCGGCAAGCGACCGTGTGAGCGTCAAAGAAATCGGCAAAACGACGCTCGGAAAACCTTTGATTGTGGCGTTTATCAGCGCGCCGGAAAACATAAAAAATCTTGAGAAATATAAACAGATAAATCAGAAACTTGCCGACCCGCGCACGATTAAAAATGCGGGCGAACTCGAAAATTTAATCAAACAAGGCAAGACGATTGTTTCAATCTCCTGCTCGATTCACTCGACGGAAATCGTCGCCTCGCAGATGTCTCTGAATCTTGCTTATGAATTTGCGACGGCAAAAGACGCACACACACTCGAGGTATTAAACAATACGATTCTGCTGCTGATTCCTTCGCCGAATCCCGACGGAATTGATATTGTGGCGAATTGGTATCGAAAGAATTCTGGAACGAAGTTTGAAGGCGCTTCGCCGCCGGAACTTTATCATCATTACGCCGGACACGACAATAACCGCGATTGGTTTATGTTGAATCTACGCGAAACGCAGGCGATCACTCGATTTTTCTGGCAGGAATGGTTTCCCGAAATCGTCTATGACGTGCATCAGCAAGGACAAACAGGTTCGCGCTTTATAATTCCGCCGTTTTTCGACCCGCCGAATCCGCGCGTCGCGCCTTTGATTTTGCGCGAAGTCGGACTCGTCGGCTACAAAATGGCGGCTGATTTACAGGCGAAAAACATTTCCGGCGTGGCGACAAATTCGACTTACGATACTTGGTGGCATGGCGGTTTTCGCTCTGCGCCGTATTTTCACAACTCAATCGGTATTTTGTCGGAAGCGGCAAGCGCGGATTTGATGTCGCCGATTACAATCTCAATCGAAGATTTACGAAAAAGTCGCGGCGTTCGCGGGCTTGTTTCGCCTTTGGAGACCGCCACGAATTTTCCCGACGCCTGGCGCGGTGGCGTTTGGCGACCGACAGATATTGCCGACATCGAAATGACTGCTTCGCGCGCTCTGCTGGAAATGGCGTCGAAGTTTCGCCAGCGTTATCTGCGGAATTTTTACGAACTCGGCAAAGCGAATTTGCAGACGAAAGCCAATGAACCAAAGGCTTTTGTCGTTTACCCAAACCAGTCTAACGCCGAGACGGTTTCTCGTTTTCTGGAAATTCTCCTCGCGCAGGGAATGGAAATTTATCAACTGAAGAGCGAGGCGGAAATGTCGTTTAATGAAAAAAACCGAAACGATTTTCGCAAAATATCTGGCGGAAGTTTTGTTGTTTTTACCAATCAGCCGCAGAAAAATAATGTTTTGAGTTTGTTTGAACGACAGGTTTACCCGTCGCGTCTGAATGAAAAAGGCGAGGCGGAAGTTCCCTACGATGTCGTCGGTTGGACGCTGCCTCTGCAAATGGGCGTCGAAACCGCAACTGCCTGGGAAATAAAAGATTTGAACGAATCTCAAAATGCTTTTCAAAAAGTTGCGAACATCAATCAGGCACGGCGAGTTTTAAATCTCGCGCCGAATAAAGAAGCGTTTGCAAAGTTTCCTAATCCGCTCAAATCAAGCGCGAAAATCGGGCTTTATAAAGGTTTTACCGCTTCGATGGACGAAGGCTGGACGCGGCTGGTTTTAGACAATTTTCAAGTTCCTTACCGCTCGATTTCAAACGACGATTTCCGCAGTAACAACTTAAATTTCGATACAATAATTTTGCCGTCGCAGAGCGAGCGCGATATTATCGAAGGCGATAGAAAGGGAAATTATCCTGAACCGTTTACTGGCGGCATTACGGAAAAAGGCGTTGAGAATTTGCGGAAATTTGTCGAATCGGGCGGAACTTTAATCTGTTTTGACGCTTCTTGTGAACTGGTAATAAAACGTTTCAATTTGCCCGTGAAAAACGTTTTAAGCAATCTTAAACGCAACGAATTTTACAATCCGGGTTCGATTGTGCGATTAGAAGTCGATACAAAAAATCCGTTGGCGAAGAATTTGAAGAAAGAAACAGCCGCATATTTTATCAACAGTTCGGCGTATGAAATCAGCGATAAATTAAAAGTTCAATCAATTGTCGAATACGCCGACAAAGATACGTTGTTGTCCGGTTATATGTTGGGCGAAAAGTATTTAAACGGTAAAACGGCTTTAGCAAAAGCCGATTACGGGCGCGGGCGAATTGTGCTTTTCGGGTTTCGTCCGCAGCATCGCGGGCAAACTTTCGGAACGTTTCCATTTATTTTCAATGCGCTGGAAAAATGAACAGGATTAGTTGATAGGTGTTGGATTTTAGATAAGACCAAAACCTAAGACCTAACAACCTAACACCTATTTTTATGAAAGCAGAAACTCAAACAGTCAAAAACAATCTCGGCTTGGTCTGCATTACGACAACTGACGCGGTGCGCTACAAAACCGTTACGCGCAAAACTCTACTTGCGCTCGATGTGGCGGCGCAAGTTGAAAAATTACGCGCGCTTTATGAGGAAAATATCAATCGTATTAACTCGGCGATTGATTTTTGCAAAGCCAACAATATCAATCTTTACCGTCTAACGTCGGGACTTTTTCCGTTTTCGGACGAGAAGATTGGAATGGATGTTTTGGAAGAATTTACCGAACAGCTTTCTGAAACGGGAAAAAAAGCAAACGAAAATAATTTGCGAATCGTGATGCACCCCGACCAATTCGTCGTTTTGAGTTCGGATTCGGAAAATGTTATCGAAAATAGTGTGAAAATCTTAAGAATGCACGCGAAAACTCTTGATTTATTGCAGCAGCCGCGTTCCGAGTGGGCGACGATGAACATTCACGGCGGCAAAGGCGACCGCACAGATAAATTGGTTAATTCGGTTGAGAAACTGCCTGAAGAAATTCGCACGCGCATCGCGTTTGAAAACGACGAGTATTCATATTCGTCGGCGCAGATTTTGGAAGTTTGCCGCCGCACGCGCGTTCCAATGGTTTTCGACGCCCATCATCACGTCTGCCGCGAAAAGCTCGGCAGCTACAATCATCCGTCGGTTGTCGATACTTTCTGGGCAGCGCGCGAAACTTGGGCGACGCCCGAAAATCAAATGGTTCATATCTCAAACGGACGCGAGCATTTCCAAGACCGCGCGCATCACGATTTGATTTTCGATATGCCGGAGGTTTTCCGCTATGCTTCGTGGATTGAAATCGAAGCCAAACACAAAGAAATCGCCATCACAAAATTGCAAAACGAATGGCTCAAAGAAGTGAAAAACTAAAAGTGAAATTTTTTATTGGCTATAACTTTTCTCTCTTGTCCATTTTTCACTTTTAGTTTTTCACTTTCCTTTTTCCGCCGCCGAAGTTTTATAATAAAATTTATGTTTTACCGTTTCTTATTTTCCGCACTCGCCATTTTTTCACTTCTTTTTTCTTCGTTTCAAACAATTTTTGCGTTTGATATTGTTCACGATTCGCCAAAGTTTGAACTGCCGGACAAACCTTTGTTTTATAATCAACTTGAACGCGAGCCGGTTGTTCGCATCGGGTTAATGACGAGCGCAAGTTCGGTGGCAATTACGACGACCGATGCATCGCTGGTGGCAACAAGTCCCGATGAGCCGCAAAAGTTTCTTGAAACAGCGAAAGTAACCGTTACGGCGCGGGCATATCGTCCGCCGGAAATAGATATTTACAAATTTGAAATTCCAAACATCGCAACACAAGCTGAGGCTGAGCAAACCTTAAGAGATTTCAAAGAAGCGATGGTCGGCGAACAAGCAGCGGCGACCATTGCGCTTGACGCGAAAACTAATACGTGGCGTGTTTCGATTGGCGATACGAAAGACACAATCGAAGAAGCCAACGATTATAAAGCCTTTTTGAATGAAAAGGGTTTTGAAGAAGCGCAAATCGTAACCCAAAAAATCAAACAACCGTCGAGCGATGCGTTTGCGCTTTCCAGACAGTTAAAAGCGGGCGGAAAATCAGAAGTCAGAAGCATTATCAAACCGCAAGCGGGCGACGCAAAATCAAATCCGAATCTTGTCAAAACAATCGGTTCATCGCAGCCGACAATCAGCGCTGCAAATCCGACACTCGACTCGAATTTGCGCGAGGTTATCGTTTCAGGCACAAATCCGACGGCACGATTTACGTCGCTAAAATCGGTCGCCTTCGGTTCTGTAAACGAACGAGTTGTTCCGGTTCGCGTCAACGGCAAAGCGTATCGCGGGCGCATAGAAGTTTTCGTCAACGCGCGCGGAAATCTGACGATTGTCAACGCCGTGTCTTTGGAAGATTATCTTTTGGGCGTCGTGCCGAACGAACTTTCACTGCCAGCGCTCGAAGCACAAAAAGCGCAGGCAATCGCCGCCAGAACTTACGCCGTCGCAAATATCAATCAATTCGGCTCGAAAGGTTTCGATTTGCTGCCGACCGTGCGCTCGCAAGTTTACAGAGGTTTCGCGTCGGAAACAAAAATGGGAACGCAAGCCGTTACGGAGACGCGCGGCGTTGTCGCAACTTATAACGGTAAACCGATAACTGCCTATTACACTTCAACTTGCGGCGGCAGAACAGAAAACTCGGAAAACGTTTTTGACCATAAAGAGCCGTATTTGCGCGGCGTCGAATGCTCGCTCGAAGGCAGACAGCAATTTGAGCCGTTTCTTGTAAAAACCGTGCGCTTGCCCGCCAAATTGCGCGACGAACAAAATCTCGAATTAGTTCGTCTGATGTCGCTGCTCGCCGTCAATGGTTTTCAATTGAGTTCGCCGCAACTGACTGACGATTTCTTCGACGACGCGCCGACGCAGAGCGAGATGTCAAACTGGCTCAATCAAATCGCCGGAAGACTTGGCAAAACTTTTCCGAATGTAAATAAGGAAACAGCAAAACCGCTTGAACTGGCGCGCGTTTTGGCGCAGATGCTTTACGGCGACGCCTCTTACGCCGACACGCTTTTGTCAGAAGCCGACGTGAATTATCAATTAGCGTTTGACGACGCGGCTGAAATCCCAAAAGAACGTCGCGCCGATGTCGCAATTCTTTTGCGCGACGGATTTTTTGCGATTTACCCGGATTTGACTCTAAAGCCGAACAAACCTTTTTCACGCGCTAAAATGCTGCGCGTCATCGAGCAAATTTACAAACTCAAAAAGTTTATGCCCGCGCTGCAAAGCGGCACAACGCAAGCCGCCGAAAACGGAAAACTCCTCGTCAAAAGCGGCAAAACCAACCGCCAACTCTTCGTGCGACCGGACGTTTTCCTGTTCCGCGAATTCGGCGGCGCGTTTTACCAGGTCAAGGAAACCGCTCTCGTCGGCGGCGAAACCGTCAATTTCCAAACCGACGCTTCCGGCAGCGTAATGTATCTCGAAGTCGAACCGACAACGGGGACGGCAACCGCCGAAAAAATGTCGCCGTTCACGATTTGGAACGTCAATCTTTCGCCATCAGTCGTCCAGTCGCGTCTGTGGCGCTACGTTCGCGGCATCGGCTCGCTGATTGACGTTCGCATCGCCCAAAAAGGCTTCTCGCGGCGCGCCATAGATTTGGAAATCGTCGGCACAAACGGCACGTTTCATCTTAAAGGCGGAAAAATCCGCTCGGCTCTCAAGCTCAAAGAACAGCTTTTCGTCCTCAACAAACGCTACGACGCCAGCGGTCGCGCAACATATTCT
>MWYY01000067.1 GCA_002050355.1 Acidobacteria bacterium 28-9
TTTTCAAGCTGTCGGAGATTCTTTTCCCGTCGCAAATTTTCAAGGCGAGAAATACAGATTTACCGACGCCGATGGTTTTTATCAAACGATTTTAGTCGTTAAAACCCGCAAGCGCACTTACACTTTTCAAGCCGTTAGCGAGACGCAAAATAATCCGTTCGTCGAGAGATTTTTTACCGGTATTCAATTTGATCAATTTGATAAAAAACTTTCCAACCAAAACAAAACAGCTTCCGATAGCAAAGCCGAAGGCAGTAAAAATATCGGAAATGGTTATGGAAGCAGTTTGGGAAACGGAATCGGCAACGGCGCAATCCCGATGAATTCGCATACTCCAGCAGTTGAAATAACTTCACTGCAAATTATATCGAAACCGTATCCTGCATACACAGATTTAGCGCGTTTTTACGGAATTAGCGGAACTGTCCGCCTTCGAGTAACCTTTCTGGCGAGCGGTGAAATCGGGAGCATTTCACCAGTTAGTAAATTACCTTTCGGACTTACACGGCAGGCAATCGAATTGGCGCAAGGAATTAAATTTGAACCGGCGAAAAAGGACAATCAGCCTTTAACCGTCACCAAATTTATCGAATACGGTTTCAGGATTTATTAAAATGATATTGATTACCGAACAGGAAAACGCGCGCACGGCAAATATAGACCGGGTTTCGACGCTCGAAGCCGTTCGCTTAATCAACGCCGAAGACAAACTCGTTGCCGAAGCGGTCGAGGAAGTTTTGCCGGAGATTGCTTTGGCAATCGATAAAATTATCGAAAGATTGAAAAACGGCGGACGACTTTTTTATATCGGTTCTGGAACGAGCGGACGGCTCGGAGTTTTAGACGCTTCGGAGATTCCGCCAACGTTCGGTGTTTCCTACGAATTAGTGCAAGGCATTATCGCGGGCGGTTACGATGCGCTTTACAAAGCGACCGAAAGTTCGGAAGACGTTAAGGAAGCCGGAAAAACTGATTTACAAACACGCTGCTTAAATGAAAAGGACGCGGTTGTCGGAATTGCTGCGTCGGGCAGAACGCCTTACACCATCGGCGCGGTCGAACACGCACGAAATTTAGGTTGTTTCACGGCTTGTATCGCTTGTGTTCCCGAATCTTTGCTTACAAAAACAGTTGAAATTGCAATTGTTCCAATTGTCGGCGCGGAAGCAATTGCCGGTTCATCACGGATGAAGGCGGGAACGGCGCAGAAAATAATTTTGAATATGATTTCGACCGTTTCGATGATTCAGCTCGGTTATGTAAAAGGCAATCGAATGACGAATGTGAAATCTTCAAACGTCAAATTGAAAGAACGCTCGCTGCGGATTTTGATGATGGAAACAGGTTTGAATGAAAGGGCGGCGCAGAATTTAATAAACGAAGCAAAAAATGATTTGCGTGTCGCAATCGTAATGCAAAAAGCGAACGTTTCGCGCGAGGCGGCGGAAAATGTTTTGACGGCAAACGATTTTATGATAGAAAAAGCAATCGAATCGCTCGATTAAAAATCGGCGGCTAACTGAACCGAAAATTTTGTCAATCAATCTGCAAAAATGAATCGTTGCATCGTTCAACGGTTCGGCTACTAATTTTTACGGAGGATAACAAAATGAATGGTGAAAAAAACGGTTATTTGATGAACGCCGGCGTGGCTCTGGCAATCGGTCTGGTGATGTCGTCGATTATTTTCGGTTGGTTTTACAGTAAAACAAAAAAGGGCGATGAGGCAATCGCCGTTACGGGTTCTGCGCGAAAGCGGATTGTATCGGATTTGGTTACATGGAGCGCGGGCGTGTCGTCGGAAGCGCCGCAGCTCGCCGAAGCGTATCGTCAAACGACTGAAAGCATTCCGCGCGTCAAACAGTATTTGATAAGCAAAGGCGTGGACGAAAATCAAATTACTGTTTCGTCCATCTCGACGACTACGTTAAAGAAACGCGATGAAAACGGCAGTGAAACGTCGGAGATTACCGGTTATTTGCTGCGCCAGCAAATCGAAGTCCGTTCAAGCGACGTTTATAAAATCGCGCAGATTGCCCGCGAAGCGACCGAATTAATAAACCAGAGCATCTTGCTCGAATCAAATTCGCCGCAATATTTTTACACCCAGCTCGGCGGTTTGAAAATCCAAATGCTCGGCGAAGCGGCGAAGGACGCGAAAGTTCGCGCTGAAAAAATCGCCGACAGCACGGGCAATAAAATCGGAGCCGTGCGCTCGGCACGAATGGGCGTTATGCAAATTACGGCGGCTGATTCGACCGATGTTTCCGACGCAGGCATCAGCGATACGTCTTCAATTGACAAAGACGTAACAGCAGTCGTCAATATCAGTTTTGCGGTCGATTGAGATTTTGACTTGGCAGCAATTTGATAAAGTTATAAGTTATCGTTTAGCGATGAGACTGTCTGTCTTCATAATTGAAGACAATTAATCCGTCGCTAAACGATTTTCTTGTTTCTTATGCAAACTTTAGATTTAATCATTATTTTCGGCTTTCTAATCAGTGTTACGCTCTTCGGTATCTGGTTTTCGTCCGGTCAGGAAATGACCGAGGTTATTTACCAAAGAAAAATAAGGTGTAAAATCAAAAAGTTATGATGATAACTTTCGAAAAAGAAATATCCAAGCTATCGCGCGGGGAAAAGGCGCAGCTTCTGCAATGGCTGATGAAAGATTTGGGCGAAGATTTTGCAGGAATCGAATCGCGTCCTAATGTTTGCGGCGGCGCAGCTTCTATTGTGCGAACACGGATTCCCGTTTGGGTTTTAGAAAACGCTCGTCGGCAAGGCGTAACCGAAAGCGAGCTTCTTCAAGACTACCCGACTTTGACCGCGCAGGACTTAGCAAATGCTTGGGCTTATGTCCGCTCGCACCGCGAAGAGATTGAACGCGAGATTGTCGAAAATGAAGAAGATTAATGAAAATCTACGCCGATGAAAATTTTCCTTTTCGGACAGATGTAGAATTGCATCGGCTTGGACACGATGTTTTAACTGCTTTGGGAGACGACAGCGCCAATCAAGCAATTTCAGACGAAAATGTTTTAGCTCGCGCCACCGAACTTGAAAGAGCGGTTCTGACGCTTAATCGAAAAGACTTCAAGCGACTGTATAAACAAAATTCAAATCACGCGGGAATAATTATCTGCACCGAAGACGCGGACCGCATCGGGCAAGCGCGAAAAATCTCCGAAAAAGTTCTTAAGGTTAAAGATATAAACAGTCAACTCATTCATGTTTATCGCCCGAATAAATAAAAATTAAAATGCAGACTTTAGATTTAATTATCATTTTTGGCTATTTAATCGGCGTTACACTTTTCGGGGTTTGGTTTGCGCCGAAACAGGAAACGACCGAAGACTATTTCGTCGGTGACCGAAGCGTGCCTTGGTGGGCGATTGCGGCTTCGATTGTGGCGACGGAAACTTCGACAATTACTTTTATATCAGTTCCGGGAATCGCATTTGCGAAAGGCGGAAATTTTCAGTTTTTGCAGCTGGTCTTTGGCTATATGCTGGGACGAATTGTGATTTCGCTGCTTTTCATACCGATGTATTTTCGCGGCGAGCTGCAAACGGTTTATCAGCTTTTGGGGATGCGTTTCGGCTCGAAGGTAAAAATGCTGGCGTCTGCGTTGTTTGTCGTGATGCGCAACATTGCCGACGGGATTCGTCTGCTTTTGACGGCGATTGTTTTGGCGGCTGTATATGTTGCTTTTCAACCGAATGCCGATGTGAACACAGTTATTATCGGCTCGATAATTCTTCTTGGCGCAATAATGATTGTTTTCACTTATTATGGCGGAATGGAAGCGGTGATTTGGGTCGAAGTCGTGCAGCTCGGAATTTACATCGTCGGTGCGATTGCCGCAGCAGTCGTGATTTTGAATCAGGTTGACGGCGGAATGCCCCGCGTTTTAGAAATCGGACAACAGTTCAATAAATTTCAGCTTTTTGATTTCACGCTCGATTTTACAAAGACATATACGTTTTGGGCAGGACTCATCGGCGGCTGTTTTTTAACAATGTCCACGCACGGCACAGACCAATATCTTGTACAGCGTTATCTTTGCACGAACAAATCGAGCCGCGCGTCTCTGGCTTTACTGTCTTCCGGCGCGGTTGTTCTCGGACAATTTATCGGATTTCTTTTTATAGGCGTTTTGTTGTTTGCGTTTTACGCGCCGTATAACGCGGCTGAATACGCCGACGCCGGTGTTGCAAATTCCGGCGTCGCGGCAAATTTTCCGTTCACCGGCGGCGACCAGGTTTTCCCCGATTTTATAACCAAACATATGCCTTCGGGCTTGAGTGGCTTGGTGGTCGCGGCAATTTTCGCGGCGGCTTTGTCGTCATCTCTAAACGCAATTGCGGCAACCTTTGTAAACGATTTATACAAGCCTTTCAAACCGGCAGCCGACGACCGACATTTTTTGCGTGTTTCGCATTGGCTGACGCTCGTTTTCGGCATTGTACAAATCCTCGTCGCTTTGACGGTAATGAAACAAAATCGTTCGGCGCTCGACCAGGCGCTTTCGATTGCATCGCTTTTTAACGGTCCGGTTTTGGGCGTGTTTCTGGTCGGCACTTTTATAAAACGCGCCAATCAAACGGCGGCTTTAATTGGAATGTCAGCCAGCATTTTGCTGATGCTTTATCTGAAATTCTTCACGCCGCTCGCCTGGACTTGGTATGTTTTAATTGGAAGTTTGACGACGTTTTTTGTCGCTTGGCTAGCGAGTTTTATTTTCAACGCCGATGCGCCGAAACGCCGAGATTTGCAATAATTTTATAATAGTTCAACGCTTTCGCATTTCTATTTTTTAATTGTTTTATGAAAAAATTTATCGCATTTTTATCTGTGTTCATCTGTGTTCATCTGTGGTTAATTCCCGTTTTCGCCCAAACAAATCAAAAGTTTCGCCCGTCCGAAAAGGCTGAAAAATGGGCGGACAAACAAATAAAGAAAATGAGTCTTGACGAGCGCATCGGGCAGCTCGTTCATATCGGCGTCAACGCGCGTTTTTTGAATCAGGAAAGCAACGAATACAAAGAATTAAAACGTCAAGTTGTCGAAAATAAAGTCGGCGGCATCACCGTGTTTGTCGGCGGCGTTTACGAAACTGTTCACCTGATAAATAGAATGCAGGAAAGCGCGAAAATTCCGCTTCTTATCTCCGGCGATTTTGAAACCGGCGTCGGAATGCGTTTTGAAGACACGATAAATTTCCCCTGGAATATGGCGATTGCCGCAACCGGCAATCCCGAATTTGCGCGGCGGCAAGGCGCGATTACCGCACGCGAAGCCCGCGCGCTTGGCGTTCAATGGGCTTTCGCGCCGACGGTTGACGTGAATAACAACGCTGACAATCCGGTGATAAACGTTCGCTCTTACGGCGAAAATCCAACAGACGTAGCGCGTTTTTCCGTTGCTTTTACAAATGGCTTGCAGTCGGGCAACGTTCTGGCGACGGCGAAACATTTTCCCGGACACGGCGACACGGCGGTTGATTCGCATCGCGGTTTGCCGGTGATAAATTTCTCGCGCGAGCGCCTCAACCAAATCGAACTCGTTCCGTTCAAATCGGTTTTAGACGCCGGAATCGGCTCGGTAATGGTCGCTCATATTTCCCTGCCGCAAATTGACGCGATGGAAATCAAACCGCTCAAACAATCAATCAAAGCCTCTTACACCGAAGCTGAAGTTATTACCGAAGCCGCGACGATGCCCGCGACCTTAACGCCGAATGTCATCACGAAAATGTTGCGCGAAGAAATGAAATTCGACGGTTTGATTGTGACCGACGCGATGGATATGAGCGGTTTGACGCTCTATTTTAACCAGGACGAAGCGGCGGTTCGCGCATTTTTAGCGGGCGCCGACGTTTTAATAAAACCGGCGAGCGCAGATTTAGCGATTAAAGGTTTGAAGGCAGCCGTTTTGTCGGGCAGAATTTCCGAACATCGTTTGAACGAATCGGTTCGCAAACAACTCGCCTGGAAATATGAGTTAGGCTTGACGAAACAAAAAATCACCGCGTTAGATGCGATTGACACGAGTGTTTCAGGTTTGCAAACCAGACAGTTAGCCAACGAAATTGCTGATAATGCCATGACTCTGGTAAAAAACGACAATCGAAATTTGCCTTTGGCGAAAGGAAAGAAAATAGCGGTTTTGTGCATTACTAACGGCGAAGACCGGTTATTTGTCGGCAATACTTTTACGCAAGCCTTACGCGCTTCGGGTATGCAAGCCGAAAGAATTGTGATTGACGAACGCTCAACTGCAAAAGAAATCAGCGAAGCAATCGAAACAGCGAAAAAATCCGAAGTCGTCATCGCCGGACTTTTCGGGCGCGTCCGTTCGGGGGCGAAAAACAGCGTCGGACTTCCCGACACCGGAACGCAAGTTTTGCGTAAAGTTTTGCAAAGCAAACCGGACACAATCAGTATCAGTTTCGGAAATCCGTATTTACTGAAAAGTTTCCCCGAGATGAAAACTTATATTGTTGCTTACGGCGATATGACGAGTTTGCAGCGTTCGGCGGCTCGCGCTATTACGGGCGAAATTGATTTTTTGGGAAAACTTCCGATTTCCATTGGCGAGAGTTGCCCGCGCGGGACGGGTTTGAATTTGAAGAAATAGAAGTTTAGCCGCGAACGATACGAATAAAGTTTTATAGAAATTCGGGTCGTTTCGCGGATAAATTTTTTATTTTCCCAGTTTTGAGCTACTGTTTCGGAGGGCGCTGGTCAGCCGGAACATTGGCATAAACGTCTTCATATGTGGCGTAGCCGTCTTTGATAACCGTCGTCATCAAATTGTCTTTATCAACGACCTGTACTTCCAGCAGAATCGCGGGAATTTCCTTGCCGATTGTGTCGTTTTTGAACGCGGTCGTGCCGGTCAGCGATTCTTTTTTCGCTAATTTAATCGCCGATTCAAGCGCGGTATTGGCAAGCGGAATGATTGGTTTGTAAACGGTCATCGTTTGCTTACCGGCGGCAACTCGTTGAAGCGCGTCTTTTTGCGCGTCCTGTCCGGTGACGAGAACTTTTCCCGTTAAGCCCTTTTTGTCCAGCGCAGATATGACACCGCCCGCCATTCCGTCGTTCGAGACGACAATCGCCTGAATGTTGTCGTTATTTTGCGTCAAAGCATTTTCGACGAAGTTGAGAGCCAATTCGGGATTCCAATCGTTTATAAATTGGTCGCCGACAATTTTGATATTTTTGCTGTCAGTTGCCGGTTTCAGAACGGCAAGCTGCTCTTTTTGCATAATAATGGCGTTGTTATCGGTTCTTGCGCCGTAAACCATTACGTAATTTCCGTTTGGTTGATGCTGCAAAGCATATTCGGCGATTTTCCTGCCGATAACCGGAACTTGATGCGAAACATACAAATCAATCTTGTCGGAATTTATCAGACGGTCGTAAGAGACAACCGGAACGCCCTGCGCCTTAGCTTTTTCTACCATCGCAGCCGCCTGCGTCGCATCGTGCGGAGCAATTACAAGCGCGTCCACGCCCTGCGTCAAAAGATTGTCAACATCGTTTGTCTGACGACTCGAATCGTTGTTGGCAACCGTAATTACGCAATCAACATTGAGTTGCTTGCAATGCGCTTCAAAAGCGGCGCGGTCTCGCTGCCAGCGTTCCTCTTTAACCGTGTCCATCGCAAAACCGATTTTCATTTTTCGGTTTGGGTCTTTGTTTGTTTGTCCGCCGCTACCGCTTCCCGACTGCTCATTCGGTGCGCCGACGCAAGCCATAAAAAATAAAACGCAAGCTAATAAAATCGTTAAACCTTTCCAATTTTTCATTTCAGTTGTTCTCTCCTGTAATTTTTTATCGTTTCCTCGAACAATAAAAAATATTAATTTTGCTTTTTACCAGCCATATCCAGCCCGACGGCGGCGACTAAAATTGAACCTTTGATAATTTCCTGCATAAAATCGCGGACGTTCAAAAGCGACATTCCATTGTCGAGCGACGCCATAATCAGCGCTCCCAGACACGCGCCGAAGATCGTTCCGCGACCGCCCATAAGGCTCGCGCCGCCGATAACACAAGCCGCAATTGCGTCCAGCTCTTTCAAAACTCCGGCGTCAGGCGCGGCTGAACCGACGCGCGCCGTATAAATTATTGATGCAATTCCGGTTAATGCTCCGAGAAGCGCAAAAACTTTTAAGACGTTCAGTTTATTATTGATGCCGGAAAGCCGTGCAGCATCAGCGTTTCCGCCAATTGCATACAAATAGCGCCCGAATGTCGTGTTGTTGGTAATAAAATATCCGAGCAGAGCGACTGCCAGCAAAATCAAAACTGGTATCGGCACGCCCGCATAAGAGTTCATCACGTAAATAAAGGCGACGATCGCGCCGATTGGCAGAAGCGATTTGAGAAATTCTTTGGTAAAATTCACTTCGCCGAGTTCGTATTCCTTGATTGTTTTGATGTGTTTGAAGGTCATCAACAAAACAAACAAAATTGCCGCCGCCGCCAGAATCCAACCGATGTTTGGCGAAACGTAGCTTTGCCCTAAAGATTTAAAGGTCGCGTCGGCAATCGGAATTGTTTCACTGCTCGTAATGCCTTTAACAGCGCCGCGCCAGGCGAGCAACCCGCCGAGTGTTACGATAAAAGCAGGAATGTTTAAATATGCCGTCAGTGCGCCTTGAAAAATACCGATTAGAACGGCAACGGCAATCGCCGCCAAAATCGCCGGTACGAGTCCGTAACCCAAATTTGTCAAAACAATCGCCGCAATTCCACCCGCCAATCCTAAAACCGAACCGACCGACAAATCAATATTGCCGGAAACAATTATCATCAGCATTCCGACCGCTAAAATTCCGGTAACAGAAGTTTGCAGCATCAAATTCGACAAATTGCGCGGCGTCAGAAAAATCGAACCGGTCGCCCAGTGAAAATAAATCCAAATCAAAGCGAGCGCGCCAATCATCGTGTAAGCGCGCAGAGCCGACGTATTCATTTTAAAGCCCTGTTCTTTTAGTTCATTCATTTTTATAAAGTTTTTCACCGCAGAGACGCCGAGTTTTCGCAGAGTGTCGCGGAGAATATTCCTTAAAATTTAAAACTTTTCGGCGTATTCTGTCCTTTAGGACGGCGACATTAAAATTTATTAAAAGTCCGACTTTCCAACCGTCGAGTTTCAAATATGTAATCAGTTGCGCTTCGCGAACGGGCGCAATGGCTTCGACAGATTTTATTTCCACAACCACCAACCCAGCGACGAGAATGTCGAGCCTGTATCCGCATTCAAGCTACAAGCCTTTGTATTCAAGCCGCAAAGGTTTTTGGCGCTCAAACGTAACGTCTCTCAAATACAACTCTTTGCATAAACATTCCTGATAAGCCGATTCAAGCAATCCCGGAACTAAATGTTTATGCACTTCAATAGCCGCTCCGATTACTTCGCCCGTAATTTTATTCAAATCCGTATCAAACACTTTCTCCGCCTTCCTCCGCGCGAACTCCGCGCCTCTGCGGTAAAAACTCTCTTAAATTTCTCAAATATTCCCGGTCGCGCGCGCCATGACCTTTTCGGCAGTCGCTTCGGCTTTTGTAAATTCGCCGGTAAGTTGTCCTTCGTGCAAAACTAGAATTCGGTCGGAAAGTCCCATTACCTCAGGTAATTCGGATGAAACCATCACGATTGCCAAACCTTCTTTCGCCAGTTTATTTATTTCCGAATATATTTCCTGTTTCGCGCCTACGTCAATGCCGCGCGTCGGTTCATCGAGAAACAAAACTTTTGGATTCGTCAAAAGCCATTTTCCCAAAACGACTTTTTGCTGGTTGCCGCCTGAAAGCGTGTTGGCAACCGTAAACGGCGAACTTGCTTTGACGTGCAAATCCGTCATTGCCTTTTGCGCCGCGATGGTTTCGCGCGAGCGGTGAGTTAAAAATGCGCCGGAAATTCGTTTGAGTCCGGCTAAAGTCAAATTATCGAGCAGCGTTTGTTCGAGCAGAAGCCCGAAACGTTTGCGGTCTTCGGTTACAAAACCGATGCCGTTTTCGATAGCTTCGGACGGCGAATGAATCGCAACTTTCTTACCTTCGACAAAAATTTCACCCGAATTTTTTCCGTTCCACGCGCCGAAAATAGCCATCAAAAGCTCGCTACGTCCAGCGCCCATAAGTCCAGAAATGCCCAGAACTTCGCCTTTCCTGACCGAAAAAGAAATGTTGTTTACCAGTTTTTTATCGGGAACGTCATTATCGAAAACGTTTAAGTTCTTTACCTCCAGAGCGGTTTCGCCAAATTGGTGCGAAGATTTGGGAAAAATATCGCCGACCTCACGTCCGACCATCAGCGCAATAATTTTTTCGACCGTCAAATCACTCATTCGGTTTGTTCCGACAGTTTTTCCGTCTCTTAACACCGTTATGCGGTCGCTCATACGGAAAACTTCGCCGAGTTTGTGGGAAATATAAATCATCCCGACGCCGCGTGATTTTAATTCGTCCAAAATACCGAACAAGGTTTCGACCTCCGATTCGGTCAGCGCGGCAGTCGGCTCGTCGAGAACTAAAATTTTCGCGTTTTGCGATAACGCTTTGGCGATTTCAACCAGTTGCTGCTGTCCGATACCGAGATTGCCGATTTGCGTGCGCGGATTTATCGGCAAATTCAAATGGTTCAACAATTCGGAAGCTCGTTTGTAAAGCAGCGCCGAATCGATAACGCCGAAGCGCGAAGGCTCGCGTCCCAAAAATATATTTTCGCCGACGGTTAATTCTTTGACGAGGGAAAGTTCCTGGAAAATAATGGCAATTCCTGCATTTTCGGCAGCACGAATGTTTGCAAAACGCTTCATTTCATCGTCAACCAAAATTTCGCCCGAATATGTGCCAAACGGATAAACGCCCGATAAAACTTTCATCAGAGTAGATTTTCCCGCGCCGTTTTCGCCTACAAGGGCGTGAAATTCACCAGCCTGCAAATCAAACGTTACACCGTCCAAAGCGCGCACGCCGGGAAATTCTTTGACGATGTTTCTCATCTCAAGCAGTGCCATAAAGTAATTTTACCGAACGTTTAAGGAAAAAAACATTTTTATTTTATGCAACAAAAACCCGACGAAGCGCCGATTGTATTTCCGCATTTTGCATAAACCAGAACCAGACTTTGCCGCTTCGCAAATTTTCCGCGCTCAATAATGTGATGCCCAAATCAATTCCGATAACATCTGTGTCCGTCCAGCCGGTTCGCGGATTAAAAGCATCGACAAATCCGTATTTTTTATAAATTTGCGCTCCAAATTTTTCTCTCATCTCTCGCAAAGCCGAAAGCGAAATATCGGGCGTGAACATCAATGAACCCGCCGCCGCGCACGGAACAACCGTCCCGTCTAAATTTTCAGGACGCGGCGGTGCGCCCCAGGCAACGTAACCTTTTTCGCTATCTGAAGCGGTCAGTCCCCAGACGTTTGCTGAGTATGTTGGAAATTCCCGCGCAATGTCAATAAAAAACTGCCGCTGTGCGCGCGTAGCTTTTACCGAATTGTCGTAATAATTTATAAACGGCACGCGACGTTCGCGCAACCCGCGCAAATCGAGCCACGCTTGCGAAAATTGATGTATAAAAAGTGGTGCGGCTCCGGCTAAAAATTTATAATCGCCGTAAGTTACAAATTTTCTTTTCCACGCATTCCAGGATTCGGGCGAAATCGGATGAGTCGGCGAACCGATTGCCAGAAAATAAAGAATCGCGTGTTCGCTGTAAGTGTCCCAGCGCGTTGGTATAAACCCGTTTTCGGTGCGCCAGCCGTGCGCCAGCAAATAAGGATTTCCGTTGAGCATCCATTTGAAATCCACGCGCTCGTAAATTCTTTTTGCCAGGCTGACAATTTCTTTATCGTCTTGAAAACACTGCCTAACGCTCAAAACTCCGCCGAGCAGAATTGCCGTATCAATCGAAGAAATCTCGCTGTTCCAACGTCGCTCTCCGGTTCGCTTGTCCATCCAATGATAAAACCAACCTTTTTTTTGAAAGGCGCGACTTGCGAAAAAATCCAATGTTTTGCGGGCGCGCGTTCTGGCTTCGGCGGACGATACCCAATTTCTGTCGGCAGCAACGCACAGCGAAGTCAAAGCAAAACCGGTCGCGGCGGTGCTGGCGATGTTGTAACTTTTATGATTTGCCGGAAGCGGCGTCGCGTCGGCGCGAGCGCGGTCGGCGGTCAAACCCGTGTTCGGGTCTGTCTGTTCCCAAAAAAATCGAAAGGTTTTTTGCGAAAGGTCTTCTAAAAAAGCGTCGTCCGGCGCGCTGATTTTTGCGGCGGGAATCGCTTTTACCGGAGTTTGTACGTTAAAAACGTCGTTTGTTTCGCCAGATTTAGTTTTTTTTTCTGCGGTCGCCGCTAACCCAATTGTAAAATCGCTTTCTAAAACGTCTTCCGAACTGTTGCCGACAAAGACCTTAAAATTGCCGTCTTCAATTGTGTATTTTGAATTGCTGTCATAAAAACCCAAATTTTCAGCTTTCAAAGAGAATATAACCGTCCGCTTTTCGCCCGCTTTGAGCGCAATTCTTTGAAAACCTTTCAGTTCTTTTACGGGGCGCGAAACGCTCGCCACCAAATCACGCGTGTAAAGCTGAACGACTTCTGCACCGTCGCGGGCGCCCGCGTTTTCCACGTCAATGCTGACTTTTACCTCACCATTTTTCGGCATTTGATTTGAACCAAGTCGCAAATTCGTGAACTTAAAACTCGTGTAGCTCAAACCGAAGCCGAACGGAAAAAGCGGCGTATTCGGCACGTCCAGATATTTTGAAGTGTAGCGATTATCAGCTTCAAACGGTCTTCCCGTCGGTTTATGATTATAATAAATCGGAATTTGCCCGACATTTCGGGGAAACGTTACAGGCAATTTCCCGCTTGGATTCACGTCGCCGAACAAAACATCGGCAACTGCCGCGCCGCCCATCGTCCCCGAATGCCAAGTTTCAAGAATCGCCGGGGAATTTTCCGCCAGCCAGTTGATTGTCAGCGGTCTGCCGTTTTTCAAAACGACGGCGTAAGGCTTGCCGGTTTGATGAATCGCTTTGACCAAATCGAGTTGGCGCCCGGGCAAATCTAAATTCGAGCGTGAAGCTGCTTCGCCGGAAAGCTCGCGCGTTTCGCCGACAACGACAACTGTAAAATCCGCGTCTTTTGCAGCGTCGGCGGCGCGGTCGAAATCTTTGTTCGAATCGCAATTTAATTCGCAGCCTTTTTCAAACCGAATTTTTCCGTTCGCGCCGAGTTTGTCTCGAATTCCCTGCAAAATCGTAATCGAATCTTCGGCTTTGGCATCGCCCGCCCACCAATCGAGCGTGTTTGCCTTATCGTCAGCAAGCGCGCCGATGACTGCGAGTTTTTTTACGGTTTTGTTTATCGGCAGAGTCTCGCGTTGATTCTTTAGTAAAACAAATGATTTTGCCGCAATCTCGCGCGCGGCTTGTAAAAATTCAGGTTTTTTTATAGTCGCTTTTTCGAGATTTTCGTCTGCATACGGACGCTCGAAAAGTCCGAGACGAGACTTTACGCGCAAAACGTTGCTTACTGCATCGTCAACAATTTTTATCGAAACTTCTGCGCTATTAACCAATTCCGCACCGTTTTTATTATATAAACGGCTGACCATTTCCAAGTCTGTTCCGGCGTTTATGGCAAGCCGCGCGGCATCTGCTTCGTTGCCCGCAATGCTGTGTTTAATC
>MWYY01000015.1 GCA_002050355.1 Acidobacteria bacterium 28-9
AAGGCGTTTTTCATCTTTCGCTTGTCGGGCGATTTCCGCCGTCTGCGAGAGAACAGTTGTGTCTTTCGCTCGTCTGATTTGCAAGTAAATTGATTGATAAACGAAGTTGCGGCGCAAAGCCGAAATAAAATCAGTTCGCGGTCTTTAAGCGCCGCCCAAGCGCGCTGGACTTCCTGCCGCGGCAAGCCGTGAACCGGGTGCGCCGGTTGATTTGCGCCATACATCGCCCATTTGAGATAACCGATTTTGCGCGAATCAGCCACGGTGATTTCTTTTTCGAGGGCGTATAATGCCGCGCTTGCGCGTGCGCCCGCGAGCCTCGCAAACTGCGATTTCGCAACGGTCGAAAGCGCCGTGTATTCCTTGAGCGAAAGGCGTTTTTCATCTTTCGCTTGTCGGGCGATTTCCGCCGTCTGCGAGAGAACAGTTGTGTCTTTCGCTCGTCTGATTTGCAAGTAAATTGATTGATAAACGAAGTTGCGGCGCAAAGCCGAAATATGAAAATCGCGCTCGGTTTGCTCGAGCAAAATGTGCAGAATCTGGCTCGTGTATTGTTTTTCTTCAAAGTCCGGGTTCACGGTTTGATTGACCGTGAATTCGAGCCATTCGCCTTTACGTCCGGTGGTCACGCGCCGCGCCGGGCGAACAACTTCGCGCGAATAAAGCGCGTCCAGATTCAAGTCAATCCACTCTGAAATTTCGTCGCGCGTAAGCGGTAAAATACTGAATTCTGAAACAACAGGTTTTTCCGTTTCAAAGAACGGCGCGTTTAATCGGAAGGCTTCGCGGGCGCGAATGTTATCCGCGTTTTCGATTTTCCGGCAGGCTACAAAATGCCGTGCTGATTGCGCTGCGCGTCCTCCGATTTCGTGTCCAACGAAGACGAGCTGCAGAAGTTTGGCGAGCGGCTGAACATCAATCGGCAAGTAATCCGCCGTGATTTCGCTGTCGAGTTCGAGAACGACTTCCGTGTGCTGGCTGCCTGACATCCGTAAGCCTAAAAGACCGTCTTCGTCATATTGCTCGTGAGCGTCGAATCGCCTGAAATCGTCGTCGAGTTCTTCGACAGATTTACCGTCGTCCGCGAGATAAAAGGCGGCGAATTCGTCTTGGTTGGCTTTCGAGAGCGAGCCGCGGAGGAGCTTCTTTTTGACGGCTTGCATCTCCGCGTCATAGTTCGGCGTCGCTTGGGCGAGCGGCGGTAAGTTCTTTTGCGCCTCAGCAACTCTTTTTACGTCCGTCGGCGTAAGTTTAACTTCGCCGATTTCAGTTTCTATAACTTCGATTTCCAAGTCATTAATCGAAGTTGTAACGCGCGTCATTTCCATCCCCAAGAGCGCCATTTCTTTTAAGACTTCCGGTACGGGACGCTCCTTACGGCATTCGCGGTAGTAGTGACTGGCGATTTGCTCTAGCTCGAACTGCGCCGCCTGCGGGTCGGCTATGCTGCGGACGCATCGGACGAACTCCTTGGCATCATCCGAATTGCCGAAAACACGAGTCGCATAACTCAGGCTCAGGATTTTCACTTTTTCAAGCGCGGGCTGTTCGTCGCCTTCTATAGCGCGAATGACGACGTTGCCGCCTAGAACGGAGTTTTCTTCCAGCTCGCGCCGGAACAAATCGTTGACAGATATGTGCCGCGCCCAGTCGTTCATCGGGCTGCCCGAGGACTCGATACGGTAAGCGAAAAGCGGTGAATTTGACGGCGCGAATTGGCGCAAAGCCGATAGCGATAATTGATTTGCAGACATTGTTTTTTTCCTCTCAAGTAAATTATTTTTTGGCAAGCAGGCGGGTTTCAGCCCGTCCACTTTCACTTGTCTTGCAAACTTTAAAAATCCCTTTTCGGTTGAAACGGAAGTCCGGTTGAAGTAATGAGAGAAGCTGCTGCCGACATTCATCTCCGACTGGTTTGTGCTGGAGACTGCGCGTCAAATGATTGATACATCTGAAAGCCGCTTAAATTTATTCCGGCTTCCAGTCTCGCTCGGCGCGAGATGTGGCAAGCAAGGTAACCATTTCGCGCCCGGAGCGAAACGGTCGGTGCGGTTTCAATCCGTCGCCTTGTTTTGGGGTTTATTAACGCGCGGTGGGAATGTCGCCGGGTGAGAAATTTCGGAAAAGCCGGATAAAAACTTGTCGCTTTTTGTGAATCTTTGATTCGGGTGGCTCGTTGGGCGAGCCATTAGTGGTAACTTGAACGGACAACCGATAAAGCGAAGTTAGCTAAACATCAGAAAAACGAGCTTTTCGGCGATTCCGATTGTTGAACGAGTGGTTCGTTGGGCGAGCCACTTGCGCTTTGCGGCAACAAAAAAAGCGCAGAATTTTTCCCGCGATTCAAAAATACAGAAGTTAAAGTCTATAAAATCGTCGTCCTAATCGTTGGCGAAGTTGATTCCGTATCGCTTTATTTTTTTTATTAAACCGTAACGGCTAAGCCCCAGCTCGACTGCCGTGCGCGAGACGTTCCGGTTATTTTTTTCGAGCGTCTGCCGGATTAATAAACGGTCGAAGTTTTTGATTTCCTGCCGGTAATCGGCGGCGATGGCATCTGCTTTTCCGTTCAACGGCTGCGGCGCGCCTGTGTGGGCATTAGACTGGCTCAAACGCGAAAGCAATAATTCGGCGGTCAGTTCGACCGCTTGCGTTTTTCCGCCGGGCGACGCCTGCAGGTCGGCGGCGAACAATGCGTCGAGACAAGCGTTTTGCACGAAAGAGCGCAGTTCGCGGATGTTGCCGCGCCACTCGGCGCGTTCCAAGACGCATAAAGCGTTTTCGCTCGCCGCGACGCTTCGCCCAGATTTGCGGCTGAAATCATTAATGAACAGGCACGCCAGCGGCAGAATTCGTTCGGGTCGCTCGCGCAGCGGTTTTAAGCGAATCGTGTGCGCGGCGATGCGGTAGCGCAAATCTTCGCGGAAAACCTTCAAATCGCGGTGCGTGGCGTAGATGATTCGCACGTCAACGTCGCGCGCAACTGAGCTTCCAACGCGCGTGATGCGTTTTTCTTCGACCGCCTTCAAAAGTTTCGCCTGCATCTCCCCGTCAAGCTCGCCGATTTCGTCGAGAAAAAGCGTTCCGCCCGACGCGGCTTCAAATTTTCCGGTTTTGGATTGAATCGCGCCGGTGAACGCGCCCTTCTCGTAACCGAAAAGCTCGGCTTCGACGAGGAAACGCGAAAGCTCGGCGCAGTTGACGGCGACGAAAGGTTTTTCCGCGCGTGGGCTTTGGCGGTGAATCTGCTCGGCGGCGTGCGTTTTGCCCGTGCCGGTTTCGCCTAAAAGACACAAATCGAGAAAATCGTAACGTGCGAAAAGGGCGAGTGCCTCGGTTTCGCTGAGATTATTGAACATTTTTTTTATATTATTACGAGATTGTATAAAGCTCAGGGAAATATTTTCGGCTCGGTTTTCCCTTGCAGGTTTGCCAAACTCATCGCCGAAAATTATCCCTCTATATATAAAAACCCTGCTGAACCCCAAAGGTTACCTCTGGCGCGAAAATTTTTTCAAAATTTTTTTGCGATGCGATTGAGTTTGGACAAGAGGCGCGCCGAAACGGTATATTTAAAATAAAGCGCAAAAAACCTTTCCTGCGATGATCAGTCATCAAAGGCAATAGTTGTGGTTTGCAGTCTAAACCAATGAAAGAGCCGTTTTGGGATGTATTGCGGCGGTTGTCAAATAGTGGAAACAGCCTGCCGGATTCGGTCGAATTACCATCTCACGAAAAAAATTCAGAGGATTTGTTTCTCGCCGCCTTACCCATCGTCCGAAAAATCGTGCGGCGGCGTCTCGTCTCGTTTCAACCGGTGGACGTATCGGATTTGGAGCAGGGAATCGTTCTAAGATTATTAAAATGGCGCGAAAAATATCCCGATTTGAGCGAAGATATGTCGCCCGCCGATTGGGAATCTTTCGCCGCCCGCACAGCTTATAACGAAACGAATCGGCATTTTTCAAAAAACGGCGACGCTAAAACGCACTTGCCGCTCGATGCCGCATCAGATGTTGAAAGCTCTGAACGGCTCGCGGGCGATTCGGACGCTGAATTTCAATCGCTCGCAACGTTTGTCTGGCAGGAAACTTGCCAACTATCCTTGCGCCAGAGGCGCGCTCTGCTATATAAAAGTCGGCGATTAGTCATTTATTTTCTACAAGGCGGCATCTCGGATGCAGAGCTGGCGCGCAGCTTGGAAATTTCGGAAAACGAATGGCTGGAACTTAAAATCAAAATACCTTTATCCGATGCTGCAATAGCTCGCTCGAAAGACGCAACCGGCAAACGCCCGAATCTTGAATCGGCAATCAAATCAATCAAAAAAGCACGACACGAAGCGCGCGGCAAGCTCCGAAAATTAACGAACAAATGAAGACCATTGAACACTTAACAAAAAAGCAACTTGTTGCTTACGCAGCCCGCTCGCCGCTCGCCTCGGCTGAGACGGACGCGGTTGAGAAACACTTGCTGCAATGCGCGGTTTGCCGGGACGCGCTGCCCGCGCCGACAACGGAACAATTCTGGTCGGTGCTGCTCGATGAAACGGAATTTGATGAAAATTTTGAAGCTGAAAAAATATCGCCGGTGCCCTCGCCATTTCCGACCGTTTTCGCCTTCTTACGGCAACCGTTGGCTTGGGGAGCATTGGTGTTATTATTCGTCGCGGGCATTTCGTTTTTAATCTGGCGCGGCGCGTCTGAACAACCGAATTCGAAAACGGAAGTCGCGCAAACGGTCGAAACTCCGAAAACCGAAGACAAGTTGCCGACAAACGAAACTCCTCCCGTTTCGCCAGGTGCTGAAACCGGTAATAGCAACAGTTCGGAAAGAAATTCTCAACCACAACCGCGACTGAAACAACCGCAGAGTAATTTGCCAGCCGTGGCTGAAAACTCGAAAAAACCGGAAGAAACGGAAAACAGTGAATTAGCGCAGCTCATCGAAAATACGCCGCCCGCCGTCTCCTCGCTTCGTCCGAACGGACAAACGACTTTGCGCGGCAACACGCAAAATTCCAATCCTGCATCACCGGCTTTCTCTCTGTTCGCTCCTGTCGGTGAAACAGTGCTTGAAGATATGCCGGAGTTTCGCTGGGAGAAAGTTCCGAATGCCAAGAGCTATCGAATTTCGATTCTCGACCAGGATTTTAACGAGGTGCTGACGACTGAGGTTTCGGGGAATAGTTTCAAGCCCGGAAAGGCTTTGAAAACCGGCGCAAAATATCTTTGGCGAGTCGAGGCGCAAACCGAAAATGGAAAAATCGTCGCGCCGCTCCCACCGCAACCGCCCGCCGTTTTTCGCATTGCGCCCGCAACTACCGAAATCCGAATAGCGTCTTTGAAGAAAAACGAAAACGACCGATTAAAACTCGCCGTATTTTACGCTTCCGAAGGGATGCTCGATTCAGCCGTCTGCACTTTGAAGGAAGTTCTGAAGAAGAATCCGAAACACAAAGCTGCGCGTCGTCTCCTCGCGCAAGTCGAGCAATGGAAGAAAGAAAATAACGCTACCGTTCAACGCTGCGGACCTTCGACGGCGACGAAGGCAGACCAGTAAAAAGGATGATTAAACGGCGCGGGACGCTTCAAGGCTTCGACCTGCGCCGCCCGCAACGCGCTCGCCGATTCGTTTATGTTTCCGTTCAATGAGCGGTGAAAATTCAGCATTAAATCTGCGGTCGCTTTTTCCTCGACTGCCCATTGAGCCGCGACGACGACGCGACCGCCCGAAGCTAAAAAAGCCCACGAAAGACTGAGCAAACCTTCGCCGCTCAAAACCTTCCCGTTGCTCGTGTCGCAGCTCGAAAGAACGACCAAACTATTTGGCAAATTCAACTGCAAAATCTCCGAAACCGTCAATCGCCCGTCGTCGCCCGCGTCCTCAGTGAAAAGCAAAGCCGACGCAAAAGGGTCGGTTTGATTGATTTCTCCGTGAACCGCGAGATGCAAAACTTTAGCTTGCGCGGCTTCCGTCCTAACGCGCCTTTCGGTCGCGTCGTTTTTGAAGAAAATCGAAGACGGCGCGTATAACTTGCTGATGTCGTTTGCCTCGCGTTCAGCTTCCGGCAAGGCAGGAGAATCTTTTCTAGTCGAATTGGCGAAAGCGACTAAATTCTTTTGGTTAGTTTTTGAAGTTGTCGGCGATCTCGCTCCGGTCAAAACACCGAGCGCCGGGACGTAGGAAATTTCGCGTTCTTCGACGAGGTATTTATTGGATGACGTTATCAACGCTTGGAACGGCAATTCCCACAGCGCGCCGTCCGGAACGATGATCAAATGTTTCGCATTGGCAATTTCGACTTCCGCAGCTTTGAGCAGGGAGTCATACAATGCCCGCGCTTCCCGTTTGAATGTCGGGCTGAAAGTCAGAATGCTTTCGCGGTAACGTCCGATTTGCTCGCGCAGTTTCTCTTCGCCGACGGGCAGGAGGATTACTTTCGGCGGGTCGTTTGCTTTGAGAACAAAAGCGAAACACTCTTTGTCGGATAAAACGTAGGAAACGACGGTCGTATCGGCTGGAAGATTAGATATTCGGCTTGAAACGTCATCGCCCAAGATTTTAGTCGATCTGCTTTGCAGCTTTTCCCGCAGCACGCGAGATTTCAGCTTCTCCGAAACGGCGAGCGCCTGCTCCGGCTTATTAGCTTTGGCGAATAATTTGATAAGACCGTGATACGCCGCCGATTTGTCCTGCATAAAATATACTTTTTCAGGTTCTCGACCGGCGACGCGGCGGCTTAGATTTTCAGTAATCTCGACTGCCGTGTTCAACCATTTCTCGGCAGACGCCGGCGAATCTTGCAGATAAGTTTCTCCCAAATTCGTCGCACACAGATACCGCAGATTTTCGATTTTCTGCGCCGTCGCATATTCATAACATTCAGTCGCATTGGCGCGAGCCGGTACGCTTTCGCCCGTCAGATTTTGATTTGAGGACAACCGCCATAGAATCTCCGCGCGACGGACCGAGGCGGTCGATTGGCTTAGTACCTTCTGCAAAATTTCAACTGCTTTCCTATGTTCTCCACGAATTTGTTCAAGCGAAGCGAGCCCTTGCAGGCTCATCGTGTCCAATTCAATGAAGTTATTTTTTACGGCTAAATCTCGAACTCGCTCGAAATAACTTTGTGCCTGCTTATAATCCCCGATTCCGCGATAAGCGATGGCTAAGTTTTGCTGCGTCATTGCAAAATTGAACCAATCTTTTTCTTTTTGCCAAATTTCGGCTGATTTTTCCAAATACCCAATGGCTTGCCGGTGCGACCGCTGCTCGTTAAGTAAATGCCCGAACTCATTTAAGATGCCGCCGCGAGAATAATTGTCATTCCGCGAATCGGTGAGCTCCGCCAGCGCGGATTCAAGGTTTGCAATCGCATCTGAATATAAACCGGTTTTTAGCTGGATGAGGCTTACGCCCGATAACAAATCGGCTTTTAACCGGCGCGGTTCGCCACCATCTTTTTGGACTAAAGTATTCGGAGAAACAAGAATTGCCAAACCTTCTTTATAAAGTTTTATTGCCTGCTGATATTCTCCCTTTTCGGCTTTAAGGGCGGCTTGAACTTTCTTCAATTTGACGCTGAAGAGCCACAATCCTTTTCTGGTTTCATCCGCGAGCGAAATATATTGGTTTTCAGCAAGAGCGGCATAATCAGCGGATTGCCGGGCGTTTTCCATATAAAACTCGATTTCGGCTCCGAGTAGTAGATTTTCCGCGCGTGCTAAAACTTCGCCTTTTGAACCAGACTCCAAACACTGTTTTATCAGTCGAGAGGCTGATTCAAAATTACCTTGACCGGCTGCGAGACGCGTTTCTTTGCAAGGCGAATCGGAGGCTGGTTTACTTGGTTCCTGCCCGAAGACGGAGAGAACATGAGTGAAGAATATAAAGATTAAAACTACCGTTTCTAATTTAGGTAATCCAAAAAAATTGCCCTTGTTGAAGAATTCTACCGACATCAGTTAATAATTTGACCGGCCATCGCTTAAATTTGATTTAGTTAAATCGTTTAGCAATAGTCGGTCATCCTTTTTTGTTTTGATTTCAAATTATAAGTCTCGCCATTTAAGAGAGACTTACAGTTCTGGTGCCGTCGCTACAAGAGGTGACGACAACAGTTGCAATTAAAATGTTATAAGACGTTGTTTCACAAGTTACACGCGGTGCAGACCTTGTACTTCCTCCTTCCTGCGGGTCTTGCGGTGGATTGTCGTAACCCCAAGCCGTCAGCGGCATCAAAGTGCCTGCGGCGAGGGTCAAAACGAGTAACGAACGAATGATTGATTTGCGCATTTTCGATTGATTTTTCATTTTTCTTTCTTTTCCTTCCTGTTATTTTTTATTTTTATTTTTGGTTGTTTGTTTCGTCGCGCCGGATAACGTATTTTTCAAAAAATACGGTTTCGAGCAACGAAACGTAGAAACTGCGAACCCCACCAAAGCCGTGCTTATCAGGTCGGCTGAAAACCGTCCAAAGCGGAGTCTGCGGTGATTGTTTTTCGACGGCTGCGATCAATTGTTTTGATTCGCTCACCGGCACCTGTACGTCCAACTCGCCGTGTGCCAGCAGAATCGGATTTTTTAAGTTACCTGCCATATTAGGGATGGCAAATTTTTCTAAAGATTGTTTAATTTGCGGATTCGTTTCGTCGCCATATTCCGTACGGCTCGTCCCGATCCGCCAAGCCGGGTTATTTGCCAGAAAAGTAACAACATTTGTCGGCGCGGCTTGCGCGGAAACGGCGGCGGTGCGTTCGGGAAAACGCGCTGCAGCGAGCAACGCGAGATAACCGCCGTAGGAGAATCCACGTAAACCAACTCTTTTTGAATCTAATCTGGATTGTTTTGCAATCCAGTCGAAAAGACCGTCAATATCGTTTAATTGATTGATGCGACTGGCTCCGTTGTCGGCGAGCGAAACCGATTTACCTGATCCTTTTGATCCACGCACGTTCGGATAAATAATGACGGCGCCGAGTTCATTCAGGTAATATAAATCGTTATAATTCAAGACCGGACGCGATTCTTCCGACGGACCGCCGTGAAACTCGATGATTACCGGGCGTGGACCCGCAGGCGATTTTTTCGACTGAAACATCCATCCGCCGATTGTTTTTCCGTCAGGTTTCGACTTCCATTCAATTCGTTCGACGAGCGGCAGATTTTCGTCCGCATCTTTGTTCGGCTCGTGCGCCCAGCGCGCGATTTGCAGAGAAGAATCCGCTGCGACGGTGTAAATGCTCGACGCTTCGCTTGCGTAGTCGAGGTTAAAGGCAATCTGCCTGGAATCAGGCGACCATTCGAGATTTGTGATAACGCCCGGATTGAGTTTTGAGACGGATTCGAGTTTTCCGGTTTTCAGGTCGTAAAAACCGAGACGCGAAACGCCTTTATCGTTAAAAACAAAAGCGGCTTTCGATTCATCCGGGGAAAGACGGGCGATTTCGATATCCGCCGCTTCATTTTTATAAATTGTTGTCCATTCTTTCGTGGAAAAATTTATCCGCTCGAAGCTCAAAAACTCGCCGGCGCGGTTGCTTGTCAGGTAAGCGTATTTGCCGTCCGCGCTGAACTGCACTTCGTCAATACCGAAAGTGTCTTTCTCGGACTTATTGAGCAGAATTTTCTTACCCGTTTGAGGTTCGACGAGCCAGAGCCGCGTCATATCTGCAAGATTGACGTATTCTTCGACGGCAACATACTTGTCGTCCTTTGACCACGCGACCGCCTGTACCATATAAGGCGATGAAAAAACAATCTTTTTCTCCGAAGGTTGAAAAGGATTTTGCCAAGCTATTTCCATCCCTTTCGTGTTGGGTGCAGAGAAACTGTAAGCGACGTATTTGCCGGACGGTGACCAGATCGGCTGAACGCTACGCGTTCCAATATCTGTTAATGGCGCACTTTGTTTGCTTTCCTGATTCCAGACGAACATCCGGTAATTGAGTTTTCCGTCAGTGTCCTGGTTATAAAGATAATTCTTGCGGTCCGGCGACGGGTAAATGTCGTAAGCCGGTTGCGGAAACGTCAGTATCGAAGTCGGCTGTCCTTTTGGCTGCGGGTAAGTGAGCAAGGAAGCGGTTCTACCATATTCCTTGACGACGAATTTTTTATTGTCGAGCCAGCCTTCAACAGACGGAGACGAATAATAATTGTTATATTTTTCCGACGCTTTTACGAGCGACATCGGGACTTCCGAAGTGCCGCGCAAAACCAATTCGGCTGGGACGGGAAAAGTCTGCGCTGAAAGTTCAGCCGTTTGACCGGCGAAAATTACGCCCAAGCAAAAGATGAGTTTTAATACCGTTCGCATAAATATATCGTTTATTTCGCCTTTTCATCGACTCTCGAAACAAAACGGCGAAACAGTTCTCGCTGGCAACCCGAAAGAATCGGCGCGCGACATTTATTTTATTTTTTAATTAGCGTGAATTTAGACCCGGGTTATAGTTACGGAGCTAAAATGCTACTCCCTTTTTCAACCAAAGGTTACGAAAATAGAGACAAGGTTTGGATAATTTATTTTCCTAAAACGGACAGCTTTTCGTCAAGCACAGAAATAATATTTTCTGGTTTCTAACTTTTCCCCTCATAAAACAAAGGTTTTATCGCTTATCGCTATTTGTAAAATAGACCTGAGCAAATTGCGTTCCAAAACCTATTAGTTCATGTTCGGCAAGTTGAATGTAAATTTTTGAGTTTGAAAAAGAATAAAAGTTTGTAAATGACCTTTTAACAGGAAAGAAAAACTTGCATTACACGCAGTTTGGCATATAATTAATAGCCAGATGGCTTATACTTTATAAGCCTTAAGGAGTTAATAAAATGTCCATCGTATTGGAAAAAACAAAATCATCAGGGCAAGGAAAATACACGGCTGAAAACCTGCTCGGCATCGAGACTGCTGACAATCTAAAGCTGGCTAAAAAGGTCGAAGCCGGATTTTCATTTGCCGCATTGGAAAGATTGGGTAAAACCACCGGACTTTCACTGGAAAGACTTCGTGTAGCAGTGAGAATCACTCCGCGCACTTTAACGCGGCGCAGAAAGGAGAAAAAACTCTCGCCCGAGGAGTCCGACCGTCTTGTTTCCGTCTCGCGCCTGTTGGCGCAAACTTTTGAACTTTTTGAAGGCAATGCAGAGGCTGGCATGCGCTGGTTTCAAAGTCCGAACCGGGCGTTGAACGGTCAATCGCCTTTGCAAGTCGCCGCGACCGAAACCGGCGCGCGAGAAGTAGAAAATCTTATCGGCAGACTTGAACACGGCGTTTTCACCTAATGGCAGTGCTGACTACCTACCGGATTTGCAAAACAAAGTATGCCGCAACGATGTTTGATGGTGAAGGCGCGTACCGTTTCGGCGGTCGCTGGAACTCTCGCGGAACACGGATTCTTTACACAGCGGGAAGTTTATCACTTGCCGTTCTGGAAATGCTCGTTCACCTTAACAATGAGGAGATTTTACTTTCATATTCCTTTGCGACTGCCGAGTTTGATGAAAGCCAGATTCTGCCAATTGAAGAATTCCGAGCTTTGCCGGAAAACTGGAGCGTTTCACCTCCGCCACTTGAAATTCAAAGAATTGGCGACGAATGGGCAAAGACACAGGCTTCAGTTGTTTTGAAGGTTCCGACATCTCTTTTGCCGGTTGAATTTAACTATTTGATAAATGTCGGGCATACCAATTTTTCAAAAGTTAAATTCGGCAAACCGCAAACCTTCACATTTGACGAACGGCTTTACATAAAATAATAAAAAGTGTTTTCGATTTATGGAAAAATTAAAATTATTTAAAGAAAGTGTACAACATTTAGAATATTTGGAAATTGAATTGTAATAACGTAATTCTTAGTAAAATACGTTCACCGTGCAATATTGTAAATTGACCTTTTATGCCAAGAATATTCGATAACATCGAACAATCTCTTTTACCCGTTTTAAAAGACACGCTTAAAGTTTCTAACTGCGCTGACTTTTGCGTGGGTTATTTTAATCTGCGAGGTTGGAAACTGCTCGACACTTTGGTTGATGCATGGCAGGGAAATGACAATTGCTGCCGACTTCTGGTCGGGATGCAGTCGGCTCCAAAAGATGAATTACGGAAAGCGTTCAGCTTAACCGACAAAGATTCGATTGTTGATAATGCGACCGTCATTCGGTTGAAAAAAAGAGTCGCGGAAGACTTCCGGGAACAACTCACTTTTGGCACGCCGACTAACGCCGACGAAGCTGCTTTGCGTCGCCTACGGGAACAATTAAAAGCACGAAAAGTCGTCGTCAAATTGTTTCTTCGTCATCATCTGCACGCCAAGCTTTATTTGCTGCACCGCGAAGATGCCAACAATCCGACAATCGGTTTCATCGGCAGCAGTAACTTAACTTTTTCCGGGCTGTCAGGACAAGGTGAATTGAATGTTGATGTTCTCGATCACGATGCCTGCAAAAAATTAAAGTTATGGTTTGACGACCGTTGGAGTGATTCCTGGTGTTTGGATATCACCGATGAGCTTGGCGAAATAATTGATACGAGCTGGGCGCGTCAGAAAGCCGTTCCGCCGTATCATATTTATTTGAAAATCGCTTACCACCTGTCGCAGGAAGCCCGCGCCGGATTGTCCGAGTTTCACATCCCGCGCGAATTTGGAAATCGTCTTTTCGAGTTTCAAACCGCCGCCGTCAAAATCGCCGCTCGTCACTTAAAAAAACGCGGCGGTGTTCTTTTGGGCGATGTCGTCGGTTTGGGTAAGACGATGATGGCATCCGCGCTCGCCAAACTTAACGAAGAACAAACCGGAAGCTGGACGCTGATAATTTGTCCTAAGAATTTAACCAAGATGTGGCAGTCATACGTTGATGAATACGCGCTCAACGCAAAAGTTCTATCAATGAGTCAGGTGCTGAAAAAATTGTCGGACGTTCCCGCGCGTTATCGCACGGTTTTGATTGATGAAAGTCATAATCTTCGCAACACAGAAGGCAAACGCTACCGGGCAATTCAGGAATTTATTCGTCAAACAGACGCCCGCTGCATCCTGCTTTCCGCCACGCCGTATAACAAAACTTATCTCGACCTTTCGGCGCAACTGCAATTATTCATTCCGAACGATAAAGACTTGGGAGTGCGCCCCGAACAGAAGATTCGGGAAAAAGGCGAAGCGGTTTTTCAAAGCGAATATCAATGCGCTCCGCGCTCGCTCACGGCGTTTGAAAAGAGCGAGTATGCGGATGATTGGCGCGATTTGATGCGTCATTTTCTAGTTCGGCGAACTCGTTCGTTTATTCAGAAAAATTACGCTGAAACGGATGGCGACGGGCGTAAATTTTTAAGATACGAAAACGGAGAGTTGTCTTATTTCCCAAATCGGTTGCCAAAAACCGTCAAGTTCGCTGTGAGCGACGATGACCCGACCGACCAATATGCGCGCCTGACACAGCCGAGCGTCGTTCAGGCAATAGAACAACTAAAACTTCCGCGTTACGGGCTTGGCAATTACACGGT
>MWYY01000017.1 GCA_002050355.1 Acidobacteria bacterium 28-9
GTCACAAAAATTATAAACTCTAAACTTGTAATCATAAATTAATCTGCAAGATATCCAAGAGGTAAGAGTTTAGAATTTAGAACCGTGGTTCGATTTGAAGTCGATATGATTGCTGCTCAAAAACATTTTTCGATTTTGGCGTTTTATACAAAAAGTTTTTTTCATTAAAGTTAGAGAGGCAGCTTGATAAAATTTATAGCGGGAAACCAAGGGTGGAAAAATTTTCAGAAACGGCAGAGGTTGACAACAAAGACAAACCGCGCCTTGAAATGTCTTCAAGGCGTCGCTGGGCGGTAACCGTCGGCGTGATGACCGGAATGTTTATCGCCGCGCTGGAGGCGACCGTGGTCGGAACGGCGATGCCGACAGTGATTGCCGCACACGGCGGATTGAATCATTACAGCTGGGTTTTTTCCGCTTATCTGATTACCTCGACCGTAACCGTTCCGGTCTGGGGAAAACTCTCAGACCTTTACGGGCGCAGGCTTTTTTATCAAATCGGCATCGGCATCTTTCTTCTCGGCTCGATTTTGTCGGGAATGTCGGCTTCGATGGCTCAATTGATTGTTTTTCGAGCGATCCAAGGTTTGGGCGCGGGTGCGCTCGTGCCTTTAGGGATGACGATTATCGCCGATATTTTTACGCTTAAAGAACGCGCGAAAATGCAGGCGTATTTCAGCGGCGTTTGGGGTTTGTCCAGCGTTATCGGTCCGATTGTCGGCGGTTTTATCACCGACCAATTGTCGTGGCGCTGGGTTTTTTACATCAATTTGCCGATTGGTTTGGCGGCGGCTTTTATTATCGGGACGGCTTTGAAAGAGCCGAAACACCACGAGCGTCCGACAATTGATTACGCCGGTGCGGGGCTTTTGATGGCTTCGATTACCTTGTTGATGCTCGCGCTCGTTGAAGGCGGAACGACTTTGGAGACGCTTTTCGCCCCGCAAAATTTAATATTTATTGGCGGAGCGATTTTGCTTGCGGTCGCTTTCGTTTGGGTTGAACGCCGCGCCGCCGACCCGATTATTCCATTTCAATTATTCGGCAATCGGACGGTTTCCGTCGCCGTCGTCGCCGGATTTTTGGCGGGCGCTGCAATGTTCGGCGCGATTTCTTTCGTGCCGCTGTTCGCTCAAGGCGCGCTCGGCTCGACGGCGACCGAAGCCGGCTCCTTGCTGACGCCCTTGATGCTCAGTTGGGTCAGTATGTCGATTATCGGCGGATATCTTTTGCTGAAACTCGGCTACCGCACAATCAGCATCATCGGTTTCATTTTGTTGACAATAGGCTTCGTTTTTCTTTCGATGTTCGAGCGTGAAACTGCAAGGTTCTGGCTGCACGCCGATTTGGTTTTAATCGGATCGGGTTTGGGCTTGACGATGCTCACGCTTTTAATTGCGGTGCAGCAAGCCGTCAACAAATCGCAGCTCGGCGTTGCAACTTCGTTAAATCAATTTTCGCGTTCAATCGGCGGCGCGGTCGGTGTGGCAATAATGGGTGCAATTTTGTCTGCTGGACTCGCGGCAAATCTCGATACGGCTGCCAGAAACGGAAGCGGCGTGATTTCACCCGCACAAGCCGAAGCATTTGCCGCAAATCCGAACGCGCTGATTGACCCGCAAGCGCAAGCCGCATTACCGTACGGCGCGCTCGACACTCTGCGCGGCGCGATGGCAACGGCGATTCACAAAGTATTCTGGGTCGGCGCAGTTCTCTCGGCTCTGTCGCTTCTCGTTATTTTATTTCTGCCGCGTTCAAACAACGAAGAAAACGCCGAAATTATTTCGAGGCAAAAAGACGCACCGGCGCAAAACGCCGAACAAATGGCAACGGCGAAATAATAGTCCTTCAGTATAAAAAATGCGTGAATTTTCCTGAATAATATTGAGTCGTTTAAATTTAATCGAAAGAATAGATAGTTGCTATGAACTTATTTGATACACGAATTTGTCTCGATACGTTCCGCACGTAAGTTAGCAAACGAGCAAATTGCCTTATTTACAGCCTCATACGCTTTGGCACAAGACTTGTATCTAGTATCTAGACGACACCACAACCAAAAGCACAGCGGCTTTAATTTAATAAGGATAAGTTTTATTTCCAGGAGGAATCGTAAGTTATGGAAAACAAAGATGTTATTTCGACATTAAACAATTTAATCGAAACTTGTAAAGACGGACAAAACGGATTTCAAACGGCGGCGGAAGGCGTCGAACGCTCCGATTTGAAATCGCTTTTTTATGAATTAGGACAACAGCGTTCGCAATTTGCGGGCGAACTACAAACTCTCGTTCGTGAACTCGGCGGCGACCCGGAAAATACGGGAAGCACGTCGGCGGCGCTGCACCGCGGCTGGATAAATATTAAATCACTCGTTACAGGAAAAGATGAAACGGCTATTTTAAACGAAGCCGAACGCGGAGAAGATGTGGCGAAAGCCGCCTTTGAAAAAGCGACTAAAGAACAGTTGCCGTCAAACGTCGCAAGCGTCGTTCAGCAACAATCAACACAGGTCAAAGCGGCGCACGACCGTGTCAGAGATTTGCGTGATGCGATGAGTAATGCGGCAAGCAGCTAGTCGGGAAGTTGGTATTCTTTTCTATTTCTATTCTAATTTCGAGGGAGCGCGCGCTCCCTTATTCTTTGTCTTTTTTAAAGCAGACTTGATTTCTATTTGCATTTACAAATCAAAATTTGTCCGATTGTGTGATTTGTTCGTCGCTTATTTGAGTACCGACCGAATTCAAATAGTGAAGTCCGGGTGCGTCCTTCGGCGCAACCTGTTCGATGTGCGGCTGTTCGGGCGAGATGCGGATGCAGGCTGCAAAATGGTTTGGTTTTATTTCCATGAGCGGCGGCTCGATTGTTTTGCAGGCTTCAATCATATACGGACAGCGCGTGTGAAAATTACAGCCGACCGGCGGATTTATCGGGCTGGGAACGTCGCCTTTTAAAATTATGCGTTTGCGATTTGCTTCAATCTGCGGGTCGGGAACGGGAACGGCGGAAATCAGCGCTTTCGTGTAAGGCATCAATGGTTCTCGATAAACTTCCTTCGCGTCAGCGAGTTCGACGATTTTTCCCAGATACATTACGGCGACACGATCGGAAACATGGCGAATTGCGCGAAGGTCGTGCGAGATAAAAAGATACGTCAGATTTTTTTCCGCTTGCAGGCGTTCCATCAAATTCATAATCTGCGCCTGAATCGAAACATCCAAAGCCGATATCGGCTCGTCCGCAACGATAAATTCCGGGTCGACTGCCAGAGCGCGCGCAATCCCGATTCTCTGGCGTTGTCCGCCGGAAAATTCGTGCGGGTAACGTTTTATAAAGCGCGGACTCATCCCGACGGTTTCCATCAATTCCTGCACACGCTCTTCGGTAGATTTTCCGTTTCCTAAGCCGAACGTGCGAAGCGGCTCGCCGATAATCTGCCCGACCGTCATTCGCGGATTAAGCGATGCATACGGGTCCTGGAAAATCATCTGCAAATTTTTCCGCTCATCGCGCATTTGCGTTTGCGACAAATGCGCTAAATCCTTGCCGTTATAAAAAACCTGTCCGCCCGTCGGCTCTGTCAGACGCAAAATCGCTTTGCCCAGAGTTGATTTTCCGCAGCCCGATTCGCCGACAAGCCCCAAAGTCTCACCTTTTTTGATGTCGAGATTTACGCCGTCAACCGCTTTGACGTGCTTTGTTTCCTTAAAAAGTCCGCCGCCAATTTTGAAGTGAACTTGCAGATTTTGAATCGAGAGCAGGTTTTCCATCATAAAATTTATCGTCGAGAAATACTAAAAATGACGCTTCGGTGAACGTTTGCTTTACTGAAGATTCGGCGCTTCGATTTTCACCGCCTCGTCGTATCTGTAGTTGACCGCCATTTTCTGAGTCATCTGCTGCGGCTGCGACATTTTCATCGTCATCTCCATTCGGGCAGGCAGATTTTTTTCGCGGTCGATCCAGATTTTCGCACGGTTTTCCGATTTCACCTGCGCCATTTTCGCCAGCATTTCTTCGGTCATCTGTTTTTTTACTTCGTCGGGCATCGCCGCCTGCTGGTCGATTTCGTATGTGTAAACGGACAGCTCTTTGCCGTTAATCGTTTCGGTGCCGGCTGATTCGATGTTTTTAAAAGCCGCCATTTTTTCGTCCGAAAACATCTCGCGCCAACTGCCCATCATCTGTCCCATATTGACTGAGTCAGGCGCTTTCTGCCATTTTCCGCCCGTTTGCATAAACGTGTCTTTGCCGACAGAAATTATCTGCATTTTATTTCCAGCCGTTTCCGTTTCAATCTGGAAGTTGTCAGGCGCGGCGTATTTGACCTGCATTTTCGCGTTTCCCATCGACAAGCCTTCGCTTGAATTGTCAATGTCGGCGACCCATGAATCGACCGTTTGCAGGCTTTTCATCGAATTGATGAGAACCGTTTTCGGGTCTGCATCGGCGGCAACGCTTGATTTCGCAGTTGAGCCGCCGCCCGACTGCGCGGAGTTTCCGGCGTCGGTCGCGGACTTGCAAGCCGTTATCGTTAAAGCCCCCAAAAGTGCGACGCAAAATATTTTAGATTGTATTAGTTTCAATTTTAATCTCCTCAGTTTGTTTGTTGATAAATTTTTTCTCGTTGGATTCGCGCACCGATTCGGCGTAAACTTCTTCGGCGAAATGGCAGAGCGAACGGTGATTCGGATTTATCTCAACGAACGGCGGAAACTGCTCGCGGCAGATTTCCTCAGCGCGATAGCAGCGCGGCGCAAACGGGCAGCCGGGCGGCAAATGCGCAACGTCAGGCGGCAAACCGGGAATTTGGTAAAGCTCGGTTCCGGCTTCGTGCGCCGGGTCGGGAACGCTCTTCAATAAACCCTTCGTATAAGGATTTGCCGGAGTCGAAAACAATTCTTTTGTCGGCGACTGCTCGAAAACTTTTCCGGCATACATCACGATAATTTTTTCGGTCATTCCGGCAACAACGCCAAGGTCGTGCGTGATTAAAATTACGCTCGTTCCCAAACGCGCTTTCAAATCTTTGATGAGTTCGAGAATCTGCGCCTGAATCGTAACGTCCAAAGCCGTCGTCGGTTCATCGGCAATAAGTAGTTCCGGCTCGCAACTCAAAGCCATCGCAATCATCACGCGCTGGCGCATACCGCCGGAAAATTCGTGCGGATAGCTTTTGACGCGGTTTTCAGCGTCAGGAATGCCGACGAGTTCGAGCATTTTTATCGCGTGTTTGTAAGCTTGTTCTTTCGTGTGATTCAAATGCAGTTGTGTAACTTCCATCAACTGCGTCGAGATTTTCAAAAACGGATTAAGCGAAGTCATCGGGTCTTGAAAAATCATCGCAATCCGCTTGCCGCGAATCTTCCGCACGTCGTCAATCGAAAGCGCGCGCACGTCGATGCCGTCGAACACGACATCACCGTTCACGATTTTCCCCGGCGGTTCGGGTATCAGGCGCATAATCGACAAATTCGTAACCGATTTTCCGCTGCCCGACTCTCCCACGATTCCAAGTGTTTCGCCGCGCGCCAAATCGAACGTGATGCCGTCCACCGCTTTGACCACGCCGTCTTCGGTTTGAAAATAAGTTTTCAAATCGTTGACCGTTAAAATGTGTCCGTTTATTTCGCTCATTTATTATTTTGTAGCCAATCTTGAAAATCCGATAAAACCTTTGTAAACTGCTGCTCGTTTTTTCCTCTCCTAAGAAACACGCTCAAAATTTCGCTTGTCAAAATGGGCAACTCTTCGCTGCTTTCAATTTCTTTGTATTCTCCATTCGCCTGTAGTTTGAAGATTTTCAAACTTATGCCGTTATATTGCCAAAATTCCGCGACGCCGAGTTCCGCGTAAATTTCAAATTTGTCGTCCGACGGGTGATGAACGTCAATTTCTCCGACAATATCTGGAGCGACTTTTAACTCGTTTGGAACAAAACTTTTGATTATATGAGCGTCTGCCTTGCTGATAAAAAACGATAAGTCGGATTCGACACCGTATTGTTTCGTTTTAGAACGCAAAGTCGCTTTGCCGGTTGGAACCACATTTTTTTTAAGTGGGAGACCTGCAAAGGTTATAAAATTATGCAGCAGACTTGTTGGAAACTCGTGCAATTCAGTAACAGGCATAAATGTTAAATTTCCCTTGTTAAAAGTTAAGTGAAGCGACATTGATTCGCCGAGTTCTTCGGAAATTTCTTCGTAGGTTTCCCATTCGACACCGACCAGCGACATCGGATATTTGAGACCAACCAAATCTTTTTTGGAAATCGTAACTTCTGCCGTAACCATAAATTATTCTTTTTAGAATTTACGAGTCTGCGGGTCGAGCGCGTCGCGCAACCCATCGCCCAGAAAGTTGAGTGAAAAAAGCGTCAATGCCATCGTTACGCCGGGAAAAATCAATTGCCAGGGGAAAACCGAAATGTTTTTGATGCCGTCCGCCGCAAGACTTCCCCAAGACGCAAACGGTGCCTGCACGCCGATTCCCAGAAAAGAGAGGAACGCTTCTGATAACATAACCGAAGGAATTGTTAGAGTTGCATAAATAATAACCGGACCTAAAGCGTTTGGAACAAGATGCCGAAAGATAATCGAAGGCGTCGAAACGCCGGTTGCGCGCGCAGCCATTACGAAGTCCTGATTTTTTAAGGAAAGAATCTGCCCGCGCACAACGCGCGCCATTGTTAGCCACGAAACAAGTCCGAGTGCGAAGAAAAGTAAAAATATTTGGCTCAAACCCTGATTGCCCGCGCCTCCGATTTTGTCTGCGAGCCACTGTATCCAATCCGGCGTGTTTGAGCCGCCGAAAACCGACAGCAGCACAATGACGATTAAGATATACGGCACGGCGTAAATAATATCGACGACGCGCATCATAAAATTATCAATTCTGCCGCCGAGATATCCGGCGGTCGCGCCCCAACTGACACCGACAATTAATGACACAATGGTGGAAATAATTCCGACCATTAAGGAAATTCTACCGCCTTGCAGAACTCGCGCCAGTATGTCGCGTCCGGCATCGTCCGTTCCCATCGGATGCTGCAAAGAAGGCGGAAACGACTTAACCAAATTGCCGTCCGACGGAATGGAATCAAATGTATAGCCGGTCGTCCATTTGATAATCGCAGGACCGATGATAACCGCAATCGCCATTATGCAGATGACGATTAAACCAAAAACAGCGAGCTTGTTTTTCAAGAGACGTTTCCAGGCGTCTCTCCACAGCGACGCGCCTTTTAGTACTTCTTGTTGTTCCATAAAATTTTTACGAAGCTAAAATTTCTTCAACTTTCAGCCTTAGATTTTCAACCGTTTTCGATTGAAGCATTTCGCCCGTTTCGAGAATTTTAGCGAGACGGTAGTTTCCGTTTTTCGGCTGCGAGTAACATTCAATCGTATTTTCCTTCAAGTTCACCAGCCAAAATTCCGCAATCTCGGCTTCGGCGTAAATAGCTTTTTTTATATCGCGGTCGTATTCGACAGTCGAGTCGGAAACTTCGACAACCAGCAAAACGTCTCGCGGTGTCGGATGACTTTCGGCATAAAAATCCTCACGCGGTTTGAGCAGGGCAATGTCCGGTTCAGGTTCATTATATTCGTCAATATGAATTGGGTCTTGAACGGAAATTACTGCATTGTCTTCAAGCAATCTCGTCAATTTTCTGTTCAATCTTTTTACTGTGCTTGCATGTCTGCTTCCGATAGTCATTTTATCTATTAGAAAACCATCAATAATTTCCCAACCGCTTTCTTCCGGCAAAATACCGACTTCGGTCATCCGGCGAAAGTCCGCGACGCGAAATCTTTTCGGCACAACCGACAAGGAAACTTTTTCCAATTCAACATTTGTCGTCATAAATTTTTACTCGTAGCGAATACGCGGGTCTAAAAATGCGTAGGAAATGTCAACAATCAAGTTGAACACCATAATCAAAATCGAAAGAAATGCGACAATGCCGAGAATTAAAGGCTCGTCGCGGTTTAGAACCGACTGGATAAAAATATTGCCCAAGCCCGGAATGGCGAAAACTCTTTCGACGACGACCGTTCCGGCGAGAAGTGCAGCGAGCGCGGGACCCGTAAACGAGACAACCGGAATCAAACCGCCGCGAAGAGCATGCTTTAATAAAACTTTCCATTCGCTCAAGCCTTTTGCGCGCGCCGTGCGGATGTAATCCGCGCGCATTACTTCGAGCATTCCGGCACGGGTCAGGCGCGCGATATACGCCGCGTAAATCGCTCCCAAAGTAATCACAGGCAGTACGTAACTTATTGCCCCGCCGACGCGCGCGGGCGGAAAAATATACAGCCACAGCGAGAAAATCAAAACAAGAATCGGACCGATAACAAAATTCGGCACGGATAATCCGAGCATTGCCAAAGACATAGAGCCGTAATCGAATGACGAGTTTTGTTTGAGCGCAGCAACAATCCCCGCCGCAAGTCCGAGAATCAAAGCCAAAATATAAGCGAGAATTCCGATTGTCGCCGAATACGGAAAATGCCGCGCGATGATTTCATTAACCGATTGACCTTCATACTTGAGCGAATCGCCAAAGTCGCCGCGCACGATGTTGCTCATCAAAATTCCGTATTGCGACAGTATCGGTTTGTCTAAGCCGTATTTCTTTTTAATATTAGCTTCTATTGCAGGCGGCAATTTTTTCTCTGCGGTGTAAAAACTCCCGGGCGCCATTCGAATCAATATCCAGGTCAGTGTAATGACAAGCAGCGCCATCGGTATAATTATCAGCAGCCTGCGAATGATGAAATTTAGCATATTTTTCAGTTGTCGGTTGTCGGTTGTCGGTCGTCGGTTAAATCAGATTTTTTCTGACAGCCGACAGCCGACAACCGACAACTATTATTCGGCAACGGTGTTCAATGGCTTTTGCGTCGCTTTCAGGCGATTTATTTGCTCGTCAATCAACGGGTCGCCGTCTTTCATAATATTTTCGGCGTTTGCGTCCCATCTGTTCTGGTCCGGTTCGAGATAGACGAATTTCCAGGCGTGCAGCGTTCCCGGATTCGGATACATTCCTTTGACATATGGCTTTTTCATCCAGTTGGTCGCGTTTGTCAAAAGCGGTATGATAAGCTGCTGGTCTAATATTTCATACTCGGCAGCAGCAAGCATTTCGAGGCGTTTGTTTGGATCGAGTTCCTTATTTGCCGCATCGAGCAGCGCGTCGTATTTCGGGTCCCAAAAACCGGTCGCGCCGTCGTTTTGCGGCGAGTAAAAAAGATTCAAAAACGTGAACGGGTCCATATAATCGCCGACCCAGGCGTTGCGCGCGATGCCCTTATATTGCACGCTGGAACGAAACGGAAGAAACGTTTTCCACTCCATATTTTTCAGCTGAACCGTAATGCCCAAATTCTGTTTCCACTGCGCCTGATTAAACTCGGCGACGGCTTTGTTCGATTCCTGCGTATTGTAATTGAGCGTTACTTTATCGACGGGAAACGTCGGACAACTCCAGCCGTTTCCGGCTTTGATAACCGGAAAACCGGCTTCGGTCATCAGCTTTCTCGCCTTTTCCGCGTCAAACAATCGCTGCTTCGACCAATCTTCAACCGAGATATTTTGCGCCTTTAGCTTGTCGCCAAAAACCTTTTTACGCACTTCGTCATATTTGGGGAAAATACCGTCGGGCGTGAAATTCGATAACGGTTTCGGCGTTTTGCGAAACTGCGCGAGAGCTTCACGGTTTATCGCCAAACTCAATGCCTGTCGGACTTTTAGATTGTCCATCGGCGGCTTCTTAACGCTCAAGCTGTAATACTCGTTCGCCACTTCCGGGAAATCCATATATTCATCTTTGAACTGTTTGATTTCGTCTAACCACGCCGGCGGAACGGTGTGATTATAAACGGCGTCGGCGCGACCGCTTTTGTAAAGATTCATCATCGTCGTTGATTCTTCGAGCGGGTAAAACTCAATCGCGTCGAGTTTAACGTTTGCGGCGTCCCAATAATTCGGGTCTTTGACGACTGTCAAAACGTCGTAAGGCTTATGCACGGACAGCTTAAACGCGCCGCTGGTTACGATGTTTCCGGCGCGCATCCAATCTTTGCCGAATTTTTCAATCGTCGGTTGATGCACGACGCGGAATAATTGATGCGGAATCAGTTGAATAAAATACGGCGCGGGCTGGTAGAGTTTCAACCGCAGAGTGTAATCGTCAACCGCTTCGACGCCCAGGTTTTCCTTTGTTACCGGAACAAGCTGTTTGCCTTCGACGGCGGCTTTGAGTTTCGGGTCGGCTTCAAAATCTTTGGCGCGTTCTTTCTCGCTCGCTTTAATCGTTAATCGTTCCGGCGAATTTAAGAATTTTTGAAGCTCGGTCGGTGCGCCGAAATTTGCGGGAGCGCTTTCGGCTTTTCCGTCACTGTTTTCTTCCGGCGTATCGGACGCTTTTGTCTCGGTCTCTTTGGCAAAATCCTTTTTCAGCAGAAATTGACCGTTCTGGTCTTGTACGAACATATTTCCCGAATTATAGGCTTCCGAATATTTGATGTAATAGCCCAGATTGGCATTGCGCGAAGCCAGTTCGGGCGAGAGTGCGCGGCGAAATGTATAAACGAAATCTTTGGCGGTTATTGGGTCGCCGTTGGAAAATTTGGCGTTTTTCCGCAGGTGAAAAATGTACTCAGTGCCGTCGGAACTGATTTCGTAACTTTCGGCAATCGCCGGAATCGGCTCCATCGTCTTCGGATGGTATTCGAGCAAGCCTTCATAGAGCGCCATATAAACGCGCGCTTCAGGCTGACCTGTGCCAAACGCCGGGTCGAGCGATTCCGGTTCTGAGCCGGAAATATAACGCAGCACGTTGTCTGACGGCGCGACGGTTCGTCCCCAGTAACGATTGCTTGCCGAACTCGTACAGCCGGCTAGAAAAGAAGACAGAACAACCGAGACAATGACAAAACGAAATTGACTAAAACTTATTCGCGCCATAACTGAAAAATCCTTTTTGAAAATACTAATTGTTAAAGAGTCTAAAGTTTAGACAACTGCAGGAGAGAAAAACAAAATAAATTTTTATCTGCGATAAACTTACCACGTAACAAAGACAACAGGCAAGAAATTTTCCCTTTGTCTTCGTTCGTTATCCTTTGATAGAATCACAAAAACAAATGACTAATAACAAAGGACAGGGGAATAAAACAACCTAAATCTACGATTCGCCTTTTGCCTTTTTCGGTTGCCATTCATTGTCAATCCGCACTTCTTTTAGCGAAGGGGCGTCCAGGCTATTCGTTTCAAAACCTTGAACATACGGTTTGACCAGCGAGTACGAAGTCGAAAAATAAAGCGGTATGGCAGGAAGTTCCATCATCGCCTGGTTTTCGGTTAGAAATTCCCGATTCACACTCGTCGCGCTCTCGTTTGCCGTCGGCTCAACATCCGTATTTTGGGAAAGGGAAGCGTTTGTTTGGGGATTTGCTGCGTCGGATTTTTTACCATCATTAATGGTATTTGTATCACTTGACGGATTTTTTTCGTCGTTTGTCGTTTCTACAAGCTGAATTTTTCCGTTGAAAATCGCCAGCATATTCGCCGTTTCGTCCGTTGTCGGAAGCAAGACACCGCGCCGCAGAACATCGAAATCGCCCGCTGCCCGCGCCGCTTCCAATTCGTCTTGTTCTCTGACCAGGATTTCGGTTGCGACGTTTAAATTCTGCTTCCACATTTTCGCTACCGCGCGCGCAATCCGCTGCTGCACATTGTTGCGATTGACGACGAGCCGGATGACCGGAAAATTTTCACCGTCGCGGAAACCCGCGCTAATCAGCAGATTCTTCGCGCGCTCGGTGTTTTGCGACAATTTCAAGTTTGTCTCGTTTTCAAACGGTGAAAAGCTATAAGCCGGAAGGCTCGCGCCGTCCATTTCGTCTTCGGTAAGGCGCTGGCGCTCGATTGCAATCGTTAATGCTTCGCGCACGCGATGGTCATCGAAAGGCGGCTTCGAGCGGTTGAATTCGTAAAAATTAAGCGCGCTGTGTGTCGTGCGCTGAAAATCGTCAAAAGGCGTCAAAAGTTTTAAAGCCAGCGGCTCGAAATCAACGTTTGTTATAGCGTCGATTTCACCGGCGCGATACGCCTCCAGTGCTTTTTCGGCGTTCTCTGTCGGAACGAACCGAACTCGTTCGAGTTGAACTTGCGATTTGTTCCAGAAATTTTCGGCTCGGTCGAGCGTTACGCCGTCCGAAGCGATATTTGCAACGTGAAACGCACCACTTGTTATGATGTCGGCATTTATTTTACCCGTTTCAAAATATTTTCCGTCTGCATAAACCGGACGAAAAAGCGGATGCGCGACAAGCGCGGGAAAGTCCTTGTCCGGTTTGACGAGTGAAACTCTTAAAGTAAAATCGTCAACGGCTTCCACGCCAAGCGTTGTTTCGTTTTTTTTTTGTGGCTTCGTCTTCCGTTCAGGTTTTTCTTCCCTGCTTGTTTCTGCCGGCGAGTTTTTTACCGTTTCTAGTGCTTTCGGTTCGGTTTGCAATCGGATTTCCGGGTTTTGCGCGGTGTCTGCGTTCGGTTTCGAAATCGGCGCCGAACTCTGGTTTAAACTTTTCGTCTCAGATATTTCCGTTTCTTCTTGAGGTCTGAGTGAATTGTTTTGAGTTTCTGCCGTCGGCATTCCGGCAATATTGCTGAGAAGTTGAAAATTAGGAATTCGCTCTCCAAGCGCGGCAAGCCTCGTCCAGGAGCGTACAAAATCGGCGGCGTTTATTCGCTCGCCGTTTGACCATTTTGCGTCGCGGCGAAGTTTGAAAATCCAGGTTCGATAATCGTCCGAAGTTGACCAATCCACGGCAATTGCCGGAACGGTTTTCAAAGTTCTCGCATTCGTGTCGGTTAAACCTTCGTAAATGGCGCGGACAACGTCAGTTTCCGGCGGCGCGGCGGCAAACGCCGGGTCAAAAGATTTCGGCAGTTTGCCGTTGCTCCAGCGAAATTCCTTTTTCTGTGGCGGCGCGGTTTCGGCGTAAAAAGGCTGCGGCTTTGGTTTTTCAATATTGCTGCAAGCGCCTAAAAACAGAAGCAGCAAACAGAAGCAGCAAACAGTCAAACATCTCGCAGACAAACTTATTGTCAAGTGCCGAATGCTGCTGCCAACTATTTTTGTCCGCAATCAACATAAATGGTTTCGCCCGTGATTGCCGACGCTAAATCGCTGACGAGGAAAAGCGCCGTGTTGCCGACCTCACGCGCTTCGACATTGCGGCGAAGCGGCGAATTTGCGGCAATATGTTTGAG
>MWYY01000108.1 GCA_002050355.1 Acidobacteria bacterium 28-9
TCCGGTTCGACACTCGTTTCGTTTTTGCGCGGCTCGAATCTTTGTTCTTCGGTCGGTTTTTCAAAGCGATTCCACGGGCAAATGTCCTGGCAGATGTCGCAGCCGTAAAGCCAGCCGTTTAAGTTTTCTGCGATATTCGGCGCAAATTCCGGCGCGCTCAGTTCGATGGTGGCGTATGACAGACAGCGATTTGAATCAACGACGCGCGGCGCGACAATCGCGTCTGTCGGACAAGCATCCAAACATTTCGTGCAAGTTCCGCAGTGGTCTTCGACGATTTCGGTTTCATAATCGAGTTCGAGATTGAGCAGAATTTCGCCCAAAAAAACCCACGAGCCATATTCTTTCGTGATTAAATTCGAGTGTTTGCCGAGCCAGCCGAGACCGGCTCGCGCCGCCCACGCTTTGTCCATTATGGGCGCGGTATCAACGCAGATTTTGCCGTCGGCGGTCTCGTCAATCGTTTTGATAAACGCAAGAAGCTCGCGCAGCTTTTCCTTTAAGACATCGTGATAATCATCGCCCCAGGCGTAGCGCGAAATTTTGCCTTTTGCAGAATTTTCTTCGTGTTCGTGCGGCGTAAAATAATTCAAAGCGACGACAATCACGGATTTCGCTTCAGCAAAAATCAGTTTTGGGTCGGCGCGTTTTTCCGGCGCGCGCTCAAGCCATTGCATCTCGCCCTGATAATTTTTCGCCAGCCACGCCTTAAATTTCTCGCCCTCTTTTTCGAGATTTTCGGCGCGCGCGATGCCGACTTTGTGAAAACCTATTTGCAAAGCTTTCTGTTTGATTTGTTCGGTGAAAGAAGTCACGAAAAAATTATACCAAATGCCGAGATTGCCTGCGGAAGAAAATCGGTTTGCCTAAGAAAAATTAGCTGCGAATTAACACAGCTTAAAAATGAAAAAGTATTTGATTTGCTAATTGATTGTAACAAATAAAAACGGCTGAAAAGCGTCAAACCAATCAGCCGTTTTTAATGATTTCTAAATTCGCAAACTTAAAAATTAAGTTTTGCGCCGAATTGGAATTGGCGCGGGTCGTAGGATGCGGTCGGACGGCTATAGTAACGTCCGCTCTTGGTGCGCTCGCCGAAAGCGTTGACATCGTTGAAAAAGGGCGATGCAGAACCTTCGTTAAAGCGATTAAAAAGATTAAAGCCTTCGGCAATCAATTCGAGCCGCGTGCGCTCGCCGAATCGAATCGAACGCGCGATGCGCAAATCAAACGAGGCAAACGAATGCGTCATACCTTGATTGCGCCCCAAGTTTCCGACTGAGAACTCGCCGTTTGTGATAAGCGGTGTCACGCATCCGACTGTTCCGGGAATGCATAGCGAGCCGTCGGGGTTTACGCTCGGTCGGTCGGTCTGCGACGCTTGGTCGTTGTTGGCGTCGAAATTCGTGATGATGTTGAACGGACGACCCGACGAAAGTTCGATAATCGGAGCAATCGTAAAGTCAGCTAAAAATCTCTGGAACAAACCGCCCGAACGAAAACTTTGCGGTGCCGCTAAAACTCCGCTAAAGACGAACCGATGCCGCTGGTCAAACAACGACAAAGAACGTTCGGCGCGGAAATTTCGCGGGTCTTGCGGAATTAAAAGCGTCTGCAAATCGCTTGAGTCGTCAATGGATTTCGACAAAGTATATGAAGCGAGAAACGTAATGTTATTGGCAAAGCGGCGTTTTAGTTCCAGGTTCAGCGCATTATAATTTGAATTTCCGTCAGAAACCTGTGCATTAATCGCGCCGAACGGAGAAACCAAACCGGGCGTTCTTAATGTTCCCGCAAGCTGCGAGTTAAGCACGGCTGGCGTTACCAATCCACCCGTCAGTGCTTGCGCCAGAAAATAATTCGGCGAATTTGGACGGAAGAAATTGGCAACTGCCGGAGCGATTATGCGACTCGTCGGATTCGCCAGCGGAGCAGTAATAATTCCCGGAACAATCACAATGAACGGTTGCCCCTGGTTGGGTCCCGCGGTCGGATTGTTGTAACACGTCAAAGTTGGTGCTCCGGGACACGCGAAAAACGGCACCGGCGCCGTTGGTGCAGACGGAATTGATAAGGCTACGGCTTCGGTTTGCGTGGTTGGCAATCTTCCAGCGAAGCGTTGGAAATTTTGAATTTGAAGCGCTGTATTAGGCGTGTTCAAATCCGTCGGATGCGGCAAATGATGCGCGCCGACGAAAATATACGAAGCCGACACGGACATATTGCTCGTCAGTTGGTGTTCGAATGTCAGATTTGCCTGCGTCGCCGAAGCGTATTGAAAATCCTTTGCTATCGGCAGCGTGAACGGCAAAACCGCGCCGAAACCGGAAAATGTCTGGTCGTTAAAACGCTGTCTGCCGAATTGATACTGAGCTGACGGAGCAACGCCCGGCGTGTTAAATCCAGCCGGACAAATCGGATTAGCCGAAGCGGACGTGCAAACCGTGCCTTGAAAAACCTGCGCCGCGTTGAGCAGAGACGTGAGCGCGGGACTGCCCGCCGTCAACACGGCTTGCTGCTGCTGTGCGGCGTCGGCAATGTCCGAGTTAAACGCCGCGGCAAGCAGCGGATGGTCATAAAACAATCCGAGCGCACCGCGCACGACCGTTTTGCCGTTGCCGGAGATGTCGTAAGCGAAACCGAAACGCGGGGCGATATTGTTTGTGTCGCGCGGAAAGCCTTGCTGAACGCCGACTGCATCTTGAGCGGCGAGAATATCGTTTCCCGAAAGATTGATGCGCGAAAGCGGGTCGTTAAAGCCGACAGGCGCAATCGTCTGCGTCAGTTCGACATCGTAGCGAACGCCGTAATTAAGCGTTAAACGGCGCGTTGCTTTCCAACTGTCTTGAGCAAAAAAGGAAATTGGCGTGTTTTTTATACGGCTCACGGGGTCGCCGAAGCCTTGAACATAAGTCGACGGCAAACCGAGACCGTAAGACTGAACCGGCGTAAAATCGGGCGCGCCCAATTGTCCGAAAGCCGCATTGAGATTGCCTGCCGCAAATGGACCGAAATTAAACAGTCCGGCAAAATTCAGCTCGAAAACTGCGCTCGGAATTTTGACGAAATTGATGTCGCCGCCGAACTTCAGAGTGTGCGTTCCCAAAACGTAATTAAAATTATCGGCTATCTGGTAGCGCGTTTCAGTTCGGTCAACCGGCGAAAAAAGCTCACGTCCGATGAACGCCGCGCCTGAAACATTGAACGAAACCGCATCGCCATTTTGCGAGCGAAAAGAGGTTTCACGTCTGCCGTAAGTGAAGCGAAATTCGTTTGCCGCACTCCCGCCCAAAGTCGTATTCAGTCCAGCCGTAAACGAATAATCTTTTAAATCTTGAATACCAGTGCGCGAAAAATCGTTTTGTCCGAGAGATTGATTTTGCGATTCGACTTGAATTCCGGTCAGCTTTCCGGGATTGTAGCCGAAGCGAAAAGTCAATTGATTATCTTTATTGAGATTGTGGTCGGTGCGAAGCGAGAAAAAGTTTGAGCGGTCGGTAACGGGGAAAACTCTCTGCAAATCGTTGAGCGGACGAAAAGCGATAAATTGTCCCTGCGAGTTTTGCGTATTGACCGGAATCGGCGCACCTGACAATAAAAAACGCGAGCCGACAATCGGATTGGTCGGAAGTATCGGGCTGATTGCTGGACACTGACTGCCGTCGTTCGGTGTAACTAAATTATTAAACCCGGTTAAAGCCGTGCTGCTTCCGCTCGAAGCAAAAAAGGCGTAAGCGCGAGCCGCACAAATCAATTGTGCGCCTTGCGCGGCAGTTTGCGGGCTGCCGAGCAGTTGAACACCTTGAGTTACGGTTCTGCCGATAAAGCCAGCCTGTTGAGTCGTCAAACCACTGAAGCTTCGCGCCGTCGGGTTTAAGCCTGGAATTACCGGAAACGAAAACGCGTTGTCTAAACCCTGCGCGACATTGCTGGTAAAAAATCCGGTTTCGTTGCGCTGGCGGCGTTCAAAAGATGCGAAGAAAAAGTTTTTGTCTCGCCCGGAAGTGGCAAACGGTCCGCCTTCGCCGAAATTAAAAAACGGCAGCGGTCCGCCGAGAGTTCCGCCAAACTGCGTGCGCGTGAAAGCCGATTTGAAAGGTGCAAACGGATTTCGCGCCTGGATACTTTTGTCGCGTATAAAGCCGAAAATGTTGCCGCTGTATTCATTCGTGCCGCGTTTGGTAACGACGTTGATAATGCCGCCGGTAGCGCGTCCGAATTCCGGTGCGTAAGAATTTGTTGCCACTTGAAATTCCTGAACGGCTTCCTGCGAGACGGTCGTACGCGCGGCATTTATCGAGTTGTCAGTAAAATCCGAGCCGTCAACCTGCACGAGCGTCGAGCGTCCGCGCTGACCGCCGATGTTCAAACCCGAAGTCGGTGCTGGTCCAATCGGACGACCATTATCGCGTCCGACCGTTGAAATCGTCAAAGCAAATCCGGTCGCGCTGCGTTCGTTTATCGGAAGATTTTCGATTCGCTGCTGGTCAATCGTATTGGAAACCGAGCTTCTCGTGGTTTCTACCAAATCTACGGATTCACCCGAAACATTGACAACTACGTCCTGACCGCCGACTTCGAGGCTGATTTGCAGCTCGGCGCTTTGCCCGACCGTTAAACGAAGAGCCGAAATTACTGTTCTTTTAAAGGTCGCAGCTTCCGCCGAAACTTCGTATTCGCCCGGCGGAAGAGCAAAAAACTGGTATGCGCCTTCGTCGTTGGTCGTAACCGTGCGCGTGATGCCGGTTGCTGGGTTTCTGACGGTTACGGTTGCACCCGGAACTATTGCGCCGTTCGGGTCGGCAACCGTTCCGCGCAAATCGGCTGTACTGGCTTGCGCCTGTGCAAAAACTGAGGCGGCGCAGAAAAACAACACTGCTGCCAGCATCGAAAATTTTCCGGCGATTGCGGAAATACTGAAAGGAAACGCTTTCATTGGTCTTTATCTCCTAAAATTAAAAAACTTTTTTCGGATTCTGCCAGTTAATTGCAAAAAACATTTGCGAAAGGGAACTATTCAATGTTTTACAAAAGAATTTTCAAGCGACGAACGCGCTCGAATTCTTGAAATTGAACTGACAGATTGTTTTACAGATTTGATAGTCATTGAAATTTTAATCTCAAAAACCGATTTTTAGCAAGTAAAAAGTTACATTTTCATTAACTTTTACGGTTTGTTTTCAGCTGCCGGAAAACTCTTTCGGGTCGAACGCGCCAAAATTTCCGGCACTTTTGCACTCAAACTCAAAGCGGAAATCGCAAATTTTGCGAAATCGGGAACAAAAGCCGCGCGCCGCAAAAGTGAGCAAACGCGCAGTCTATTCCGAAACTTTCGGTCGTGTAAAATCTTGTATCTTTCGGCAATTTTTTGAGGCGCAGACCAATTTTCCGCGATTGTTTCGGCAAGAATCTCCGCGCTTTCGAGCGCCATCAACATTCCGCTTCCCGTAAAAGGGTCAATAAACGCCGCCGCATCGCCGACCGCAAAGAGATTTTTCGCCGGATTTAGATTTTTTTTGCCGAAGCCTTCGACCGAAACCGCGAGCCAATCCAAAACCGGTTTTGCATCGCGCATCATTTCCCGCGCGCGCTTGTTTTGAAAAACAACCTTTTCAACAATTTTGTCCGCATCGCCGGAAAACTCTTTAACAACCTCAGCGCCGATTAAAAAACAATGATTCGCCAGATTGTTCTCAACAAAACTCAAACCGCCGTAACCGCCGCGAAAAAAATAAATCTCGCAGCGTCCTTTTTCAAGCTCAACATTTTTAAAATAAGTCTTAAAACCAACGAGGCGATTTTGGATTTGCGATTTGCGATTTGCGATTTGCGATTTGTTTTCAGCGTGCAGTTTTTGGTTTTCAGGATTTAATTTTCTTTCGCTTTGCGCATTCGCATCTTCGCTGCGGGAAATCTTTCGTTCAGCCAATTTTGCTAAAACATTCGCGCGTCCCGTCGCATCAATTGTCAAATCCGCGAATATCTCGCGCATTTGATTGTCTTTCGATTTAATTTTCATGCCGCGAATTTCACCTTTTTCCAGTAAAACTCCGACGACGCTCGATTCTTCCAACACCTCAACGCCGACTTGTTTCGCTCGTTCGAGAAGCCGAAAATCCATCTCGGCACGACTCAAACTAAGCGCGCCCAGCGCGTCGCCGCCAAACCATTTGCTGGGAACAGTGACGGATTTTCCGTTCGGCTCGTAAAAAATCGTCTGCGTAATTCTGTCGCCACCGCGCGCTAGCATTTGTTCATAAACGCCTAATTCTCTAAAATGCGCCAGACATTCCGGCGAAATAAACTCACCGCACAATTTATGGCGCGGAAATTTTTCGCGCTCAATTAAACAAACGTGGAAATCTTCTCGCGCCAGACGAATTGCCAAACTTGCGCCCGCCGGACCTGCACCAACGACGGCAATTTTGGATTTTGGATCTTGGATTTTGGATTTCACTATTAAAAATTATATTAGCTTTTCCCAAAGTCAATTGCATTTTCTTTTCTATATAATTCGTGTTATTCGTGTTATTCGTGGCTAAATTCTTATGAAAATTATTCCGCTATCCATTCCAACGCCGTTTTATGTCGGCGATGTCAATGTTTATTTAATTCGAGAAGAACCTCTGACATTAATCGACGTTGGACCGAAAACCGAAGAAGCAAGCAGCGCGCTGCGTGATAAATTGCGCGAAAACGGCGTCCAATTTACTGACATTCATCGCATTGTGCTGACGCACGCGCATGAAGACCATTGCGGTTTGGCGAAACAGGTGCGCGACGCGACGCGGAATGCGAAAATTTTCGTACACGCCTGGGAAACCGAACATCTTTTCGGACGACTGGCGCGCGACGAACAAAAAAATCTGATGACGCGCGCCGGTGTTCCGGCGGAAATTTTTCTGCAAATGCAAACTCTCTATAAAGGCATTTCGCTTTTAACCGACACGCTTGCGGAAAGCGAATTTTCTGCGCTCGAAGACGAAATGGAATTGGAATTTGCGAGCGGCGTTCTAAAAGTTCTGCACACGCCCGGACACACGCCCGGTTCGTGTTCGTTTCTGCGCGAGGCGAACCGCACAATTATTGCCGGCGACTGCGTTTTGAAACGCATCACGCCGAATCCGATTGTTTCGCCCGACCCGATTGACCCGACAAAACGCTTCAAATCTCTGGCTGAATATCTGGTTAGTCTTGCGCGGATTCGCTCGTTTTCACCGACTTTAGTTTACGGCGGACACGGCGAAGCGATTCATGATTTCGATGAAATTTTCCACCGCTACGTGCGGGCAATTGACGAGCGACAAAAGAACGTCGTTGATTTAGTTTCAAAAGACGGCGCGACGGCTTGGGATTTGGCGCAAAAACTTTTTCCGCACGCGATTGGCAAAGACATTCATCAATTTCTCGCCGTCTCCGAAACAATCGCGCATCTCGATTACGCCGAAACCGAAAGCAAGATTGCCGTTGAAATAAAAGAAGGTGTGGAATTTTACAGGCAAATATAAAAGACAACTATTCGGTTTCAAATTTCTTCAAAATACCGTAAAATAGCTTTCCTTTAATTTTGGGGGCGACAGGCTTCGACAGGGGCTTGTATAGATCTTTGGATGCACGTCGGGCTTGCTTGTTAGCTCGTTAAAACAACACGCAAAACACAAATGCTAATAAAGAATTAGCTCTTGCTGCCTAATTAACTTTAGCCAACAAGTGTCCGATTACAAGTTCGCTCGAAGCGCGTAATTAGGGCATAACTTATTTTGAGCTAGCTCGTATTCTACGTCTGCGAATATGAGCGAAACGTTAGCCGGGCTAGCTGTTGAAAAGGTTTTGTCAATTTGCTGACTTTTCAATAGCGAGATTCTTAAAGCAAATAGACTAAACGTGTAGATTCCCTCGGTCGCAACCTTTGGATGCGGGTTCGATTCCCGCCGCCTCCACCAAAATCTTTCATAAACATCCGATAAAACAAATGGCACAACCAAAAAAGAAATTAAGTAAAAGCGCAAAGGCGGCTTTGAAAATTTTAGAAGATTCAAAACTGCTGAATAATACGAAAGCATCAAACGCATTGAAGATTGCAGGGAACGATAAACCGTCGGTTAATTCTCCCAAAACAACCGCTGCCAACAAAATCAGACCGGAGAAAAAACGCGGCTAAAAGAAAATATAAATGAGCGAAACGCAGCAGAGAGTAACGGGAAGTTTTGACGCTGTCGGCGATGACGGCAAGCAGTATCACATCGTCGAATACACTGATTTTCGGCACACGACGACTACCGAAATTACTTTCGGAAAAGAAGGCGTTAAAGAATATAAACTCGGAAACGGCGCACCGGTTCGCCGAACGAGCGAAACGGAATTTGAAATCGAATCGAGCGGTACAAAAATTCGTGTCGGCTGAAAGACAAAATAAAAACAATTTTCACATCAAAATCCGAAATCCTTCCGCCGCAAGTTTTTCCAGATGCGCCTCGATTGATTTTTCCGCTAGTTTCAACAATTCGGGCGAAACATCCGCATAAACTTTCTCAACAATTTCACTCGTAGTTTTTGCGCCGTTTTCGATCGCTTCAACGATTTTCCGTTCGCGTTCGAGCCGATGCGCAATGTAGGTTTCGATTTTGCTGCGTCCGTCTGCGCTCGCCGCGCCGTGCGAGCCGCACAAAAATTTCAGATTCGGCAGATTTTTCAATCTGTGAAGCGAACATAAATAATCAATCATATTGCCTTCGGGCGGCGCGATTAATACCGAACCCGCGCCGACAACATTGTCGCTCGACAGTAAAAACCCAAACTCTTCGTCGTAAAAGGCTAGATGTCCGCGAGCGTGTCTGGGCGTGTGCAAAACTTGTAAATCGAATTCTTTTCCGTGTTCATCCGCTAAAGTAAAAACGTCACCGCCGTTCAAAGTTTTGTTGAAATCTTCAAATTGAATATCTCGAACGTTTTCTGACGTCAAACGATGCGCCGAAACGGAAACGCGCATCGCAAATTTTTCAAGAAGATGTTTTCGAAGCGCTCGCTCGCTGCCGATATGGTCTCGGTGCAAATGCGAAGTAACAATCGCTCGGCAGACACCTCCTTGTTCTATTAAATCATCGATTAATTTAAATAATTTCGCTTGTCCAACTTCGTCGCGAGCCGCTGCGTCAATCACGATAAAATCTTTTCTGCCGACGATAAAACAATTCGTATGCGTCGCTGGCGGCAAAGTTTCGGTTTTTACGGGAAAGCAAATTACACGCGAATTAAGTTCGATATAATCAATCGCGCCGTCGCAGCTTTGCGATTTTTCGAGAAGTTTACGTGCAAGATTTTCCGATTTTTGCCGTTCGCTCGTCTGTTTTTGATTTGCCCGCTCAAATCCGCGCTCGTCTGGAGTTAATTTATCTTCGGTTTTCTCGGCGGCAAATAATTCTTTGAGCGCGATCAAAACTGGCGGTGAAATCAAAACCTGCCCGTTTCGCCAAAAATTCAAAGCATTTTCGGGCGCGATAAATTCGACGTTTTGCAATTCCGAAATCGCGGCGTAAGGCGTTTGTTTTTCGGGACAAATGGTGAGAAAAAATCTTGTCTTAAAACGCACGGGCGAAAACTGCGGCGTCGTCCAGAATCCGGTGTAGAAAAAATCGTGCGCGTCGATGTGCAGATTCCAGCTTTCAAGAATCTCTGTGAAAGTAAATCTGCCGCTCGTTAGATCGTCGTGCAGAGAAGCGCGCTGACCTTTCGTCAATTTTTCGCCGCCGCGCACGAGCAAAACGCCGACTTCTTCAAACGTTTCGCGCACGGCAGCGACGACAAATTTTTCTAAACTCCGGTCTTCGCAATTGTTTATTTTGATGTCGGAATCCGTCGCTTCGACTTTGCCGCCCGGAAAAGCGTGCCAACCGCCGAGAAAGGCGAGTTGCGGATTGCGCCGCGCCCAGAGAACTTTTGTTCCGCTCTGATTTAATAAAATAACGGCGGCGGCATCACGCGGCGCGGCGGTTTTTGTTTCGGATTTCACACCAAAATTCTAACGCGAAAGAAACAAAGCGGCAAAACGGAAGAAAATTTTAGCCACAAATTACACGAATGAAATTATAAAAAGTAATTTGTGTAATTCGCGGCTAATTTCATTCTTCGCTTCCGAAGGTTGAAACTCCGTCAAATTAATTTAAATCGAACAATAAAAACTCGGTCTCGTCCGCCGCCGATTTTATTTGCAAAACCTTTTCGTCGCTCGCAGCCGCACCGTCGCCCGCCGATAATTTTTCGCCGTTTAATTCGAGCGAGCCTTTGACGATTTGAATCCAGGCGTGGCGATTTTCCCCCAGCTCGAAAGAAATTTCATCGCCGTTTTTCAAAATCGACGTATAAAGTTTTACATCCTGATTGATTTTGACCGAACCGTCATCTCCGCCGCGCGAGGCGACGAGTTTCAGCTTTCCTTGTTTGGTTTCCGGAGCAAAATACGTCTGCTCATAACCCGGCTCCAAAGCGTCTTTTTCCGGCAGAATCCAAATCTGCAAAAGATGAACCTTTTCGGTTTTCGACGGGTTAAGCTCGCTGTGCCTGATGCCGCTTCCAGCCGTCATTCGCTGGACTTCGTGCGGTCGCAAAACTTCCGCTCCGCCTGAACTGTCCTTGTGTGCCAGCGCGCCGGAGACGACATACGTGATAATTTCCATATCCGAGTGTCCGTGCGTGCCGAAGCCTTGATTTGCTTCGACAAAATCTTCGTTTATCACGCGCAAATTTCGAAAACCCATAAAATGCGGGTCGTAATAATTGTTAAATGAAAATGTGTATTTCGTATCGAGCCAGCCGAAATTTCCACCGCCGCGCTCGTCTGATTTTCTGATATTTATCATTTTATTTTCTCCTCAAATCTCGTTTGATAATTTAAGATTACAGGAAAAAAGCCGGTGTGCAATCATCAATTGCGGCGAGAGATTTCTCATCAATTCGGGTGAGATTTATAATCGTTTGAAAGCGCGAAACGGTTTCGTAATTTTCAATGAAATTTCACGAATCGACTCTGACCAATCCGCGCCGAATCGCCAAAGTTGCAGCGGAAGTTCGGTCGGAAACGCCCGTTTTCTCGAAAATGTTTTTAACGTGAGTTTTGACCGTGTTTTCGGAAATCTTCAAATCGAAAGCAATTTCCTTGTTCGATTTTCCCGCAACAATCATTTGCAGAATTTTCTGCTCGCTCGCGGTCAATTCAGCTTGCCCGAAATTTTCCGACAAGATTTCGGCAATCTCGCTCGGAATGTATTTTTTGCCCGCGCCGACCGCACGAATCGCTTTTATCAATTCATTTTCGGAAACGTCTTTGCAAACGTAACCGAGCGCGCCCGCACGCAAAGATTTGCTGATTTCGGCGTCGCCCGCGTGTTCGGCTAAAACAATGATTTTCGCCCGCGTGTTTGCCGCAAAATAATCGCTCAAATCGTCAATCGCACACGAGTCGGGAAGCCTCAAACCGAGAATCACAACATCCGGTTTCGTTTGCTTAAACGCTTCAAAACCCGCCGCGCCCGTCGCCGCTTCGCCGACAATTTCAATGTTGCTCTGCGTGCCGAGAATCGTCCGAATACCGACGCGCGTCAAAGTTTGATTTTCGATTAAAAGCACACGAATTTTGTTTTGCATAAATTCATTTTATCAAAACAATTTAAATTTCTGATTTAATTTAAGA
>MWYY01000007.1 GCA_002050355.1 Acidobacteria bacterium 28-9
GAAAAAACTTCATTTCAAATTTTCGTTAGCGGCATTTCATTATTCTTTATACGGAACTTTATAGGGAACTATACCAAGTCAGTGGATAAGCGGAAGCATCTAACGGCAGAATTGACGTGGCGCAAAACCATTATGGGGAAGCTGAAAGAAATCACTTAACATGATAAAAGAGTGGCTGTTTCGCCCTCACGTCCAATGACTAAGAATCAATCCACTGCCTCTGGCAGTGGTTCTACAAGGCAGTGAGGCGAAACAGCAAACAGAACAAAATATATCTTCTAAAGTTGAGAACGAGCAAATATATTTTCCGTCAAATGTCATTCGGCAAAGTAGTTATACGAACGAGTCAAGTAGAAAAAACAAGATTGACGACACCGAGGCGCAGAGCGTACGCGCCTTCCAGGTGCGAACATCACAAAGCCACCGCCTCTGGCGGTGGTATTTTTACTTGTTAGGCGGCGTTCGTTGGAACTCGATAGATAATTTCTTAGAAGCTGTTTGAAAACTCATAAAGGCTTTAATCGGCGAAGCATTAATCGCATCATGGCTATCTGAATTAATGTTTCGCTCGTCTTTGTAAATCGTTCGTAGTCCTTGGACAATCGGCGATGATTCGAGAGCCACGCAAAAGTCCGTTCGACGACCCATCGTTTTGGCAGGACGACAAACCCTTTCATATCATCAGAACGTAAGACGACTTCCAAACAATAACGAAATCTTGCTTTGACCCACTCAAGACACGCGCCGCGATAACCGCCATCCACCCAGATTTTTCGCAGCTTCTTGCGGTGGATGCCAAAGATTCGCAGCAATTTCTTCAGCCCATCGCGGTCTTGGACACAACCAGTGGTGACGACTGCTGCCATCACCAAACCGAGCGTGTCAACCAGGATGTGCCGTTTTCTGCCGTTAATCTTTTTGCCCGCATCAAATCCTCTGGAAGATGGCACAGCCGTCGTTTTGACTGATTGCGAATCAAGCGAACCTGCCGTCGGGTGTTTATGTCGTCCTTTTTTGCGTCTTAGTTGAGAACGCAAAGTTTCGTGCATCCGATACCAGGTTCCATCCTTTTGCCAACGCGAGAAATAATAATAAACCGTTTGCCATTTCGGATAGTCAGTCGGGATAAACCGCCATTGACAGCCCGTAAAAACAAGATACAAAACCGCATTAACGACCTCTCGGAAATCAACTTCGCGCGGTCTGCCCGTTCGTTTAGGTTTCGGGAACAAATCTTTGATATGATGCCACTGACTATCAGTTAAATCAGAAGGATATTTTTTCACGAAAATAATTTCCCAATCTGACGCGCTGATAGTCAAATCAACCTTTATTTTGAGTTTTCAAACAGCTTCTTAGTAAATCAATCCTTTTACATAAATAGATGATAAATGATCAGTCACTAGAGCGGTTAAAGTTTGCATATAAGGTGTAAATAGACGATATTTGAAAGATGAAGCCAATTTCTAATGATTTACGTCGGCGGATTATCGAGGCGATTCAGGAAAACGAACAATCGCAGCCGGAGATTGCCGAAAGATTTTCGGTTGCACTTTCAACAGTTGAAAAGTTGTGGTATCGGTTTCGCACGACGGGCAGTTACGAGCCGCTGCCGCACGCCGGCGGACGCGCCCGCCTTTTGCAAACTGCTGAAGAACTGATTCGCTCGGAAGTTGCCGCCCAACCCGACATCACGTTGGCGGAACTAGCCGCCAAAGTCGCCATCGAGAAGAGCCAACCGCCAGTGTCTTTGATGACGATGAGCGAAGAGTTACGGCGGCTTGGTTTGCCGCGAAAAAAAAGATGATTTACGCCTCCGAGCGCGACACCGAGCGAGTGCAGACGAAACGTAGCGAGTATCAGGCGGAGATGGCGGCAATGATCGGACGGTTGAAGTTTTTAGATGAAGCAGGCAGTAATATAGCGATGACAAGGCTTTATGGACGCGCCGCAAGGGGTGAGCGGGTCTTTGACAGCGTGCCGCAAAACTACGGAGAAAACATTACCATGTTAGCTTGTCTGTCCGAGAGCGGACTGAGCGCGCCGATGACGGTCGAAGGGGCGGTGGACGGGGCAGTTTTTCTCGCCTACGTCGAGCAAGTCCTGACTCCGACGCTTTCTCCGGGTGATGTCGTGATAATGGATAATCTCGGAGCGCATAAAGTCAAAGGCATTCGAGAAGCCATCGAAGCGCGGGGAGCAAAAGTGATTTACTTGCCGCCCTATTCACCGGATTTGAATCCGATTGAAAAATGCTGGTCGAAAATCAAGACGTATTTAAGGGCGGCGAAGGCACGGACTCGTCAAGCGTTAGAGAAAGCACTCAAAGAAGCCTTGCTCTTGGTGACGGAAAAAGATGCTCAAGGGTGGTTTGCAAGTTGCGGCTATCCCGTATATTGATTCTTGAACCGCTCTAGAAGTTTGAAAAAACCTTTTCGTAAGGAATCATATAAAAAAATGAAAACAAAAAATCTCCTTAAAGTATTGTCTTTAATTTTGGGTTTTACCTTTTTTGCTCATGCACAAGACCCGAAGCCAACCGCCACGCCCAGAGTCGTCGGTGAGGTTACGGTCACGGCCACGAAAGCCAACATTGACCCGGTTTATACGGAGTTAAGGAAATTATCCGAAAGTCCGAACGCTTTCAGCGGCGAATATGCGAGCGTCAATAATCTTGTCTTAAAGCGCGATGCGGCTACTTTCACGCTGCGCAGCGGAGAAATTTATTTTCTCGCTCCCGCGCAGGGAAAAACGACGGGCGCGGTCTTTATCGGCGACGGCGAAATGTCGCTCACGCCACCGGTTGACGCGGAAAAGAAAATGCTCAAATTCTTTATCGAATCTCCCGAATTAAAAGAACAATTTTCGCAACTGGTAATCTTCTTTACCGATGAAACTTTCGACGAAGCTAAAAAATCCGCCAATGTGAAACTTTCGACGGCGGGCGCACAGTCGGCGCGGGCGCGGGATGCTTTCCGCGAGAAGGAAACAATTCTTCGTAATACGTTTCGCTACAATATGACAACACGCATTTTGATAGATGCTTACGCGCCGCCGCGACCGGGCTTTTTTACCACTTTTATCGAAGGTAAAAAATACAGTAAATTGGTTTATCAACTTGACCCTTTGGGAATAGCGGAGGTTTCGCCCGAACAAGTAATGCTTCTTAATTACGACAATAATACTGGGGGAATCTGGACGGCATTTCACTTAGCGGAAGAGTATAAAAAAGGAACGGCAACCAGTTCGCAAGACCGCCGGATTTTTGATCTCGCCAAGCACGAAATTGATATAACTTTGCGGGGAACGAAAGTGTTGGCTTCGGATAAAGTAACAATGACGACGCGCGTTCCCGGACAACGTGTTTTACCTTTTGATATCTATCCGACGCTCAGAATTAAGCGGGTTACTGCTGGAAACGGTGAAGAAATAAATATTATTCAAGAGGGTAAGGAAAAGGACGGCGGTTTGGCGATTATTCTTCCCGCCGCGCCGGAAGTCGGTAAACCTTTTGTCTTAAATTTTGAATATGAAGGCGACGGAGTTTTAATAGGCAGAGGGTCGGGAAATTTTATTCTTAATCCGGCTGCTCGCGCAACTTGGTATCCGAACAACGGCGGAACTCAATTCGGAGACCGCGCAGCCTTTGACATTACTTTTCGTTACCCGAAACAAATGGTCATGGTCGGCGTCGGAGAATTAGTCGAACCTGAAAAAACTGAAGGGGACTTTAAAGTAGCCAAATGGTCAACGAAAACTGTCGAAATGGCGGTTGCCGGTTTCAATTACGGTGATTTCATCAAAAAAGAGCTTAAAGACGACGTAACTGGATACACTTTGGAAGTTTTGGTAAATAAGGATGTTCCTGATGAAATCAAATCAATACAAAGAAATCTTGAACAGGGGGCATCTTACGGTGTCAAATCGGATACTACTTTAGGTTCGTTCACGACTACGAGTATGGCGAGCTATGTGTTGGGCGAAACGCAAAACTCAACGAGAATCTATCACGCTTATTTCGGCAAACTTCCGTTTAATAGAATAGCAATGACTCAACAACCGGCAGTAAATTTCGGACAGGCTTGGGCAACGCTGATTTATATGCCTTATATGGCTTTTATCGGCAATACTCAGCGAGTTCAGCTTTTCGGAGTTCGGGGCGGAACTGATGGTTTTTGGCGTGAAGTGGCGCCGCATGAAGTAGCGCATCAATGGTGGGGTCATTCGGCTGGCTGGACGAGCTACCACGACCAATGGATGAGCGAGGGATTTGCTCAACTATCAACCTCTTTGTATATTCAATTCGTTAAAAAAGACATAAAAGAGTTTAATGAATTTTGGGAAGAACAACGTTTGCAAATTATCGAGCCTTCTCCGCGAACCAAAGGCTTAAAACCATATACGGTTGGACCCGTTACGCAAGGTTATCGCTTGAATACAGCCAAGACGGGCAGCGTGGCGCAAAATCTTATCTATCCGAAAGGCGCGTATATCCTGCATATGATAAGGATGATGATGAATGACCGAAAGGAAGGCGATGCGAAGTTTCAGATTATGATGCGTGACTTTGTTAAAACTCATTATAACAAAGACGTTTCGACCGAAGACTTCAAAGCGGTTGTCGAAAAACACATCACTCCGAAAATGGACGTGGACAAAAACGGTAAAATGGATTGGTTTTTCGACCAATGGGTTTACGGAAGCGAAGTTCCGGCTTATAAACTTGAATATAATATCAGTAAGGCAGACGGCGGGAAAGCCGTTTTAAGCGGTAAAATTACTCAATCCGGCGTATCGGAAAATTTTGTAATGCCGGTTCCTCTCTACCTTGATTTCGGCAGCGGTTGGATATCCGCCGGTGATGTTACAATTGTCGGAAACAAGTCGTTTGATTTAGGTAAGATTCAATTGCCAAAAGAGCCGAAGCGAGTAGCAATTTGTGCATTAAGCGATGTTTTGGCGACAAATATCGAGAACGTCAAAAAATAAAACATAGATAAAAATTATGGGAGCGGTTTTGATTTTAATTAAAACTGCTTCTTTTTTTATACGATTTATATGTCCAACAGTTTACTAAAAGAAACTTTCTACTTGAACCTGAAGAAAAATAGTGGCTTTTAAAAATCCAGTCAAAGAAGCTTATATACTGAATTTCTGGTCTTACTAATAGATAGTCCTCTCTAAACTTCCCTAAATCGTCAAAAAATATATCGTAAGTTATTTTAAGTAGTAATGAATGCTTCAACTTCTTCAAACTTTCAACTTTTACTAAATCTGCTCGGGGATACGACACCGGCAAAGGTTGACGTACGCATCATTGCGGCAACCAATGTTGATCTCAAGGAAGCGGTCAAAAGCGGCATGTTTCGTGAGGATTTGTATTACCGTCTGTCGGTTGTCCCGATAGAACTGCCGCCGCTCAGAGACAGACGTGAAGACATTCTGCCGCTCGCCCAACATTTTGTGCGTAAATATAACGATGAAAACGGACGGGAAATCAGCGAAAATTTTTCGCCTGAAGTTTTATCTCTGCTTGAAAATTATTATTATCCGGGCAATGTCCGCGAACTCGAAAACGTTATCGAGAGAGCAGTCGTTATTGCTCCGACCGATGAAATCACGACCGAGTGTCTGCGTCCGGAAGTACGCGATCCGAATCTGGCGCGTGAGATGATCAAAGAGAGCGAAGGGAGTTCGGAAGAAATAAATATTTCGCGGGGGGTAAATTTTTATGAGGAAGTTCGGCGATTTGAAACTGATTTGATACGACGGGCGCTTGATCAAACGAGCGGACACCAATCACGCGCGGCACGGCTTTTGGGTTTGAATGCAACAACTCTTAATTCAAAAATCAAAACCTATAACATTCCGGCGCGTTCGTAAAAGACGAAAGCTTTTTTGAGAATTAGATGTCATAACTTTAAGATCAAAGGTTTGAATTTTTGATTAAACCGACACGTTTCACCAGAACTTCATTTAAATTTCTGATTTCGGCTGATCTGAAATCCTTCCAAAGAGGTTGCCTTTCTTCAGACAACCCCTTGTTTTTGTTTGCGAGTAAAAAAAGTTTCTGTTGAAAGATATACTTGAAAAAGAATTGGTAGAACAATGAATAATAATGATTAATTCAGCAGCACCAAATTCGAAGCTTTCGCTCGCGCCGCTCGGTGCGGGCGATTTGATTGACCGCACCGTTCGCTTTTACCGGCGAAACTTTTGGACGTTTGTCTGGATTGCTGCGCCGCCAATCGTTATTGGGACAATAATTTCGGTGGGCTGGACAATCCTTGGGCGAAAACTTTTTTCAGTCGGGTTATCAAATGATCCGGTTGATATGGTTTTCTAATACATATTTACAGGATTTGGCAGTTTAATAATTTGGCTAACAACCGTCGCCACATTAACGGTGATGGGTGGCGCATCGCGCAATTTTGTTCGCCATTTGCTGTTCGGGGAACCTGTAACTTTCCGCGAGACTTATAAAAATGTTAGACAAAGGTTCGGGGGTTTAATATTCACCTCGCTGATACTTTCGATTTTTATAGGCGTTCTGGGCGCGACAATTCTTAACTTCGGACTTGTTTTTACAGTCCTTGCGGTTACGCTAACGATCGAAGCGTTTAGTTTTTCGACCGTTTTAACTTTCATCGTGTCGTTCGTTCTGGTTTTTGCAATTTTGTTCGGAGCCGTCTGGCTTTTCTTTCTGGTTGCCTCGCGTTTCGCATACGTTCCGCAAGTTATGATGGTTGAAGGACAAAGCGTTTTTTCAGCAATCGGCAGAAGCATAAGTCTCGCTAGTGGTAATGTCAGACGTTTTGCCGCTTTGTTTATCTTCTCGAGTTTTGCAACTTATTCGGCTCTGTCGCTCCTTTATATTCCGCTCGGTTGGTATGCGTACGCAAACGGCGTTGAACTTTTCTCTTTCGACGCTGATATGATTCCGGCGTGGTACCAAATCATAAGTCAATTCGTCTGGCAAATCAGTTTTATTCTTTTAACGCCGGTTTGGATGATCGGTTTGTGTCTGCTTTATGTTGACGAACGCGTCCGTCACGAAGGTTACGATATTGAACTACTTGCGGCGCAGAGACTTGGCGAAATCCCGACAGTTTCCCGCGAGTTCAGCAATCCGCTACAACCTGCTTTGTCCGGGCAATCCGCCCTAAATCAAACACGCAAAGAACATTCTAAAATGATTACGCTTGGATTAGATTAGTAAAATTAGAAGCTATCTTAAAAATCATCTTTTACCTTTGCCTAACCCTTTGCGTTACCAATTTGAGTCAATGAGGAATAGTAACGCAAAGGGACGCAAAGGCTTACGCAAAGTTACGCCAAGAGTAGATTTTATATTTTTGAGATAGCTTGTGAAAAATTAAGACTATAAAACCAAAGTAGCTTTTGTTGACATTACGCATTTTCATTCGCTCCAACCGAAACAACATAATCGGCGTATTCTTCAAAAGTATCGTCGTGCGAAATGACAAATAGCTGGTCGAAAGTCTTTTTCCGGGTAATCCGGCTGATTTGCTCCGCCAGACGCTCGCGTCTTTCCGCATCCATATTCGTTGTCGGTTCATCAAAAAATGCCAGGCGCACATCGGAAAGTTGCTTGAGAAGCGCGAGCCGCACAGACAAAGCCGCCGCCATCTGCTCGCCGCCCGATAGATTGGTAAACGGGCGCTCAAAACCGTCTTCTTCCAGAACAATTCCATAATCTTCCGTCCACTTCAAAGTTCTTTCGGCATTGCCAGTTATTTCCCGATACATCTGATTTGCTTCCATCGAAACGTGAAAAACGTAGTTTCGCGCAACACGCGGTGCGGCTTCTTTCAAAGTATCGCGAATAAATTTCGTTGCTTCGGAAATTTTTTCGAGCCGATCTTTTTCTAAAAATTCCGCTTGCATCGCTTTGCGCGTTTCTACTAAACGATTTAATTCTTTGGCAAGCTGTGCTTCTGAGCGTTGAGCGTTTTCCAGATTGGCGCCCGTTTCCGCAAGGCGTTTTTCCGCTTCCAGCAGTAAAGATTTTTCTGACAAATGTCGCTGGCGGTCATAATTTTTGCTTGCAGAAGAAAATTCTTCTTCAGCCTTTGCTGAATTTTCGCTCAATTGCGTGGCTTCTGCTTGAGCAATTTCGAGTTCGCTTTCACGCGCGGGCAAGGTTTTCGCCAATGATTCGTTTGATAAAAATTCACGATGCGCGTTCGATGTTTGATCGCGTTCATTGGAAAGGCGTCTCCATTGTGCGTCTAGCTTTTCAAATTGCACTAATTGTTGGCTAAAATTAGCCTTTTCATTTTCAAAACGAACAAGATACTGCTCGGTTTCGAGGAGTTTTTCTTTCAACTCAGCTTCGCGACTGGCTTCGTTTTCAAATGCCAGGAGTTTTGCCTTCGGATTTTCTAAAGCATTAAGTTTATTCGTGATTTGGGCGAGTTCGGCATTGATTTGAGAAAGATTTTCAGCACGTTTTCGCCAACTGTTCTGTTCTTCTCGAATCTTCATTCCGTCTTCCGTGACTTTCTTTCTTTGCTCGTTCAAATTTGGTAGAACGGCAGCATTTAATTTGGCTTCACGCGCTTGCAAGAGGTGGCTCGAAACCATTTTTTGCTCAGTCTCCAAAACCGAAATTTGTGCTTTACCGTTGCCGTTTCTCGCGGCGATAAAACTCTCCTGAGCTTTACCTGTTTCAAGATTCAAGCATTTTTGCGACACAATCGGGCAGAAATGATTTTTGACGAGGTTGTCAACGATTTCACGCTCAAACTGCTCGTCGCGTTCGATAACGGCGCGAAGTCTGGCAAGTTCACCGACGATTTCCATATCACGTTTTTGCAAATTTTCAAGATTTTCGCCGCCCGCGCTTTTTTCTTCGGCAAAATTTATTTTTTTGTTAATCTCGGAAAGCTCATCTCGCAAACCTTTCAATTTTCCCTCATAACCGGACACTTGATTTTCGGCAGCTTTTGCATTGGCTAAATCAGTTCTCAAATGCTCGCGTTGCTTTTCCAATTCCTCCTGTTCGCGCACGCGCGGCTGAATTTTTATAATGCTTCCCCGCGCTTCCGACACCTTTTTCAAATTCTCGCTAAGGCTTTTTTGCTCGGCTTTCAAGCTAACGATTTTGTTTTCTGTTTGACCGGCTTCCCTCAAAATTTGATCACGTGTCGCACGCTGCGCTTCAAGACTTTTCAGCTCCGCTAAAGCTGATATATGAGTTTTATAATCAGTTTCGACAAATTTGATTTTATCCGCTGCAACGTGAGCTAAATTCCTTTCGTTTTCCTTTTGTTTCCGCACAAATTCAGCGTTTTGAATTTCCGAGCGCAGTTTGTCACGCAATGTTTTCAGTTCGCCCACCGCGCTTTCCGTTTCGTCAAACTTTTTAACCGATTCCCGTTTCTCAATCGTTTCTACGCTTAGCTTCTCTACATTTTTCGCTAAATTTTTGGTTTGTTCGGCGTATCTTTTGTGTTCGGCTTCGACCTGTTCGAGGCGAGCGAGCTCGCCTTCGGCGCGGGCGATTTTTTCGCGCACGGCGGTAATTTGATTTTCGAGGTAACGCGCCGTCTCGCGCAGTTTTTCCGCGCCCTGTCGGTATTCTTCGACTTTCAGAAGTTTATCGAAAGCCTTTTTCCGCTCGGCTGCGGTTTCGAGAAATATTGCCGTAAAAGTTCCCTGCGGAACGCCGATGGCGCGGCGAAACAGCGATTCTAAATCGGTTCCCGCTTCGACACCCAAATGCTGCCACAAAAACCGCGCCACTTCTTCCCGCTTTTCCGCAATGCGCGTTTTCAGTTGCGGGTCGTAAACGTAGTAACCCGTTCCGGTGTCTCTGTAAACACGATATTCACGTTCATCGAGATTGCTCTCAAATGTAATATTGACAACGCCTTTTTTTGCTCCGCGCCGCACAAAATCATCTTTTTTATAATCAAGCAGGTCAAACAAAACCCACGCGACCGCTTCAATGATGGAAGTTTTGCCCGCGCCGTTGGCTCCTGTGATGGCGGTTGTTCCACGTTCAAATTCAAACTTCGCGTTGACGTGAGATTTAATATCTTCGAGTTCAATTTTCGTGATGTGCATAAC
>MWYY01000006.1:0-6360 GCA_002050355.1 Acidobacteria bacterium 28-9
GCCGCAGCCCGCCTTTTAGCCAATGTGAGGATTATTCCGGGTAAGGACAATCATTATGTGGTCGGCTATTCTCAACGCAAAATCAGCGATCAAGCAGTTGTTTTGCACGAAGGCGTGCTTGAATACAATTACCTGACACGAATACCCGCCAAAGGTATCGCGGTAATTACACTCGGCAACCGCTATTACAACGGATTCAGTCAGGAAAACAAGGCTATTGTCAATTATCTGTTAAACGCAAATGCTCCTTCTCCCGAGCCGACATTCCTGACAAAAGCGATTTCCGTTCCGACAAACGAATTATTGAAGTATGAAGGCAGGTATATCTGGCAGACCGCACCTGGTTGGCAGAGTTATGTGCAGCCGAGACCGAGTAAATTCAGCGATTTTTTTGTGCAAAACGGGGTATTAAAAGTAAGGATGACTCCAGATTATCCGGTTTTTGACATTATCCCCGTCGGAAAAGACGTATTTCTTTTTCAGGAAGGTCAAAACATCGCTCAGTTTACGTTCAGCAGGTCGCCGGACGGTGCGATTACAAATTTAGAAGTGAAATACAATAACGGTTATCCGCCGGACAAAATGATCAGAGGCACAATCGCTAAATGGCAGCCGTCAAAACGGGAACTGTCGGCTTTTACCGGAAAGTATTACAGCAAGCATCTGGATTTTTACTGGACGATTGAAGTGAACGATGAAGGAAAGTTGGTCGTTAAAAGACCGACCGTTGCTGATACCATTATCGAACCGGAAAGCATAAATCAGTTTCAGATAAAGATTGAACAATATCCTGATATCAGTTTTGACGCTTGGATACTTTTTCATAAGGATCAAAAAGGAAACATAACGCATTTCACTGTTTGGTTTCCGCGAATGATGCATCACCGGTTTGACAGGATTGCACCTTAGCTAAGGCGATGTCTAACAATTCAATGGACGTGAGGGCGAAACAGCGACTTTGTTATCGCGTCGTCCGTTAAACCTAAACTTGTGTGGTGGCGGTTTCGCCCCACGTCAACTCAGCCGTTGGGCGGATTACCTAATAACCACAAGTTGAAAGTAACTTGGGAGAAACTGAAATGTGGACAGTTTGGATTATTGTAGGCACTTGTATAGTAATCGCAGTCGCCGTCTTGACCAGCTTTCTACCGGCTTTCCGAACTGCGCCGTTAAGCTGGCGATTGTTGAGTGCGTCAGGTATCCCTTTGAGTATCGTAGGTGTCAACTTCATTATCCGATTTTGGGAGCCAACCGCAGGACCATACCGCGCCAACGAACTTTATCCATTTGGTAACCATTTGCATACTTGGGCAGTTTCATTCGGCTTTGCTTGGCTTTCCTTCGGGCTACTCTTCACCGTTTTTGCACTATCAGGTTTGCGCGACAGAAGCCGAATCGTGTGGTTTGCGTTACTTGCGAGTTGGTTCATCTGCTGGCTTCCACACGGAATAATCGGATTGGCATTCGCGTGGGCGGGAGGAAATGCGCCGAGTTTAGAAGCGTATAGTAAATGGTCATCTGAGCCGCAGGGATTTGTCCTGTTGCTTTTTAATGCGCTTACACTCCTAGCTCATTTCGGGTTAAGTATTTTGGGTTTCGTGATGACTGGAATAGATTTCCGGCGAGAACGGATTAAGAGCCAATAACGGATGTCGATACTAAACCATCCGCCCAACAAATCATTGGACGTGAGGGCGAAACAGCGACTTTGTATGAACGTAGCTCGTTAAATTTTAGCGGGCTTGGCGGCGGCTTCGCCCCACGTCATCTCAGCCGTTGGACGGCTTTCTTTAACTTTGGCTTAGTGTAATTTTTATTTATACTATTTCTATCACTTTGGGAGATAAAAAATGAACATTTATAAACTTTGCTTTTTCCTTTTGCTTTTCTATGCTTTATCGGTTTCAGTATCGGCGCAAACGACTTCAACGAATGCGGGTGAAATGAGCAAGTTAAATTTTCTTGTTGGGCAATGGCGCGGCGAAGGCTGGATTTTAATGGGACGCAACGAGCGTCGCACTTTTCGACAGAACGAAATGGTGCAAAGCAAAGTTGACGGAACAGTTTTAATGATTGACGGGCTTGGCAAAGGCATCAAAGCAGGAGAAACGGCAGAATCGGTTATCCACAATGCTTTTGCCGTAATTTCGTATAACAAAGATGCCAAGACATTTCGCTGGCAGGCTTTTCGCGGTGACGGAACATCGTTTGACGTGCAGCCCACGATAACCGACAAAACCATAGTTTGGGGATTTACCGACGCGCGAGCTGGAGAGATACGTTTTACAATCAAGATAAATGAAAAAGGGCAGTGGTTTGAGATAGGCGAAATGTCACGCGACACTGGAAAAACTTGGTTAAAGTTTTTTGAGATGACGCTTGATAAAGCATCGTCGTAAAAGCAACGCACCGTCCAACAAGTAAAATTACCACCGCCAGAGGCGGTGGCTTTGTTTTGTTTGCCCTAGAAGGTGCGTTGTTATTCGTTGAGTGTCGCGGCGGCATTCTCTATTGTTGACTTCTACTGACGACAACCTCACCAATGTTTCATCTGACTGAAAATATATTTGGTCGTTTTCAACCTTGAGAAGATATATTTTTGTGTGTTGGCTGTTTCGCCTCACTGCCTTGTAGAACCACTGCCAGAGGCAGTGGTTTGATTCTTCGAATCATTGGATGCGAGGCGAAACAGCTTACCTCATAAAAACATATTTCGTTAAACTCAGAGTTGCACATAGCTGTTTCGCCCGCGTCAACTCAATCGTTAGGCGGCTGATTGCAGGACATATTGAAGAGTGAATATAAATACATTAACGAGCATTTATGGACAAAAAGGCTTTGATTAGAGAGTATAAGGAAACCACGCGCCCGATGGGTGTTTATTGTGTTCGGAACACTATCAATGGCAAACTGCTCGTCGGCATTAGCCGTGATCTACCCGCGATACTTAATCGCCAGCGAGCCGAGCTTCGGATGGGAACTCATCGCAATCGCGCACTCCAAAAAGATTTGGACGAATACGGAGCGGACAATTTTGAGGTTGAAATACTCGACACGCTTGACTCGCCGGAGCGGGCTGATTATGATCCTTCGGCGGATTTGCGGATTCTTGAGCAAATGTGGTTGGACAAACTCGCGCCGTATGGAGAACGCGGTTACAATCCTGAACCGAAACGCGCCGTTTAACCAATCAATCGCCGCGAGGCGCGATTTTGATTTTGATTAAATTTATGAAGCCGATTTCAAAAACCGCCTTTTATACTTGCGGTGTGCGGATGCAGGATGCCGAACGCTCTGATTCTGTCTGCGGCGACACTTTCGCCAAAGTTTTTATGAATGAAGACGGACGGCAAATTCTCGAAACTTTTAAGGACGAAACCAGCCCCAACGCTGCACTCGTCGCCCGTCATCGCATCATTGATGATTTTTTGCGGCTGGAACTCGCTTCCAATCCCGAACAGCGCGTGGTGATAATCGGCGCAGGATTTGACAGCCGCGCTTTTCGTTTCAAAGGCGGCGTGTGGGCGGAACTCGACGAACCGCAAGTGATTGTGTATAAAAACGAGCGATTGCCTGTCGCAAATTGCGAGAACCAACTGAATCGTATTTCTATAGATTTTTCGACCGAATCGCTCGAAGAAAAGCTGTCCGCCTTTGCCAGCCGAAATCCAATCGTGTTTGTTATCGAAGGCGTTTTGATGTATCTGAATGAGGATGAAATCAAACAATTGCTGCAAACATTAACCCGACTATTTCCGCGACACAAGCTAATCGGCGATTTGATGAATCGGAAATTCTTTGAAAAATACGGCAAAACACTGCACGAAAAGTTGACCGGCATTGGAGCGTCTTTTAAGTTTACTGCCGACAATCCTGAACAAATATTTCTTGAAAACGGCTATCGCCGACTAAGAAAAATCTCTATTGTCGAGAAGGCGGTCAAGTTAGAGTTGATAAATATACCGGGCATACTGTTAAGGACGTTATTACGCACTTTGGCTACCGGCAACGCTGTTTACATATTTGAAGCGCGTTAGAAATCGTTGAACGGAATGCAAACCAACGATTGAAGAATTTAGCGAAGACAAAAAGACCATTTGGAAACATAGGCACGCCTAACAAATCATTGGACGTGAGGGCGAAACAGCGACTTTCTTTTCACGTCGCGTGGTGAATTCAAACGGGCTTGGTGGCGGTTTCGCCCCACGTCAATTCGGTCGTTTGGCGGCTTCCGTTGATGTAGGGTAAGACTAAAAAAGGATAATTATGACAATTCAAATTGGACTAATTGGCGACTACTCTCCTAAAGTCACGGCGCATATAGCAATTCCACAGGCACTTGCGATTGCGGCGAATGATACAGGAATTAAAGTTAATGTAACTTGGCTGCCAACAGAAAGTCTCGCTCAAGACCTTGAACAGCTTTCATCTTTCAACGGGCTGTGGTGTGTGCCAGCCAGTCCTTACGCGAGTATGGACGGTGCGCTTTCGGCAATTCGGTTTGCGCGTGAAGGAAATCGCCCGTTTCTAGGGACATGCGGCGGCTTTCAACACGCGCTTATTGAATATGCGCGAAATGTTCTCGGCTACGCCGAAGCGGAACACGCCGAAACCAATCCCGATGCCGCGATGCCGCTGATTGCGCCGCTTTCGTGTTCTTTGGTGGAAGCCAATGGCACAATCAAATTTAAGGAAGATTCGCTAATCAGAACCATCTACGGCAAAGATGAAGCCGTCGAGCAGTATCATTGTAATTACGGGGTTAATGTGCGCTATCAAAAACTGCTCGAAACCGGCGAGATGAAAATAACCGGCGTAGATGTGGAAGGCGAACCGCGAGTTGTCGAACTTGCCGGACATCCGTTTTTCGTCGCCACACTATTCCAGCCGGAGCGTTCTGCGTTATCCGGCATTGTGCATCCGCTCATTCGTTCATACTTGCAAGCGGCTTCACTCTAGTTGAAACGCCGCCGAACAAATCAGCTATGAAAGAAGCAGTCAAGCACAAAGTTTACCCATCCCGCCAAAACTGCTGACTGCGGCGGGCTGTGTTGGTTTTCGCCGGATGGCGTTGCGAGTTTGCCGAGAAAGAAGGTTGAATTAAACCGGAAATGTCGCCGATGATGCCTATTTGCAGTGACCTGTTTCAAAGTTTGAACTAGCTTCACTGTTCCAGTCAGCTATTGGAGACTTCGCTCATTTAGAGCGGTCTATGGACGTATCGGGTAGTGGCATTTGATGACGGTCGCCTATCCATTGGACGAAACTCGTTCGGTTTTTATTGAAAAAATCCAAACGGTTTATGATTTAAGTTTGGAGACTGACCGCCACCCGCGCCAGACATTCACCTTGTTGGCGACAATCGGTTCATCGAACGGTTCTTTATCAAACAAACGAAAACGCGCCGGGGCGTAAGTATTTTACGCCGATGGAGGCTCAACTTCAACGGAAGAAGAAAAGCCCGTCTTTCATCCTACCATTGGACGTGAGGGCGAAACAGCGGCTGCATTAAATCATCGCCTCGTTTACCGACACTGCCTGCCGGTAATTTTCCGCTCGTGTTGATTCAATCTCTAAGGATGAAAGAATGCTTTTCTCTATTTGTTTCAAGCATCAACCTAAATTAACTCAAGTTGCCAGTTATTGAACAAAAGCCTTATCAATTTGATAGGCAAACAAAAACAACGCGATTTTTAACAAGAATCCATTCAGATTGGTCGCATGAATCTTTTTCGGAAACAATTTAGAAATCTCGCCAATCGTCGTTTCGATATACTTTCGCATCAACGATTTGTAGATTTCCAAGTAAGGCTCACGCCCGCGTTTGGAATTCTTTTTGCGCGGAACTTGCAGCTTCAGGTTTTCTGTCTCCTGCAAATAATCTTCCCACTCATAAAAATTGTATCCTCCGCGGGCAAACAGTTCCGCCATTTCGGGCAAATCAAGAGCCAGTTCCGCCAAGCCCTGCAAATCACTACACGCCCCCGGCAAGATACAAAACTCCAATGGAATGCCGTCCGCGCGTTGCCATAATCTGCACTCGAACGCCATAAAAGTAACGACGTTTCGATGTCATCACGCCGCGGTAAAGTTCATCCTGAACTATGCGACACCGATTGATGCGGATGTTATCGCAAACCGCTACCGGAAACGAATCGAGCAAGTAGCGCGACTCCCAATGCAGGTCGCGTGAGAACGCTTCCCAATTGATGAAACAATTGCGAAATCAAATCCGCCAGACGGTTCATCCGCCGCGAAAAGCGCGAACGGCTCAAAAGACGTTTCATCAGTCCGAGTTCGTGCAGCATCAGGCGCGAGCGTTCACGCGTTACCGCCAAAATGCAGCATCGCGCAGATGGC
>MWYY01000006.1:6559-9862 GCA_002050355.1 Acidobacteria bacterium 28-9
ATCGATAAAACAGTATATTGCAAGAGTGCTATCGCACATATCAGGTCTTCTCCTTTGGTTTTTGTTTGGTCACAAAATTTTAGGAGAAGACTTTTCTGTTTTCAAATATCAAACTTTATAACTGGCAACTTGGGTTATAATAATAAGCATTGCTTCTTAAACTGCTCCTAAATCTTTAGTTGACAGAGCGGGTTTTTAGCTTATACTACTAAAAGTTTAGGAGACGAATATGCGAAAAACCAAATCGGCTCAACTGACGCCGTTGGAATTGGAAATAATGCAGATTTTGTGGGAAACGGGGCAATCGAATGTGCAGGTCGTTCAGCATAAACTAAAGCGCGAACTTGCTTACACGACCGTTCAGACGATGCTCAATGTTTTGCACCGCAAAGGAAAAGTCAAACGAATTTTGAAAGACCGCGCCTATTTCTACAGCGCGACGGTTTCCGAGCGGAAAATTATCAAACAATCTCTGGGCGATATGATAAATCGTTTGTTCGGCGGTTCCGCCGAAAGTCTGGTAATGAGTCTGGTCGAAACAAAGCAACTGACACCCGAAAAACTTGCCGAACTCCATAATTTAATCGGCGAAAAAGAAAAAGAAGATGGAAAAAATAAGTGAGGCAATCACAATTTTTCTGCTCAATGCCTGCTGGCAAATAGTTTTTATCTGGCTTGCGAGTTTGTCGGCGGCGCGAATAATGCGAAAAATGCCAATGCGTTTTCAGCATAATTTATGGGCGTTTTCGCTGATTTTATGTTTTCTGATTCCTTTCGCCGGTGTTTTCCGCAGTCAAATTCTCGGCTTTTTTGTCGGTTCGCAAATTATTTCTTCGACCGTGGCAAAAGCAAATTCGCTGACCTCCGGGTTCAGCCGATTTGAACAGCCGCTCGCTTTTTGCTTATCGCGCAAATACACTTTCGCGCTCGTTTTTATCGGTTTCATTTCGACCGGCATTATAACTTTAGTCAGGAAATGGCGAAACACGAAACGAATTTACGGCGATTTCACCGATGAAATTTTGCCGCCGGCGATTGGCGGAATTATTTGTCAATGCCGGGAAATTTTTGGTGTGAGTAAAGTCCGGCTTGTTTTCTCCGGCGAGACGAAGATTCCGGCAACTGTGGGTTTTCTTGCTCCCAAAATTATTTTGCCGAACGCATCTCTCGAAATTTCCGACGAAAAACTTTTGCTGACGGCAATCGGACACGAAATGGCGCACGTTCGACGGCGTGATTATTTATTTAACCTTTGTTTTGAAATTTTGAATATATTCGTCGGCTTTCATCCGGCGGTTTGGTTTATCAAAAGAAAAATCGCCGAAACACGCGAGATGGCGGTTGACGAAATGGTGACGGAAAAACTGCTCGACAAAACAGCGTATTCGCGTTCGCTGTTACAACTTTCGTCGGAGTTTGTTTCTCAAAACCGAACTTATTCGCTCGGTATGAACGACGGTTATATTCTGGAAAAGCGCATCAACAATTTGATTTTTTACAAAACTGAAAAAAGTGTTTGGAAAACAGTTTTGGCAACGCTTTCGGCGGCACAGATTTTTATCATTGTCGTTTTCATTTCCATCGGTTTTTCCTTCAACCGTCACTCTCCGACAATGACCGATTTTATATCCGGCAGATGGAAACTTTTTATTAAATCGGCGAAAGATAAAAGTCCGACAAACGACGCTTCGGCAAATCTTTTTCTCCAAATTTCCGATGGCGAGTTAAGCGGAAAAGCAGTTGTTTTTAATCGGGAGCAGTCGAAGGAATTTACCTTAATTGAGCCGACGCTCGATGATACGCAGTTTTCGTTCAAGGTCGATAACGGCGAAGAAATTCTCGAAGGCAAACTCAACCGCGAACCGGAAGGCTTTTCGGGGTCGTGGATTTCAACCGAAAGCAATCAGTATGGTTCGCTTCAAATATCGAGGTAAATTTTTATGAAAAAAATATTAATGATTATCGCTTTTTTATTTTTGTTCCAAACCTTTGTTCAGGCGCAAAATCCGCCGCTCGTTTTCAAAAACGTCACCGTCATTGACATGACCGGAAAACCGCTGCAAGCCGCGATGACTGTTGTTATAGAAGGAAACAGCATCACAAAAATCGGCACAACGGCGAAAACGAAAATCCCGAAAAACGCGCAGGTAATTGACGCGAGCGGCAAATTTTTGATTCCCGGTTTGTGGGATATGCACGTTCATTTGTCGGCAACTAAAACACCGTTTCCGTTATTTATCGTTAACGGCGTTCTCGGCGTTCGGCATATGGGCGGCAATCTGAAACAAGTTTATGAATGGCGCGAGCAGGTTAGACAAGGAAAATTGCTCGCGCCGCGCATCGTTTCTTGCGGCGTGGTCGCGGACGGCGCGGACGACGGCGATTGGTCAATCGAAACATTGACTGCCGAGCAAGGTCGTAAAACCGTAACGATTAACAAAAATCAAGGCGCGGATTTTATCAAAGTTTATGACGCTTCCCGTGAGGCTTATTTCGCCCTTGTCGAAGAAGCGAAACGGCAGCGCATTCCGTTTGCCGGTCACGTTCCGATTGCCGTCACTTCGTTTGAAGCGTCGGATGCCGGACAACGCAGCTTTGAGCATTTAGGCAATATTCTCAGAAGCAGTTCGACACTTCCGGCAAATGAAATTGAGCGGCGCGCCGACGCTCTCGTAAAACCGAGCGGCAAGCCCGGCGATTTTTCGCATATTCCCGCCCGAATCGCCGAGCGCACGAAAATCGAATTGGCGACTTATGACAAACGGAAAGCCGAACAATTATTCGCCCGCTTTGTCAAAAATCAGACTTGGCAAGTTCCGACGCTGGAAATCAAACGAGTTCTTTCCTACGTTGACGACGGCAGCTTTTACAACGACCCGCGAATGAAATACATTCCGGCGGCTGAGTTGGAAAGTTGGAAACCGGAGAACGCTTTTTTCCTGAAGTATCGCACACCTGAATTTATCCGCGTCAAGAAGCTGCTTTACGAGAAAGAATTTGATTTGGTGAGAGAGATGCACCGTGCCGGAGTTAAGTTTATGCTCGGCACGGACATTCCCGCCTATTACGCTTACACGGGTTTTACCGTTCACGACGAACTTGCATTATTTGTGCAAGCCGGATTCACGCCGCTCGAAGCACTTCAAACCGCGACCATCAATCCGGCGAAGTTTCTCGGTTTGGAAAAGTCGCTCGGCACAGTTGAAAAAGGAAAAATAGCGGATTTGGTTTTACTCGACGCTAACCCGCTCGAAAACATCACCAATACAAAAAAGATTTCCGCCGTCGTAGTCGGTGGAAGAT